>DAHUXD010000010.1 GCA_027307335.1 Acidobacteriota bacterium
GGAGATGGTGATGCCGGGGGACAACGTGAACCTGGAGATCAACCTGATCACGCCGATCGCGATGGAGAAGGGGCTGCGCTTCGCGATCCGCGAGGGCGGCCGCACCGTCGGCGCCGGCACCATCGTCGAGATCATCGAGTAGTGGTGAGTGAGAGTTTCCCTAACTGTGAGCGGGCGATAGCATGAAGAACGACAAAATCCGGATCCGCCTCAAGGCGTTCGACTACCGGATCCTCGACCAGTCGGCGAGCGAGATCGTCGACACGGCGCGGCGCACCGGAGCGAAGGTCGCGGGGCCGATTCCGCTGCCGACGGCGATCTCCCGCTACACGGTCAACCGCTCGCCGCACGTGGACAAGAAGTCGCGCGAGCAGTTCGAGATGCGCACGCACAAGCGCCTCCTCGACATCCTCGAGCCGACGTCGCAGACCGTCGACGCGCTGATGAAGCTCGAGCTTCCGGTCGGCGTCGACGTCGAGATCAAGGCCTTCGGCAAGTAAGACACGAGCGAGCGAGTTATGGCCGTACACGGCATCATCGGAAAAAAGGTGGGGATGACCCAGATCTTCACGCCGGAGGGCGTGGTCGTGCCCGTCACGGTCGTGCAGGCGGGCCCCTGCCTGGTGGTCCAGAAGAAGACGGCCGACAAGGACGGCTACGACGCCGTCCAGATCGGCCTCGTGGGCGCGCGGCCCGACCGGCGCGCGAACAAGGCCGCCCGCGGCCGCTTCGACAAGGCCGGGATCGCTCCGATGCGGACGCTCATGGAGGTCCGCGCGGACAAGGGCGACGAGTTGAAGCCCGGCGACAAGGTCCTCTGCGACGTCTTCGCCGAGAAGGACCACGTCGACATCATCGGCACGTCCAAGGGCAAGGGCTTCATGGGCGTCGTCGCCCGTCACGGGTTCCGGGGCGGCGCCGCGACGCACGGCTCGATGTTCCACCGCGCGCCCGGTTCGATCGGCCCGTCGGCGTTCCCGTCGCGCGTCTACCCCGGCACCCGGTCCTCGGGACGCCTGGGCGGCCGGCAGGCCACCGTAAAGAACCTCGTCGTCGTGCGGGTCGACGCCGAGAACAACCTCCTGTACCTGAGCGGCCCGGTGCCCGGCGCCCGGAACGCGATCGTGAAGATCGTGCGCTCGACCTACGCGAAGAAGGCATGAGCATGGCGAGCATTCCCGTCTGGAACTGGAAGAAGGAGCGGGTCGGCGAGCTGCCGGTTCCGGCCGGCGTCTTCGACTATCCGTACCGCAAGCACCTCGTCTGGGAGGTCGTGAAGGCGCACCTCGCGAGCCTGCGCGCCGGGACGCACAAGACCAAGGTGCGCTCCGAGGTCTCGGGCTCGGGCAAGAAGCCCTTCAAGCAGAAGGGGACCGGACGCGCCCGCCAGGGCGGCAGCCGCCCGCCCATCCACCGCCACGGCGGCACGGTCCACGGGCCGGTGCCCCGCTCCTACGCGCAGTCGGTCTCCGTGAAGGAGAAGAAGAACGCGCTGAAGGCGGTGCTCTCGAAGAGGCTCGCCGAGGAGCGGATCCTGGTGATCGACCGGCTCGAGGTCTCGACGACGAAGACGAAGGACCTCGTCGCGGCGGTCGGGAGCCTCGGCCTCGAGGGCAAGACCCTCTTCGTCGATTCGCGCGACAACGCGAACTTCGTGCGCGCCTCGAAGAACGTCAAGAGCTGGAAGCTCGTGGACGCGCTCGGCGTGAACGCCTACGACGTCCTGGCGCACGGCAACCTGGTGCTCTCGCAGCAGGCCCTCGCGCGCGTCGTCGAGAACCTGGGAGGCGAGTAGATGCTGCCGCAGGAATTGATCCGCCGGCCGCTGATCACCGAGAAGGCGACGCGGCTGAAGGAGAGCGCGAACACGGTGTGCTTCGAGGTGGCGCGCTCGGCCAACCGCATCGAGGTCGCCCGCGCCGTCGAGAAGCTCTTCGGCGTGAAGGTGATCGACGTGCGCACGGCGAACCGACAGGGCAAGTGGAAGCGCATGGGCCGCTTCGTCGGTCAACGCAAGGCCTGGAAGAAGGCCTACGTCCGGCTCGCGCCGGATCAGAAGATCGAGTTCTTCGAGGGCGTGTAATGGCAGTCAAGAAGTTCAAGCCGACTTCCGCCGGGCGGCGGTTCCAGACGATGCCCGATTTCCAGGATCTGTCTCCGGTCCGTCCGGAGAAGAGCCTGACGGTCGGCCTGCGGGCGACCGGCGGACGCAACAGCCAGGGGCGGCAGACCAGCCGCTTCATGGGCGGCGGCCACAAGCGTCTCTACCGGATCATCGACTTCCGCCGCGACAAGGTGGACGTGCCGGCGAAGGTCGCCTCGATCGAGTACGACCCGAACCGCACGGCGCGGATCGCGCTGCTCCACTACGCGGACGGCGAGAAGCGCTACATCCTCGCGCCGAACGGCCTCCAGGTCGGCGCGAAGGTGGTCTCCGGTCCGGCGGCGGACATCGTTCCGGGCAACGCGCTGCCGCTCAAGGCGATCCCGCTCGGCACGACGATCCACAACATCGAGCTGACGCGGGGCAAGGGCGGCCAGCTCGTGCGCTCGGCCGGCGCGGCGGCGCAGCTGATGGCCAAGGAGGGCGCGTACGCCCAGGTGCGCCTGCCCTCGGGCGAGGTGCGCGAGGTCCACATCGAGTGCTACGCGACGATCGGGCAGGTCGGCAACCTCGAGCACGAGAACGTGTCGATCGGCAAGGCCGGCCGCAACCGCTGGCTCGGCTGGCGCCCGCACAACCGCGGCGTCTCGATGAACCCGGTCGATCACCCGATGGGCGGCGGCGAGGGCAAGACCTCGGGCGGGCGTCATCCGACGTCGCCGTGGGGCTGGAAGACGAAGGGAATGAAGACCCGCAACAACAAGCGGACCGACGACTTCATCGTCCGGCGCCGCAAGTCGAAGGCATAAACGATGACGCGTTCCGTCAAGAAGGGCCCGTTCGTGGACGACCACCTCTCGAAGAAGGTGGCCGCGCTCAATGCGTCGCGCGAGAAAAAGGTCGTCAAGACCTGGTCGCGGCGCTCGACGATCATCCCGGACATGGTCGGCCACACGATCGCCGTCCACAACGGCCGGAAGTTCATCCCGGTGTACGTGGCCGAGAACATGGTCGGGCACAAGCTCGGCGAGTTCGCGCCGACCCGGATCTTCAAGGGACACGGCGGCAAGAAGGCCGCCGAGGCCGGCGCGGCGGTCGCTCCGGGAGCGCCGGGCGCTCCGGGCGCGGCGCCGAAGGCCGCCCCGGGTGCGGCCCCGGCCGCGCCGAAGGCGTGAGGCAGTCATGAAGTCCACCGCCCGGCTCCGCTACATGAAGGGCTCCGCGCAGAAGGTGCGGCTCGTCGCCGATCTCGTGCGCGGCAAGTCGGTCAACGACGCGGTCGCGATCCTGCGCCTCGCGAAGAAGGCCGCCGCCCGCGACCTCCTGAAGACGCTGCGTTCGGCGGTGGCCAACGCGGAGCAGAAGGAGGCGCACCTGGACGTCGACAAGCTGGTCGTCCGGAAGATCACGGTCGACAAGGGGCCGCAGGAGCGCCGGGTGCGGCCCGCGCCGATGGGCCGGGCGTATCGCGTCCTGCACCGGAAGAGCCACGTGACGATCGAGCTCTCGGACGAGGCTTAAGGAGAACCATGGGCCAGAAAGTTCACCCCTACGGATTCCGGCTCGGCTTCAACCGGACCTGGCACTCGCGCTGGTTCTCGGAGAAGGACTACCTCGGGTTCCTGCACGACGACCTGAAGCTCCGGAAGGAGCTGAAGCGCCGCCTGTCCCACGCCGGCGTCTCCGAGATCGACATCGAGCGCTTCGCCGGGAAGCTGAAGGTCAACATCCAGACGTCGCGGCCCGGGATCATCATCGGCAAGCGCGGCGCCGAGGTCGACAAGCTCCGCGACGAGCTGCAGAAGCGGACCAAGACCGAGGTCCACATCAACATCATCGAGATCCAGCGGCCGGAGACGGACGCGCAGCTCGTGGCCGAGTCGATCGCGATGCAGCTCGAGCGCCGCGTCGCGTTCCGCCGCGCGATGAAGAAGGGCATCGAGTCCGCGTTCCGCTTCGGCGCCCAGGGAATCAAGATCCGGTGCGCGGGACGCCTGAACGGCGCCGAGATCGCGCGGTCGGAGTGGTACCAGGAGGGCCGTCTGCCCCTCCACACGCTGAAGGCCGACATCGACTACGGCTTCGCCGAGGCGAACACGACGTACGGGAAGATCGGCGTGAAGGTCTGGATCTACCGCGGCGAGCAGCACAAGGCGAAGAACAGAAGGAAGAACGCGGCCTAGGGCCCGGGAACGAGTGACGCCATGTTGATGCCCTCGAAAGTCAAATACCGGAAGCAGCAGCGGGGACGCATGCGGGGCAAGGCCTACCGCGGCGGCGAGCTCGCCTTCGGCGACATGGGCCTCCAGGTCCTCGAGCCCGGCTGGATCACGGCCCGGCAGATCGAGGCGGGCCGCATCGCGATGACCCGCGCGGTCAAGCGCGGCGGCAAGATCTGGATCCGCATCTTTCCGGACAAGCCGTACACCAAGAAGCCCGCCGAGACGCGCATGGGCAAGGGCAAGGGCGCGCCCGAGGGCTGGGTCGCCGTGGTCAAGCCGGGCCGCATCCTCTACGAGATGGAGGGCGTCGACTTCGCCACGGGCAAGGAGGCCCTCGATCTCGCCGCCGACAAGCTCGGGCTGAAGACGCGGCTGGTCACGCGCGAGTCCGAGATGGAGGTCCGATGAAGAAGAAGGAGCGCGAGACGCTGGCGCAGCAGGGCGCCGCCGACCTCGCGGAGAAGGAGAAGGAGCTGCGCGAGGCGAGCTGGAAGCTGCGCCTCCAGCAGTCGACCGGCCAGCTCGAAAATCCGACGCGCCTGCGGGTCCTGCGCCGCGACCTCGCGCGCGTGAAGACCTATCGACGGGCTTTGGAGCTGAAGGGAGAGGCGGCCAAGTGAGCGAGACGGTGGAGAAGTCGGACAAGAAGGGCCGGGCGATCAAGCTGGGTCGCGTGGTCTCCGACAAGATGGACAAGACGATCGTCGTCGAGGTGGAGCGCCGCGTGCAGCACGCGGAGTACACGCGAACGATTAAGCGGACGAGCCGTTTTCATGCCCACGACGAGGGCAACACGGCCAAGGTGGGGGACCGGGTCCGCATCGAGGAGACCCGCCCCCTGTCGAAGCTGAAGCGGTGGCGGCTGCGCGAAATCGTGACGAAGGCGTGAGGTCGGGGAGAAGGCCATGATCCAGATGGGAACCATCCTCGAGGTGGCGGACAACTCGGGCGCCCGAAAGATCGCCTGCATCCGGATGCGGGGCGGCTCGGCGGGGCAGTACGCCGGCCTCGGCGACATCATCACGGCCTCCGTGAAGGAGGCGGCGCCCGACTCGCCGTTCGTCGAGAAGCACGGCAAGCGCGTCGTGCGCGCGGTGATCGTCCGGACGCGCCGCAATCACCGCCGCCGCGACGGCTCGTACATCCGCTTCGACGACAACGCGGCGGTCCTGATCTCCAACGAGGGCGAACCGATCGGAACCCGCGTGTTCGGGCCGGTCGCCCGCGAGCTGCGCGAGAAGAAGTTCATGAAGATCATCTCCCTGGCCCCGGAAGTGCTCTGATGCGCGTCAAACACAAGCTGAAGAAGAACGACACGGTCGTGGTCATCGCGGGCAAGGACCGCGGACGCCAGGGCCGCATCCTGCGGATCCTCCCGGGCTCCCACCGCGTGATCATCGAGCGGGTCAACCTGATCAAGCGGCACACGCGGCCGAACCCGTCGAAGAACATCGCGGGCGGCATCTCGGAGCGGGAGGCGGCGATCCACATCTCCAACGTGATGCTCGTGGACCCGGACCGCAACGTCCGGACGCGCATCGCCCGCCGCCGGGACAACGAGGGCAACCCCGAGCGCGTCGCGAAGAAGAGCGGCGCGGTGCTGGCGTAGGACGGAAGAAACGGAACGGACGGACATGGCAGCGAGACTCAAAGAGAAATACGCGAAGGAAGTCGCCCCGGCCCTGAAGAAGGAGTTCGGGATCGACAACCCCATGGCGATCCCGCGGGTCGAGAAGGTCGTCCTGAACATGGGGCTCGGGGAGGCGGTCGCCAACCCGAAGATCCTCGAGGGCGCGGCCGAGGAACTGTCGGCGATCGCGGGACAGCGGGCGCTCGTGACCAAGGCGAAGAAGTCGATCGCGACGTACAAGCTCCGCACGGGGATGCCGATCGGCGCCCGCGTGACGCTGCGCGGCGACCGGATGTGGGAGTTCCTGGACCGCCTGATCAATATCGCGCTGCCGCGCGTCCGCGACTTCCGGGGCGTCTCGCGCAAGGCGTTCGACGGCCGCGGCAACTACACTCTGGGCGTCCGGGACCACTTCATCTTCCCGGAGATCGACTACGCCAAGACGGACAAGTCGAAGGGACTGAACGTCACGATCGTGACGACGGCGGGCCGGGACGACCGGGCGAAGGCGCTCTTGACCGAGCTCGGCATGCCCTTCGCCAAGTAGCAACGGAATTCGAGGAACAAATGGCCACACGGGCAATGCGAATCAAGGCGGCGAAGAAGCCGAAATTCATGACGCGCACGATCCGGCGCTGCCGCGTCTGCGGCCGGCCGCGGAGCGTGCTCCGCAAGTTCGGGCTGTGCCGCATCTGTTTCCGGCAGAACGCCAACATGGGGTACATCCCCGGCGTCCTGAAGGCTTCGTGGTGACGCGATGAAGACGAGCGATACGCTGAGCGACCTGTTCACCCGCCTGCGCAACGGCATGCGCGCCGGCCACGACCGGGTGGAAATGCCCGCCTCGCGCCTGAAGGAGGAGGTCCTGAAGGTGCTCGAGCAGGAGGGTTTCATCGCGTCCTATCGGCGCACGGAGGAGGGCCCGCGCGCCACGCTGCGCGTCGGCCTGAAGTACGACCACGAAGGGGAGCCGATCGTGTCCGGTCTCGAGCGCGTCTCGCGGCCCGGCCGGCGGATCTACGCGAAGGCGGACGCGATTCCCACGGTTCTCGGCGGCCTCGGGGTCGCGCTCGTGTCCACCTCGCGCGGCATCGTGACGGACAAGACCGCGCGCGAGAAGCGTCTCGGCGGCGAAGTTCTCTGCAACGTCTGGTGAGGATCGAAGGAGCACAGCCGTGTCGCGCATAGGGAAAATGCCGGTGGCGATCCCCAAGGGGGTCGAGGTCAAGGCCGAAACGGAACGGGTCCGCGTCAAGGGACCGAAGGGAGAGCTCGTCAGCGCGATCCCCTCGGGACTGAGCGTCGCCGTCGCCGACGGCCAGGTGAAGATCGCGCGGGCCAACGACGAGCCGCACACGCGGGCTTGCCACGGGCTCCTGCGCAGCCTCGTGGCCAACTCCGTCGAGGGCGTCACGAAGGGTTTCACGCGCGAGCTCGAGATCTCGGGCGTCGGCTACAAGGCCGAGGTCAAGGGCAAGTCGGTCGTCTTCTCGCTCGGGTACTCGCACCCGGTCGACTTTCCGATCCCGGAAGGGATCGCGGTCGCCGTGGACGCGAAGGCCGGGAAGCTGACCGTGACGGGCGCCGACAAGCAGAAGGTGGGCCAGACGGCGGCCGAGATCCGGAAGCTTCGCGTGCCCGATCCCTACAAGGCGAAGGGCATCAAGTACTCGAACGAGATCATCCGGCGCAAGGTCGGAAAGGCCGGCGGGAAGTGACGATGAACCGATCGCAAGCACGAACCGAAGCCCGGGACAAGGTCCGCCGGCGGGTCCGCCAGCGGGTGCGCGGCGCCCAGGAACGGCCGCGGCTCGCCGTCTTCAAGAGCGGCCGGCACATCTACGCGCAGGTGATCGACGACGGCTCCGGCACGACGCTGGCGCACGCCTCTTCGCTCGACGCCGATCTGCGGAAGAACGCGGCCAAGGGCGCGTCCCGCGACGCCGCGGGCAAGGTGGGAGTCCTCGTGGCCGAGCGCGCGAAGAAGGCCGGCGTGACGCGGGTCGTCTTCGACCGCGGCGGCTACCGCTATCACGGCAGGGTGAAGGCCCTCGCCGACGCCGCCCGGCAGGGCGGCCTGGAGTTCTAGGAATGGACACGACGGGAGAGAAGCGATGAGCAGCAGCAGGGGTCCCCGGGCGCCGCGGGAGCGCGAGAAGGAGCGCGACGCGCAGGGGCGCGAGCTCATCGACCGCGTGGTGCACATCAACCGCGTGACGAAGGTCGTCAAGGGCGGCAAGAACTTCTCGTTCTCGGCGCTCGTCGTCGTCGGCGACGGCCAGGGCCGCGTCGGCTACGGTTCGGGCAAGGCCAAGGAGGTCCCCATGGCCATCAAGAAGGGGATCGAGATGGCCAAGAAGAGCATGCAGAAGGTCTCGCTCAAGGGCACGACGATCCCCCACGCCATCATCGGCGTGTACGGGGCCGGACGCGTCCTGCTGAAGCCGGCGGCGGCGGGCACCGGCGTCATCGCCGGCGGACCGGTCCGCGCGGTTCTCGAGTCGGTCGGCATCCAGGACATCCTGACGAAGTCGCTGCGCACGACCAATCCGCACAACGTCATCAAGGCGACGTTCGACGGCCTGCTCCGCCTGCGGAACGAGGACGAGATCGCGAAGCGCCGCGGCCGCAGCGCGGCGGAGCCGGCGGAGGAGAAGGCGTGACCGCGGACAAGACCGCCGAAAAGGCCGAAAAGGCCGAAAAGGCGAAGACCGGGAAGGCGGCCAGTCGCCTCGAGATCCGCCTCGTGAAGAGCGGCATCTGCACGCCGAAGGACCAGAAGGCGACCCTCGTCGGGCTCGGCTTCGGCCGCCTCGGCGGGAAGGTCGTGCGCGAGGACTCGCCGGCGATCCGCGGGATGATCCGGAAGGTCCGCCACCTGGTCGAAGTCACGAAGGGCTGAGGACAGAACCATGGTCGAGAAGAAGAAGACGACGAAACCGGCCGCTCCGGCGGGCAAGAAGCCCGCTCCGAAGGCCGCCGCGCCGAAGAAGGCAGCGCCGAAGGCCAAGAAGGCCGCCGCGGCTGTCGCCGAGACGCCGAAGGCCCCGGCCGCCGCGCGTCCGCCGCGGCCGCAGAAGAAGGCCGTCGAGGCGCCCGCGCGCCCGGCCGCGACCGGGGTCCACGACCTCGCGCCCGCCGCCGGAGCGACGCACTACCGCAAACGCGTCGGCCGCGGTCCCGGTTCGGGCCACGGCAAGACCGCGGGCCGCGGCTACAAGGGCCAGAAGTCGCGCACGGGCTACCGGCACATGCGCGGGTTCGAGGGCGGCCAGATGCCGCTCCACCGGCGCGTGCCCAAGCGCGGCTTCACCAACATCTTCCGCGTCGAATACGACATCGTCAACCTCGGGGACCTCGACCGCTTCGAGGCGGGCAGCGCGGTCACGCCGCAGGCTCTCGCCGATGCGCGCCTGGCGCGCAAGAGCCGTCCGGTCAAGATCCTGGGCGACGGCGAGCTGAAGAAGGCCCTGACCGTCTCCGCCCACAAATTCTCGGCGTCCGCGAAGGCCCGGATCGAGGCTGCTGGCGGGCGCTGCGAGGTGCTGTCCCGTTGAGCGCCGTCCAGAGCTTCTTGAACGTCTTCAACGTGCCGGACCTGCGCAAGCGGGTCCTGTTCACGTTTCTGGTGCTCGCCGTCTATCGTCTCGGCGCGCACATCCCGACGCCCGGGGTCGATCCCCAGGCGATCAACGCGTTCTTCAAGGCGTCGGCGGGGTCGATCTTCGGCTTCCTCGACATCTTCTCGGGCGGCGCCCTGCGGCGCCTGTCCGTGTTCGCGCTCGGGATCATGCCGTACATCTCGAGCTCGATCATCCTGCAGCTCCTGACGGTCGTCTGGCCCTACCTCGAGAAGCTCTCGAAGGAAGGCGAGATGGGCCGCAAGAAGATCACCCAGTACACCCGGTACGGCACGGTCCTCCTCTCGTTCATCCAGGCGAGCGGCATTGCGCTGTGGCTCGAGAAGCAGGTCGCGCCCGGCGGCGCGCCGCTCGTGCCGCACCCGGGCTGGGGTTTCCGCCTGATGACGATCCTGACGCTGACGACCGGCACGATCTTCATCATGTGGCTCGGCGAGCAGATCACCGAGCGGGGAATCGGCAACGGGATCTCGCTGATCATCTTCGCGGGCATCGTGGCGAACCTGCCGCGCGCGATCTTCGGGCTCTTCGGACAGATCAAGAACCAGACGATCTCGATCTTCTCGCTCCTCGCGGTGCTCGTCTTCATGACCGCCATCGTCGCGCTCGTCGTCTACGTCGAGCGCGCCCAGCGGCGCATCCCCGTGCAGTACGCGAAGCGCGTCGTCGGCCGGCGCGTCTATGGCGGCCAGAACACGTACCTGCCGCTCCGCGTCAACACGGGCGGCGTCATTCCGATCATCTTCGCGATCTCGATCCTGTCGCTGCCGAGCTATCTCGCCCAGATCTCCGGAGCCGACTGGATGAAGAAGGCAGCGACGTCGCTCTCGATGGGCCACCCGCTCTACATCCTGCTCTACGGGGTCGGGATCCTCTTCTTCTGCTACTTCTACACGTCGATCGTCTTCAACCCGACCGACACCGCGGACAACATGCGGAAGTACGGCGGGTTCATCCCGGGCATCCGGCCGGGCAAGAAGACGGCCGACTACATCGACACGGTGCTCTCGCGGATCACGATCGTCGGCGCGGTCTATCTCGCCTTCGTGGCGCTGCTGCCCGACATCCTCAACAACGGCCTGAAGATCCAGGGCGTGCCGGGCATCGGGCCGTGGCTCGACGCCGCGCTGCCGAAGTTCCTGACCCAGGGCTTCGGCTTCAACTTCTACTTCGGCGGCACGTCGCTCCTGATCGTCGTGGGCGTCGCGATGGACACGGTCCAGCAGATCGAGTCGAAGCTCGTCGAGCACCACTACACGGGCTTCCTGAAGAAGAGCCGCATCCGGGGACGGAGGAGTTAGGCACTCGATGCGCATCGTGTTCCTCGGACCTCCGGGCAGCGGCAAGGGAACCCAGGCGAAGCTCCTCGCGGAGCGCCTGCGGGTGCCCGCCATCTCGACGGGAGACATCCTGCGGGCGGCGGTGCGCGAGAAGACGCCGCTCGGGATGAGGGCCCAGGCGATCATGGAGAGGGGCGAGCTCGTCTCGGACGACCTCATCGTGGCCCTGATCCGCGAGCGGATCGCGGAGAAGGACGCCCGGAACGGCTTCATCCTCGACGGCTTCCCGCGAACGCTCGAACAGGGGCGCGCCCTCGAGGAGATGCTCGCGGAGTCGGGCGAGAGCCTCAATGCCTCGGTCAATTTCGGCGTCCCCGAGTCCGCGCTGGTCGAGCGGATGCTCTCCCGGGCGCGCGCGGAGGGACGTGCCGACGACCGGCCGGAGACCATCCGCGAGCGCCTGCGCGTCTACCGGGAGAAGACCGAGCCCCTGGCCGGCTTCTACGCCACCAAGGGCCTCCTGGCGGAGGTCGACGGAGTCGGATCGATCGACGAGGTCGCCCTGCGCGTGGACGACGCCCTGGCGTCCGTCCGGAAGGCCGGGAGCCGGTCGTGATCACGCTGCGCAGCCAGGCCGAGCTCGTCAAGCTCGAGGAGGCCTCCCGCATCGTCCTCGAGACGCTCGAAGCCGTCGAGAAGGCGGTGGCCCCGGGCGTGACCACCGCCGACCTCGACGCGATCGCGGAGGCGGAGATCCGCCGGCAGGGGGCCCGGCCGGCGTTCATCGGCTACCGGGGATATCCCAAGACGCTCTGCACGTCGGTCAACGACGAGGTCGTTCACGGCATCCCCGGGCGGCGGGCGCTCCGGGAGGGCGACGTCGTCGGCATCGACTGCGGGGCGGTGTTCGCCGGGTACTTCGGCGACGCCGCGCGGACGGTCCCGGTCGGGAGGATCGCGCCCGAGACGGCGGAGCTCCTGGACGTCACCCGGAAGGCCCTCGATGCGGGAATCGCCGCGGCCCGGCCGGGAGCCCGCGTGTCGGACATCGGCGCCGCCGTCGAGGCGGTGGCCCTGGTTCACGGCTACGGGGTCGTCCGGGACTTCGTCGGCCACGGGGTCGGGACGGCCCTCCACGAGGAGCCCCAGGTGCCCAACTACGGCCCGGGCGGCCGGGGGAGCCTGCTGAAGGCCGGGATGGTCATCGCGATCGAGCCCATGTTCAACCTCGGCAGGGCGGAAGTTTCCGTCGATGCGGACGGTTGGACGGTGCGCACGCGGGACCGTTCGACGTCGGCCCACTTCGAGTACACCATCGCCCTCGAGCCCCAGGGCGCGGTGATCCTGGGGACCGGCGCGCTGTCCGGCCTTCGGCCGGCCGCGGTGGGGGCTTAGATGGCCAAGGACGACGCGATCGAGGTCATGGCGACCGTGGTCGAGCCGCTGCCGAACGCGATGTTTCGGGTCGAGCTGGAGAACAAGCACCAGGTCCTGGCGCACATCTCGGGCAAGATGCGCAAGAACTTCATCCGCATCCTGCCGGGGGACAAGGTCCTCGTCGAGCTGTCGCCTTACGACCTGACGCGGGGTCGGATCATCTATCGGTACAAGTAGGGAGCCGTCGTGAAAGTCAGAGCGTCCGTCAAGAAGATCTGTTCGAAGTGCAAGATCGTGCACCGCAAGGGTGTCGTGCGGGTCATCTGCGTGACGCCCAAGCACAAGCAGAGACAGGGGTAAGGAAATGGCACGCATCGCGGGAGTCGATCTGCCGCTGAACAAGCGCGTGGAGATCGGATTGACCTACATCTTCGGGATCGGCCGTCCGAAGGCCAACTTCATCCTGGAGAAGGCCGACGTCCGTCCGGACACCCGGGTCAAGGACCTCTCCGAGGAGGAGGTCGTCCGGATCCGAAAGGTGATCACCGACGACGTCAAGGTCGAGGGCGACCTGCGCCGCGACATCGCGGTGGACGTCAAGCGCCTGATGGACATCGGCTGCTACCGCGGGATGCGCCACCGGCGCAACCTTCCCGTGCGCGGCCAGCGGACCCACACGAACGCGAGAACGCGGAAGGGCCCGCGCAAGCAGACGATCGCCGGCAAGAAGAAGGCGACGAAGAAGTAAGTCGGATCCTGGAATCTGGATTTGTTGTGAGGAAACAGAATGGCTGAACCGACTCCGGCGACCGCGGTCCCCGAGAAGCCGGCGGCGGCGGGCAAGCCCAAGGGCAAGCGCGCGCGCGCGGGCGGCAAGAAGGAAAAGAAGGTGATTCCGCACGGTCTCGCCACCGTGGCGGCGTCGTTCAACAACACGATCGTCTCGATCGCCGACCAGGAGGGCAACATCCTCGCCTGGTCCTCGGCCGGGCGCATCGGCTTCAAGGGCTCGCGCAAGGGCACGCCGTTCGCGGCGCAGCTCGCGGCGGCCAACTGCGCGGAGCACGCGAAGGAGCACGGCGTGCGGTCCGTCGACGTGCGCGTGACGGGCCCGGGCGCCGGCCGCGAGTCAGCCATCCGGGCGCTCCAGGCGAGCGGCATCGACATCAAGTCGATCAAGGACTCGACGCCGATCCCGCACAACGGCTGCCGGCCGCGGAAGCGGCGGAGGGTCTAGGGAAGAGATCCGAAGCACCGAATCCGGGAGCCGGATCCGGTCTTCGAATTTGAAATCGTCCGTAAACCGGCTCGAGAACCCAGGCCGGGAGGAAGGACGTAAATCGATGATTGGGTTCAGGAGGTCTTAGGGCTTGGCCCGTTATAGCGACTCGGTTTGCCGGCTGTGCCGGCGCGAAGGCATGAAGCTGTTCCTGAAGGGGGACCGCTGCTTCAAGGACAAGTGCGCGATCGAGCGCCGCAATTACCCGCCCGGACAGCATGGGCGTCGCCGCTCGAAGCTTCTCGGCTACGGCATCCAGCTGCGAGAGAAGCAGAAGGTCAAGCGGATCTACGGGTTGCTCGAGAGTCAGTTCCGGCTCGCGTTCGCGCGGGCGAACAGCCGCAAGGGCATCACGGGCTCGAACCTCCTCGAGGAGCTCGAGCGCCGGCTCGACAACGTGGTGTACTCGCTCGGCTTCGCCGCCTCGCGTGCGCAGGCGCGGCAGCTCGTGCGGCACGGCCACGTGCAGATCAATGGAAAGAAGGTCTCGATTCCGTCGTACCGGGTCTCCAAGGGCCAGGTCGTGGCGATCAAGGAGAAGAGCCGGTCGAACGAGCAGATCAAGGCCTCGGTCGAGACGGCCCGGGCTCGCGGCGTCCCGGCCTGGCTCGACCTGACCCCGGAGAACTTCTCCGGCTCGGTCGTCGAGCTGCCCAAGCGGGAAGACATCAAACTGCCGATCCAGGAACAGCTGATCGTCGAGCTGTACTCGAAGTAGTCGCCGACGGAGGAGAGCACATGACCCTTTGGAAAGGATTTCAGAAGCCGAAGCGCCTCGAGATCGACACCGAGACGCTGACGTCCACCTACGGGAAGTTCTACGCCCAGCCCTTCGAGCGGGGCTTCGGCACGACGATCGGCAACGCGCTGCGCCGGGTGCTGCTGTCGTCGATCGAGGGGGCCGCGATCACGGCCGTCAAGATCGAGGGCGTCCTGCACGAGTTCTCGTCGCTGCCCGGCGTGGTCGAGGACGTGACCGACATCATCCTCAACTTGAAGCAGATCCCCATCAAGATGCACACCACCGAGGAGAAGATCCTCACGCTCGACGTCGAGCGCAAGGGCAAGGTCATCGCGGCCGACATGCAGGGCGACTCGGCGATCGAGATCCTCGATCCGGACGCGCCGATCGCGACGCTCTCGGAGAACGGGCGCCTGCAGATGGAGATGCGGGTCTCGACCGGCCGCGGCTACGTCTCGGCCGACAAGAACTTCGACGACGACATGGGCATCGGGTACATCCCGATCGACTCCGTGCACTCGCCGGTCCGCCGCGTGAACTACCATGTCGAGGCGGCCCGCATCGGCCAGGCCACCGACTACGACCGCCTCGTCCTCGAGGTCTGGACCAACGGGACGATCTCGCCGACGGACGCCGTCGGCCTCGCCGCGACCCTGCTGCGCGACCATCTGACGATCTTCGTCAACGCCGAGCACGAGACGGCGCTCGAGGGCGCGGGCGACGGCGAGCTTCCGGAGAACCTGGCGGAGTACCTCAACAAGTCGGTCGACGAGCTGGAGCTCTCGGTCCGCAGCGCGAACTGCCTGAAGAACGCGGGCATCCGGACGATCCGCGACCTCGTGCAGCGCACCGAGAAGGACATGCTCGAGACCAAGAATTTCGGCCGCAAGTCCTTGAACGAGATCAAGGACATCCTCCGTCCGATGGGACTCTCCCTCGGCATGGAGCTCGAGCCGGTCGAAGCGAAGAGCGAGTAGCGTCATGCAGCACAACCGGGCGGGGCGCAAGCTCCGCCGCACGACGGCGCATCGGCTGGCGATGTTCTCGAACCAGCTCGATTCGCTGATGAACCACGAGCGCATCCAGACGACGCTCTCCAAGGCCAAGGAGCTGCGGCCGCTCGCCGAGCGGCTGATCACCGTGGCCAAGAAGGACGGCATCGCGGCGCGGCGGCGCGTCGCGCGCTGGATTCCCGACCGGACGACCGTCAAGCGCGTGTTCGAGGCGATCGCGCCGCGCTTCGTCGACCGGCCGGGCGGCTACACCCGGATCCTGCGCCTCGGCGCACGGCGGGGGGACGCGGCGGAAGCCGCCATCCTCGAGTTCGTCGATTTCAAGTTCGAGGCGAAGGAGAGGGGTCCGAAGAAGGAGTCCCTCGCCGACCGGGCGCGCCGCGCCTCCGGCGGCCGCGTCGAGACCGTCCGCAAGGACAAGCCCGAGGGAGAGGGCGAGGAGACCGCCCGGGAGGCGGCGCCGAAGCCGTCGCGCAAGACCTCCGGCGGCAAGGAGCGCACGAAGCCGGCGGCGAAGCCCGCCCCGAAGAAGGGTCCCTCCCGGACCGGTCCGTCCAAGCGCGGCGCGTGAGCCCTCGTTCGTCTTGCATCGTCCGACCCCGGGCGCGAGCCCGGGGTTCGTTTTTGTGCCCGCGGCCGGCGGAACGTTGAGCTTCTTCGCCGCGCTGACCGTCCGCCGCGCGCGGGTCCTCGCCGTCGCCTGGGCGCTCTTTCTCTTCACGCTGACCTCGTGGCCGTCGCCCCCCGAGGTGCCGGTCGTCTCCGCGATCCCGAACTTCGACAAGGTCGTGCACGCGGTCCTCTACGGAGTCCAGGGCTTTCTCCTGTACCTCGCCATTCGCTGGAAGGAGACGGGGCCGGGGCCGGTGCGGATCTCGTGGAAGCGGGCCCTGCTCGTCGGCCTCGTCATGATGGTCTGGGGATCGCTCGACGAGATCCACCAGCTCTGGATTCCCGGCCGCTCGTGCGAGCTCGGCGACGCGATCACGGACACGATCGCGGGCTTCCTGGGCGCCGTGGCGGCATCCCGCCTCGCGGCCCAACGGCCTCGCGAAGCCTGACGCCTCCGGCCCTCAGAACGCGGCGGTGTCCGCGACGCTCGCGAGCGTTCCCTGAGGGTTCCCGTACTTCTTCGAGGTCCCGGTCTCCGTGTCCGTGACCGTGATCGTGTACGCGACGTTCGACAGGGCCCCGTAGAACACCCAGAAGTGCCCGTTGGTGGTGCGGCCGTCGAGCACCTTGACGATCAGCTCCACGTTGGCACTCGAGAAGAACCAGAAGTAGCCGGTGTCGTTCGTGAGGCCCATGGCCTGTCCCGTGCCGCTGCGGCCGTCCGTGGTCTTCCAGGACACGTCGACGCGAAACCGCGAGGCGTTCAGGCAGAGCGCCGCCGGAGAGGCCGCGCAGGCCGTGGAGGACGCCGGCGCCACCAACGTCCTGGGGGCGGCGTGAACGGGAGCGCCGCGCGCCGACGGCAGGGCGGCCGAGGCGGGGAAGGCATTGGTGTCGGCGACGCTCGCCAGGTGTCCCTGCGGATTGGTGTAGTTCTTGACGATGCCCGTGTGCGTGTCGCGGATCGAGATCGTGTAGGCGACGTTGGAGAGGGCTCCGTAGAATACCCAGAAGTGGCCGTTGAGGCCCGTGCCGTCGAGGACCTTGACGACGAGCTCGACGTTGTCGCCCGAGAAGAACCAGAAGTAGCCGGTATCGTCCGTGAGGCCGACGCGCATGCCGGCGCCGTAGCGGCCGTCGGTCGTTTGCCATGAGGCCGTCACCCGGAATCGCTGGCTGTTCAGGCAGAGCGCGTACGGCCCGGGGAAGCACGGTGTCAGGTCGGGCTTGCCATACTGGTAAACGCTCGCGCCGTTGACGCCGGCGTAGAGAATCGGCGTCGGCCCGGCCGCGATCGAGAGGATCCGGGCCGCGCCCAGTCCGTCGGAGAGGGCGGTCCAGCTGGCGCCGCCGTCGATGCTGACGAAGAAGCCGTTGGCGGTTCCGGCGTAGAGGGTGGCCGGGGTCTTCTGGTCGAAGAGCAGCGCGAAGATGAACTGGGACTGCAGCCCCGATGTGTTGGGGTCGATCGGTTGCCAGTTCTTTCCAGCGTCGACCGACTTGAGCAGTCCCGAGTCGGTCCCGACGAAAACCGTCGTCGGGGAGGTGGAGTCGATCGCGATAGAAAAGATCGTGACGGACTGGGGAATGCTGCTGGACTTCCACGTGACTCCGCCGGCTTGCGCGACGGCGCCCCATGCGCCCCCATCGGTGCCCGCGTACAGGGTCGCGGCGCCCCCGGCCGGCGGCACCGCGAGCGAGTCGACCGGTGGAAGCGCCGCGGACGAGGAGCCGTAGGCTGCCCACGTCGCACCGCCGTCGTGGCTCTGGTACACGAACCCCTGAGGTGTGGACGCCGAGGTCGCTCCACCGGCGTACATGGTCGAGGGGTCTTGGGGATCGATCGCGAGCGCATCGACCGTATCGGCGGTGAGCACCTTGGTCCAGGTTGCTCCGCCATCCTGAGAGCGGAAGACCCCGCCGTCGGCCCCCGCGAATATCTGCTCCGGTGTTCCCGGTGTGATCAGAAGAGCGTAGACGTTGACCTCGCCGAGGCCGTTCGTCGGGTGCGTCCACGTTGCGCCCTGGTCGGTGGACTCGTAGAAGCCGACGCTCGTGCCGGCGTAGACCGTGGATGGCGCCGCGGGGTCGACGGCGAGCGCCAGGGGGATCAGGTTGCGCATGTTCGTGAAGGACGCGGTCCAGGTGTCCCCGTGGTCCATGCTCTTGTACACCCCGCTCGGAACCCCGGCGTAGACGGGGCCGATCGCGCTCGGGTCGATCGCCAGCGCGTTCACGCCGTCGCCGGGGAGGCCGGAGACCGACGAGGTCCAGGTCTGCCCGCCGTCGTCGCTGCGGTCGACTCCGGCCGCCGCGTCCGCGGCATAGACACGCGAGGGCGTCGTCGGATCGATGGCGAGGGAGAAGATGGTCCCGCTCGCGAGGCTCGAGATCCATGTCGACGCGCCGTCGACGCTGCGGAACACTCCCTGAGTGCTTCCCGCGTAGACGTTCGAGGGATGCACCGGATCGACACCGAGCGCATAGACCGGCCCCGGCGCCAGACCATTCGAGGCGGCGCTCCACGTCGCCCCGTGGTCGGTCGAGCGATAGACGCCGGAACCGTTCGTCCCGGCGTAGACCGTGCCCGACGAGGGGTCGACCGCGAGCGCCCAGAACTTGTCGCTCGGCAGGCCCGTGCCCGCGACCGTCCACGTCGCCGCCCCGTCGGTGCTGCGGAAGACCCCCGCCTCCGTGCCGGCGTAGACTCGCTGCGAATTGCCCGGGTCGAGCGCGAGCGACAAGGCGTGCTTCGCCGTCACGCCGTTGTTGGCCGCTGCCCACGTCGCGCCGCCATCGGTGCTCTTGTAGACGCCGAAGCGCCGCATTCCCGCGTACAGTACCGACGGCGATGACCCATCGATCACGAGCGCGAGGATCTGCGCGTGTCCGAGGCCGAGGGGGTTTGTCCAGTGCGCACCGCCGTCGGTGCTTTTGCAGAGTCCTCCGGGGGCGAGCCCGGCGTACACGGTGGCGGGCGTCGAGGGATCCACCGCGAGGATGGCCACCTGTCCGCCGTCGGGCCCCACGCTCTCCCAGTAGTTGGTGCCGGCGCGCGCGGCGGCCGCCGGGAGGCCTGCCGCGACGACGAGCGCGGCGAGAGTGCCGCCGGCTCGACGCCGCGCGCCCGCCCCCTTCCGCCGGAGCGGCCTCGGGGGAGCCGGGATCACGACGGGCGGATGATACCGCCCGTCAGGGCCGGGCGGCGGCGGCTTCCTCGATCGTCGAGTAGCGACCGGTGGGCGGGTTCTCGATCACCTGCACGATCCCGGACGGCCAGTACACCGTCAGCTTCCGCACCGACTTCTCGTCGGCGAGCCCGAAGAGCACGCGCGGATCGGAGGAGGAGAGATAGCTCGAGCCGGCCTCGACGAAGCGCGTGATCCTGCGGCCCGAGGCCGTCTCGGCGACGAGGCGGGCCCCGATGCCCTGGCGGTTGGACTTCCTTCCGAGGAGCTGAATGCCGAGCCAGTTGCCGTGCACGCCGTCGTTGCGCAGGAGCTGCAGGGGCCCGCCCGAGCTCGACACGGCGATGTCCGGGTCGCCGTCGTTGTCGTAGTCCGCGACCGCGGACCCGCGCCCGACGAGCTCCCTCTGGAACGGCGCTCCGCAGCCGCGCTCGCGGAAGTGCCCCTTGCCGTCGTTCCAGAGGAGCTGAGGTTTCTGCTCGGCCTTCGAGCCCTGGCGATGCGGCCGGTCGTAAATGTGGCCGTTCGAGACGAACGCGTCGAGGTCGCCGTCGTTGTCCACGTCGACGAGATTGAGGCCGAACTTGACGTAGTTGACCGTGGGCGGGCCGAAGCCGGACGAGACCGAGAGGTCCTCGAAGACGCCGCCGCCGAGGTTCCGGTAATACTCGTTGGTCTCGCCCTCGAAGTTGGCGACGACGATGTCCGGCAGGCCGTCGCCGTCGACGTCCCCCGCATCGAGGCCCATGCCCCCCTGCGGGTTTCCCATGAGGCCGAATCCGGTGCCCGAGGAAATCGAGATGTCCTCGAACTTCCCGTTGCCGAGGTTGTGGAAGAGGAAGTTCATGACCTCGTCGTTGGCCACGTAGATGTCCGGCTTGCCGTCGAGATCGATGTCGACGAAGAGGACGCCCAGCGCCTTGCCGAGCGCGCCGCCGAGCCCGGCCTCACGGGTGACGTCCGTGAAGGTGCCGTTGCCGTTGTTGCGATACAGGACGCTGACGGTGCCGTCGTACATGATGGGGGGGCAGTAGTCGCGGACGCCCGTCGCCGGATCGCCGCAGAAGAGGTCCTTGTCGCGGGTGTCGTCCGCGTACTGCCCGATGAAGACGTCGAGGTATCCGTCTCCATCGATGTCCCCCCACGCCGCGCTCGTTCCCCAGGGCGGATTCCGGATTCCGGATCTCGCCGTCACGTCGGTGAAGGTGCCGTCGCCGTTGTTGTGGTACAGGACGTTGCCGCGGTAGCCGGTCACGAGCAGGTCCACGAATCCGTCGTTGTCGTAATCCGCCGCGACGGCGCCCATGCCGTAGCCCGCGTCGCGCAGGCCGGCCTTCTCGGTGACGTCGGTGAAGGTGCCGTCGCGGTTGTTGCGGAAGAACCGGCCGCGCGACCGCTCGGCCTTCGCCGGAGGCAGCGGGCCCGACTGGACGACGTAGAGGTCCATCCAGCCGTCGTTGTCGTAGTCGAGCCACGCGAGCCCCGCCCCGATCATCTCCGGCAGGCGATGCGACGGCGTCGAGCCGCGGTCGTGCACGAAGCGGAGCCCGGCCGCCTCCGCGACGTCCGTGAACGTGATCGGGCAGTCGGGAGGCGCCGGGTTGGGTGCCGCTGCCGCCAGGGCGAGGAGGAGTCCCGTCGCGGCGATCATGGGTTCGTCGGATCGGTGCGGGATCGCTCGGTGGCCAGGAGAAGGGCGATGCGGGCGTCCTCGGGCGCGAGCTCGTGAGCGCGCTCGAGGGCCCGGACGGCGTCGGCGTGGCGGCCGAGGCGCTGCAGCGCGGCGGCCTCGCCCCGGAGCGACTCGGGGGTCTCCGGGAGTGCCCGGAACCGAGTCAGGGCGTCCTCGGCTTTGCCCTGGCGAAGCTCCTCCCACGCGCGCGAGGTCGCCGCGTCCGTGACGTCGGCGGCCGCGACCAGGCGGTGGCCGCGCTCGTAGAGCGCGTGGTGGGTGGCGAGCTCCTTGTCGGCCTCGGCCTTGCGGCCTTCGCGCTGCAGCAGGCGTCCGAGGGCGTAGTGGGCGCCGGGGAGATTCGGCGCGAACTCGATCGCCTTCCGGTAGGCGGCCTCCGCGTCGGCCGTCCGGCCGGACGCCTCGAGCGCGCGTCCGTAGTCGAGCTGGTATTCGGCGGCCTTCGGCCGAGCGAGCGCGGCCTTCTCGAGACGGGAGAGCGCCTCCTCGGTTCGTCCCTCCGCGAGCCAGAGGCGGCCGAGCGCGTGGAGGAGGGTTGGATCGAGCGGGTACACCTCCAGCGCCGCGGCGTACGTGGCGCGCGCCTCCTCGAGCCTTCCCGCCCTCTCGTAGACGTCGCCGAGAAGGGCGAGGGTCGCGGCGTCCGCGGCGCCGAGACGGCGCGCGGCCTCGAGCGCCTCGGCCGCGTCCATGAAGCGCTCCTGTTGGGCGAGGGAGCGCCCCCAGCGCAGCCGCAGGTCGGCGTTCGACGGAAAGGCCGCGAGCGCGCGTTCCATCGCCGCGTTGCCCTCGTCGATCTTCTGGATCCGCCACAGATACTCGGCGAGGTCGCCCGGAACCGACGGGTCCTGCGGGCGGAGAGCGGCCAGACGACCGTACGTCTCGACCGTGCGGGGGTCCTCGGCCGCGGCGTAGGCGGCGGCGAGGGCCGACAGGGGACCGGGCTTCCCGGGCGCCAGATCGGCCGCTCGCCCGTACTCGCGCGCGGCGTCGACCGGCTTGCCGTCGGCCGCGAGCGCCATCCCGTAGATGTAGTGGGCCTCCGCGCTCGCCGGCCCGAACGCGGCGGCGAGACGCGCCTCCGCGACGGCTTCACCCACCTTGCGCTGGGGCAGGAGCGCGAGGGCGAGGTTGCCGTGCGCGCGCGCGGAGCTCGGGTCCGCCTCGGCCGCGCGTCGGAGCTCCTTCTCGGCGAGCGCGTACTGTTTCTGCGCGAGCAGACGCTCTCCCAGCTCGAGGGCCCCGGGCGTTGCCGCGGGCTCCGAGACGCACAGAACTGTCAGAACGAGCGCGAGGAGGAACAACCAGGACGGATTCTAGCCGGGATGGTGAGGATCGGGACGAGGAAGGCGCGATTCGAGATCCGCGAGAGCCTCGCGGCGCGGCGCCCGTATCTGCCTGTTCGGGCGCTACTTCTTGAAGAACCCGCCGCCGCTCGCGGCCCCTCCGCCCGCGGCGGCGCGGCCGCCGCCCTCGGCGAGCATCAGCCGCTGGTTGAGCTCCTTGATGCGCTCGTTGAGCTGGGCGATCTTCTGCTGCATCTCCCGGCCGACCCGGTCGGCGTCGGTCTTCAGCTTCGCGTTCTCCGACTCGAGGTCGGTCAGCACCTGGTCGCGGCCTTCGATGACGCGCTTCTGGTCGCGCAGGTCCATCATGTACTTGTTGACTTCCTCGTCCTTCTCGGAGAGGCGGAGCTTCCACTTCTCCTCCTGCTCCTCGTAGAGGCGCTTGATCTCCAGGAGCTGGGTGATCTGTGAAAAATCGCTGTCGGACGCCATGAGGCCTCCTCGCTGGTTCTCCTCGATCTGCGGGAAGAGCTTGCGGAGCTTCAGCGACAGGTCCTCGGGGTCCGCCGAGAGCTCCATCGCCTTCGCGTACGTGATGCGCTTGTTGCAGAGCAGCGCGATGAGCGACTGATTCATCGACTGCATCTTGTAGTAGTTGACCGAGTTCTCGATCTCCTCGTGGATCTCCTTGATCTCGCCGGAGAGGATGTGCTTCTGGATCTTGGGCGAGTTGATCATGATCTCGACGACGGGGGCGCGGCCCGAGCCGTCGGACGTCTCGATGAGGCTCATCGAGCAGATCGCCTGCAGGACGATCGACAGCTGCGAGCGGACCTGAGCCTGCTGCTCCTGGGGGCAGGAGTCGATGATGCGGTCGATCGACTGGGCGGCCGAGTTCGTGTGCAGGGTCGAGAAGACGAGGTGGCCCGTTTCCGCGGCCGTGATCGCCGTCTGCATCGTCAGCCAGTCGCGCATCTCGCCGACCATGATCACGTCGGGGTCCTGGCGGAACATGTTCTTCAACGCCTCGTTGAAGCTCGGCGAGTCGGTCGAGACCTCGCGCTGCGAGACGGCCGCCTTGCCGTCCGCGAAGAGAAACTCGATCGGATCCTCGATCGTGACGATGTGGACCGGCCGTTTCTCGATGATCGAGCGCATGATGCCGGCGAGCGTCGTGGACTTTCCCGATCCCGTCGGGCCGGTGATCAGGACCAGCCCCTTCGGCAGATGAACGAAGCTCTCGAGCACCTCCGGCAGGCTCAGCTCGCTGATCGAGGGCAATTTGAACGGAATGCGCCGGAAGACCGCCGCGTAGGAGCCGCGCTGCACGAAGATGTTGCACCGGAATCGAGCGACTCCGGTCAGACCGTAGCCGACGTCGACCGACTGGTGGGCCTCGAGGCGCTCGCGCTGGGCGGGCGTCAGGATCGAGAGGAGCATCTCCTCGAGGTCCTTGGGCTGGAGGGCATCCGCGTTCAAGGGAATGAGCCGGCCCTTGATGCGCAGGAGCGGCGGTCTCATGGGCTTCAAGTGGAGGTCCGAGGCCTCCTTCTTGGCCATGAACTTGAGCAGCTCAGAAAGGGTCAATGTTCAACAATTATAACCGCTTAGCCTCGATTTAGGACCTGTCCGGAGAGCCAGTGCCGCGCCTCGCGCCGGTTGCGGACCTCGCCCATCGCGACCGCGACGCGGAGACGCGCGAGCAGGTCGCCGACGACGGGTCCGGGGCGCACCGCGAGCCAGCGCACCACGTCCTCGCCCGAAACGCGCACCCTCGGCCGAGGCCGCCGCGCCCGGCGCGCGAGCGCGCGGGCCCGCCTCCTCGGTGCCTTCCCGAGGCGCCCGAGCAGGAGCGCGGCGTCGTCGAGCAGTCCGTCGCTCTCGGCCTCCAGGATCCACGTCCACGCCGCCTCCGGGGTGCGGAGGCTCCGGGCGGATGCGGCGAGGGCGGCGAGCGCGGGGGCCCGCCGCGTCTCCTCGCGGCCCCAGCGCCGCCGCGCGAGGAGCGAGCGCGCCTCCGGCGGCGAGAGACCCAGCGCGAGCACGATCCGCGCGAGGCGGAGGCGGCGCCGCCGCTCGGGCGCGAGGCGCGCGATGCCGGGATCGTCGAG
>DAHUXD010000006.1 GCA_027307335.1 Acidobacteriota bacterium
TCTGATACGCCATTACTAGCGATTCCGGCTTCATGCAGTCGAGTTGCAGACTGCAATCCGAACTGAGCAGAGTTTTTTCCGATTAGCTCCCCCTCGCGGGTTGGCAACGGTTTGTACCCTGCATTGTAACACGTGTGTAGCCCTGGACATAAAGGCCATGCGGACTTGACGTCATCCCCACCTTCCTCTCCGTTATCCGGAGCAGTCCACACAGAGTCCTCTCTTGCGAGTAGTAACTGTGTGCAGGGGTTGCGCTCGTTGCGGGACTTAACCCAACACCTCACGGCACGAGCTGACGACAGCCATGCAGCGCCTATACTAGTGTCCCTTGCGGGAAGGCCGTATTTCTACAGCTGGTCACTAGCATTTCGAGCCCAGGTAAGGTTCCTCGCGTAGCGTCGAATTGAACCACATGTTCCACCGCTTGTGCGGGCCCCCGTCAATTCCTTTGAGTTTCAGTCTTGCGACCGTACTCCCCAGGCGCAGGACTTAACGCGTTAGCTACGGGACGACTCGCCTACGCGAGCCACCCCAAGTCCTGATGGTTTAGGGCTAGGACTACCAGGGTATCTAATCCTGTTTGCTCCCCTAGCTTTCGTTCCTCAGCGTCAGTAGTGATCCAGCGCGCCGCTTTCGCCACGGGTGTTCCTGCAGATATCTACGCATTTCACCGCTACACCTGCAATTCCACTGGCCTCTCTCGCACTCGAGCACGGCAGTTTTGAAAGCAGCCTCTGAGTTAAGCCCAGAGATTTCACTTCCAACTTGCCGCACCACCTACGAACCCTTTACGCCCAGTAATTCCGAGCAACGCTGGCCCCCTACGTATTACCGCGGCTGCTGGCACGTAGTTAGCCGGGGCTTCTTCTGGAGGTACCGTCACCCTCTGGGCTGTTAACCCGAGTGGCTTCGTCCCTCCTGAAAGAGGTTTACAACCCGAAGGCCTTCTTCCCTCACGCGGCGTCGCTGCGTCAGGCTTTCGCCCATTGCGCAAGATTCCCCACTGCTGCCTCCCGTAGGAGTCCGGACCGTGTCTCAGTTCCGGTGTGACCGATCGCCCTCTCAGGCCGGTTACCGATCGAAGCCTTGGTGAGCCGTTACCTCACCAACTAGCTAATCGGGCGCGGGCCCATCCGGTAGCGCGAGATCTTGCGACCCCGCTTTGATCGTCAGAACTTTCGTCCCGAAGATGTCATGCGGTATTAGCTCGAGTTTCCCCGAGGTATTCCCCACTTCCGGGCAGGTTACCCACGTGTTACTCACCCGTCCGCCGCTCGACTCTGGGAGTTGCCCCCCAGGCCTCGCTCGACTTGCATGTGTTAAGCACGCCGCCAGCGTTCATTCTGAGCCAGGATCAAACTCTCCACTTAAAAGTGTTCCTCCGCGCCGCCTTGCGACGACACGTCAGATTCGAGTGAAATCCTGAGTTTTCAGGTCTGCTTTTGAGAAAAGCAGCAAAACGAATTGACGTCTGGCACGCTCTACTCAGTTTTCAAGGAACCCCATCCCCGGACCCTTCCGCCCGAAAGACCGCGCCGTACCACCGGCGCGAAACCGAAAGAACATCCGTCTTGCGACGGACCTTCCAGTTTAGCGAACCATACCGGGCTCTGTCAAAGCGTTTCCGAGCCTCTCCCGCCTCTGTCGAGGCGGACGGCTCTCGCCGAGAATGAGCCCTTGGAAAGAACCACCCTTGCGGGGAAGCGGAATATAGGTCTCGCTGGCCGGCCTGTCAAGGGAAATCGAAGAAATCGAGAATCGCCAATGAAACCGGGCGTTTCGTCGCCATCCTCCTGCACAGGAATCGGTGCAGTTCTCAGCGACGAGGAAGGGTCCGAAGGACCTTCTGGATGGCCTCGGGGTACGCCCGGTGCTCCTCCGCGAGGATCCGCGCCGACAGGGTCTCCTCGGTGTCGCCGGGTAAGACCGGGACCCTCCTCTGGAGGACGACCGGGCCCGTGTCCGTGCCCTCGTCGACGAAGTGGACCGTGCAGCCGGACTCCTGCTCCCCCGACTCCAGCGCCCTTCTCTGCACGTGGAGCCCCGGGAACTTGGGCAGAAGGGCCGGGTGGATGTTGAGGATGCGACCCCTCCATCGCGCGACGAAACCGGCCGAAAGAATCCGCATGTAGCCCGCGAGGCAGACGAGCTCGACGCCGGCCGAGTCGAGGATCTTCTCGACCTGCGCCTCGTGCTCGCTCCGGGTCAGGCCGCCGCGGGGAATCGGGAATGCCGGCAGTCCGCGCTCGGCCGCGCGGTTCAAGCCCGGCGCGTCGGCGACGTCCGAGATGACGGCGACGATCGTGGCATCGGGGATGCGGCCGTCCGCGATCGCGTCACAGATCGCGAGGAAGTTCGATCCGCGGCCGGAGAGGAGAATGCCGAGGCGGTATCGGGAGTCCCGGCGGTCGGATTCGGCGCCGTCGCCGGCGCTCATCGCCCGGCCGGTTCGGGCTCGACCACGACGCGGCGCGATCCGCCGCTCTTCACGTTCCCGATCGCGAACCAGCGCTGCCCGGCGTCCTTCCAGGTCTGAACGACGCGGGCGAGGTCCGCCGGCGCGACGAAGACGACCATGCCGATCCCCATGTTGAAGACCCGGTGCATCTCCTCGAAGGAGACCGCGCCCTCGCGGGCGATGACCTCGAAGACGGGAGGCACGGTCCACGCGCCCGACCGGATCGTCACATCCAGATTCTCCGGAAGCACGCGCGGGATGTTGTCGTAAAAGCCGCCGCCCGTCAGGTGGGCCATGCCGTGCACGAGGTCGGCGTCGAGGAGCGGCTCCATCGCGCGCAGGTACGAGAGATGGGGATCGAGAAGCACGTCGCCGACGCTGCGGTCGTTGAGCTCCTTCAGGCGGTCCCCCGGCGTCTTCCCCATCGTGTCGAAGAAGACCTTGCGGGCGAGCGTGTAGCCGTTGGTCTGGAGCCCGACCGACGGGAGGCCGAGCGCGACGTCGCCGGCGGCGATGCGCGACCCATCCAGGATCTTCGCGCGGTCCACGACGCCCACGATCGTGCCGGCCACGTCGTATTCGCCGGAGGCGTAGAAGCCCGGCATCTCCGCCGTCTCGCCGCCGAGAAGCGCCGTGCCGTTCTCGCGACAGGCGCGGGCGATTCCCGCGATCACACCCTCGACCACGCCGGGTTCGACCTTGCCGGTCGCGATGTAGTCGAGAAAGAAGAGCGGCCGCGCGCCCTGGACGAGGATGTCGTTGACGCAGTGATTGACGAGATCGGCGCCGCACGTATCGTGGCGGCCCATCGTGATCGCGATCTTCAGCTTGGTGCCGACGCCGTCGGTCGAGCCGACCAGGACGGGTTCGCGATACGCGGAGAAGTCCGGCCGGAAGAGCCCGCCGAAGCCGCCGACGTCGCCGAGGACCCCGGGCGTGAAGGTCGAGCGGATCGCCGCCTTCGCGCGCGCGAGTGCCGCGGCTTTGGCGTCGATGTCGACGCCGGCGTCGGCGTAACGGGACTTTTCCAACGCGACGCAGTCTACCTCGGCGCTCTCCCGGCGAACGACGCGCGGGAGCCGGATCCGCGGCGGTCACGATCCGACCGTGTGTAGACTGGGGAGAATGCTGCGTTCAGCCGCCGGCTGGATCAGGCGGCGCCTCGAGCTGCCCGAGGTGCGCGGCATCGATCACGACTCTCCGGAACTCATCGGCATCCATCGGCGGGTGATCCAGCGGAAACCTTTCCTGAGAGCCATCTACCGAGAGCACTATCGAGAGCTGGCGGCGTGCCTTCGAGGAGTTCCCGACGGGCCGATCGTCGAGCTGGGGTCCGGCGGCGGATTTCTCAAGGAGTTTCTTCCCGGGGCGATCACGACGGACGTCGAGCCGGCGGACCACATCGACAGGGTCATGACGGCCGAGCGGCTCGATTTTCCGGACGGCTCCGTCGCGGCCGTGGTGATGCTCAACGTCTTCCACCATCTGCCCGACCCGCGCCGCTTCCTGCGCGAAGCCTCCCGCGTCTTGCGGCCCGGCGGGCGCATCGCCCTCATCGAGCCCGCTCACACATGGCTCTGGAAGCGGCTCTACGTGCTCTTCTCCTCCGAGCCGTACGACGAGAACGCTCCGGACTGGGGGTTCCAGCCCCTCGGCCGCTTCTCGGGAGCCAACGTCCCCCAGGCCTGGATCGTCTTCGAACGGGACCGAGCCCGGTTCGAGCGGGAGTTCCCCGACCTGCCCGTCCGGAAGGTCAGGCATCACTCGGCCTTCCTCTACGCTCTCTCCGGCGGGATCTGGTTCCGGGGGATCGTCCCGTCCTGGTCCTTCCCGCTCTTCCTGGGGCTCGAGCGCGTCCTGACGCCGGCGATGGGCCTGCTGGCCGGCCAGACGACGATCTGTCTCGAGAAGCGGTGACCTGCGGCGCAGGACTTTCGCCGACGGGGCGACGACGACCGGCTCATAGTTGCGGAGAATCCAATCGGAGAGGCGTCGGCCGAAACCCTGGCCGAAGGGCTTGACGTGAAACTCGTCCGTCGCGCGCTCGAAGAGAACGACGGCGTCCGGCGGTTCTCGTTCGAATCGGTCGATCAACACGTCCTCCGCGTGAGCGTCGAGCCAGCCGGGCATGTGAATGAGGTAGGGCGACGCATCGCGGACGCCGAAGAGGACGTCGAGAGCGCTGGTTTCGGGGAGAAACAGCACTCGCTCTCCCGGGCGCAGCTCCCGGCCGATCCGGGCATACGAGGCCGCCGCGCGGGGCTGCGCCCAGACCCGGCCTCGCGGCGTCTCGACGGCGACCCGGGCGGCGTCCCCGAGGCTCGATATTCCGCTGGCCGCCCAGTACCACGCGAGCGGCAGCACGAGCATCCCCCAGGCGAGCCGCGCGCGCGCGGCGGAGAGCGAGCCGCCCGGAAGGAAACCGGGCACGAAGCAGAAAAGAAAGAAAGCCCACGTCAGCGTCGCAGCGAAATGGGCCACGCCCGTGAAGTGGCTGGCCACGTCCTGGGAAAAGGCCGTGCGGGCTGCGACGAGCCCGGCAAAGAGACCGAAGCCCAGGAAGAACTCCCGGTGGGGCCGCCGCCGATCGAACAGAGCGATCGCCGCCACGACGAGGGCCACGGTCATGGAGAGCCCGATCGGCCGAACCTGGGGCAGCGGGCTGCGCCCCGAGATCAGGTCGGCCGCGAACAGGAGAACGAGCAGCCCGACCGATGGCCACCACCGGCCGGACCCTCGGCCCTTCGCGAGGAGCAGGCCGATGAGCGAGACCAGCACGATCAACTTCAACATCTCGCGCAGGCTCGCGAGGACGCCCTGCGACCAGTCGATGGCCGTCACGGCGGCGACGTCTCGAAAGAGGGCCAGCCACTCGGCCGGGACGACGCCGACGGGCCAGAGGTGGCTCTCGCGGGCGAGAGAATCGACGGACGCGCCGCTGCCGATGGCCGCGGCGACGCCCAGGCAACCCACGGCCAGGAAGCCGAGCACACACCGGATGACCCAGCCGGCAGCCCTCCTTGGTCCGGTCAGGATCGGCGCGCAGAGGCCGGCCAGAGCCGCCACCCCGATCTCCTGCTTGGCGCAGAACGCCAGGCCCGCCAGCGCTCCGGCACCGTACGCGGGCCAGCCGCCGACCGTCCCCGCCCGCAGCACGAGAAAGGCGGCCACCGAGAAGACGACGGCGTGCACGGCGGCCGGGCAATACGAAAGGACCATGCGGCCCGGTCCGGGGGCAAAGATCGACAGGCCGAGGAGAAGGCCGACCAGCCCGAAGCGCTCGAGGACCGTGAGAAAGCCGCGGCTCAGCTCGAGCAGCAGGAGCCCGGCCAGGATCGCCGGGATCCAGCCAGCGAGCAGATACCACAGCGCGGAGTACCCGAAGGGGCGGCCGGTCCAGGAGAGCAGGTACGGCGACAGAGGTCCGTACTGGAGGTAGGCGTCGCGGTAGTACCGTTCCCCCTGCGCCAGGCGCCAGCTGAGAGACCACCAGATCCCCGGATCGCCGCTGGGGTCGAGCCAGCGGCCGCGCGCCCAGAGCCCGGCGGCCGTCGTGACGGCCAGGAAGAGAACCTCCGGGGCTCTGAGCCGGAGCCATGCGGGCGCTGCCTCAGCTGCCTCAGCAGACGGCTCTCTCGTCGCAGGATTCACACCGATCAAGAGCGCGCCCCGGCGACGGCCAGCAGGGAGCAGCCGAAGGGCAGCGACCGGTGGCAGAGGGTCCGCTGCTCGAGCCTCGAAAGGCGATAGAAGGTCGCGTTGAGCCACGGGGAGGGAATTCGCGGCACTTCCGGCACGACGGGCAGGAACGCCTCCTTGACATGCTGCACGAGCTTCAAGGGATACATCCACTGGTAGAAGTAGCGCGCCCGCCGGACTTCTCCGCCGGCTTCCCGCACGAGGGCGCCGAGGCCCTTCCTCGTGTAACGCGTGTAGTGGTGATTGAGAACGTCGTGGCTCGTCCAGAGGACCCGGAAGGCCGGGACCGTGATCAGGAGGGTCCCCCCGGGAGAGAGGAGCCGGATCGCCCGTCGGAGCCTGCTCGCCGGATCCGAAAAATGCTCGAGCACGTCGAGCATCAGGACCAGATCGTACCGCTTGCCCGGCTGGAAACTCTCGTCGAACGGGCCGACCCGGATCCGATGCGCCCATCGGCCGTCCGGGGCGAGACTCTCCGCGTCCATTTCGATCCCCTCGACTTCGCCCAGCTGCGAGAGCTTCTCGAAGAAGAGCCCGTCGCCGCACCCGACATCCAGAATGGCTCCCCAGCCGCCGCCAGGCCGGATCTCTTCCAGCGTCGAGAGAATCAGGTCCTCCCGGGCCCGCCACCACCAGTGCTTCTCATAGAGCTCGCGGTAGCTCCGCGCGTAGAGCGGATTCACCGTGGTGTTAGTCGGGCTCTTTCGACGTGACGATGCGGCCGATGACGTAGAGAGGCCGACCTTTCGTCTCCTCGTAGACCCGTCCGAGGTATTCGCCGATGATGCCGAGGATCAGGAGCTGGACGCCGGACAACAGCGCGATGATCACGATGATCGCCGTGAATCCGGTGGGGGACTTGCCGAGGATCAGCTTGACGTACACCGAGTAGCCCGCATAGAGAAGGGCGACCACGATCGTGACCAGACCGAGCCAGGAGGCCGCCCGCAGAGGCGCCATGGAGAACGCAAAGATGCCGTCGAACGCCAGACGGAACAACTTGACGGGCCCGTACTTCGACTCGCCCGCCGCGCGCCCGGATCGCTCGACGGCGATGCCCGTCTGCCGAAACCCGACCCACGTCCGCAGGCCGCGCAGGTACCGATGGTGCTCCGGGATGGCGCGAAGCTTCTCGACGACCCGGCGCGAGAGGAGAGCGAAATCTCCCGAGTCGAGCGGGAGGCGCACATTGGAAACCGCGGCGATCAAACGGTAGAAGAGGAAGTAGCAGAGCCGGAGCAGCCAACCCTCCTTCCGCTTGACCCGCCGCGAATAGACGACGTCGAAGCCCTTGCGCTGCTCCTCCACGAGGCGGGGGATCTCCTCGGGCGGATCCTGGAGATCGCCATCCATGACGACGACGAGATCCCCGGACACGTGGTCGAGGGCCGCCGACAGGGCCGCCTGATGGCCGAAGTTCCGGGAAAGGGCGATCGCGACGATCCGGGGGTCCTCGCGCGCCGCCTCCGAGAGCAGCTCGAAGGTCCGGTCTGAGCTGCCGTCGTCCACGAAGACGATCTCGTGCGGACCTCCCGGCATCGCGTCGAGCACGCTCCGGAGCCGGCGCAGTAGCTCCGGAATCCCCCGTTCTTCGTTGAACAGAGGTATGGCGACCGACAGGCGCGGATCCCCGCTCACTACGAACTCCCCTCGAAATACACCATGAACCAGAGGGTCAGCCCGAGAGGGAAAGGCCCACGTCGCCTCCGCCCCCGATGACGCACACGCTTCGCGGGAAGGACGAACCGGTGCTCATGCGTTCAGTGTACGGCAAGCGACCTCACGGCGCCCCATCGCGCCGCCGATAGAGCGTGAACGGCGCGTGGGCCCGCGCCGCGGGAGGCGCGCCGATCGGGGAGATGGCGTAGCGCCCGGCGATCCACGCGGCGATCGAGCGGCCGTAGTCCTCGCCGAAGAGACCGTGGCCGTACTCGGCGGTCGGCCGCCGCCAGACGACGATCGCGGCGGGCCTCGCCCTCTCGAGCTCCGCGAGGACGTCCGACTCGTTCGCCTCCGTCAGGTAGCCCGGCAGGTACAGCTCGTGGCGGAGCGGGTTCGGGCGGCCGGAGAGGAAGTTTACGACCTCGCCCTCCGGGAACACGACGAGGCCGGAGCCCGGCGGCGTATCGGACGCGACGGCTCCCGCGACGTCCTCGATGGCGCGCGCGGTCTCGGGCGGCGCGGTGAGCATCCCGGCGGTTCCGCGGATCGGGACGCGCTCCTCGGCCAGGTAGAACGCGATGCGAGCCGCAAACGCGAGGGCCGCCACGATCCCGAGCGCCGCGCGGTATGCCGCGGCGAGGCGCGGCCTCTCGGCGGCCGCCGCCTCCTCCTCCGCGAGCGACGCGGCGAGCCCGGCCGCGGCGACGAACGCGAAGAGGAGCGGCGGCGCCACGTACGGCGCGTCTCCGAGGAAGAAGAAACGACGATGGGAGGCGAGGAGTCCCATCGCGCCGAACCCCGAGAGCGAGGCCTCGCGGGCGGTGCGGCCCCCGCGCAGGCTCCGGACGAGCGCGACGAGGCAGACCAGGGGCGCGGCGCCGAGGAGGACGGGGCCCTCGAGCGCGCCGAGCCCGGCGCAGACGGCCGCGACGACGAGGACGATCCCGAGACGCCGCAGGCGGGACCGCATCCGCACGCGGTCCGAGCGCAGCGTCACCAGTTCGAGCGCGAGCCACGCTCCGTACCAGACGCACGCGGAGTAGACGAGGTTCGGAAGCCCCTCCCGCCACGGCCGGAGGCCGGCGAGACTCGAGCCGGCCGGGATCTCCTTCGGAATGTGGAGGAGGAAGACCGGCTGCTCGACAAGCAGGGCCCGCGCGCCCGCTCTGGCGAGGAAGAAGGCCCACACGGCGCCCGACACCGCGGCGAACGCCGCGAGGAGCGCGAGCAGGCGGACGGGCTCCCCCGGCCGCCGGCGGCGGACGAGGACGAGCGCGCAGGCGGCGAGCGCCGCGAGGCCCCACTCGACGCGGCACAGCCCCGCCAGCGCGGAGGCGACGCCGGCCCAGCCGGACCGCGCGCCGCGCGGGCCGTCGGCGCCCGCGAAGAGGAGCGCGAGGAGCGACAACGCCGCCGCGTGCCAGATGCGGTAGCCCATGCCGACGATCGCGCCGCCGGAGTTCGGCATGAAGACGAGCGCCGGGATCGCGAGCGCGGTCCAGAGCGCCGCCGAGGCGCGGTCCGCCACGCGGACGACGGCCGCGAAGAGCGCCGCGAGCGTCGCGGCGGCGGCGAGCGCGCCCGCGAGCGCGAGGGTCCCGAATCCCGAGCCGAAGACGCGGAACAACGCGGCGTGGAAGTACGGCGTCAGGGGACCGAACCAGTAGACGACGTCGCGGTAGAGGAGGCGCCCGCGCGCGAGCGCGTCGGGAACGATCCACTCGCGCCCCGAGTCGATCAGGGGATCGGACCACTTGCCGAGCGAGACGAGCGCGAGGACGACCGTGGCCGCGAGCGCGAGCGCCGCGAGGAGGACGACGCCGCCGCGGCGGGCCGTTGCCGCGCTCACGCGCCGCTCCCCGGCGCCCCGCGCCGCACGTACAGGCGCGCCGCGCCCCGGCGCGACGGAGCGATCGGGCCGTCGTAGTTCCGCTCGATCCACTCGAGGATCCGCCGTCCGTAATCGTCGCCGAATCGCGCGGGGCCGTACTCGTCGGTCGGGCGCGGCCACACCAGGATCATTCGGGGCAACTGGCGCTCGAGCTCGGCGAGAACCTCCGGCTCGTTGTCCCCGGTGAGGTAACCCGGAATCAGGAGCTCGTGGCGCAGCGGATCGGGCAGGCCCGTCAGCGCGTTGAAGAGCTGGCCCTCGGGGAGAACGACCAGTTCGTCGGCGGGGCGCGCCCGCTCCCGGATCGCTCGGACGGCGTCCGCGATCTCGCCCGCCCGCGTGGGCGACGCGGACAGCATCCCTCGGGTTCCGGCGACCGGCACGCGCTCGTCGCCGAGGTACTGCGTCATCCGCCACCCGAACGCGGCCGCGATCAGGACGGCGAGGCCGGCCGAGTTCGCGACGGCGAGGCGGCGGCGGTCGGCGCCGCGGCCCGCCGACGCCGACGCGAGGTGCAGCAGGCCCACGCCGCCGACGAGCGCGAACAGGAGCGGCGGCCCGACGTAGGCGCCGTCCACGATGTGAAAGGGCCGCCGATGAAAGGCGAGGAGCCCGACGAGTCCGCACGCGGCGAGCGCCGCTCCCGAGGGCCTCCCGCGTCGCAGGAATCCGGCGACGATCGCCGCGAGGCAGGCGACGGGCGCCGCTCCGAACGCGACGCCGCCGCCCGCGCCCCCGGCCGCCGCCGAGAGGCCGAGGAGCGCCAGCACCGCCGCGGCGACGCCGAGCGAGACCCCGCGCCGCGCGCCGCTCTTCGGCAGCACGACCCAGCGCACCGCGAGCGCCACGCCCGCCCAGAGCGCGGCGGAATAGACGAGCTCCGCGAGCCCCCGGGGCCAGCGTCGGATGCCCGAGTACGAGACGAGGAAGCGGCGCGTCTCGGGCGACACGCCGAGGAGGAGCACGTGCCCGTCCCCGAGCACCGCGCGCCACCCGGCGCGCAGGACGGCGACACCGAGACCCGCGGCGAAGACGAGGAGCGCCGCGACGGCGGCCGTCGCCGCGCGCCCCGGTCGCGGGCGGCGAGCGAGGAGGACAGCGGTCACGACGCCGGCGACCGCCATGATCCCCCACTCGGCGCGGCAGAGGCCGGCGAGCCCGGCGCAGGCGCCGGCGAGCGCCGCGCGTCCGGCAGGCGACCGGCCCGCCGGCGCGCTCGCGAGCGCGATCGCCAGGAGCGTGAAGGCGGCGGGGTGCCAGATCCGGTACCCCATCCCGATGATCGCGCCGCCGGAGTTCGGCATGAACAGAAGCGCGGGGATCGCGAGCGCGGCGCCGAGCAGAGCATCCCGCGGCGAGGCGACGCGCCTCAGGCACGCCCAGAGCGCGGCGAGGATGCCGAGCGAGGCGGCGGCACCGGCGATCGCCAGGCTCCGGAAGCTCGAGCCGAAGACGCGGAAGAACGCCGCCTGGAAGTGGGGCGTGAACGGGCCGAACCAGTACACGACGTCCCGGTAGAGAACGCGGCCGCGCGCGAGAGCGTCCGCGTAGGCCCACTCGATGCCCGAGTCGACGATCGCGTCGGACCACTTTCCCTTCGAGACGAAGTAGAGGGCGGCCGTCGCGACGGCGACGCCCAGGGCCGCGAGGGCCGCGCGCGGACGCGCCGTCACTCCCGACTCAAGGTCCGCGCCTCGTCTGCATCGGCGCGACGCGCACGCCGGCCTTCCAGACGCCGTCGATGTCCCTCGGCGCGGGGGGGTCCGAGAGGAGGACGAGGAAGTCGGCGCGCTTGCCCGCCTCGAGCGTCCCGCGGTCGCCGTCGATCGCGAGCGAGCGCGCCGCCGTTCGGGTGGCCGAGCGCAGCGCCTCGACGCGCGTGAGGCCCGCGGCGACGTACAGCTGCATCTCGATCCAGATGGCGGCGCCCGGCAGCGCCCACATGTCGGTGCCGAGCGCGACGGGAACGCCCGCGGCGTGGAGCCTCCGCAGGTTCTCGCGGAGCGCCGGCAGGCGCCGCTTCACGTTCTCGAAGTTGGGAAAGCGCTCGCGGTAGAGCGCGGCGTACGCGTCGGACCGGAGGCGTTCCAGGGTGTCGGGAAGGAGCCAGTCGTCGAAACCCGGAGGGGAAACGACCGTCCCGTCCGCGGCGACGAGCGGACGGCGCGGGTCGCCGAGCGTTCGCCACACGAAGCCGTGCGTGTCCGCCAGGAACTCGAAGATGTCCATCGTCGGCACGTAGAAGACCGGGCGCGCCTTCATCACGGCCATCGTCGCGTCGTCGATCGGCTCGAGGACCCCGTGTGCGAGCGATGTGGCGCCGCCAGCGATCGCGGCTTTGGCGTCCTCGAGGTTCGGCGCGTGCACGATCGACCGCATTCCCTGAGCCTCCGCCTCGGCGAGGAGCGCCCGGAGGACCGCGGGCGAGGTCTTCGGCAGCGCGGGGAGCGGCGCGCGGCACCACGCCATGTCGTCGAGCATGATCTTGATCTCGCGAGAGCCGAGCTCCTTCGCCTTTCGCACGGACGCGCGCGCCTCGTCCGGCGTCGACGCAAAGCGGTTCAGGTTCGCGTCCGGCGGCTCGTCCCGTCCCCACCAGCCGCCGCGGACCGTGAAGATGGGCGCCGCGGGAAAGATCTCCGGGATGTCCGCCCGGGTGCGCGATGCCGCCGCGAGCCTCTGCGACGCCGCGACGTCCTCGGCCATGAGGCGGACCGACGTGATGCCCCAGTTCAGCATCGCTTTCAGGTCCGCGTCCGACTCCGCGTGGACGTGCGCGTCGATCAGGCCGGGGACGATCCACTTGCCGTCCTCCCCGATGACCTGCGCGGCCGCCGGCAGCTTCGCCAACGCGTCCGGCGTCGCGGCGCCGACGGAAACGATCCGGCCGTTCTCGACGACGAGGAGGGAGTTCGGGATCGGCGGCGCGCCGGTGCCGTCGACGAGCGTCGCGCCCCGGAGTGCGATCACGGCGGCCAGGAGGCTCGGTCCGTGCAAGGCGAAGGACGGCAGGTCGGCGGCGGCCGCCTACTTCGCGTCGAGCGCGTGCTCCTTCTCGCGCTCCTCTTCCTCGACCTCGACGGGGTAGATGCCGGTGAAGCAGGCCGTGCACGTCGCCTGCTGGGGCCGCCCGAACGCGTCGAGCATTCCCTCGACCGAGAGGTAGCCCAGGCTGTCCGCGTCGATGAAGCGGCGGATCTCCTCGTTCGACTGGTTGGCGGCGATGAGCTCGCCCCGCGTCGGCGTGTCGATCCCGTAGTGGCAGCTGTTCATCGTCGGCGGCGACGAGATCCGGACGTGGACCTCCTTCGCGCCGGCCTCGCGGATCATCTGGACGATCTTGCGCGACGTCGTCCCGCGGACGATCGAGTCGTCGACGAGCACGACGCGCTTGCCGCCGACGACCTCGCGCACGGGGTTCAGCTTGACCTTGACGCCGAAGTGCCGGATCGCCTGCTTCGGCTCGATGAACGTGCGGCCGACGTAGTGGTTGCGCACGAGGCCCATCGCGAACGGGATGCCGGACTCCTCGGCGAAGCCGAGCGCCGCGTACATGCCCGAGTCGGGCACGGGCACGACGACGTCGGCCTCCGCCGGGTGCTCGCGGGCGAGACGGCGGCCGAAGGCCTGGCGCGACGCCGCGACGCTGCGGCCGAAGACCTTCGAGTCCGGCCGCGCGAAATAGACGTGCTCGAAGACGCAGGGCGTCGAGATCGGGAAGGCGAACCGGTGCGAGGCGACGCCGTCCCGCGAGAGGTGCACGATCTCCCCCGGCTCGATGTCCCGCTCGTAGCGCGCCCCGATCAGGTCGAAGGCGCACGTCTCCGAGGCCACGACCGGCGAGCCCTCGCGCACCCCGAGCGACAGAGGGCGGATCCCGTTCGGGTCCCGCACCGCGAAGATGCCCTCGCGCGACAGGATGACGAGCGAGTAGGCGCCGCGGACTTCCGAGAGGGCGTCGGCGATCGCGCCCGCGAGCGTCGGCGCCGAGGACCGCGCGATCAGGTGGAGGATGACCTCCGAGTCCGACGTGGTCGTGAACAGGGCGCCCTTGCTCTCGAGCGAGGCCCGGATCTCGCGCGCGTTGACGAGGTTGCCGTTGTGGGCGAGGCCGAGGGGGCCGCGGCCCGTGGCGAACACGATCGGCTGGGCGTTCGCGAGCAGCGAGGCCCCGGAGGTCGAGTAGCGCACGTGGCCGATGGCGGTCCGGCCCGGCAGGCGCGAGATCCGCACCTCGTCGAAGACGTCGGCGACGTAGCCCATCTCGCGCTCGACGTGGATCGCGCCGGCGTCGTCGAGCGTGGCGATGCCCGCCGACTCCTGGCCCCGATGCTGCAGCGCGTAGAGGCCGAGGTACGCCAGGTTGGCGGCATCGTCCGAATCGCAGACCCCGAAGACGCCGCACTCGTCCGAGAACCCGCCCCGGTAGGCCATTGGAGAAGCATCTTAACATTGACGCCGTTCGACTTAATCCCGCCTCCCGCTCCGTAATCCGCGCGTCGCGCGCGCTCGTCCAACGGGACGGATGCAGACCATGGGAATGCCTCGATCCGCCGTCGCCGGTCTCGTCGTCGCCGGCGTCCTCGCGGCCGCCGCCGGCGCCGACGACGCGCCGATCCGCCGGAACGAGCGCGAGCGCGCCCGGCACGCCCTGAACCGTCTCGCGTTCGGACCGCGGCCCGACGACGTCGAGCGCGTCGCGGCGATGGGCACCGCGAACTGGATCGAACGCCAGCTGCACCCGAACGGGATCGCCGACGCCGCCGTCGACGCGCAGCTCTCGGACCTCTCGACGCTTCGGATGTCGAGCGCCGAGCTCGTCGCGCGCTTCGAGACGCCGATCCTCCAGGCGCGCCGGCAGCTCAGGGCCGAGCGCACAGCGGACGCGGGCGGCGGAGAGACGGCGGACGCCGAACGGTTGCGCGACCTCCTCCCGCCCGAGAACCGCCCGCGCCGGATCCTCGAGGAGATGACGCAGGCCCGTCTCATCCGCGCCGTCTCGTCCGAGCGGCAGTTGAACGAGGTCATGGTCGATTTCTGGATGAACCACTTCAACGTCGACGCCCGGAAGGGCCTCGACCGGATCTTCATCGCCACCTTCGAGCGGGACACGGTCCGTCCCCGGATCTGGGGCCGCTTCGAGGACCTGCTGCTCGCGACCGCGAAGTCGCCCGCGATGCTCGTCTACCTCGACAACGCGCGCTCGGCCGCCGACGCCGAGCACCGGCCGCCGCCGTTCGGGCGTTTCCGCGCCGCGTCTCCGGCGAAGGGTCCGACCGGCCTGAACGAGAACTACGCCCGCGAGCTGCTCGAGCTCCACACGCTCGGCGTCGACGGCGGGTACACGCAGCAGGACGTGACCGAGCTCGCCCGCGTGCTGACGGGCTGGTCGATCGCCCTCCCCCGCGCCGCCGGCCGGCCGGGACCCGGCGGCCGCTTCGCCGCGCCCGAGGCCGAGCCCGGCAGCTTCCTCTTCCGGGAGCGCCTCCACGACGTCGGAACCAAGACGGTCCTCGGCCACCGGTTCGGCCCGAACGGCGGCATGGAAGAGGGCGAGGCGGCGATCCGCCTGCTCGCGCGTCACCCGGCGACCGCGCGGCACCTCGCGGACGAGCTCTGCCGCCGACTCGTGGCCGACGAGCCGCCGCCGGCGCTCGTCGATCGCGTGGCGGCCCGGTTCCTCGCGACCGGCGGCGATTTGACCGAGACCGTCCGCGCCATCGTCACGAGCCCGGAGTTCTTCGATCCGCCTTCCTACCGCGCGAAGATCAAGTCGCCCTTCGAGTACGCGGTTTCGGCGGTCCGCGCCGTCGGCGGCTCGACCGACGGCCGGGCCCTCGGCCGCGAGGTCGCCGAGATGGGCGAGCCGCTCTACCTCTGCCAGCCGCCGACGGGGTACTCCGACGCGTCCGGCGCCTGGATCAACTCGGGCGCGCTCGTCGCCCGCTTGAACTTCGCCCTCGCGCTGACCTCCGGGCGCATTCCCGGAACCGTCGTGGACGGACGCGCGCTCCCGCTCGCCCGCGGCGCGGGCTCGATCGAGGCGGGCGCCGTCCGGCTCGTCGGCGCGAGCGTCTCGGCGGAGACGGCGAAGACGATTGCGCGGCGCCTCGACGGCCCGGAGAATGCGAGCGACGTGGCCGCGGCGACGGAGCTGCTCGCGGGCCTGCTCCTCGGCAGCCCGGACTTCCAGCGCCGATGAGCGGCTGCGACCGGCGCCTCTTCCTGAAGTCGACGGGGATCGCCCTCGTCGCCGGCGGCTTCCTGCCGAAGGTCTTCGTCCGCATGGCTTCGGCGGCCGAGACCCGGACGTCGCGACGCGTGCTCGTCGTGATCTTCCAGCGCGGCGCGGTCGACGGCCTGAACGTCCTCGTGCCGTACGGCGAGAGCGACTACTACGCCGCGCGGCCCACGATCGCGGTGCCTCGGCCGGGCTCCTCGGGCCGCCCCGCACTCGACCTCGACGGCTTCTTCGGGCTGCACCCCTCGCTCGCGGCGCTGGTCCCGTATTTCCACGACGGCTCCGCGGCGTTCGTCCATGCGGTCGGAAGCCCGGACGCGACGCGCTCCCACTTCGACGCCCAGGACTTCATGGAGTCGGGGACCCCGGGAACCCGGACGACGCGCGACGGGTTCCTCGCGCGCGCGCTCGCGGCGACGCCGGAGGCGAAGCCCTCGCCCCTGCGCGCCGTCGCGATCTCGCCGGCGATGCCGCGGATCCTGGCCGGCTCCTCGGGCGCGGTCGCGATGCGCACCCTCGAGGGCTTCGGACTGCGCGGCGGCGGCGACCGCGAGGGAACGGCCGGGACGTTCGAGGCCATGTACGACGACGCGGTCGCGGGGACGTTGCGCGCCACCGCGCGCGAATCGTTCGACGCCCTGCGCGTCCTGAAGAGCTCGGATCCGTCGGGCCTTCCTCCGGAGAACGGCGCCGTCTATCCGCGCGGGCCGCTCGGCGCGGCGCTCCGCCAGATCGCGCAGCTCATCCGCGCCGGCGTCGGCCTCGAGGTGGCCTTCACGGACGTCGGCGGCTGGGACACGCACGCGGGAGAGGGCGGCAGCGACGGCCAGCTCGCGAACCGCCTGCGCGACTTCGGCGACGCGATCGCGGCCTTCGCCCGCGATCTCGGATCGAGGATGGCCGACGTGACCCTCGTGACGCTATCGGAATTCGGGCGGACGGCGCGGGAGAACGGGAACCGCGGCACCGACCACGGCCACGCGAACGTGATGCTCCTTCTCGGCGGTGGCGTCCGGGGCGGCCGCGTCTACGGGCGATGGCCCGGCCTCGCGCCCGACCGGCTCTACGAGGGGCGGGACCTCGCGGTCACGACCGACTTCCGCGACGTCTTCGCCGAGGTCCTCGCGAGCCGCATGGGCGTCGCGGATCTGTCCGCGGTCTTCCCGGGCTACCCGTGCGACCCGCGGAGGCGCCCGGGCATCCTCGTCTGAAGGGACCGCTCGCGATCACGGCGATGGTCATCGAGCGCTGTGTCGCTAGGTCTCGTTTCTCAACACGTTGTTCCCAGGTAAGGTCTGTTGCCCATCTGGGCCCAGATCGGTGAGGCTGGTGGGTAGGCGCGAAACCGGGGTCCATGTCGAGAACCCTTTCCAGATGATCGGCAGGCTCATCGCGGTTCGTGGGCGTCGTCGCCGATCGCGTCGCGAATCTCGGCGATGAGGCTCGTCAGGGCCCCGTCCGATACGAAGGATCCCGGCCAGAGCCTCTCGTGAATCTCGCTTTTCGAGACGGCCTTGGGGCGGTTCTGCAAGAGGAGCTCCAGGACCTGGAAGGCCTTGGGTTGGAGGCGCACCACCTTGCCTCCGGTTAGGAGCTGTCGCGTGTCGGAGTCGAGCACGCAATTCCCGAACGACCCTCGCACATTCGCTCCCGGAAAAAAGCCGGAAGTTCCCCAGACCTTCCCGACGACTCCGACTCCGTCGCCGAGACACCGTGAATATGGCGCCGGTCTCACAACCGGGATGGCCGGCGCAGAGAAAAGGAGGCCGGTCATGAGGAGATCGCAGTCAGAGCTCCTGCAGCGGTCGATCGTCGCAACGGCCGATGGTCGGGTCGCGGGAAAGGACGTAAAGAGCCAGCCTCTCTTCTCCCGGTCAGTGTGGGTGCGCTGGACGAGGCGCTCAAGCATCCTTCTCCTCGCGTTTGGAATCGGTGCCTTCCTCCTCCGCTCGACCGCTCACGCCGGAGATGCCGGCCGGGCGCCGAGCCCCGCTGTGTCCAGCGGCGCGTGCGTCGCCACGGCGACGACGCTTTGTCTGAACGAAAGCCGCTTCTCCGTGGCGGTGTCCTGGCGGGTCCCGGATCAAGGACGCAGCGGAGAAGGTACGTCCGTGCCCCTGAGCGGGGACACGGGACTGTTCTGGTTCTTCGACGACTCCAATATCGAGCTCGTGGTGAAGGTCCTGGACGGCACCGGGTTGAACGGAAGCTATTGGGTCTTCTATGCCGGACTCTCGGAGGTCGAGTACACGCTCACCGTCACCGACGTGGAGACGGGCCGCGTCAAGACTTACGACAACCAGAGCGGGTCGTTCGCCTCGGTCGCCGACACGTCCGCATTCACGAACGAACCGGGCACGATAGCGGCACCGGCCGATGCCAGCGTGAAGGCGCTCGAGACGCGGTCGAGGCGTGAGCTGTACGCGCTCTTCGAGGGTCTGTCGCAGACGGCGCGGGTCGACCCGAAGACAACCGCCCCGTGCGCGCCAGGAGGCGCGACGCTGTGCCTGGCCAGTTCGCGCTTCCAGCTGACGGTCGATTGGGCGATCCCGAGCCAGGGCCTTGGCGGTCACGGCTCGGCCGTCCCGATCTCGGCGGATACGGGTTACTTCTGGTTCTTCGACGACGCGAACGTCGAACTGGCCGTCAAGGTTCTCGACGGACGGCTGATCAACGGTCATTTCTGGGTTTTCGCCGCCGCGCTTTCAAACGTGGAGTACACGTTGACAGTCACCGACACTCAGACGGGCCGGACGATGGCCTGGGACAACCCGGACGGACAACTCGCCAGTTGGGCAGATACCACAGATTTCTCCGACTCCGCTCCTCCTCCGCCGGCCCCTCTGAGCGGTGATTGGTTCGGAACGATCACGTTCCTCCAGGAGCGACACATACCCTTTGGCTTCGACACCTGTATGGGCAACGCGCCAGTCGCGGTCACGCTCGCTGAGTCCAGCGGTAACCTCACGGGACGATTCGAGACCCCCTGCGGCGCCTTCGTGCTTCTCGGCCTGATCCGGAACGGAGCCATCACCGGTTCGTTCGACAGCCCTAACGGGCCCGGGAGAATTACCGCAGGACTGGTATTCCCCCAGCAGATTCAGTTTCAGGCAACAGTGGACGTCAACTATGACGGGAATGGGGACGGCGACGATGTCATGGGGATCAGAGTCAACCTGACTCGGTAGCGCAGCGGAAGAGGAAGAGACTCGTCGTGCCGATGCGACGAGCCGATCCATGCCCGCGTGAGAGGCAAGTTGGGCGCAACAGGAGGCGCCGGGCGGCGGAGTCGAGTGCGCTCTCGATAGGCCCACTTCCGGCCCCGCGCCCTCCCTGTAGACTGCGCGCGTGCCGACCTGGAAGGTGACGCTCGAATACGACGGCACGCGCTACCGCGGCTGGCAGACGCAGAAGAACACGGAGCGGACGGTCCAGGGCGTGCTCCTCCGCGCCGCGCGGGAGGTCCTCGGCGAGGACGCCTCGATCGGCGGCGCCGGCCGAACCGACGCGGGCGTGCACGCGATCGCGCAGGTGGCTCACCTGAGGGCGCGAAAGGACCTTCGCGAGGGCGAGATCGCGTGGCAGCTGAATTCCAAGCTGCCGCCCGACGTCAATGTTCTCGCGGTCGAGAAGGCGGCGCCCCGCTTCCACGCTCGGCACGACGCGAAGAGCCGCACGTATCTCTACCGCTTCTCGCGCCGCCGCACCGCGTTCGGCAAGCCCTACGTCTGGTGGGTCAAGGATCGCCTCGACAGGGCCGCGATGGGGCGGGCCGCGAAGCTCTTCGAGGGGCGGCACGACTTCGTCTCGTTCTGCGAGAACCCGGAGGGACAGGAGTCCACGATCGTCGTCGTCGAGAAGTGCGAGGTGCGCGAGGAGAGCGAGGAGCTTCAGTTCCGCATCACGGCCTCGCACTTCCTCTGGAAAATGGTGCGCAGGCTCGCGGGAACGCTCGTCGAGGTCGGCCGCGGCAAGCTGGATGCCGCCGGCGTCGAGAAGCTCCTGAGCCAGAAGTCGGACGCGCCCGCGAAGTGGACGGCGCCGCCGTCCGGGCTCTTCCTCGAGAACGTCCGCTACTGAGGCGGGGCCGCGGCCGTGCGACCGCCGCCGGCGCCCGCGGCGATCTCGAGCGTCGTCAGCGCGGCCGCCTCGCGCTGCAGGACCGCCGTGCCGTACCCGTCCTTCGTGAGGAACTCGAAGAGGACCTCGTTCGAGGCGACGGACGCCGGGAGGCGATCCCGGCGGTAATGCCAGACCTCCCGGCTTCCCTGGATCTTCTCGGCGGTCATCGGCTGGGGCGTCACGGTCAGCGTGGCCACTCGTCCGCTCGGCCCCATGATCACTTCCGTGCGCGGCGCCGACCGCGCGGCCTGGATCGGGTCGTCCTCGATGCGCAACAAACGAGAGGCGACATAGCTCGGCGGCCCCATCAGGACGAACACCATTCCGCGGTCGGTCAGGCTGCCCTTCTTCTCCCCCTGCGCGAACTGCACGTCGGCGAAGCCGATCCGCCGCTCGATCTCGTCGCGGTACTCGTTCCCCGGCGTCTCCGGCCTGCGGTCCCGGCGCTGCCAGAAGGCCGCGACGAACTCGGCGCGCGCCGTGGAGTCCGTCAGGCGCGACCACTCCGCCTTCTCCTCCTTCGTCATCAGGAACCGGACGGCGCCGTCGCCCCAGGTCTCGTCGGCCGACGCGGCGGGCGCGGGCGCGGCGCGGAAGGCCGCGTACGCCTCCGCGAGGCCGACCGACGCGCCGGACGGGGCGGCGCTCCCGGGCGGAGCGAGCTCCGCGCGCGCGGCCTCGAACGCGTCGAGGACGCTCTTCGGATACATCGAGGGATCGAGCCTCGTGGCCGGAGCGCTCTCGAGATAGACGCGAAACTCCCGGCGGGCCTCCTCGCCGCGGCCGAGCGCCGCGAGGTCGGCGCCGCGATAGAACGCCATCGCCGCCGACGTCTTCTCCCTCGCCGCCGCGAGGTCGGGTGCGCCCAGCGCCGCGTCGAGCTTCTGAAGAGTGGCGAGCGACTCGGTGTAGGCGCCGCCCCGAAACTGCGCCTTCGCCTTCGCGAAGAGGTCCGTCAGCTCGGCGATCCGCGGATCCTGGGCACTCCCGCGCGCGGCGAGGAGCAGCGACACGAGCGCCCCGGAGAGGAACGGGCGCATCCGCGATCGAAGAACGGCCATCAAAGAGCCCCGTGAAATCGTACCGCGGAACGCCGGGCTAGAATCCGACGGCCGCGATGGACACCTGGCAGCCCGACGTGTACGCGCGCTTCGCCGCGGAGCGCCGCCAGCCCTTCCTCGATCTCGCCGACCTCGTGGCGACGATCCCGGGCGGCCGGGCCATCGACCTCGGCTGCGGAACGGGAGAGCTCACCCGCGAGCTCCACGTCCGGACCGGCGCCGCGGAGACGCTCGGTCTGGACTCGTCGGAAGCGATGCTCGCGAAGGCCGCGCCCCTCGCGGGAGACGGGCTCGAGTTCGAGCGCGCCGACATCGCGGCGTTCGCCCCGCGAGCGGAATGGGATCTCGTCTTCTCGAACGCCGCGCTCCACTGGGTGCCCGACCACCGGGCGCTCCTCGGGCGGCTCGCCGCGGCGCTCCGCACGGGCGGCCAGCTCGCGTTCCAGGTGCCGGACAACTTCGATCACCCATCGCACCGCGCCGCCGATCGAACGGCCGCGGAGGAGCCGTTTCGTTCCGCGCTGAGAGGCAGCGCGCATCCGCGCCACGTGCTCGCGCCGGAAGCCTACGCCGCGATCCTGTTCCGGCTCGGCTTCCACGCGCCGCGCGTGGAGCTCCGGGTCTACGGACACCGGCTCGACTCGCGCGAGGACGTCGTCCGCTGGGTCGAGGGGTCGCTGCTGTCCGAGTACCGGCGGGCGCTCCCGCCCGAGCTCTACGCGCGCTTCGTCGAGCGCTACCGGGAGGTGCTCTTCACGATGATTCCCGACGAGCGCCCGTACTTCTTCACGTTCCGGCGCATCCTCGCGTACGGGCGCCGCTGAGAAAGCGCCTCAGCGCGCGAGCTCGAGAACGGCGCGCCGGACTCCGGCGACGACCTCCCCCATGCGTGCGTAGTCCAGCGTCTCGGGCGTGTCGTGCTCGGTGTGGTACCGCGGGTTCCGGTAGAAGGCGGTGTCGGTGATCATGACGGCCGGCAGCCCGCGCCGCCAGAAGCTCGAGTGGTCGGACAGGTCGACGCCGGGCACGACTCCCGGCGCGTTGATCGACTCGACGGGCAGGTCGCTCGCCTCGCGCATCGCGCGCTTGACGCGGCGCACGATGCCGGCGCCCGGCAGGTTTCCCACGACGGCGATGAAGTTGCCGGTCGATGGATAGAGGAGCCGCAGCACGCCGAACGGCAGCTTCTGGCTCCCGGGCGCGTCCGAGAAACAGCCGAGCATCTCGAGACAGATCATTCCGCGGACCCGGCGGTTCGCCGAGACCAGGGACCGCGCGTACACGTCGCTCCCCATCCCGGACGTCGCGAAGTAAGGCGCCTCCTCGTTCGCGAACGCGACGAGCTCGACGCGCCGGGCGAGGGGCGCGTCGCGGAGGACGTCGGCCAGCTCGAGCAGCCCGCCGACCCCGCTCGCGTTGTCGTCGGCCCCGGGCATCCCCCCCGCGACGTCGTAGTGCGCGCCGACCACGACCAGATCGCGGGTCTCCGGCCCGAACGCAGCGACAACGTTGACGTACTCCGCTCCGACAGCGGGGAACCGCTGCTCCGACACGGCGGCACCCGCGCCTTTCAGCTCCCCCGCGATCCAGATGGCCGCCCGCCGCATGTTCTCCGGGTGCCCACCGTCGCGCGGATGGAATCGCTCGACGAGCTCGCGCACCCGCCGCTCGATCCGCGCGGGATCGGGAGGTGGCCCCTCGGGGATCGCGCGAGTCCGCGCGATCAGGGGCTGGGTCAGCCATGCCGCGGCCGCCAGTACCGAGGCGACCGCCGCCAGGGTCCACATCAGAGTCGCGCCCCTCACGCGCGGAGGCCGACCCGCCGCAGGACATCCTCGAAACGGGAATCCGCGCGCAGCGGATCCGCGCGGGGATCGACGTCGAGCATGATCAGATTCCAGTCCCGTTCCCGGACCGCTCGATCCAGCGCCTGAAAGGCCCGCTCCGCATCCCCGAGCCACGCATGAACGAAGCACACGTGCACCTGCGAAACGTAGCTCTGCCGGGAGATCTCCTCGAGCTCACGCAGGACGGCATCGGCGTCCGTACGTCGACCCGCGGCCGCGCACGCGACGCCGAACGTCGCCAGGAAGTTGGTTCCGCGTCCCGATATCGTTCTTCCTTCCTCGAGGGCACGAGCGTGGTCGCCCTTGGAGAGGTAAGCCCACGTCAGCACGTTGCGGACCGGAACGAAGCTCGGGTCCATCTCGATCGCCGCTTCGAGCCTCTCGACGGCTTCGTCGAAACGGCGGGAAAGGAGGCGCGTCCAGCTGGCCGTCGTCTTGATCGGAAGCGATAAAGGATCGAGCTCCTCGGCGCGCCCCACTTCGGCGAACGACTCGTCGAAGCGGCTCACCGCCGCCAGAAGGACCGCGTGGTACTGGCGCGCGTTGGCGTACGAAGGGCCCGCGGCGATCGCCTTGAGGTAGTCCGCTTCGGCCCCCGGCACGTCCCAGTCGTAGTAGAAGCGCGCGACCCCGCGAGCGGCGTATGCCTCAGGGATCGTCGCGTCGAGCTCGAGAGCCCGGTTCGCTGCGGCCTTGGCCTTCGGGAAGGATTCGTTCGGCGATCGGTAGCCATAGAAGCCTTGAAAGTCGTAGCACTCGGCGATTCCGGCGTAGGCGAGCGCGTACTCGGGATCCTCCTCGATGGCCTGCTGGAAGTGCTCGATCGCCTTCCGGAGGCTCTCCGCCGACCTCTTCTCGAGGAAGAATCGGCCCCGCAGGTAGAGGCGATGCGCGGCGGGACTCTCGGTCGATCGGCGCGCCAGCCGATCGACCTCCTCCCCCGTGATCTTCAGCCTCAGCTTCTCGGAGATCTCACGCGAGATGTCCGCTTCGAGGGCGAGCAGGTCCTCCAGCCGTCGGTTGTAGGTCTCGCCCCAGATCTGCGACCCGTCCCGGGCATCGACGAGCTCGGCCTTGACCACCAGGCTCTCCCCGCGATGCAGCACCCGTCCCGTCAGGACGGCGCCCACCCGGAGCTCCGTCCCGACCAGGCGGGGATCCACGTCCACGCCCCGATAACGCGACAGAGTGCTGCGCGCCATGACGCGAAGATTCGGAAGCCGGGACAGGGTCTGAATGATGGTGTCCGCGATCCCGTCGGACAGGTACTCCGCGTCGGCATCGCCGCTCGCGTTGGCAAACGGCAGCACCGCCAGCGACTCGAGCGGACGCCGATGCGAACCGGAGGAGAGCGGCATCTCGCCGCTCGGCGTCCTCAAGAGCTCCTTGAGGGCGAACGCCAGGTCGTGCGCCGACTGGAACCGCGTCTGCGGGTTCTTCTCCAGGCTCCTCAGGATCAGGTGCCGAAGTCCCAACGGCAGATTCTGGACCGGAGCCTCCGCCGGGCCCTCGTTCAACACGGCAGCCATCGTGTCGGCGGCCGTGCGCCGATGAAAGGCACGCTGTCCCGAAGCCATCTCGTAGAGGAGGCAGCCGAATGCAAAGAGATCCGTCCGCGCGTCCGTGGGCTCTCCCCGGACCTGCTCGGGTGACATGTAGCCGACCGTTCCCAGGACCGTGCCCGGCATCGTTCCCGTCTGCGTCGGCGCCGCCGTCGCGTCATCCGCGGAGATGGGCTGATCGCGTCGTGCCAGTCCGAAGTCGAGGATCTTGACGCGATCGTCGGTTGTCAGGAAGAGATTCTGAGGCTTCAGATCCCGGTGAATGATTCCCTTCACGTGAGCGGCCGAGAGGCCTTCGGCGACCGCGATCGAGATCTCGGCGGCGCGGCGCCACGGGAGCGGGCCCTGGAGCAGGCGGTCCGCGACGGTCTCACCTTCAAGCAGCTCGGTCACCGCGTAGGCAACGGGGCCCTCCCTTCCGAAGTCGTGGATGGCGAGAATGTTCGGGTGTGATAGCGAAGCGACGACCTTCGCCTCGCGCTCGAAGCGCGCCAGGGCTCCCGCATCCTGTGCCAGACGCTCCGGAAGGACCTTGATCGCCACTTCCCGATCGAGTCGGGTGTCCCGCGCCCGATACACCTCCCCCATTCCGCCCGCCCCGAGCTTCGCGAGGACCTCGTAGGGACCGAGGCGGGTGCCGGCGGAAAGCGTCAAAGGCCCACCCTGCGCAGAAGGTCCTTGAACCTCGGATCTCCACGGAGGGGATCGAACTGCGGCTCCCACGGAAGGAACGCCACTTCGTGGGCGCGGATGGCGACCGCCTTCTCCAGAGCGTCGAAAGCGGCGTCATGCTCGCCAAGCGCGGTGTGGAGGAGTGCGAAGGAGTAGGGGGAAACGAATCGCTCCTTCGTCTCGCGGAGCACCGTCAGGATCGTCTCGGCCTCGGATCGGCGGCCTGAGGTAACGTACGCGCAACCGAGCTCGGCATTGACCAGAGGGTTGCCTTCGGTACGTCGCAGGAGGTCGCTGAACTCCTCGACGGCCTTGGAGTGCTCGCCAGTCTGAAGGTACACGTACCCCAAGAAGAGGTGAGCCGGCAGGAAGCCCGGATCCATCTCGAGCGTCTTTTGAAGCTGACTCTGCGCCTCATCGTAGCGCCCGGCCATGTGGTTCCCGTAGCCCAGCGAGGCGCTGATAATCAGCGAGAGAGGGTCGAGATCCAGGGCGAGACGCAATTCCGCAATGGCCTCATCGAAGCGACGCGGCGGCAACAACGCGTTCGCAAGGTACTGGTGAGCCGTCGGGTAGTTCGGGTCGAGCTCGATGGCGCGACGGAACTCCCGCTCCGCGCCATCCCAGTCCCAGTCGTAGTACAGAAGGGCATAGCCCAACGCCGTGCGGGCGACCGCCAGGTCACCGTCGAGCTCCAGGGCTCTGCGCGCCGCGGCCTTGGCCTTGGGGAATGACTCGGCCGGAGCCTCGTAGTTGTAGAAGCCGAGGTTGTTGTAGCAGTCGGCCATGCCGGCGTACGCGAGCGCGTACTCGGGATCCTCTTCGATGGCCAGGCGGAAGCACTCGATTCCCTTGCGAAGAGCATCGGGCGAGCGCTTGTTCCAGAAAAAGCGCCCCTTCAGGAAGAGGCGATGGGCCTCGGTGCTCTCGGTCTCGCGCTTCGAACGCCGGTGCTCCTCCTCGCTCGACAGCTTCAACCGGAGCGTCTCCGAGATCTCGCGCGAGATCTCCTCTTCGATCGCAAGGATATCGGACAGCTTTCGGCTGTAGTTCTCTCCCCAGAGCTGGGAACCGTCGCGGCCGTCCACGAGCTCGGTCTTGACGATCAACGTCTCTCCGCGATGGAACACCCGGCCGGTCAGGACGGCGCGCACACCGAGCTCCCGGCCGACGTGCTGCGGGTCGGCGTCGCGGCCCTTGTAGCGCGAGATCGTGCTCCGCGCCATGACGCGCAGGCCGGGCAGCTTCGAAAGGCTGTGGATGATGCTCTCGGCGATCCCGTCCGACAGGTACTCCGCGTCCGGATCGCCGCCCGCGTTGGCGAACGGCAGCACGGCCATGGACTCGATCGGGCGCCGGTGCGACCCCGAGGAGGCCGGGGGCGCGATCGTCGCGCCTCGCAAGACCTCTTTCAACGCGAATTCAAAGTCGCGCGCCGACTGAAACCGCAGCTCGGGATTCTTCTCGAGGCACCGTCCGATGATCGTCGAAAGACCCGGTGGCGGACCGGACTCCGCGCCGACGTCCGTCAGGGCAGGCGGCTCCTCGTTGAGGATCGCCGCCATCGTCTCCGCCGGCGTGCGCCGCCGGAATGCTCGGTTGCCGGTCAACATCTCGTGCAGAACGCAGCCCAGCGAGAAGAGGTCCGTTCTCCAGTCGGCCGGGTCCCCGAGAACCTGCTCGGGCGACATGTAGCCGATGGTGCCAAGAATCGTTCCCGGGCTCGTTCCCTCTTCGGTCATCGCCTGGGTGACGCTCTCGCCCGACGAGGTTTGCTCGCGGCGCGCCAGACCGAAGTCGAGAATCTTGACGCGGTCTTCGCGCGTCAGGAACAGGTTCTGCGGTTTCAAGTCTCGATGGACGATCCCTTTCGCATGCGCGGCGGACAGTCCGTCGGCGATCGCGATCGCGATCTCGGCGGCGTGGCGCCACGGGATCGGCCCGCGCAGCAGACGCTCGCTCATCGATTCTCCTTCGAGGAGCTCGAGGACGACGTAGGACGTGTCTCCGTGTCGGTTGAAGTCGTGGATCGCGAGGATGTTCGGATGCGACAAGGCGGCGACCGCCTTGGCCTCGCGCTCGAAACGCGATAGCGCCACCGGATCCGCAGCCAGACGCTCCGGCAGCACCTTGATCGCGATTTCGCGGTCCAGCCGCGTGTCCCTGGCCCGATACACCTCCCCCATCCCGCCCGCACCCAGCGGAGCGAGGATCTCGTAGGGGCCGAGGCGCGATCCGCCCGAAAGCGGCATTACGCTTGAGGTCCGGTCGCCGGCAGACCGACTTTGCGCACGATCTCCCGGAACCTCGGCTCCTTTCTCACGAGGTCGAGCCGCGGATCGTTGTTGAGCCAGAGAAGCCAGTGCGAGCGCTCCTCATACGCCTTGTCGAGCTCGTCGAGAGTCCGCGCCTTATCCCCGAGACCGGCATAGACGAGGGCGATCGCGTAGCTCGATGCGAATTTTCCCTGGCTCGCTCGCGCCGCAAATTCCTGCAAGATCGCGTCGGCCTTCTCCGGCTTGCCCCACTGTCCGTACAAGAACCCGATCGCTGCCAGCATGGGCGTCCACGGCCGCAAGGCGGGGACCTTTTCGAATTCAGCTTCGGCCTGATCGAACTTTTTCTGAGACGTATAGATTCGGCCGAGCCAGAAGTGGCCGGCCGGGAAGTTTGGATCCATTTCCAGGGCCGTTTCGATGGCCCGCAGGGCGGCGTCGGTCTGGCTGCTGTAGTACAGCATGTACCCCTGATCCGTCTGGATCGCCACCGAGAGCGGGTCGAGTCGCTGAGCGACCGCGACTTCCGCCAGCGAGTCCTTCGGCCGCCCGGTCGCCATCAGGAGGTAGGCGTACCACTGGTGCCCGACCGCGTAACTCGGATTGAGCTCGATTGCGCGGCGGTACTCCTTTTCGGCCAGCGGAAAATTCCAGTCGTAGTACATGACGACGTATCCGAGCGAAGCGTGGGCCTCGGCCAGGCGGGGATCGAGCTCCAGGGCCTTCTGCGCGGCGGCCTTCGCCCGGGGAAACGAGTCCGCCGGCGAAAGATAGTTGTTGTAGCCCAGCTGCGAGTAGCAATCCGACATGCCCGCGTAGGCCGGCGCGTACGTCGGGTCGGCATCGATCGACTCCTGGAAGAGACGGATCGCCTCGCGCAGATTCGCTTCTTTGCGCTTGCCGTATTCGTTCCGGCCGCGCACATAAGCGTCGTATGCGGCGGGCAGCACTGGACGCGTCGCGGCGGCGCGGCCCGCCTTCCCCTCCGGCGTCAACTTCGCGCCGACCTCGCGCGCGATCGCCCGCGCGATCTCGTCCTGCAAGGCCAGGATGTCTTGCGCTTCGCGCTGGAACGAGTTGGCCCAGACGTGCTTGTCCGAGGCGGCGTCGATCAACTGCGCCGTGATCTTGACGTGCTGGCTGTCGCGCACGACTGACCCTTCCACCACGTACTCCACGCCCAGCGTCTTCGCGACTTCGGGAATCGTCTTGCCCTTGAGGGGCATGACGGATGTCCGGGACGTCACGCGCAGGTTCGCGATCTTCGCGAGATCGGTCGTGATCTCTTCCGTCATCGCGTCGACGAAATAGTCCTGCCCCGGATCACCGGTCATGTTCGCGAGGGGAAGGACGGCGAGCGTCCGCGCCGATGGCGCTCCGCCCGAACGGAACAGACGGTCGCGAAGGCCGCCCGGGTCGACGATCAGCAGGAGCACCAGGGCCGCAGCGGCCGCAGCCGCAGGCGGCCACCATCGGCGCCCGCGGGCCGAAGGAGTCGGCACCGCGGTGGGCGCCGGGGGCGAAACGGCAGAAACCGATGCGGACGCTCCCGAGATCTCCTTCAAGGCAAAGGCGAGGTCCCGCGCAGTCTGGAATCTCTCGTCCCGGTTCTTCTCGAGACACCGTGCGACGACCCGGTCGAGCCCCGCGGGAAGCGGCGCGGCCGAACCGGCGATTTCGGGAGGCTGGTCCCGCAGAATCGCGGCCATCGTCTGCCCCGGGGTGCCGCCACCGAAGGCGCGCCGCCCGGCCAGCATCTCGTAGAGAACGCATCCGAGCGAGAAGATGTCGCTGCGCGCGTCGGCGACTTCTCCGCTGACCTGCTCGGGCGACATGTATCCGACGGTTCCCAGGACGGTCCCGGCCTCGGTCTGAACCGCCGCCGTCGGCGCGGAGGTGGCGTCCTCAGGCGGCACGTCGGTGCGAGCCAGGCCGAAGTCCAGGATCTTGACGAGCCCGCCCGAGGTCAGAAAGACATTTTCGGGCTTGAGGTCTCGATGCACGATTCCCCTGGCGTGCGCCGCGGCCAGACCGTCGGCGATGGCGATACCGATGTCGACGGCCTTGCGCCAGGGCAGGCGCTCGCGCGAGATCCGCTCCCGTAATGTTTCGCCGTCCAGGAGCTCGGTGACCGTGTACCGCACGCCGCCCTGCTCGCCGAGATCGTGGATCGCGAGGATATTCGGGTGCGAGAGAGCCGCCACCGCCTTCGCCTCCCGCTCGAACCGCGCGAGAGCCCTGGGGTCCGCAGCGAGTCGCTCGGGAAGCACCTTGATCGCTACCTCCCGATCCAGCCGCGTGTCCTTCGCTCGATACACCTCTCCCATTCCGCCCGCGCCCAGCGGCGTGAGAACCTCATAGGGACCGAGGCGGGCCCCCGCCAAAAGGGACATGAATCTGGCGAGATACTATCGCCAGCACTCAGCCGGGACAGCTAGAAGCGTCGACCGAAGCTCGCGATGACGAGAAAGGGCACGAAGTCCGAACCGACGTGCCGGTGGAGAGACTCGTCGAGGGTGCTGTCCAGCTTCTTCGCATAGACCCGAACGGGAACGCTCACGGACGCGGTGTTGCGGCCGAACGTGTACGACAGCCCCGGCTCGAAGAAGATCTCGTAGCCAGGCCGCCGCCAGTACAGGTCGGTCCCACCGATGATGTCCTTCACCATGACGCCGTTGATCAGGCCGCCGGCGGTCAGGACAAGGTCGTGGTGCACCGGCAGGAGATAACCCGCTCCCAGCCGAGCCGAATAGGTGTCGGGGACCGCCCGCAGCGGACCGGGCGATCCGTTCGGCGTGGGCTGATGCACCCCGCTGGTGCCCGTCAGGCTCATGCCGTAGTAGCCGGAACCGTACGCCATGAACGGGCCGCTGCCGAGGGCCGCCGTGCCCTGCGCCTGGAAGAGCAGCTCCCATCCGCCGTTGCCGAGCTGCGCCCCTTCGTCGATCGGCGCAGTGGCCCCACCGACGAAGGTACCGGTGACGTCGTCTTTCCCCGTCGGCGCCTTGATTCCAAGGCCGACGGAGCCGGAAACTGCGGACGGCAGGGTCGGGTCGTTCAGCCAGTACTCCGCCTGGAGCGAAACGTCGCCGATACCCCCGGCGCCGTAGTGGTAGAGCTGGTGGTCGGCCTGCGTCCCGTAGACGACGTCCAGGGAGCCCGTCAGAAACGGAACCGTCAGATCCATCTGTAGACGATTCGTCACACCGTAAAGAACGTCGACATCGAAGATATTCACTGTCCTTACTGGCGGCGTCCCGAACAGCGCTCCGAGCGCGGCCGGGGGCGGCGCCGGAATCGTTCCCGACGGCGGATGGTCGACGCGTTGGCTGCCGAAAAACCACTGGTCGGTGTGCGCGTACTGGTAGGAAATCTGCGCCTGCCAGATCCCCTTGCCCAGGAACGGCTGATTCTGCAGGCCCAGACTGGGCTCTGTGAATCGGATCGGCTGTCAGCCCTGGCCGGATGCGTGACGAGTTGCGGAGAACAGGATCGCCAGGGACGCGAGCAAGACCCACCGGGAGGAGCGAGAACGCGGGCATCCGTTCACCACACACCTCCTCACCAGAGACTGTCAGGTCTTCTTCACACAGTCGCAGCGAAATCCCGGGGAATCTCCGGCTTTTCTGGACGGTGACGCAGTCCTGGTCCCTCGGGCCGCGGGACGGCGGCTCTCGAGTTGCCAGGCACCAGGACAATTCGCATCGCCGATATGGGGTCTCGTGGAGACGGAGCCCCTATGGGATCGATTCGACACCCACGCGGGTCGGGTTGTCAAACGTGTCCAGCACTTCCGAATCAGTCCGGCTCGACGCTCGTGACCGTCGACTGTGGCGTTTCGAACAGGCGCACGAGCAACGGCACGGATCCGATCCTGACCGTGTCGCCATCGGAAAGCGGCATCGGCGCGTGGACCCCCGCTTCGCCGAGGAAGGTGCCGTTCTTGCTGCCGAGGTCCTCGACCGTCGCACCCGTGTCCCCCACGATGATCCGCGCGTGCCGGCGGGAGACGCTCGGGTCGTCGAGATGAACGGCCGCTCCCGGATCCCGGCCGATGATCGTCTCGCCCGGCTCGAGAGCGATCCGGGTCTTGCCTCGGAGCAGCCAGACGGCCAGACCGCTGCGGCCGACGCCGACCACACGGTCACGCTCCTCGGCCGCCTCCCCCGAGAACGCGTAGCCGACGCGGTGCACCGTGCGCACGAAGCGGGACTGGTGCGCTTCGTCGCCGATGGCACCGCGGACCTCCGCGAGCACGCTCGTCAGCGTACCGTCGGAGACGAAAATGCCCGGCCAGAGTTTCTCGTGGATCTCGGCCTTCGGGACCACGCGGGGCCGGTTGTGGATCAGGAGCTCCAGAAACTGAAATGCCTTCGGCTGGAGGTGCACTTCGGCGCCGCGGACGACGAGCTGCCGCGTCTCCGAATCGAGCACGCATTCCCCGAACCGAAGTCGCATCGCCGCCCCCGGGAAAGAAGCCGGGAATTCACCGCGCCTCGGCGAGGACTCAGCGCCGCGCGCGTCGGTAAGGCGATTATCGCGCAGGCCGGTTGCACCGGCACGGCGCGGCGAAGGAGGTGGCCATGTTCGACAGAACGCCGCAGAGCGCTGGTGGTCCTCGTCGGAAAGCTCTCCTGACTCGATGCTCCAGCGGGGAACGAGGTCACGGGTCTCGGTGGGGGCGGCGGGAGACCTGGTGACCCGCCGGCGCCGACCGTGGCACGAAACCGTCGGTGCTTCGCCACGCCCAGATCGCGTCGGCCACGGTCTGCCCCCATGCGATTCCCCGCTCGATGGACTGGCCGTTGTCGGCTCCCGGACCGCTGGAGATCCCGGAGAGTGAGGCTGTCCGCTCGGCGTCGAGTGTGCTCGTCTGCGCCGGATAGAGGTTCACGAGCACCGCGTAGGCCGCCTGCACCGCGGCGGCTCGCCGCGAGGCTCCCCGATCCGCGGCTGGTTCCACGTGGATGGACGTATAGCGCCGCTCGATCCCGTTCACCGCGTCGAAGACCGAGGCCGCGACGGTCGCCCCGACCCGGCTCATGGCGAGGGGCGACGTCGACGCCGCGAGAGCCGACTGCAGCATGATCTGGTTCCAGTCGGTCACCTCGTCTGCCCGGGCGAGGCCGGCGGCGCCTCCCAGGGCGAGCATGCCCACCGCGAGGGCGGCCGGGACTTTTCCGAGCGATCCCGGGAAAGGAGGCTGAGGGTCGCCTAGAGAACGTCCGCGGACTCGAGCGCGCGGGCGAAGGCGGTGCGCCAGAGTTCGGTGAGCGTGGCGACGGGCTCGTCGATGACGGCACGGCTGCCGGCCGAGATCGTCAGCCGGTCGCCGCCCACCCAGCCCGCGGCGGCGAACGGGACGCCCTTTTCTTTCGCGAGAGCCCGTGCGGCGGCCTCGTGCTCCGGCGCGAACGACACGACCGCGCGGCCGGTCGTCTCGCCGAACAGAAACGCCGACATCCGCACACCCGGTTCGAGCGAGAGAGTGGCCCCGAGGCCGCCCTGCATCGCGCACTCCGCGAGCGCCACGGCAAGCCCGCCGTCGGAGACGTCGTGCATCGACGCGACGATCCCGCGCTCCGCGAGCGTCGCGAGAAGGTCGACCAGCCGCTTCTCCGCGTCGAGGTCCACCTCGGGACACGGGCCCTCGTCGCGCCCGCGCACGGTCCGCAGGAACTCCGAGGCGCCGAGCTCGTCGCGCGTGTCGCCGAGGACCGCGACGAGGTCGCCCGCCCGGCGGAACGCGACGCGCACGTGCTTGCCGACGTCCTCCATCAGCCCGACCATGCCGACGGTGGGCGTCGGAGGGATCGCGCGGCCGTCGGTCTCGTTGTAGAGCGAGACGTTGCCGGAGACGACCGGCACCTCGAGCGCGCGGCAGGCGTCGGCGATGCCGCGCACCGCCGCCTCGAACTGCGCCATGACCTCGGGCTTCTCGGGATTTCCGAAGTTCAGGCAGTCGGTGATCGCGACCGGCCGCGCGCCGGTCGCGGCGATCGAGCGCGCCGCCTCGGCGACCGCGATCGCGCCGCCGCGGTAGGGATCGAACGCGCAGAAGAACGGGTTGACGTCGCTCTTCATCGCGATCCCCTTCGTCGTGCCCTTCACGCGCATGACCGCCGCGTCGCCGCCGGGCCTCTGCACCGTGTTCGACTGGACCATGTGGTCGTACTGCGTCCAGATCCACGACTTCTCCGCCACGTTCGGCGAGGCGAGGATCTGCTTCAGGCACGCGGCGTAGTCGGGGGGCTCGGGCTCCTCCCTCCAGCGAAAGGGACCGGCGCCCGGCGCGAGCGGCGTGCGCGGGCGGTCGTAGACGGGCGCGCGGTCGGACAGCGGCGCGGCGGGCAGGTCCGCGACGATCCGGCCCTCGAAGAAGAGGACGACGCGCCCGGAGTCCGTGACGCGGCCGATCTCGACGGCGTCGAGCTCCCACTTGTGGAAGATCGCGAGGACCTCGTCGAGCCGGTCGCGCCGCGCGACGAGGAGCATGCGCTCCTGCGACTCCGACAGCATGATCTCGTAGGGCGTCATGCCGGTCTCGCGCACCGGCACCTTCGAGAGGTCGATCTCGACGCCCGAGCCCGCGCGCCCCGCCATCTCGAACGACGACGAGGTCAGGCCCGCGGCGCCCATGTCCTGGATGCCGACGACGGCGTCGGTCCGGAACAGCTCGAGGCACGCCTCCATCAGGAGCTTCTCGGTGAACGGATCGCCGACCTGCACGGTCGGGCGCTTCTGGCTCGCCTCGTCGGCCGCGAACTCCTCGGAGGCCATCGTCGCGCCGTGGATGCCGTCGCGGCCCGTCTTCGAGCCGACGTAGACGACGGGATTGCCCGCGCCCTCGGCGCGCCCGAGGAAGATGCGGTCGCTCGGCACGATCCCGACGTTCATCACGTTGACGAGGATGTTGCCGTCGTAGCCCTTGTGGAACGTCGTCTCGCCGCCGAGCGTCGGGATGCCGATGCAGTTGCCGTAACCCGCGATGCCGCGGACGACGCCGTCGACGAGGTGCTTCATGCGCGGCGCGTCGAGGCGGCCGAACCGCAGCGAGTTCAGCGACGCCATCGGCCGCGCGCCCATCGTGAAGACGTCGCGCAGGATCCCGCCGACGCCGGTCGCCGCTCCCTGGTACGGCTCGATGAACGACGGGTGGTTGTGGGACTCCATCTTGAACGCGACCGCGAGGCCGCCGCCGATGTCGACGACGCCCGCGTTCTCGCCCGGCCCCTGGATGACGCGCGGCCCCGTCGTGGGGAACTTCTTCAGGTGGATGCGCGACGACTTGTACGAGCAGTGCTCGCTCCACATCGCGGAGAAGATGCCGAGCTCGACGAGGTTCGGCTCGCGGCCGAGGATCTCCTGGATGCGGGCGTACTCCTCGTCCGAGAGGTTGTGCTCCCGGATCACTTCTTCGGTGATCACGCTTCCTCGCGGCGCGGGCGGGGACGAGCCCCGCCCCTACGATGTCCTCTGCAGGGGCGGCTCTTGCGGCCGCCCGCCCCGGTGATCGCGGTCATCGCGCGGCCATCGCCGCCACGGCGGACGCGAACATCTTCACGCCCGCGTCGTTGCCGAGGAGCGCCTCGGCGCAGCGGTCGGGGTGCGGCATCAGGCCGACGACGTTGCCCTCGCGGTTGCAGATGCCGGCGATGTTTCGGGCGGCGCCGTTCGGGTTCGCCGCGTCGGTCGGACGCCCCTCCCGATCGCAGTAGCGGAAGACCACTCGCCCGTCGCGCTCGAGCAGGTCGAGCGTCTCGGGAGGCGCGGTGTAGTTGCCCTCCATGTGCCCGATCGGCATCGTGACGAGGCTTCCCTTCGAATACAGCGACGTGAACGGCGTCGCGTCGTTCTCGACTCGCATCGTGACGTCGCGGCAGACGTAGCGGAGCCCCCGGTTGATCTGCATCGCGCCCGGAAGGAGCCCCGCCTCGAGCAGGACCTGGAAGCCGTTGCAGATGCCGAGCACCGGTCCGCCTTTCTTCGCGAACGCGGCGACGCTCTCCATGACCGGCGAGAAGCGCGCGAGCGCGCCCGCGCGCAGATAGTCGCCGTAGGCGAAGCCTCCCGGCAGGATGACGGCGTCCGCGCCCTTCAGGTCCGTGTCGTGGTGCCAGATGTAGTCGGCTTCGCAGCCGAGGAGGTCCTTCGCGACGTGGTGGCAGTCCTCGTCGCAGTTCGAGCCGGGGAACACGACGATGCCGAAGCGCATGTCAGGAAACCATCCTCTCGCGCGTCTTCACGACACGACCTTGACGTCGAAGCCCTCGATCACCGTGTTGGCGAGGAGCTCCTCGGCCATCCGCCGCGCATCCGCCTCCGCCGCCTTCGCGTCCGCGCCGGCGACGTCGATGAAGAAGACCTTGCCGGCGCGCACGTCGCGCACCGCCTGGTGCCCGAGGCGGCCGAGGGCCGCGGCGATCGCCTTGCCCTGCGGGTCGAGCACGCCCTCCTTGGGGTACACCCGGACCTCCACCTTCATGCTTCGAATGCCTCCAGTCCCGCGATCTGGTCCGCGATCGAGAACGGCACGTTCGAGCCCGAGCGCTCGACGAGCCGCGTCAGCATCGCGTGCACGATCGCCGGCGTGTTGTTGGTGCGCGAGAGGTGCGTCGCGACGATGCGGCGCAGTCGCGGCCCGAGGGCCCGGAACATCGCGCCGGCCGACTGCGCGTTCGAGAGATGCCCGAAGCCGCCCGAGATGCGCTTCTTCAAGGGCCAAGTATATGGCCCGTCGCGGAGCATGTCCTCGTCGTGGTTCATCTCGACCATCAGCGTCGTGGCGTGCCGCAGGAAATCCACGAAGGCCTCCTCGGCGCGGCCGAGGTCCGACGCGATCACGAGACGCGCGTCGTCCGACTCGAAGGCGTACGCGACGGACTCGGCCGCGTCGTGCGGCGTCGCGAACGCGCGGAAGCCGAGGGCGCCCACCCGCGCGTCGCGCGAGGGATGGACGCGGACGTACGGCGTGAAGAGGTCGCCCTCGAGGCCGATCGCGGCCGCCGTGCCCGCGGTCGCGTAGACCGGGCAGTCCCAGCGCCGCACGAAGACGGGCGCACCGCTCGCGTGGTCGTTGTGCTCGTGCGTGATGAAGAGCGCCGCGATCGAATCGGCGCGGATGCCGCGCGCCTCCATCCGCCGCTCGATCTCCTTCGCCGACAGGCCCGCGTCGACGAGCACCCGCGTCTCCCCCGCCTCGACGACACACGCGTTGCCGCCGGAGCCGGACGCGAGGACCGTGACGCGCACGGCGTTTAGATTAGCAAAAGCGAGTCAGCCGCGTCCCGTCGAGCCGAAGCCGCCGCCGCTGCGCTCCGTATTCGGCAGGACGTCCACGCGCTCGAGGCGCGCGCGCGCGACAGGGGCGATCACGAGCTGGGCGATCCGGTCGCCGCGCGAAAGCGTGACGGCCTCCGTTCCGAGGTTCGCGAGGATCACGCGGATCTCGCCCCGATAGTCGGAATCGATCGTGCCCGGGCCGTTCAGGAGCGTCAGGCCGTGGCGGATCGCGAGGCCGCTCCGCATGCGGACCTGTCCCTCGTGGCCCTCGGGGATCGCGACGGCGATGCCGGTCGGCACGAGCGCGCGCGCGCCCGGCGCGAGCACGAGCGGCTCGGCCACCGCGGCGCGCAGGTCGCAGCCCGCGGAGCCCGGCGTCGCGTACGCCGGGAGCTCGAGCCCCTCGCCGTGCGGGAAGACCTGGACGGGAACGACGACGTCCGTCATCGGCGCGTATGCAATCACAATGGGGTCAGGTCTCTCAAAATGTGACTTCCAAAAAATTGGAACTCACACATTCCGAGACCTGACCCCAGGTAAGGGCGGAGGGTCTCGGCGGCGAGAAGGCGCCGCGCGCCGCGCTCGCTCTCGGCCTCGATGCGGAGGATGCGGTCGGGCGCGACGGCGGCGGTCGGGAATTCGAAGCTCCACAGGCATCCGGCGCCCCTCTCCGTCCGGCGCGGCGCAATTTCGCTCAGCCGCTCGCCGAAGTAGAGCCGGACGTCGGGCGGCCGCTCGCCCTGGTCGCCCGACGCCCTTCCGCGCGCGCGGACGATGCCTCCCTCGACGGACCCGAACTCGAGAACGCCCAAGGGGTCGCGCGCCAGGCGAGGCCCTTCTCCCGTGATCGCGTCCTTCGCCAGCACGTAGAGATCCTGGAAGCCGCAGAGACCGTACGGAAAGGCCCAGATCGGCGCCGCGCCGGCGACCCCGGCCGCGGCCCGCCGCACGAACGCCTCGGTCACCCAGGAGGTGCCGTATTCGGACGCCTCGAGCCGCGTCGTTTCGCTCTCGGGCCGGAAGAGCAGGCCCGACGGCGGGATTGGATCCTGGCCCCTGTAGAGCTCCGCGCCGTGCGTGCTGAAAAGCAGCAGGCCGCCGGGGGCGACCCGCTCGTACAGACGCTCGAGCCACCTTTCGAAGCGGCCCGCGGGAAGGTGGCTGAAAAACGAGACCGCAAGGACGAGATCGAAGGAATCCTCGAGCATCAGTCCCGCGGGGTCGGGGCCCGAAACGCATCCGCGGACGCCGAAGGCCTCCTGCTGGAAGCGGACCGCGCCGGCGTCGATGTCGGCGGCGGTGATCGACCGCGCATCGAGCGCGCGCGCCAGGAAGCGCGTCGTTCGGCCGAAGCCGCTGGCGAAGTCGAGCACCGAGCGGACGTTCGCGAACCCGCCGAAGCGCCAGGACACCAGGCTGGAGACGGTCCGCCATATGGAGCGCCCCGTCGAGAAGTAGAAGACCGCGGCCGTCTCCGGCGAGCGGCGGGGCTGAGCGAGCTCGAAGCGATACATCTCGTCGGACGGATGGAGGCAGGTGTCGAGGCCGAGGGCGATCAGATCCCTCAAACACTCCGCGACCTCGGCCCAGGCGCAGGGGTCGAACGGCGCCTCGCTCGCCATGGCGGCTACGCGATCGCCGCTGCGAGATCCGACGGTTTCAGCCGCAGGCGGCCGACGTTGCCGACGATCGAGACGGAAAGCGATCCGCTCCCGAGCACACGCTCCGCCTCGGCGTCGATCTCGTCGAGCGTCACCGCTTCCACCCGGCGCATCGTCTCCTCGATCGGCTCGACGCGGTCGAAGTAGAACTGCTGCCGCGCCGCGGACGACATCCGCGAGACGGTCGACTCGAGCGAGAGCATCAGGTTGCCCGTCAGATTCTCCTTCGCCCACGCGAGCTCCCGCGCGCGGACTCCCCCGCGGCGCAGGCGCCGAAGCTCCTTCAGCGTGACCTCGAGAACGCGCTCGAGATGCCGCGGCGCGCACGCCGCGGAGACGGCCTCGTAGCCGCCGTGCCGGTACCCGGCGAGCGAGGACGCGATCGTGTACACGAGGCCGCGCCTTTCGCGCACCTCCTGGAAGAGGCGCGACGACATGCCGCCGCCCAGGATCGCATCGAGGAGACCGGCGGCGTAGCGCCGGGGGCTCGTCAGCGGGCTCCCCGCCATGCCGAAGCAGACGTGCGCCTGCTCGAGACCGGGGCGCGGCCGCACCAGGACGTGCGCGTGGGCGCGCGGCGCCGTCTCCTCGGGAGCCCGGCGCCGCCGTCCGCCGCGCCGCCGCCGGAACGCGCGCTCGAGCGCCGCGATGGCCGCGACGGGACGGATCCGGCCCGCGACGGCCACGATCAGGTTGTCGGGGCGGTACCGCGAGGCGTAGTAGGACTCGAGGTCCTCCTTGCGGATCGCGCCGACGGTCTCCGCCGTCCCGAGGATCGGCGCGCCGAGCGGATGGTCCTTCCACAGCGCCCGCACGAAGTTCTCGTGGGCGAGGTCCTCGGGATTGTCGTTGGCCTCCCCGATCTCCTCGAGGATGACGCCGCGCTCGACCTCCACGTCCGACGCCCGGAACGCCGGCGAGAGCACGACGTCGGCGACGAGGTCGAGGGCCCGCTCGAAGCGGGCGTCGAGCGTCCGGCAGTAGAACCCCGTGTACTCCTTGGTCGTGAAGGCGTCCACGTCGCCGCCGAGCCGGTCGATCTCGGTCGCGATCTCGACCGTCGAACGGCGCCGCGTGCGCTTGAAGAGCAGGTGCTCGAGGAAGTGCGACAGGCCCTGCCGCTCCGGCGGCTCGGAGACCGAGCCCGAGCGCACGAAGAAGCCGAGCGAGACCGACCGGACGTCCTCCATCGGATCGACGACGACGGTGACCCCGGAATCCAGGATCTCCCGAACGACGCCCGGGCTCACTGGGCGCCCGGCGACGGCGTGAAGTTCGGGCCTCGAAGGGTGTTGGGGTCGAACGACTGCTGCGTGTCGTTGTCGGCGTCTCCCGCGATGAAACGCCACTCGTCCGTGTAGTCCCGCAAGCGCCAGGGCGTGACGCCCTTGCGATGCACCTTCGTGCGCACGCCGACGATCGGACCGACCTTCTTGCCCGGCTGACCGAAGATCGACGTGGGCGTCGGCGTGCGCGCGACCGAGCCGGGTCCGCCCATGAACGTCGGCGTGACCTGGGACGAGTCGTCGCCGAAGCCGAACCCGAAGGAGGAGCCCGATGGCGTGCGCGTCACGCGCGGCGTGCCGGCCCCCGGCGTCTGGAGCCCGTTCCCCGTCGGCGGGGGCATCAGGCCCATCGGCTGCGCCTCGGGCGTGCCGGCGATGATGATCTCCCAGTCGTCGCACATGCACATCGGGTCCTTCCAGAGCTGGCGGATCGACCGCGGCTTCAGCGCGAAGAGCTCCTTCAGCTCGTTCGGCAGGCGGCCGTAGCGCTTCTGGAAGATCAGGATCGAGCGGGCGTACTGCTTGCCGCGGAACAGCAGCTCCTGCTCGCGATCGCGCTCGAGGATCATCGAGATCGTCGGGCCGACCGCCGCGAGCAGGATCGTGATGATGGCGATCCCGACCACGACGCCGACGAGGGTGAAGCCCGAGTCCCGCGGCGATCTGGCGGCGAGAGGACGCCGCATCGGCGGCCGGGCCGAGAGGATCGAGGGCCGGCGGCCGAAAGAAGGAAGCGCGCCGCGTCGGCAGTCGGGCCGAGCGACGCGAGGGCCAGCTGCCGAAAAAAGAAAGCCTCGGCCCCAGCTTCTCATCACCAGTCGCTGTAGTTGGTCCCGTCGAGCGCCTTCTCCTTCGACGCGCTGTGCACGTCGATGATGCCGGGCACCGCCTGAACGTTCGGGTCGTCCGGCTGCGCCGGGTCCAGCTCCTCCATCGTCAGCTGCCAGTCGGCCGCCTTGGTCATGGGGTCGAGCGGCACCTTCCGGACGTAGCCCTCCTTGATCATCGTCTGCAGGTCGGGCGGATAATTGCCCTTGTCGCCCTTGTACTGGTCGATCACGCTGCGCAGCGTGAAGAGGTCGGCGCGCAGCGTCGCCTCGCGCGCGCGCTTCGGAGAGTCCCGCAGCGCGGGCACGGCGATCGCCGCGAGGATGCCGATGATCGTCATCACGACGAGCAGCTCGAGGAGGGTGAATCCCGAATCCGTCCGCCTCTTCATCACCAGTCCTTGTAGTACGTGCCGTCGAGCGCTCGCGCGTCGGACAGCGAGTAGACGTCGTACACGTTCTGCCCGCCCCACGAGAACGAGTCGGGCTCGTCCTGATAGGACCGCAGACCCCACTCCGCCTTGTCCGTCATCGGATCGATCGGGACCCGCCGCAGGAAGCGCTGCTTCTTGTCGAGCTGACCGACGAGCGTCACGCCCTTGACGAGGTCGTCGAGCTCGGGCGGGTAACCTTCCCCCCCGATCTTCGCCGGGATCAGGCCCGAGTCCGAGAGCCTCTTGTACTGGTCGATCGCCTCGCGCATCAGGCGGAGCTGGTACCGGAGCTCGAGCTCCTTCTGGCGGCGCAGCGAGTATCGCGCGACCGGCACGGCCATCGCCGCGAGGATCGCGATCATCGCCGCGACGACGGCAAGCTCGACCATCGTGAAGCCCGATTCCCGGTGGATCGCCGCGCGCGTGGTGTCTCTCTTCGGCTCCCTGCCCTCGCTCCGCTCGGCCCGGGAGCCGACGCGGCGTTCCCTCGCCGCGTTCACTTCACCTCCAGCACGGCCTGCGACGGCGTCACGGAGACGCCGCCGAGATCGAGCGGCTCGAACGTCAGCGCCGTGCGTCCGGGCATGATCCCGCGCAGCGTGATCTCGGCGAGCGCGCGCGTGCCGGAGAGCGACTCCGCGCCCGGGAAGGCGATGACGATGCGGCCCTCCTCGACGCGCCCCTCCGACATGCCCGAATCGCTCCCGAGGATCGGCTTGACCGACAGCGCCGCGGCGATCCTGGGGTCGTAGCGGATCGCGATCGTGCCTCCCGGCAGCGCGCCGGCTCCCGTGACACGAAGCAGGATCGACTGCTGGCCGCCGGAGGGCAGGGAGAGATACGCGGGGTCGAAGTCGAGCATCACGGCCTGCGAGGCGTCGAGCTCCGCGGCCTTCGTCGCGACGAGCGGCGCCGCGGCCGTGCCGTCGGTCGGCGCGAGCGCCGCGCCCTGCGGCGGCACCTGCTGCTGTGGCGAGCCCGGCGGCGCGGGCGGCGGCGCCGGCTTGAAGATGTCGGACGGGCCGCTCGAGCCCGGCGAGAGGTTGATCGGCGGCGTCCCGATGGGCGGCTGCGCGCGCGGCGGCGGCGGCTGGGGCTTGCCGCCCGCCGGCTGCCCCTCGAACGGCCCCTGGTCGCGCGTCGGATTCTCGACGCGCGGGCCGCCCTGGTACGAGATGTTCGCGTCCGTGCCGACGAAGTACGGCGTGATGTCCTCCTCGGTCACGTCGGGGATCCGGATGATGTGCGGCGTGAGCGTGAGGACGAGATCGGTCGTCTTGTTGTCGGTGTTGTTGTGCGTGAAGAGCAGGCCGATGACCGGGATGTCGCTGACGAAGGGAATCAGATTCTGGGTGCGGGCCTTGTCCGTCCGGTACAGGCCGGCGAGGAAGTTCGTCTCGCCGTCCTTCAGGCGGATGTTCGAGGAGATCGTGCGCGTCCCGATGATCGGCTGCGAGACGCCGTTGTTGTTGACGCTGCCGTTGATGTTCGACACCTCGGTCATCAGCTTCAGCGTGACCTCCTTGTTGTGGTGCACGCGGGGTTCGACCTCGATCTTGATGCCGACGTCCTGGTACTGGTACGACGTCGCCGGCACGACGTTGCCGCCGCTGATGTTGGAGGTGGAGAAGCTCGTGACGGGGATCGGCACCTTGTCCCCGATCAGGAGCTGCGCCTTCTGCCCCTCGGCGATGCGGAGCTGGGGCTTGGCGAGCAGCTCGGCGTCGATGTTGTCCTTGATGAACGTCAGCGTCGCCGACGGAATCGTGAAGCCGAAGGAGTTGATGTTGAGCTGCTTCAGCTGGCTCCAGGAGAACTGGCCCGCGCCGAGCGCCCCGCCGATGTTCGTCGTGCCGCCCGGCGCCGGGACGGTCGCCGAAATCTGCCGCGGCGTCAGCGTCAGCCCGAGGTCGATCATCTTGTCGGTGTTGACCTGCAGGAGCTCGACGTCCACGACGACCTCGGCGACCTGCTTGTCGTTCTGCTCGACGATGCGCTCGGCCACGGCGACCTTGTCGGCCGTGTCCCGCAGCGTCACCGAGTTCTCGGCCTTGTTGACCGAGATGCGGGTGGTCTGGAGGAGCGCCCGCAGCGCGTTCGCGACCTCGGTGACGTCGGCGTTCGACAGGAAGAACGTCCGGATGACGAGGTCCTCGTACGTCTTTCGGTTCTGCGGCGTGTCGGCCGCGATCAGGATCGTGTGCTCGTCGATGATCTTGTAGAAGTGGTTCTCCTGGCGGAGCAGCGTCTCGAGCGCCTTCTGGAAATCGATGTTCGACAGGACGATCGAGACGTTGTCGTCCTTCAGCTGCGGGTCGAAGATGACGTTGATGCCGGCGGCGTCGGCGAGCGCCCGGTAGATCTGCTTGACCGGCTTCGGCTGCGGGAAATTCAGGTTGATGGGCTTGTCGCTCGAGGGCTCGAGCAGAACCATCGTCGCCCGTGCCCCCTTCATCTTCTTCTTGACTCTTTCGATCTTCGATTCGGAGTTGCGCTCCTCGTCCTCCTTCGCCTTGTCCTCCCGCGCGTGCTTCAGCTCCGTGGCGGCGTAGTCGTTGGTGGAATCGAGGAGGACCGCCTGCTCGAGCTCGACGACCGCGAGGTCGTAGCGCCCGGAGTTCCGGTACATCTTGCCCTTCTCGAAGTGGAACTGCGACGCCTTCACGCGCGCGCGGGCGAGGTTCGCCTTGTACTGCGCGCTCGTGGGATCGAGCTCGAGCGCCTTCGCGTAGTTCATCACCGCGAGGTCGTAGTGGCCGACGGCCTCCTCGTCCTTCGCCTGCTGGTAGACGCGCGCTCCGGCGCATCCGACGGCGGCGACCACGAGCGCGAGGGCGGATGACCGCATCCAGAACTTCATCGACGGTGTCCCCTTCTCTCGTTTCGGCGCGGCGCTCACGGGGTGATCCCCAGCCGCCGCGTCTCGGATTCCGGAAATCCCACGAACCCCACGTCGATGGACTCGTAGCCCACCTTCTTCAAAATGAACTTGCCGAACAGCGTGTCGCCGGAGCGGACGTTGACGACCTGGTCGCCCTGCTGCACGACCGCGATCGGATGCTCCTTCGGCCCGAAGGTCCCGATGAACTTGAAGCTGACGTCGGGCGGCTTCGGCGTCGGCGTCGGCGGAGGCAGCGGCATCGGCCCGACGAAGCGGACGTCTCCGGGCGCCGGTGGCGGCGGCGTGGCCGTCGGCGGCGGCGGCTTCGTCGGGTCCCGCAGCTCGAACAGATCCCGCCCGCCGTCCGCGCCGGGACCGGAGGGCGGGGCGAAGTCCGACACCCGCAGCGGCGGCACGTCGTCGGGGTTCACTTCCTTGACCGCCGCCTTTCGGCTGCGGAAGGCCGGGGTCCCCTCGTCGCCCGCGGCATCGCCGCCGGCGCGGGCCGCACTCGCCGCCCGTGCCGGGGGCCCCGGCGCGGCGACCTTGGAGGCCGGCGCGTCCCCGCCGGGCCGCCACAGCACGACGGCGAGCAGCAGCACCACGGCGAGCGCGCCGAGGAGAATCGCCTGGCGGCGGGAGCCGAGCTTGGCGGCGATGCCCGCCATCAGCCGCTCCTCCGCGGACTTTCTTCCGAAGAACGGTCCGCGCTGCGCGCGCCCCGTCCTTCGGCGGCGGCGTTCCCTCGCCGCCCCGCCGGCCGCGCCGGCTTCTCCTTCGCGGCGCTCTCCCGGGGCCCGGCTTGGGGCTTCTCCGGCGGTCCGCCCGCCTCGGTGAAGTACGTCACGAGGCCGAGCTGCACCTGGACCGAGCCCGGCCGCTCGGAGTCGCGCACGATCCCGACGTCGCGGATGGCGAGCCACTTCGGGCTCGTCTCGAACTCCCGCAGCAGCCGCTTGAAACGCGGGTAGTCGCAGCGCACGGTGAAGACGATGCGCATCATGGACAGCGGCAGTTTCTGCATCGGCGCGGTCGTGTACGAGATCTGCGGCGCCGAGACACCAACCTCGTCGAGGATCGCGTGGATCTCGGCGACCACGGGCGCGAGCGTCTCGCGCTCGGAGCCGATGCGGTGGCCATAGAACTCGTCGATGGCCGCCGAGACGTCGCCGAGCCGCTCCTTCTGGCCGGTGACCCGCGTGGCCTCCTTCTCCTCCGTCTCGACGTTCTTCTGGAGCGCGTCGCGCCGGGCCTCGAGCGCCGCGCGCCGCTCGGCGAATCCCGACCGGTACGTCAGGAAGAACGCGACGTTCGCGCCCGCGAACGCGAGCGCGGCGAGGACGAGCGGCAGCCGCCTGGCCTGGATCGCCGGCGCCTTCACTCGCGCCCCTCCGCCGGGGGCCGCGCGCGCGGCGGCGGCGCCGGGTTGAGCCGCCCGCGGGGCGCCGGCTGGCGCGAGGTCGGCACGCGCGCGGCGA
>DAHUXD010000043.1 GCA_027307335.1 Acidobacteriota bacterium
GCCGCGAACGCCCCGATGATCGTCACCGGCACCGTCGTCGCCGGCACCAGCGTCGCCCGCCAGTCCTGCAGGAACACCACGATCACGACGAGCACTAACAGACCCGCCTCGAACAAGGTGTGGTACACCTCCGTCACCGACGCGCTCACGAACCTCGTCGTGTCGAACGGGATCTCCCAGACGAGCCCCCGGGGGAAGTCCTTCGCCATCTCCTGCATCGCGGCGCGCACGCGGGTCGCGGTGTCGAGGGCGTTGGCGTCGGGAAGCTGGAAGATCGCGATCCCGCCGGCGACGTGGCCGTTCATCTTGAAGAACTGGCTGTACGTCTGGGCGCCGAGCTCGACGCGCGCCACGTCGCGCAGGCGGGTGATCCGGCCGTTCGACCCCGTCTTGACGATGATCCCCTCGAACTGCTCGACGCGCGACATGTTGCCGGGCACGTCGATCGTGAGCTGGAACGGCTCGCCGGGCCGCGTCGGCGGCATCCCGATCTGGCCCGACGGAACGTAAGCGTTCTCGGCGCGCACGGCGTTGATGACGTCGCTCGGCATCAGCGAGAGCGCCTGCATCTTCTCGGGGTCGAGCCAGAGACGCATGCTGTACTGGCCGATGCCGAAGACGGTCACGTCGCCGACGCCCGGCACGCGCGCGAGCTTGTCGTGGAGCTGGAGCGTGGCGAAGTTCGACAGGAAGAGCGCGTCGTACTGGCCCCCCGGGGCCGTCAGCGTGATGATCTGGAGGATCGCCGTCGACTTCTTCTTCGTCACCACGCCCTGCTGCTGGACGACCTGCGGGAGCTGCGCGAGCGCGGCCGAGACGCGGTTCTGGACGAGCACCTGCGCGAGATCGAGGTCCGTGCCGACCTTGAACGTGATGATGAGCGTGTAGCGGCCGTCGGAGGTCTCCGTCGACTGCATGTAGAGCATGCCCTCGACGCCGTTGACCTGCTGCTCGATCGGGAGCGCCACCGTGTCGACGACCGTGCGGGGATTCGCGCCCGGGTAGCTCGCGGTGACCTGGATGGTCGGCGGCGTGATCGGCGGGTACTGCGACACCGGCAGCACGCCGACGGCGACCGCGCCCATGAGCATGGTCACGCACGCGATGACGTTCGCGAGGACGGGGCGCTCGATGAAGAATTTCGCGAGCACGAGGGGCTAAGCGAAGAGCGGGCGACCGCGAGGGCCGCCCCTACGTGCCATGTGTAGGGGCGGGGCTCGTCCCCGCCCGCTCGACGGGCGCACCACCCGGCACGGGCGCTCCGCCTTCGACCGCCTTCTTCCGCTCGATCCACTCCTGGAGCACGACGAAGAGCGACGGCACGAACAGCACGGCGAGGCACGTCGAGGCCAGCATCCCCGCGGCCACCGCCGTCCCGAGCGATCGCCGCGCCGCGGCGCCCGCGCCGCTCGCGAGAACGAGCGGCAGGACGCCGAGGATGAACGTGAAGGACGTCATGAGGATCGGGCGGAAGCGCACGCGCGAGGCGTCGACCGTGGCCTCGGGGATGCTCTTGCCCGCCGCGCGTCCCTCCCGAGCCATCTCGACGATGAGAATCGCGTTCTTGGCGGAGAGCGCGATCAGCAGCACGAGCCCGATCTGGACGTAGATGTTGTTGTCGTCGCCGACGGCCTTCAGCGCCGCGACGGTGCCGAGGAGCGCCATCGGCACCGCCAGGATGACCGCCGCCGGAGTGATCCAGCTCTCGTACTGGCCGCAGAGGACGAAGTAGACCAGCAGGATCGCGAGCGCGAAGATGAAGTAGGCGGAGCTGCCGACGAGCCGCTCCTGGTACGACATCGCGGTCCACTCGAAGGCCATCCCGCGGGGGAGCGTCTTGCGCGCGATGTTTTCCATCGCGGCGAGCGCCTGGCCCGAGCTCCAGCCCGGAGCGGCCATCCCGTTGATGGTCGCGGCGGGAAAGAGGTTGTAGAGCGAGACGACGTTCGTCCCGAGCGCCGCGCGGATGTCGGCCACGGCCCCGACCGGCACCATGCTGCCGCTCTGGCTGCGCACGTAGAGGTCCTTCACGTCCTGGACGTTCAGGCGGCGCATCGGGTCGGCCTGCAGATAGACCATGTAGTTGTGGCCATAGCGCGTGAAGAGGTTGACGAAGCTCGAGCCGAGATAGATCTGGACCGTGTTGTAGATGTCGCCGACCGCGACGTTCAGCGTCGCGGCGTGCGTCTTGTCGACCTCGACCGTCACCTGCGGCACCGAGGCGCGGAACGCCGTGAAGACGTCGCGGACGACGGGCGACGCCTGAGCGGCGCGGACGACGTCGTCGGTGGCGCGCTGCAGGCGCTCGAAGTCGTAGCTGCCGTCCGTCGTTTCGATCTGCATCTGAAAACCGCTCGAGGCGCCGAGGCCCTGGATCGGCGGCGGGACGAGCACCCGCGTGTGCGCCTCCTGCACCGACGCGAGGCCCCTCGTGAGGTTCGCGGCGATCGCCTTCAGGTCTTCGCCGTGGGCGCGCTCGCCGAAATCCTTCAGCATCAGGTAGACGATGCCGGCGTTGGCGAGCGACACGTCCCCGGCGAGCGGCGAGGGACCGCCCGTGCCGATGACGATCGCATGCGCGGCACCGGGGACGGCCAGCCCGACGCGCGTGATCTCGTTCATGACGGCCTCGGCCCGCTCGAGCGACGCGCCGTCGGGCATCTGCACGGCGATCATCAGGTAGCCCTGGTCCTCCGCCGGGAGAAAACCGGTCGGCACCTTCGTCAGGCCCCACGCGGCGACGGCGATCAGGACGAGGGCGATGGCGGCCATGCGGTGGCTGCGCTCCACCATGAACCGGATCACCCGCACGTACCGCTTCTCCAGCGGCTCGTACACCGCGTTGAACCCCCGGAAAAACCAGTTCTTCTTCTTTCCCGGTTCCC
>DAHUXD010000045.1 GCA_027307335.1 Acidobacteriota bacterium
CCGCGGCCGGCACGGCCGTCGCGTTCGGGTTGACGATCGACTTCTCGGCGACGATCGCCATCATCTTCTCGATCTCCTGCGAGTTCTGCAGGATGTCGCGCCCCTGCTGGGGGTCGACCGAGATCTCGGCCTTGAACTCGGGCAAGCCCATCGACGGGAACTTGTCCGGCATGTAGGTCCACCCGTACTGGGTCGCGGTCGACGCGGAGGTGTTGGTCCGCGCATCGATGCTCAAGAGTGTGCCCGTGTCGACGGCCGGCCCCTCCTGGGCGCGCGTCTGGGAGACTCTGGACGGCGTGCCGAGGACGATCAGGAGATGCCCGCGGACCGAGTCGGCTCCCCTCTTGTACCGCTGCATCTTGAACTGCTGGTCCGCGGCCGAGATGCGGCGGGAGATCTCCTGCTTGAACGCGTCCCCGCCGCGCTTGGCGTAGTAGACCGCGATGAATTTCTCGGCGTCCGCGTCCGAATTGACGTTCTTCCACTCGGTCCGCTCCGCCGGCGTGAGGAAGTACGCCTCCGGGCTCTTGTCCCAATCCTTGTACTTCGAGAGCTGCGCCAGGGCGGAGGCCGCGAAGGCAATGCCGGCCACAGCCAGGAGAATTTTTTTCACAATCCCTCCGACGGTCGTCATTTAAGAACCGGGGATTCTATAGCAGGAGCCGGGCCTGCAAGATAGGAGGCGGGGGGGGCCGGGGCCCGGCCCTAACGGTGGTCCGCGTACCGGCGGCCGGGAATGCGAGCCAGGGCCACGCTGCGGTCCCCCTCGGAGCGGTTCGTCTCGAGCTCGTCGCGGAACATCTCGAGCATCTTCTGGACCTCGCCGTGCATCTTCTCCATGCGCTGCTTCATGTGCAGGATGACCTCGACACCGGCGAGGTTGACGCCGAGGTGGCGCGTCAGGGTCAGAATGATCTCCAGGCGCTCGATCGTGTCCGCGTCGTAGAGCCGCGTGTTTCCTTCGGTGCGCGCCGGCCGGAGCAGCCCCTCGCGCTCGTACATGCGGAGCGTCTGCGGATGAATGCCGTAACGCTCCGCGATCGCGCCGATCCGGAAGACGCCGGCGTCGCCGCGGGGCCGACCCTTCACCGGGCCCTCCTCGCCTCGACCGGAATCGGCTGGCCTCGGTCTGCCTTCGGGGCCACCACTCGGAGGACGCCGCCGCGCAGCGACGCCTTGATCGCCGTGGGGTCGAGCGAGACCGGCACCGGGAAGTCCCGCGAGAAGGTGCCGTAGATGCGCTCCATGCGCACGAAGTGCCGCGGCTCGGTGCCGGGATCGGCGCGCCGGTGGCCCGAGACCCGGATCTTTCCCTCGAGCGCCTCGAGGCGCACGTCCTCGAGACGCACCCCCGGCAGCTCGATGTTCAGCACGATCTCCTCCGGACTCTCGAAGACGTCGGCCGCGGGAGACCACAGGGCCGCCTCGAGACCGTCGTCGGGAAACTCGGAGCGATGGATCGTCTCCTCGAAGAGGCGATTGACCTTCTCCTGGATGGCGAAGAGGTCCTGAAGCGAGTTCCAGCGAAAGACGGTCATGGGAGCTTTTCGACCAGTGTAGCGCGGGTTCGCACCTTTCCGGGACTCCGAGGGAGCGAGGGACCCGTTTCGAGTTCGGGATCCCTCGCTCCCCTCGGGATGACGGGGCGCGCGCCGCGCGCCCGTCACTTCTTCTCGGTGTCCACGTACTCCGCGTCGATGACCTCGTCCTCCTTGCCGCCGCCGGCGGCGCCCGTCGGACCCGGCTCGCCCGGAGGCGGCGCGCCGGCGCCCGCCGCCGAGGCGTTCTTGTACATCGCCTCGGCCACGGCGTGCGACGCCTGCTGCAGGCGCTCGCCCGCCGCGTTCATCGCCTCCGTGCCGCCCGTCTCGAGGGCCTTCTTCGCGTCGCCCAGGGCCGATTCGAAGCGGGAGACGTCCGCCGCCGAGAGCTTCTCCTTGTTCTCGTTGAACGTCTTCTCGGACGCGTACACGAGGGAGTCGAGCCGGTTCTTCGCCTCGATCTCCTCGCGCCGCTTCCGGTCCTCCTCCGAGTGCGACTGCGCGTCCCGGACCATCCGATCGATCTCGTCCTTGGCGAGGCCGGACGACGCGGTGATGGTGATCTTCTGCTCCTTGCCGGTGCCGAGGTCCTTGGCGAACACGTTGAGGATGCCGTTGGCGTCGATGTCGAACGTGACCTCGACCTGCGGCATGCCTCGCGGCGCCGGCGGAATCCCGATCAGGTGGAACACGCCGATCGTCTTGTTGTCGCGCGCCATCTCGCGCTCGCCCTGGAGGACCTTGATCTCGACCGACGTCTGGTTGTCGCTCGCGGTCGAGAAGACCTCGCTCTTCTTCGTGGGAATCGTCGTGTTGCGCTCGATCAGGCGCGTCGTCACGCCGCCGAGCGTCTCGATGCCGAGCGAGAGCGGCGTCACGTCGAGCAGCAGCAGGTCCTTGACGTCCCCCGCGAGAACGCCGCCCTGGATCGCCGCGCCGACCGCGACCACCTCGTCGGGATTGACGCCCTGGTGCGGATCCTTGCCGAAGAGCTCCTTGACGAGCTGCTGGATCCTCGGCATGCGCGTCTGGCCGCCCACGAGCACGACCTCGTCGATGTCCTTGGGATCGACGCCCGCGTCCTTCATCGCCTGCTTGCAGGGGCCGACGGACTTCTGGACGATGTCCTCGACGAGCTGCTCGAGCTTCGAGCGGGTCAGCTTCAGCTGCAGGTGCTTGGGACCGGACGCGTCCGCCGTGATGAACGGGAGGTTGACCTCCGTCTCGACGACGTTCGACAGCTCGATCTTGGCCTTCTCCGCCGCCTCCTTCAGGCGCTGCATCGCCATCGGGTCCTTCGACAGGTCGACGCCCTGGTCCTTCTTGAACTCCGCGAGGATCCAGTCGATGACGCGCTGGTCGATGTTGTCGCCGCCCAAGTGCGTGTCGCCGTTCGTGGACTTGACCTCGACGACGCCCTCTCCCACCTCGAGGATCGAGATGTCGAACGTGCCGCCGCCGAAGTCGTAGACCGCGATCGTCTCGTCCTTTTTCTTGTCGAGGCCGTAGGCGAGCGCCGCCGCCGTCGGCTCGTTGACCAGCCGCTCGACGGTGAGGCCCGCGATCTGACCGGCGTCTTTGGTCGCCTGCCGCTGCGAATCGTTGAAGTAGGCCGGCACCGTGATGACCGCGCGCGTGACCTTCTCACCGAGATACGCCTCGGCCGCCTCCTTCAGCTTGCCGAGGATCATGGCCGAGATCTCGGGAGGCGAGTAGTCCTTGCCGCCCGCCCGGACGCGGCAGTCACCGTTGGACGCCTGCACGACCTGGAACGGGACCATCTTCATCTCCTCGGTGACCTCGGAGAATTTGCGGCCCATGAACCGCTTGATCGAGTAAACCGTGTTGGCGGGATTCGTGATGGACTGACGCTTCGCGACCTGCCCGACGAGACGCTCGCCGGACTTCGAGAACGCCACGACCGACGGCGTCGTCCGATTCCCCTCGGCGTTCGGAATGACGACCGGGTCGCCGCCTTCCATGACCGCGACGCACGAATTCGTGGTTCCGAGGTCGATACCGATGATCTTGCTCATTGCTTACTCCTAAGTGCTCCTCTCTCGGGGCTACCGGGAGTCGGCACTATAGGATATGAGCGCAACGGTGTCAAGTATCGATTTTTATTATCCTAAGCTTAACGGACTCATATTTTAGATCACTCCACCACGAGGACGCTGGGCCGCTCTTCGGTCTTCTCCTTCTCCTCCTTCTGGCGGCCCGGCGCCGGGCGGAGCTCCGAGACCGGCGCGAGGCTGCGCTCGAGCGAGAGGTCCAGGTCGATTTGTCCCCGGGCGTTGCGCCCGTAAAGGCCGAACTTGCCCTCCTCCGCGCGCAGGATGTACCGGTAGAAGCGATCGTAGGGGTCCCGGAGCTCGTCTTCGTCGAGGATGCCGGCGACGACCAGGTCCTCGAGCGCCCGCGGATACCGCCCGCTCGCATCGTAGTAGATGCGGACCGCTCGCTCGACCGACACGGCGCGGTTCAGGGAGATCGCCTTCATGAGATCGGCCGCCTCCCGCGTGTCGCCCGCGGGGCGGAAGAAGAGATTCGCGGGATTCCGCGGCATGACGAACGCGGACAGGACCGCGAGGGCGGCAAGCGCGGCCCAGAGGCCGAGGGCGCGGCCCGCCGGAAGCGTCGCGGCGGCCCTGGCCACCGGTTCCGGCGACGCCGGGGGCTCCGCCTCCTCCTCGATGCGGCCCGGCTCGATGAGATGCCGCGCGAGGAGGTCGACCGTCCCCTTCATCACCTCGAAGTCCGACAGGAAGGCGCGCTCCATGATGTCGCCGACAGTGCGGCGGCCATCGATCCACCGCCACGTCTCCGCCTCCGGCCGCGAGACGGAGAGCGTCCCCTCGGGCGTGTTCTTCTGGTGGATCACGAGATTCAGGCGCTCGACGCCCGGCGCGCGGCGATAGATCGAAGTCAGCGGCCCGACCTTTTTCTCGAGGAAGGGCCATTCGTCGACGATCTGCGCCGCCTCCATGAGGACGGTCTCCGTCGAGACGGGCGCCATGTGGTCGGCGTCGTAGTCGACCGTGCCCTCCTGGGTGAAGGTAAACCGGCCGTCCGGCCATCGGAACGCCGTGTACACGATCCGCGAGATCTGCAGGCGCAGCGCCTCGCGGAGCTCGGACGGCTCGACGATCCCCTCGCGGACGAGCAGGAACCCGAGGCGCTGCCGCGTCTCGCGCTGCACGGCGAGAATGCGAGCCAGCTGCTCGTCCGTGAGATAGCCCGCCCTCAGGAGCAGGTTGCCGAGGCGATTGTCGAGGCGGCGCGCCGCCGATTCCGCGGCGACGACCGAGCCGCCGAGGAACGAAATCGTGATCGCGTCGTCCTCGCCTTCGACCGAGAGGATCCCGGTTTTCCGCTGAAGGCCGAGCATCTGGAAGATCTCGGTCAGTGAGAAGACCTTGAGCGTGCCCTCAAGACCCACCGGGGGCCCTCCTGCCGACGAATTGCGCGCGGAGCCACACGATGAGCGCGAGCGCGGCGCCGGCGACCACGGAGACCCGGAGGCCCGCGGGCGGCAGCGTGACGGGATCGAAGAAACGCTCGTCGAGATGCGCGGCGGCGATGCCGAAGAAGAAGAGGAAGAGCATCGCGGCTCCCGTCAGCGGACGCCCCTCCTCGAAAGCGTGGGAGCCCGGGAGAAACAGCGAGGCGATGCGGCCGGCGCGCGACCGCGACGAGGCGCGCCGCCGCGCGGCCGACGCCTCGGCGGCCTGGGCCTCGATGTCCGAGACCTCGCGCCGCAGGAGCCGGGCGCACATCATGCAGTAGTCCGGAGGATCGCCGTAGCGGCGGCAGCGGTCGCAGAACGGTCGGCCGCAACGATCGCAGATGGAGGCGACGCCGCGGCGACGGCGGAGGCGCGCGAGCCCGATCGCGGCCGCGAGCAGCGCGAGCGGCGCGAGCGCCCATGGCGAGAAGATCGCGGTCCACGGGCCTGCCGCGGTGCCGTGGCCCGGCAGGCGCCGGCTCTTCGGCTGGGCATTCCAGTTCGCGATGCGCGCTCGCGCCCGCATCACCGAGTACTCGGGCGAGACGACCCGCGCGAAGGTCGGCGTGCTCGACCAGGCGGCGACGCGCGACGCCGACAGCGCGCGGGCCGCGGTCATCGCCTGGGTCTGGCCGTCGAAGTCGTACGCCTCGCCCCGGGCGAGCGCCAGGTTGTACAGCGCGTCGGCCGCCCTCGGGTCCTTCTTGTTCGCCTCGATGTAGTCCCGGATCGCCTCGCCGTAGTCCCCCTCGACGAAGTGCACGTTGCCACGGCAGAGGACCGGCCGGTAGTCGGAGGGATCGGCTGCCATCGAGCGGCCGTAATCGGCGAGCGCCCGCTCGAGGTCGCCCGAACGCTCGGCATACGTCCCGAGCAGGAACCAGACGTCCGGGTCTTCCGGGAAGACGGCGGAGGCCTGCCGCAGGCCGTCTTCGGCGCTCGCATCCTCGCGGCGCTCCTCGAGATCGATCGCCGCGACGTAGAGCGGCGAGCGCTGGCGGATGTTCTCCTCCGTGATCCAGCCGCAGAGCGGCGTGACGAGCGCGAGCGCGACGAAGCCGGCGCCGAGAACCCGACGCTCGCGGGAGTCGGAGTACGCCCACAGCAGCGCGCCCCAGTAGAGGACCATCCAGACCGGCCCGAACCCGATGAGAAGCGGCAGCCCGGCGATCATCAGGAGGAGGGGCAGGGCGCCGCTCCGGCCGAACGACCGGAACGCGGTCTCCCCGATGTCGTGCAGGACCCGCGACGCGTTCTTGACCGCGAGCGAGAGGATCACGCCGAGGAGCGTGGCGACGGCGGCGGCCCCGGCCCAGAGACCGAGGGAGGAGGCGAGCGCCACGCGGGTCTCGTGCGTCGAGACGAGCGCCGACGTGGCGTCGGGCACCGCGGAAACGAGCTCGCCGAAACGCCGTTGATGGAAGAGAAACGCGAGGCGCGCGAAGATGGCGTCCGGGTTCGAGTCGTCGAGCCGGAGCGCCGCGTCGTACGCCCGGGCGGCGCGCTCGGGCTGCCGCTGCTGCTCGGCGCGGCGGCCGAGATACACCGCGGTGCGCGAGAAGTCCGAGAGCCGCCGCACGCCGACCTTGCGTCCGGCGCGGACCATCTCCTCGAGCGCCTTCTGCTCGGCCGCACGGTCGTTCTCGGAGAAGGCCGAAAGGAAGTCGAACCAGTGGGACCGGTAGAGCCCGCGCGTGACCGGCGGCGGCAGGGGCGACAGCGCGTCCTGCGCGGCGAGGGGTCTCGCCGCCACGAGGAGCACCAAAAGGCACAGGGCGGCGAAGAAACGCCGCCTCGAAGCCGGGGCGCTCGCGGCGCGGGAACGCCGCGTCGAAGTCGGGGCCGAGCAAGGCGAGGGCCAGGCTTCGAAAGAGTTCGCTGGCGAGGGCCCGGCCTCGAAAAAGGAAGCGTGAAGGAGGAGGCGGACCGGAGTCCGGAGCCTCCTCGGGCCGGAGCGGCTCATGCGGGCGCTAGCCGGCCGCGCGCGGCGGCGGCTCGCGGCCCGGCGGCCGGACGGCTTCGACGTACGCCATCCGCAGCTCGTAGAGCGCGCGCGACAAGAGATCGGTCTCTTCGAACGAGAGGTTCCCGCGCGTCTTCTGCTCGAGCACCGCGAGCCACTCGATCATCTGCTGGGCGGCCGCCGGGTCCCGGCGCGAGAGCGCCTTGCCGGTGACGGGATCGATGCCGAGGGCCGCGTAGACGTTGCTCGCGAGGAAGGAAAGGAGCGTCACGAATCCCTGCGAGGTCGCGCGGTCCGCTCCGCCGGGACGCGCTTCGGAGCCGGCGGCCGGCTCCGCGGCAGCGGGTGCCGCGGGTTTCGGCGGCTCGGGCCCCTCCTCGGCCTGGAAGCCGGGGCGCAGCTCCCCCTCCGGAGTGAACATCCTGCGGTCCACCACGCGGATCGGCTTTTCTTCTTCGGTCACGCCATCCACTCTCGGGAATGCCGAATTTTAGCAGCACCGCGGCGGGAGAACGCCGCGTCGAAGCGGGGCCGAGCAACGCGAGGGCCCGGCTTCGAAAAAGGACCGCGGCGGGAGAACGCCGCGTCGAAGCCGGGGCCGCCCGCGGCGAGGGGACGCCGCGCCGGAGCTGGGGCCGAGCGAAGAGAACAAAGCGAGGGGCCGGCTTCGAAAAAGAGACCGAAACGAGTGCCCGGTGACGAAAAGAGGGCCTCGAGCGGTGGAAGGCCCGCCCCGCCGCGCGGCGGTTATCATGCCGGCCGTGTCCGAAGCGCTCGATCGACTCGCCGCCCTCGTCGCGCGCCTGCGGCTCGAGTGCCCGTGGGACCGCGAGCAGACCTTCGACACCCTCAAGACCTACCTCCTCGAGGAGACCTACGAGGTCCTCCAGGCGCTTGACGGCGGCTCGCCCGAGGCGCTCAAGGACGAGCTCGGCGATCTGCTCTTCCAGATCTTCTTCCTCTCGCGGCTCGCCGCGGAAAAGGGCTGGTTCGACGCCGACGCCGTCGCGGTCGCGATCGCGGAGAAGATGACGGCGAGGCACCCGCACGTCTTCGGCGAAACCAAGGCGAAGGACGCCGAGGAGGTCAAGACCGCCTGGGAGCGGCGCAAGCGCCGTCAGCGCGGCGCCGGGGACGACCCGCTCGGGAGCCTGCCGGCCGCGCTTCCCGCGCTGTCGGCGGCCTACCGCCAGACGCTGCGCGCCGCCGATCTCGGATTCGACTGGGAGCGCGATGCGGACGTCGTGGCGAAGATCGAGGAGGAGATCGAGGAGTGGAAGTCGGCCGCAGCGGCCGGCGAGCCCGCGGCCGAGACGCACGAGATCGGCGACCTGCTGCTGTCGATCGTCAATCTCGCGCGGCGGCGATCGATCGATCCCGAGACCGCGCTGCGCGGGGCCAACGCGCGATTCCGCGGCCGCTTCGCCGGCGTCGCCCGGCGCGCCCGCGAGACCGGGCGCGACGTCTCCGAGGTGCCGATGAAGGAGCTGGACGAGTACTGGGAGGCGGCGAAGAAGGATTAGCTAGCGGACCAGATCGCTCACCCGGACCAGCTCCACTCCCCTCCTTCCGATCTCCGGCAGGTCCTTCTCCAGCACGAACAGCGTCACCGGATAGGGGTGGCCGATCGCGATCGCCGCACCGTCCTGGTGCGCCCGGCGGACGAGCTCGTCGAGCTGCGCGCGGATCGCGTCCTCGCGCGCGACGTCGTCGAGGAAGACACGCCGCGAGGCGGCGCGGACGGACGCCTCCTCGGCGGTCCTCTCGGCGACGGTCGCGTCGGTCGTGCGGCTGTCGAGGAAGAAGAGGCCGCGCCGCGCGAGCACCCGCGAGACGGCCTTCATCACGCGCGGGTCCGCCGTGGCGGCCGAGCCCATGTGGTTATTGACCCCGATCGCGCCCGGCACCGTCGCGAGGTCCTCCTCGAGCAGCCGCTCGATTTCGGCGTCCGACTGCGAGCGGAGCACGAGCCCCGGACCGGGCCGCACGCGCGGATAGCCCTCCGGCTCCATCGGCAGGTGCAGCAGCACCTCGTGGCCGCCGCGGGCGAGCGTTTCCGCCGACGCCGCGCTCCAGCGGAGGTCCGGCAGGACGGCGCCGGCCACGGGCTCCTTCCAGCCCGCGATGCGCGCCGCCGGGGCGAGCTCGTTGCCGAGGTCGTCGATGACGATCGCGACGCGCGCCGCGCCGGCCGCGGGACCCCTGGGCGGGCGCGCCCTCTCGGCGACCGACGTCGGGACGCGGTGCGGGGGCGACGGTGTCGGCCGCGCGCGCGTCGGCACGAATCGCGGCGACGCGGCGGCGGACGGAGGCGGCGAGGTCGGGGCGGAGCGCGTCTCGAGGTAGAGCGCGACTCCGAGGACGAGCGAAAGAAGGGCGAAGAAGACCGTCGCCGGCGAAAGGCGGCGGCCTCGGCGGCTCAAGAGGCGCCGGCGCGGGCTAGGCGGCTCGCCGCGCCGGGACATCCGCCCGGACGAGCTCGAGACCGCGCTCCAGGATCAGGTCCCGCTCGCCGGGCTCCCCGGGCAGCACGAGGACGCGCTCGTCCGGCGTGAACCCCTTGCCGCCGAGCACCTTTCCCGAGGGGGAGACGTAGCGGCCGACCGTCATGACCAGATTGCCGCCCTCCTGGGTCGGAACGTTCTTCTGGACGATCGCCATGCCGACGGTGGTCTCTCCGACGGTGGTCGAGCCCGCGCGATCGTGGAGCGCCGCGGCGAAGACTTCCGCCGCGCCGGCCGTCGAGTCGTCCACCAGGATGACGATGCGCCCCTTCCACACCGGCTCGCCCGTCGTCTCGAGCGGCTTCTCGGGCGCCTTCCGCGAGATGACCGTCGCGACCGGGCCCTTCGCGAGAAAGAGCGCCGCCACCGGCACCGCGTCCGGAACGGCGCCTCCGATCGATCCGCGGAGATCGATCACGATCTTGTCGATCGAGCGGCGGGACGCCTCCTCGAGCTCCTGGCGCACGGCGGCGGCCGCGGTCGGCGTGAAGGTCGGGATCGAAAGAATCGCGACGTCGCGCTCCCACTTCGCGCTCGGCGCGGGCGGCTCGAACTTCGCGCGCGGCACCGAGATCTTCAGCTTCTTCTCGTCGCCGCCGCGGAACACCACGATCTCGCAGGTCGAGCCCTCCGGCCCTTCGAGCGCCGCCTTGATCTTCCACATCGGCGCGTTGCGCATCGTCTGCCCGTCGATCGAGTCGATGAGGTCGCCGCCCTTGACGCCCGCCTTGTCGGCCGGCGACCCGGGGAGCGGCGCGACGACGAAGGGGTATCCGCCGCGCCGCGCGAACACGACTCCGGTCGAGGGCGCTCCGGCGGCCTGCTCCGCCTTGTAGGCGGCCATCGAGGAGGCGGGGACGTAGTAGGAGAACGGGTCGAGTGCGTCGGACATCCCGTCGTACGCGCCCTCGAGCAGCGTCTTCGTATCGGTCGGCTCGACGTAGTTCGTGCGGGTCAGCGAGAAGACCTCGGAGAAAATCGACAGCGCCTGCGTGGCGGGGTCGCGGCCCGACCCCTCCGGCCCCGACACCGCCCGAAGCGAGGCGAGGGCGCAGAGCGAAACCACCACGAAGAGCACGCGGGAGCGGTTGGACTTCATCATCGGCATGGTAACACCCGGTGGCGAGCCCGAGATTTCAGGAAAAAGCGAGGGCGCAGGCCTCAGAAAATACGGGAGATCTCCCTCATCGGAGCCACGCCACCGGGTCCTGCGCCTTCTGCCGGTCCCGGACCTCGAAGTAGACGCCCGCCTCGTCGCGGCCGGGGCCGAATCCCGCGAGGCCGATCTCCCCTCCCGCCGGGACGGGGTCCCCGGGATGGACCGACACCGCCTGGAGCCAGGCGTAGAGCGTGAGCATGCCGTCGCCATGGTCGAGGATCACCAGGTTGCCGTACTCGGCGAGCCACTGCGCGTAGATCGCCTTGCCGCCGTAGACGGCTCGGACCGGCGTCCCGAGCGGCACGGCCACCGCGATCCCGTTCGAGACGGTCCAGGCGTCGAACTTGGGATGCCGATGGCGGCCGAAGGTCTCGACGATCGCGCCCTTCGCCGGCCAGTCGAGGACGCCCTTCCACGGCCGGATCCCTCCGGAGGGACCGACCGGCTCCTCCGCGTCCGACCGGCGCGACAGCGTGTCGAGCAGCCGCTCGAGCCGGGCCGCCTTGTCGGTCAGCGCCGAGACCTCGCGGCGGCGCGAGGCCATCGCGCTCTGCTCGCTCGCGAGGAGCCGCTCCCGCTGCGTCTTCAGCGACGCGACCCGCGTCTCCTCCTGCCGGCTCCGCACGTAGAGTCGGTCGATTTCGGCCTTCAGCGCCTGCTCGCGCGCGAGGTTCTCCTGCAGGCGCGTCTCGGCGAACCGGTACTGGACGAGCAGGCGGCCGTCGCGGCGGGCGAGGTCGTCGAGTCGCTCGATCGAGGCGACGAAGGCGTCGAGATCCTTCGCCTCGAGCAGCACGCGGAAGTAACCGTAGCGGCCGAACCGCTGGAGGACCCGGGCGCGGGCGAGGAGGAGCTTCCGGTAGCGGGCGGCGGATTCGGCCACCTCGCCGCGCTGACGGGTCACCTCGGCGAGCCGGCGGGCGAAGTCCTCGCGCGTCGCGGCCACGAGCTCGCCCTCCCGCGTGGCGATCTCCTGGCGGAGCTCGAGGCGCTTCAACTCCTCGGCGAGCGTCGCCTCCTTCTTCTCGCTCTCGGAGAGCTTGCCCTTGAGCGTCGCGATGCGGCCCTGGAGGCGCGCGAGATCGGCCGCGCGTTCCGAATCGACGGGTGTGACGGGGATCTCGGCGAGGATCGGGAGAGCGGCCGCGAGGAGAAGCGCGGCGAGAGAACGCCGCGCCCCCGCACGTCTCACCAGAACGACTTCCCCGCCGCGTCGGCGGATGGAGGCGCTCCGACGAGCGCGCGCACCGACGCCGTCACGTCCGCGATGGCGAGCGCGCGGTCGGAGGGAATCGGCCGCGAGGCGAAGAGGATGCCCTTGACGAGCTCCGGATCGAGCGAGCAGTGGTCGCCGCTCCAGACGTCGCGATTGTCCTCGAACACGTTCTCCGTCGGCACGCCGAGCGAGGACTGCCAGGAGACGCGGTATCCGGGCCGGTTCGTCACGATCAGGTCGGGGATCAGGCGCGGATCGAAGCGGCGGTAGACGTCCTCGCGCTTGAAGACGCGCGACACCGCCTTCTCGCCGTTCTTCGGATCCACGAGCCCCGTCAGCCGGGACGCGATCTCGTTGCGCAGCGCCTCGTAGTCGGCGCCCGGCGTCACGATGCCTCCGGTCTCGCGGCCCGCGAGGTTCACGTAGATGTCGCCGAGGCCCATCCCGTAGGCCCTCGACTTCGTCCAGTCGACCGCCTCCCAGAACTGCCCCCGCGAGAAGAGCGCCTCGAGGTTCTGCCGGCGCGCGCTTCCCTTCAGGACGAGGTAGCCGTTCTCGACGAGCCACGAGTTGTAGTTGACCGAGCGCCGCCATGTGGCGAAGCCGTGGTCGGACAGCACGATCAGGACGTCCTCCGGCTTCAGCGCCTTCGCGGTCTCGCCGACGATCTCGTCCATCGACCGATACGCCTTCTCGACGGCGTCGCCGTACTTCGCGGCGAGGGCGGCGTCGTACGCGGGGTGCTCGCGGTCGCGGAAGCGCCAGAAGACGTGGGCGACGCGGTCCGGGAACTCGAAGTAGTGGAACAGGAGCTTCTCGCCACCGCCGAGGAGGCCCGCGAGCATGCGCCGCTCCTGCTCCTCGGTCTTCCGCACGTCCTCCAGGAACGCCTCCTCCGAGAGCGTCGCCGACTGGATCGACCAGGTGTCGATGCCCCAGCCCATCGTCTTGTAGCGGCCGAATCGGGCCACGAGCTCGCGGGCGAACTCCGGCGGCGACGAGATCTCAAATCCCGGCGGCAGGTGGTCCGGGTCGAACTGGATCGGCGAGAGGTACAGGCCGATCTCCGGCTGGATCGATGCGAGGCGCAGCCGCGCGTAGCCGTGCACGGAGATCAGCGGGTTGACGCGGAAGACGAGCGGGACCCAGTCGCTCCACTGTCCCGGAGCGAGCTCCACGCGGGTGCCCGGCACCTGCACCGCGAGCTTGTCGCGCGCATCGGTGACCGACAGCGTCATCGGCAGGTCGATCGTGCCGGCGCGGCCGAACGCCCGCCCCGGCGGACCGACGATCTTCGTCGTCTGGCTGCCGGTGTTCGACTCCAGTCGCGTGATCTCGACCGAGAAGTCGTTGCCCTCGCGCGGCGCGAAGAAGGGGTCGGACGTGTAGTAGGCGGGCCGGCCGATCCGGCCCGAGAGATCCGGCACCCCGAGGCCCGACAGCATCCGGCCCCCGTCGAACGCCTCGGGCGGAAACGTGACCGGCATGCGCACGACGGTGGCCGGCCGCGCGCCGGCCTCCGCCCAGAAGACCGGCCCGCGGCGGTTGTTGCGCACCCAGGGACGCTCGGCGGGCAGCCAGGCCTTCGCGGCCGCGAACGCGCCCGCCGCGGCGGCGATGGCCGCGACGGCGAGGACGATGCCTGCGGCGCGCCGGCGCCGCCAGAGGAGGAGCACGGCCGGTATCCCGAGCACGGCCGCGGCGGCCGCCGCGAAGATCGGAGGGTTGTTCGTCCCGAAGAGGAAGGGGACCTGGAGCTCCTCGGCCACGGCGAAGGTCGGGATCCGGTTCGCGGGGTCGCGCTTCAAGAAGTCGAAGATCTCGTGGCCGCCGGGGTCGAGTCCGGTCGAGAACGTCGCCCACGACACCGGCGTCTGCGCCGGCACGGTCGGCGTCAGGGGCGCATAGCCGCCGCGCTTCTGGAGCGCGGCCAGATTCGGCAGCTCACCGCGCGCGATCATGTCCTCGACGATGTGGGCGTCCACGCCGTCGAACCCGAGGATCACGATCCGTCCCGGAGCCGGCGGGGCGGCGGCCGGCGCCGCGAACAGACGCGCGGCGTTTACGAGCAGCGCGGTCAGCGCCGCGGCCAGGAATTTCATGCGTCGGGGAAACAGTGTAGCCGGTCGGACCGCCGCCGCGCACTAGAATCCGGCCGTGGCGCAGCGGACGGAGGACCTCGGCACGCTGCTCGCGCGCATCCCGGACCCCGCGATCCGCGCGCTCTTCTCCCACGAGTTCATCCTCTGCGCGGAACAGTTCGACCGGTTCACGGTCGAGTCGGTCCTCTCCCTCGTGCATTCGCTCGAGCTCGAGGCGGAGCTCCGCGCGGGCGCGTCCGCGGCCGACATCGTGCGAACGCACGGCTGGGCCCCGCGCGCCGAGACCCCGATCCGCTGGTTCTTCGACAAGCTCGCCGCCGCGGCCTACCTCGAGCGCGCCGGCGAGGACGGCGGCGCGGTGTATCGCTCCCGCGACCCGCTCCCCCCCGGCGATCCCGACGCCCCCGAGGCGCGCGCCCGCGCCATCGAGCCCCGTGCGGCGCCGGCGTTCGCCGTCGTGCGGGCGATGGTCGATCACGTCCCGGAGTTCCTGCGCGGCGAGAAGACCGGCGAGGAGATCCTCTTCTCCCCCGCTCGCCTGCCGCTGTGGTTCGAGTACTTCTCGAACGACAACCTGCTCTACCAGATCAACAACCGTCTCGGCGCCGAGGCGGTCGCCCGCGGACTCCCCGCGGGGCGCCCCGCGACGATTCTGGAGATCGGCGGCGGCTCGGGCTCGGCGGCGCTCGCCCTCGGCGAGCGGCTCGCGCGCGACGGCGCGCTCGGCCGGATCGGGCGCTACCGGTTCACCGAGATCGTGCCGACGTTTCTCCGCCGCGCGGAGCGCGCGATCCGCCAGCGCTTTCCCGCCCTGCCGGTCGAATTCGGCCGTCTCGACATGAACGCCGACTTCGCGGCCCAGGGCGTTCCGGCGGGCGAGGCGGACGTCGTCTATGCCGTCAACACCGTGCACATCGCCCGCGACCTCGCGGCGACGCTCGGCCGGATCCGCGAGGCGCTGCGCCCGGGCGGCGTCGCCATCTTCTCGGAGTGCGTGCGGCCGTTTCCGGGGCAGCCGATCTACGTCGAGTTCGTCTTCAACTTCCTCGAGAACTTCACGGGAGTCGCGACCGACCCCGCGACGCGGCCGACACACGGCTTCCTGACGCCGGAGAGCTGGCGCCGCGCGTTCTCCGCCGCCGGCTTCGAAGCCCCCCAGATCCTGCCCGACGTCGAGACTCTCGCGCGGCACTACGAGGACTTCTTCGTCGCCGCCGTGTCCGCCCGGCGGCCGGCCCGCTAGCCGCGGACCGGCGCGTCCTCCGTCCTCCGCCCTCCCGTCTCCGTCCGTCCGCGCCGCGACGGGTCGTCCCAGAACGGATAGAAGCAGTACCACTGCTCGGGATACTGGCGGACGTAGCGCTCGAGCCGCTGGACGTAGGTGAGCAGATTCCTTCGGAGCGCCGCGTCGCGGTCGCCGTCCGCGACGATCGGCAGCGGCTCCTCGACGATCGCGCGATAGCGGCCGTCGGGGAGCCCCACGATGAACGCGGGCAGCACGACCGCGCCGGAGGCCATCGCGACCCGGAGCGGCCCGCGCGGAAAGAAGGCCTCGCGGCCGAAGAAGGGAACGGCGATGCCCGTGTTGTCGAAGTCGCGGTCGCCCTGCATCGCCACGATCTCGTTCTCGCCCAGCGCGCGCAGGACGGAGAGCGTCGGCACGAAGCTGTGGTCGACGCGGATCTCGGTCACGCCGCAGCGCGCGTGGAGGCGCCGGCGCTCCCGCTCGACGCCGGGAAAGATGTCCGGCACCAGCACGACGTGGATCGGCTGTTTGACCTGCGCGAGCATCAGCCCGCCGACCTCCCAGTTGCCGAGGTGCGCGGTCAGGAGCAGCACGCCCTTGCCGGCGAGCCGCCCCTCGACGATCCGCGAGTAGCCGACGACGCCCTCGACGAGGCGCGCGGCGTCCCCGGGAGGGCGCGTCGCGAAGTGCATGAAGTCGACCCAGGCGCGGAAGTGCGAGGCGACCATCTCCGAGGCGAGCCGCCGCACCTCGGGTGCGTCCTCGCTCTCCCCGAGAATCACCGCGAGGTTGCGCCGCGCCGCGCGCAGGTACTTTGGCCGGAGCCGGTAGTAGACCGCGGCGAGCGCGCGTCCGCCGCGGTGCATGAGCGGGCGCGGGAGATTGCGCGAGGCCAGGAGCGCCGCGGGGAACCAGAGGCGCGAGGTCGCCGACGCGATCGCCCGCGCCACCGGGTTCTGCGTGGCCATCTTTTCCTGCACGGGAGTTATCCTACGAGAATCGTCAGATCGCGGACCGCAGAGAGCAGACGGCAGACGCTCGCGGCGGCGCTGCCATGGTTCGTCTTCGTCGGCCTCGCCCTCGTCTCCTGGAACCGCTGGATCGAGCCGTACGTCGACTCGGGCCGCGAGCTCATGGTGCCGCGGCGGCTCGCGCAGGGCGAGCGGCTCTGGGCGGACGTGCAGTTCTTCCATGGGCCGCTCGGCCCGTACCTCGCGGCGATCGTCGAGGGGGCCGCCGGACCGTCGCTGCCGGCCCGGGTCGCCCTCTGCGCCGCGGTCGCGGCCGCGCACCTCGCGGCGCTGCAGATCCTGGCCCGGCGGTGGCTGTCGCCCTGGCGCGCCGCGCTCGCCCTCTCGGTCGCGATCGCCACGGCGGTGTTCCTGCGGCCCGGCGGCTGGCTCTTTCCCTTCAGCTTCGACGTCGCGATCGCCGTCGCGGGGCTGACGGCGGCCCTCGCCGGCGCGACGCGGGAGCCTGCGCCCGCGGACGCCGCGGCGGGAGTCGGCGTCCTCGCGGCGCTGCTCGCGCGCCCGGAAATCGGCCTCGCCGGCGCCGCGGCGCTCGCGCTCGCCGCCCGCCGGCGTCCTCGCCGGCTCGTCCCCCTCGCGGGGGCGCCGATCGCCGCCGCCGCCGCAGGATACGCGATGCTGTCGCTCGGGATTCCCCGCTCGACGCTCGTGCGCGACGGCTGGCTCGCCCTGCTCGATCCGCCCGCCGCCTTCCGGAACGTCTATCGCGCGTATGCCGGTCTCGACCGGCCGGCGCTGCGCCTGACGGAGCTCGCGCTCGCCCTCGTCGTCCTCGTGATCTTCGCCGCCGCGATCGTCACGACGGCGGCGGTCGCGTCGCGGCTCCGCGCGTCCGGGCGCCCGCGCGGCGGAGCGCTCGCCGAGATCGCCCTCGTCGCGGCTCTCGTCGCGGCCGCCGCGATCGCCGCGCGCCCGCCCGACTCGCTCGCCGGGTCGCTGTCCCTCGTTCCGCCGCTCGTGCGCCTCGTGCCGCTCGCGGTGATCGCCGCCGCGGCATCGCGCTTCGTCGGATCGCTGTTCTTTTCTCGGCCGCCGGCCCTCCGTTCCCTCGGTCCGGCTGCCGACGCGGCATTCTCCCGCCGCGAGCGGGGAACCCCGCCCGCCGGAGCCTCCGCGACCGTGCCCGACGCGGCCCTCTGGATCGCGGCGCTCTTCGCCGCGCGCGTGCTCCTCGCCGCGGGCTACGTGGGACCGTATCCGGCGTTTTTCCTCCCGCTGCCGCTCGTCGTCGCGCAGGCGGGGCTCTTCGCCGCGGCGGACCGCGCGGGCGCCGCCGTGGGGAGGAGCCTGCCCCGCCTCGTCGCCGCGTCGCTCGTCGTCTTCGCCCTCTTCCGCGGTCTCGCGATCCGCGATTTCCACCGCGGGCGGCCGTGGGCGCGCGTCGAGACCCCCGCCGGCGGCGTGATGCTTCCCGAGCCGGTGGCGGCCGCCACGGCCGGCGCCCTCGCCGCGCTCTCCCGGACGCCGGAGGCGCGAACGCTCGCCGGCTTCCCCGAGGCCGGCTTCTTCGCGTACGTGCTCGGCCGCCGGAATCCCTTCCGCGAGGAGCAGTTCTTCCCGGGCAACCTCGACGCCGACGGCGAGCGGCGCGCCGCCGCGCTCCTCGCCGCGCGGCCGCCCGACGCGCTCGTGCGCGCGAACGTGCTCGCCGTCGGCGAGGGGGCCCTGGCCTTCGGCCGCGACTACTACCCGGCGCTCGACGCCGCCGCCCGCGCGCGCTTCCGTCCCGCGGCCGCGTTCGGCCCGGGAGCGGCGCCGGACGCGCACATCGGCGATCCGCAGTTCTTCGTCGAGATCGATCTTCCCGCCGCCGGCGCGGCCGAGGCCGCTCGGTGAGGCTCGACCTCGCGGTCGCGCGCACCTTCGGGCTCTCGCGCCGCGCCGCGCGCGAGGCGGTCCGCTCGGGGCGCGTCGACGTGGACGGCGTCCCGGCGGACGAGCCCGGCCGGGAGCTGGCCGAGGGCGCGCGCGTCTCCTTCGACCCCGCGCGGCCGCAGCAGCGGCGGGTGCGCTCCCGTCTCCCGGTGCTGCACGAGGACGCCGACGTCCTCATCGTCGACAAGCCCGCCGGCCTCCTCACGGTGCCGACCGAGGCGCGCGAGAAGGACACCGCCTGGAGCCGCGCCCTGCACTACCTGCAGCGCCGCTACGGAGGCCGCTCGTACGCCGGCATCGTGCACCGCCTCGACAAGGACACCTCCGGCGCCCTCGCGTTCGCCCGCAGCCGGGAGGCGCTCCACGTCCTGCAGGAGCTCTTCCGGACGCACGCGATCGAGCGCGAGTACGTGGCGCTGGTTCAGGGCGCGCCGCCAGACCAGGGCACGCTCGACGCCGACCTCGTGCGCGAGGCGGGCCTGCGCCGCCGCACCGCGCGCGGACGCGCGGCGGGAGAACGACGCGCCGCCGGGCGGGCCGAGGGAACCGAGGGCGGCCCGGCGAGGAGAGGCGGCCGCGCGGCAGGAAGAGGTGCCACCGTCCGACGCGCCGTCACCCGCTTCCGCACCCTCGAGCGCTTTCCGGACGCGGCGCTCGTGGCGGTCCGCCCCGAGACCGGCCGCACGCACCAGATCCGCGTCCACTTCGCGGAGGCGGGACACGCGATTCTCGGCGATCGGGTCTACGGGACCGCATCGGGGGCCTCGGACCGCGCGCCGCGGCAGATGCTGCACGCGCGCACGCTCGGCTTCCGCCATCCGGTCACCGGCCGCGCGGTTTCCTCCGAGGCGCCGCTGCCCGAGGACTTCGAGCGCGCGCTCGCCGCGCTGCGCGCGGCACGAAAAAAGCGGCCCGGCAATGCCGGGCCGCGGAACGAACCGGGAGACGGAGACCGATCCGCTACGCGAGGACGATGACGACCACGCGGCGGTTCTTGGAACGGCCTTCCTTGGTCTTGTTGGACTCGACCGGCTCGGACGCGCCGTAGGAGATCGTGGACATCCGGTTGAGCGCGACGCCCTGCTTGTTCAGGTAACGGCGCACCGCCTCGGCCCTCTCGGAACCGAGCTTCATGTTGTAGTCCGCGGACCCGGTGGAGTCGGTGTGGCCCTGGATCTCCAGGTACACGTTGCGGTTCTCGCCCTTCAGACGCTCGGCGAAGGCGTTCAGGGCCTCCTTCGCCTCGTTGGAGAGCTCGTACTTGTTGACCGGGAACTTCGCCGCGTCGTCGGAGAGGACGAGCGAGTAGACGAACTTGCCCTCGGCGAGCTTGCCCGCCTCCTGCGCGCGCTCGAGCGCCTGACGGGTGGCCGTGTCGAGCTCCGCCAGCTTGGCGTCGTGCGACTTCACCTTCGTCTGCGTGGCCTCGACCTGCGACTCGACGTCGTTGATCCGCTTCTCCGTCGCGGCGCTGCTTTTGCCGACCTCCTCACCCACGTACTTCTTCGTCGCGCACGCGGTGAGCCCGAAGGACCCCAAAAGAAGCGCTCCGACCGTGAACACCAGATTGACCCGCCGACCTTGGACCATCTGCACCTCCTGAAAAATGAAGGTTAAGAGCCTCCCGGGGCCGTGCCCCGGTAACCACGCCTCGTCCGCACCACCCAGGAACCGGGTTTGATGACGGAAACGACGACGATCCGGTATTTTACGTCCCCCTTGCCCGAGGGAGCAAATCCCAGCAGGTACTGCTGCCGCACCTCGCTCGAGATCTGGGTGGCGAGCGGCCGGAGGTCGTCGTCCCCGGAAACCAGGTGGAGCCTCCCACCGCTCGACGCCGCCAGCATCTGCAGATTGTCCACCGACAGCTCCTGACGCTCCCTTTCCGAGAGGGCGTCGAACGCCGAGTTCTTCATGCCGATCGGATAGACCGGCACCGATACGCGCTGCAAGAGCTCGGCCATCTTTTCGGCCGTCAGCTCGCTCGCGTTGTCGACGCCGTCGGTGAAGAGCAGGATCGCGCGCTTGTTGTTGCGGCCCTTCATCATCCGTTCGGGCGTCGCCGCGACGGCGTCGAAGAGCGCCGTCTGGCCGGAGGCCTCGAGGTCCCCGAGCGACCCGAGGAGTCCGGCGGGATCGGCGGAAAAATCCGCAACCATCCGCACCTCGCCCTCGGAGAAGGCGAAGAGCGCGAAGTCGTCGCCCGGCTTCCGGGCGCTCACGATCGTGCGGATCGCGTGTTTCGCGTTCTCGAGCTTCTTCGCGACGCCCATGCTCCCGGACGTGTCGACGAGAAAGGCGAACGAGGCCGGCGCGGACTCGTCGCGGTCGAACGTGTCGACCGGCACGCGCGTGTCGCCGACGCGCAGCACGAAGTCCTCCTTGCGCAGGCCGTCGGCGAAGCGGCCCTTCTTGTCCGTGACCAGGACCGGCAGCATGACGTACTCGGCGCCGGCGGACTCGGAGAAGGTCGGGGGCTCCTCGGGCGGCGCGCCCGGCGCCTGCCCCGTGGCGAGAGGCGGGAAAAGCAGCAGCGCGGCCGCCAGGAAAGGTTTCACCGACAAATTATAAGGCCGCCGAGCCTCGCCGGATTCCCCGCCGGTGCGCAGATCCCGGAAACGAAACGAGTTCTCCCTGTCCCTTCCAGACTTTAGACTGGCCTCGCTTGCCGACGACGCTCCACCTCGTCCTGGTCCGGCCGCAGAATGCGGGGAACCTCGGCTCGATCGCCCGGGTTGCGAGGAACTTCGGCATCGGGCTTCTCCGCGTCGTCGAGCCGGCGGTGGTGCCGGACGAGGAGTCGGCGCGCCTCGCCGCGGGCGCCGACGACCTCCTCGCGTCGATCGCGCGCCATCCCGACCTTCCGTCCGCAGTGGCCGACCTGCCCGTCGTCGTCGCCACGTCGTCCCTGCGGGGCCGCGGCCGCGCGCCGAGCCTCTCGCTCTCGGAGCTGCCCGCCCATCTGGCGGCGCACCCCGGCGTTCCGGCGGCCCTCGTCTTCGGCCCGGAGAGGAGCGGGCTGACGGAGGACGAGATCGCGCGCGCGACGGCCTGCCTGCGGCTCCCGACGGATCCCGGATTCCCGACGATGAACCTCTCGCACGCGATCGCCGTCGTGCTCGCGGTCGCGAGAGGCTTCGGGGGCGACGCGCACGCGGCACAGCGGGAGTCGGCCACGCTCGCGCCCTCCTCGGACGTCGAGGCGGCGCTCGCCCACTGGGACCGCGCGCTCGAGGCGATCGATTTCTACGACACCGGACACCGCGACAGGTCTCTGCGCGACTGGCGGGCCCTCGTCGCGGCGCGGCCGCTCACCGAGCGCGAGGTCGCGATCCTGAGGGGCGTGGCGAACCGGATCCTGGTGGCGCTGCGGCTGGAGAAGGAAGGCGATCCCTCAGAAAGGGATCCCTCGCTTCGCTCGGGATGACCGGACGCCGCGCGGACGCGCGCGTCCGGTCAGATCAGTTCCGAATCCGAAAAGAAGAACGCGATCTCCTTCGCGGCGTTCTCGGCGGAGTCGCTGCCGTGGATCGCGTTGCGTTCGATGTCGGTGCCGTGGAGCTGCCGTACCGTGCCGGGGTCGGCCTTGCGGGAGTCCGTCGCGCCCATCGTCTTGCGCAGGTGCGCGACGGCGTTCTCGCGCGCGAGCGCGGCCACCACGACCGGTCCCTCGGTCATGAACGCGACGAGCGCGTCGTAGAACGGCCGCTCGCGGTGCACGGCATAGAAGGCCCGCGCCTGGTCCTTCGAGAGGCGCATGCGTCGAAGGCCGACGAAGCGGAAGCCCTCCTTCTCGAGCTGCGCCAGGATCGCACCGGTCTTGCCGGCCGCGACCGAGTCCGGCTTCAGGATGGTCAGAGTGCGTTCCAAGGAGTCTCCCCTTTCTGAATGGTCGGTCCGGAGGCGAAGCGCGCGTTCAGCGACGCAGCATCTCCTGGATCTTCCTGCCGATGTGGGCCGGCGAACGCACGACGCCGATGCCGGCCGCCTCGAGCGCCTTCATCTTCTCGGCCGCGGTGCCCTTGCCGCCCGCGATGATCGCGCCGGCGTGGCCCATGCGGCGGCCGGGCGGCGCGGTCTGTCCGGCGATGAACGAGACGACCGGCTTCTTCAGATTTCCGGCGACCCAGCAGGCCGCCTCCTCCTCCGCCATGCCGCCGATCTCGCCGATGAGCACGACGGCCTCCGTGCCGGGGTCGTCCTTGAAGGCCGCGAGGCAGTCGATGAAGCTGGTGCCGTTGACCGGATCGCCGCCGATGCCGACGACCGTGGACTGGCCGAGGCCGAGGCGCGTGAGCTGGTCGACGGCCTCGTACGTCAGCGTTCCCGAGCGCGACACGACGCCGATCGTGCCGGGCCGGTGAATCCGGCCGGGCATGATGCCGATCTTGCACTCGCCGGGCGTGATGATGCCCGGGCAGTTCGGGCCGATGAGCCGCACCGGACGCCCCGCCGCCGCCTGGCGCGCGAGGAAACCCTTCGCGCGGATCATGTCGTTCGTCGGGATGCCCTCGGTGATGCACGCGATCAAACCGACGTCCGCGTCCGCCGCCTCGACGATCGCGTCGGCCGCGAACGGCGGCGGCACGAAGATCATGGACGCGTTCGCCCCGGTCTCGCGCACCGCGTCCGCGACCGTGTCGAACACCGGGATCCCCTCGTGCGCCGTGCCGCCCTTGCCGGGCGTGACGCCGGCGACGACGTTCGTGCCGTACTCGCGGCAGGCGAGCGCGTGGAACGTTCCCTCGCGCCCGGTCAGGCCCTGCACGAGGAGGCGCGTCGACTTCCCGACCCACACGCTCATCGCACCGCCTCGACGGCCTTCTTCGCCGCGTCCTCGAGGCCGTCGGCCGGAGTGATCTTGAGCCCCGATTCGCGCAGGATGGCCTTGCCCTCGTCGACGTTCGTGCCCTCGAGCCGCACGACCACCGGGATGGAGAGCCCCATCTCGCGGACCGCCGCCACGACGCCCTTCGCGATGATGTCGCAGCGCATGATCCCGCCGAAGATGTTGATGAGCACCGCGCGCACGTTCTTGTCCGACAGGATGATCCGGAACGCGTTCTTGACCTGCTCCTCGTTGGCGCCGCCGCCCACGTCGAGGAAATTGGCGGGCTCGCCGCCGGCGAGCTTCACGAGGTCCATCGTGCCCATCGCGAGGCCGGCCCCGTTGACCATGCAGCCGACGTTCCCGTCGAGCTTGATGTAGTTCAGGCCGAATCGCGAGGCCTCGACCTCGAGCGGGTCCTCCTCGGCGAGGTCGCGCATCTCCCGGATGTCGGGATGCCGGAACAGCGCGTTGTCGTCGAAGTTCATCTTGGCGTCGAGCGCGAGCACGTCGCCCTGCTTCGTCACGAGGAGCGGATTGATCTCGGCGAGGCTCGCGTCGGTCTCGACGTAGCAGCGGAACAGTCCCTGCATGAACGCGACGCCCTTCTTGAAGCTCTCGCCCTGAAGCTCGAGCGCGAACGCGAGCTTGCGCGCCTGGAACGGGAACATCCCCGAGGCCGGGTCGATCGCTTCGCGGACGATGGCGGCGGGGTCCTTCGCGGCGACCTCCTCGATCTCCATCCCCCCCGAGAGCGACGCCATCATCACGGGAAGGCCGCGGCCGCGGTCGAGCGTCATGCCGAGGTAGAGCTCGCGCGCGATGTCGAGGGCCTCCTCGACGAGCACCTTGTGCACGACGCGTCCGGCCGGGCCGGTCTGCGGCGTCACGAGCGTCATCCCGAGCATCCGCCGGGCGAGGTCGTGGGCCTCCTCCGGGTCCTTGGCGAGCTTCACGCCGCCGCCCTTGCCGCGCCCCCCCGCATGGATCTGGGCCTTGACGACGGCGCGGCCGCCGAGCCGCTTCGCGATCTCGCGGGCCTCCGAGGGGCTGTCGGTCACCTCGCCGCGCGGCACGGCGACGCCGAAGTGCGCCAGGAGGGCCTTGGCCTGGTATTCGTGGACTTTCATCGTGAAAGGCGGGCGATTATATCCAGACCCCGTCTTCCCGCCCGGGGGCGAAACCCGCGACCGGCAAGCTAGACCTTGAGGATCCGGAAGAGCTCCCGGACCGCGTCCGCCGACTTTCCGAGCGCCTGCTTCTCCTCGGGCGTGAGCGCGATCTCGACGACCTGCTCCAGGCCCTTCGCGCCGAGCTTGACCGGCACGCCGAGGTACACGTCCTTCATGCCGTACTCGCCCTGCAGATACGCCGCGCAGGGCAGGATCTTCTTCTTGTCCTTCAGGACCGCATCGACCATTTCGACGACCGCCGAGGCCGGCGCGTACCACGCGGAGGTCTTCAGCAGGTTGACGATCTCGGCGCCCCCGTCGCGCGTGCGCTTCACGATCGCGTCGATCTTCTCCTTCGGGAGAAGCTCTGGAATCGGGATGCCCGCCACCGTCGAGAAGCGCGGCAGCGGCACCATCGTGTCGCCGTGCCCGCCGAGCACGAAGGCGTGCGTGTTCTCGACCGAGACGTTCAGAGCGTCGGCGATGAACCAGCGCATCCGGGCGGAATCGAGGACGCCGGCCATCCCGAAGACGCGCTCCCGCGGCAGCTTCGAGACCCGCCGGGCCACCTCGCACATCGCGTCGAGCGGGTTCGACACGATGATGAGGATCGCGTCCGGCGAGCCGGGAAGGACCTTCCGCACGACGTCGGCGACGATCCCCTCGTTTGTCGCGACGAGGTCGTCCCGGCTCATGCCGGGCTTGCGGGGCACGCCCGCCGTGATGACGACCACGTCCGAGCCCTTCGCGACGTCGTAGTCGTTCGCGCCGACGATTCGCGCGTCGAACTTCTCGACCGGGGCCGACTCCATCATGTCGAGAGACTTGCCCTGGGGGACGCCGGGGATGATGTCGATCAGGGCGACGTCCGCGAGCTCCTTCTCGGCGATGCGCTGCGCGGCGGTCGCGCCGACGTTGCCGGCGCCGACGACGGTCACTTTTTGTTTCATGGCGGCGGGATTGTATCCAAGCCGGGAGGGCAAGACTGATGCAAACGCATCGGGCTAGAATGGTGGCAATGTCGGTTCGGCCCGATTACAAGAACAATCCGCTCTGGAACGAAGCGATCGCGCTCGCGAGAGACGCGTACGCCATCGCGACGGAGCTCGCCGCGCGGGAGCCGGACGAGGCGCGCCTGCTGCGCCGCGTCGCGGTCGCGGTGCCCGCGCGGCTCGCGGGCGCCCTCGAGGCCGACGAGCTCGAGGCCCGCGCCGCCGAGACCTTCGAGGCGCGCGCCGCGCTCGAGGAGGTCGCCGCGGTGGCCGACCGCCTCCCGACGCGCGGCGACGCGGCCCGGGCGCTCGCCCGCCGCGCCCGCGCGCTCGAGGGCTCGGTGCGCCGTTCCTTCGGCCAGTCCGGGGGGCGGGTTTGCTGAAGGACCGCCAGGCCGGACCCCGCCGCGGGCTCATCGCGGCCGTCATCGTCATCCCGATCGCCCTCGTGGCGGCGCTCTGGCTGCCGCGCTGGTGGGAGGGACGCGAGCTCAAGGCCGCGCGCGAGATCGCCGGGGTCGGCTCGAAGATCGTGCCGGGCAGCATGACCGACGCGCGCCGGAAGGTCGACCCCGGCCTCTCGCGCGAGCAGCTCGTGACCGCGATCGGCCAGCCGTCCTTCGCGGTCGGCACCGAGGGCAAGGACGCCCGCCACGAGATCTGGACCTACTACTTTCACGACGGCACGATGACGATCAACCTCACCGACGGCGCCGCGGTGCGCATCGGAACCATCTACGGGACGCCCCGCGTCCCCAAGAAGGGCGGCGGCTACTGAGCGCGGCGGGAACGGGTCCGGAGGATCGGCGCGAGCCCGCGATCCGCGTCATCATGATGCCGAAGGACACCAACGCGCACGGGACGATCTTCGGCGGCGTGATCCTCTCGTTCATCGATCAGGCCGGGGCGGTCGAGGCCAAGCGTCACGGCGCCGACTTCCTCGTGACCGTCGCCATGCGCGAGGTCGTCTTCCACGAGCCCGTCTACGTCGGCGACCTGGTGTCGTTCTACACGCGCCTCGTGCGCATCGGAAAGACGTCGATCACCGTCTCGGTCGAGGTGTTCTCGCAGACTCGCGAGGGGGTCGGCAACCGCGTCCGCGTCACGGAGGCGGAGGTCACCTACGTCAACCTCGACCGGAACCGCCGGCCGACACCGGTCTCGAAGTAGCCCCCGAAAAGTCGAAGGTCCCGATTTCTCGGGACCTTCCTCTCGCGAGCCGAGCAAGAGCCCGGCAATGGGAGCGCTTACGAACCGATCCTACTCCCGTTTTGGGGAAAGGGAATCACCATTCCGTCTCGTCTTCCCCTTCCCCGCCGATCTCGGTGTCTTCCAGTTCCGACTCGAGCTCGTCGAGCTCGGGCGCATCCGCGTCCATCTCCGCCGCGGAGAGCTCCTCCTCGCGCCAGCTCTCGCCCGCGTAGTCCTCGCCCGCCGCGGACGCCGCGGCGGCCATCGGAAGGGCGGCCGCCGGAGCCGCCGCCTCGCGTCGGGAGCCGCCAGAGGCCGTTCGCGGCGATGCCGCCTTCTTCTTCGTCGAGGATGCGCTCTTCTTCGACGGCGTCGCGCCGCTCCGGCGCGGGGCCGCCTTCTTCGAGCGCGACGCCCTGGCCGCGCGGCGCGCAGGCGCCTTCCGGGCCGCTGCCCTTCCGGCCTTGCGGGTCGATTTCTTCGCCGCGCGCGCGGGCTTTCCGGCCTTCTTCGCGGTTTTGGTCTTCGACTTCTTCTTCACCACGATCCGTCCTCCTCCCCGGACCGGCTCGCCGCCGGGAACCCGGATCATACAATCGCGGTGCGGGCGTGCAGGGTGCGGAAAGGGGCTCCGCGGCGTCGGGCAACCCCGGTGCCGACGAGAAGGCCTCGGATGACGGCCGAGAGTTTTCAATGACTTGAGGCTGTCTCATACTTTGGGGAATGCCGAGAACGAGACGTTCCCTCCCGCGTCGTCGCGTCGAGCGCCGCTCGGAATGAAGAGGCCGCGCGTGGCGATCGAACCCCGCGCCGGCGGCGTCACCGTGCGGATTCCCGCTCTGGCCGGCGACCCGTGGTGGCGCCGCCGCGTGATCGCGCTCGGGGCCGCGGTGGCCGCGGCCGCCATCGTCGGCTCTCTCCGGCTCGGACACGCCTGGGAAGCCGCGGCCCGGCGCGGCGACTTCGCGGACCTCCCGCTGCCGCTGCTCCTCTTCCTCAGTGCCGCGGTCCTCGTCTCCGCGCCGCTCGCGCTCATCGGGCTGGCCGCGCTCTCGTTCGCGGAAGAGAAGATCGACGCCGGGCCCGATGCGGTCACGATCCGATCGATGGTCTTCGAGCGGACCCGGATCGAGACGATTCCGCTGTCGGAGCTCGACTGCTGGCGCGAGACGCTCTGGCCGCTGTCTCCCTGGTGGACCTGGGCCGTCACGCGCCTCGCCGCGCGGGCGGGAGGACGCCTCCATCCGATCGCGGGAGCCGCCGGGCCGAAGGAGAAGCGGGCGATCGGACTCGCCCTGGCGAAGGCGACCGGCCGCCCCCTCGTCGGAGACTTCGGACGCACGCTCGGTTGAGCACGGCGTCTCCGGCGCCCTTTCTCGCGGCGTTTCCCCGCCGCGGGGCGGCGTGCCCTCGGCGCGGTGTACTATCCTGCCCGGCCTCATGACCGCGACGACCCCGGAACATCACCTCACCGACACGCTGCTGGCCGACTACCCGGTTTCGGACGAGGTCCGCTGGGGCATCGCCGACGCCGGCTTCGTCTTCGCCACCCCGATCCAGGCGAAAACCCTGCCGCTGGCGCTCGCCGGCAAGGACGTCGCCGGCCAGGCGCAGACCGGCACCGGCAAGACGGCCGCCTTCCTGATCACGATCTTCTCGCGCCTCTTGAAGACCGGGCCGCCGGGACGCCGCGGGCCGCGGGCGCTCGTCGTCGCCCCGACTCGCGAGCTCGTCGCCCAGATCCGCGCCGACGCCGAGGTGCTCGGCCGCCATACCGGGCTCTCGACGCTCGCGGTCTTCGGCGGCATCGACTACCGCCTGCAGCGCGAGGCCGTGAAGCGCACCCCGGACCTGCTGGTCGGAACGCCCGGCCGCCTCCTCGACTACGAGCAGCAGGGCGCCGTCTCGTTCCGGCACGTCGAGATCCTCGTCATCGACGAGGCGGACCGCATGTTCGACATGGGATTCATCCGCGACCTGCGGCGCATCCTGCGCCGCTGCCCGCCCTACAACCGCCGGCAGACGCTCCTCTTCTCGGCGACGTTGTCCCTCCGCGTGATGGAGCTCGCGTACGAGCACACGAACAACGCCGAGAAGGTCGAGATCGAGCCGGAGCGGGTCCTCGCTCACGGGATCACCGAGCGGCTCTACCACGTCTCCTCCTCGGAGAAGTTCCGCCTCCTGCTGGGCCTCCTCGAGAAGGAGGGCGGCCAGCGCGTCCTCATCTTCGTCAACCGGCGGACGACGGCGGCCGACCTCGTGCGCGGGCTTTCGGCGAACGGCTATCCGACCCGCGCGCTCGCCGGCAACGTGCCGCAGGACCGGCGCCTGAAGATGCTGCAGGAGTTCAAGGACGGAAAGCTCGCGGTCCTCGTCGCGACCGACGTCGCCTCGCGCGGCCTGCACATCGAGAACGTGTCGCACGTCATCAACTACGACCTGCCCGAGGACGCCGAGGACTACGTCCACCGGATCGGGCGCACCGGACGGGCGGGAGCGCTCGGCACGGCGGTCTCCTTCGCGTGCGACGACTACGTCTTCTCGCTCGACGCGATCGAGAAGCGGGTCGGCCGCCAGATCCCCGTCGAGTGGCCCCCGGAGTCCCTCTTCCGCTCGGGCCGCGTCGCGCAGGCGCCGCGGGCGCACGCGGGGTTCCGCTCGCGCCCGTCGGCGCCGCGGCGCGAGGAAACGAAGCCGAAGCCCGCGGCTCCCGGCGGCGAGGACGGCTACGGGCGGACGAAGCGCAAGAGCCGAAGGCGTTAGAGCCGGGTCATCGCTCCCTGGGAGAGGAGCCGGCTGGGACTCTCCCTCTCTCTCCGGTCGGGCCGCGAAGCGGCCCGCTCAGAATCCGAAGCTCTAGAAGCTCTTCAGGAAGTCGCGGTTCGTCGGGAACTTCGACAGGCGTCCGAGCACGAGCTCCATCGCCTGGATCTTGTCGACGGCCGCGAGCGCGCGGCGCAGCTTGACGATCTTCGGCAGATCCTCCGGGTCGTAGATCTTCTCTTCCTTGCGCGTGCCCGACTGCGGGATGTTGATGCAGGGGAAGATGCGCCGGTTGAAGAGCTCGCGATCGAGCACGATCTCGGTGTTGCCGGTTCCCTTGAACTCCTGGAAGATGATCTCGTCCATTCGCGATCCCGTGTCGACGAGCGCGGTCGCGACGATCGTCAGCGAGCCGCCGCCCTCCGCGTTGCGCGCGGCCCCGAAGAAGCGGCGCGGCTTCTCCATCGTGCGGGCGTCGATGCCGCCCGACATGATCTTGCCGCCGCCCTTCTGCATGTGGTTGTAGGCGCGCGCCATGCGCGTGATCGAGTCCAGGAAGATGATCACGTGCTTGCCGCACTCGATCATGCGGCGCGCGCGCTCCGCCACGATCTCGGCGACGGCGATGTGATTCTCGGCGGAGAGGTCCGCCGACGAGGCGATGACCTCGCCGCGCGTGACGCTGCGGCGAAAGTCCGTGATCTCCTCGGGCCGCTCGTCGATGAGCAGAACGATGACGTGGACGTCGGGGTCGTTGACCTCGACGGCGTGCGCCATGCGCTTCAGCAGCGTGGTCTTGCCGGCCTTCGGCGGCGCGACGATCAGGCACCGCTGCCCGCGGCCGATCGGCGTGAGCAGGTCCACGACGCGGCCGCACATCTCGTCGGGCTCGGTCTCGAGCACGAGATGCGAGGTCGGGTCGATCGAGACGAGTTCCTGGAACGAGGGCCGCTGCCGGAACGCGCCGGGCTCGAGTCCCTCCACCGTCTGGACGCGGCGAAGAACGGGGCGGTTTCCGTCGACCGCGAAACCGGAGACGAAGGCGCCGGCTTCGAGGCTCTCGCGCTGGATCAGCTCGCGCGGCACGATCGGGTCCTTCGGCGTCGGCAGGTAGTTCGTGCGCGCCGAGACGAGGACGCCCGACGCGTTCTCCTTGGGCGGAATGGAGAGGACGCCTTCCGCCGGGCGCTCGGGCCCGGAGGCGGCGGCCTCTTCCGCGCGATCGAGGCCGGGAGCGGCGCCTCCGCCGCTGCCGTTGGGTCCGCCGCGTCCTCCGCGGCGACGGCGGCGCCGATGGGGCCGATCGCCGCCGGGAGATGCCGGGCCCTCGCCGTGAGAGGGGGCTTCCGGCTGAACCTCGATGGACGTAAGACTCTCCGGGGACAAGGGATCTTCGGACATGAGCTCCCAACAGCCCGCCGCGCTGACTCAGGGTCCGGGCGGGAACGCCTCATTCTACGACGAAACTCTGCAGAAAAAAACAAGATGCCGCGGCGCCGGCTCCCGCGCCCGAACGCCCTCCGCCTTCAGGAACTTAGCGGGTTGCCGAATCCGCCGGCGGTTAGACGAAGAGGTCGAGGACCCGGGTGCCGGAGGCGGGAGGGGTGCGGGCGAGAGCGAAATCCTCGGCCGCGTGCTCTGGATCCGACACGCCGACGAGCGCCGCGGTGACGCCGGGCGCCGAGCGGGCGAACTGAAGGGCCTGCAGGAGCGAGCTTTCCGCCTCGGGAAAGGCGCCGGAAACGGCGTCCGGAAAGTCGACTCCCACGGCGCGGCCCTGGAGAATCGACGCCGACCCGAATGCGGCGAGGCGCAGCGCCGAGCAGGCTTCGAGGGCGGGCATTCGGCGGCCGCCGACCGCCTGCGACCGATAAACCACGCTCTGGGTCATTCCGAGGTTCGTCGGGAGCTGCACGGCCCGGAAGTGGTGCCCGGCGCCGCCGGCCTTCTCGGCGACGGCGGCGAGCTCCTCGAGCGAGAGGTGGTCCGGGTGATCGGGCGGCACGCGCAACCCGTCCCACGTCGCCGCGCCCCATGCGGCGATCCGGCCCGCGGCGGCCTCCTCCTCGAGGACCGCGGCCGCTTCCTCGAGGCGCCGGAGGAACTCCGTGCGGTCCACCGCTCCGAGCTGCGTCTCCGGGTTGTGCAGGTAGTAGAGATCGATCGTGTCGAGTCCGAGGTTCGCGCGGCTCCGCGCGATCTGGTCCCGCAGGTAGGCCGGAGCCATGCAGTGGCAGCCCTGCGCGATCGCATCCGCCGGAGCGAGGCCCGAGGCGACGAATTCCTCCTGGAAGTAACGCCGCGGCGGCCGCGGATCGTCGGCGTCGTGCGGCAGGAACCCGCCCTTCGTCGAGACGAAGACCTCGTCGCGCGCCGCGAGCCCCTCGCGGAAGGCGTTCGCGAGGGCGCGGCCGATCGCCCGTTCGCTCTTCTGGCCGCGGTAGTTGATCGCGCTGTCGAAGACGTTGACGGCGGCGCCGAGCGCGACACCGACCGACGCTTCGTAGCCCGCGTCGGTCTCCGCATCCTCGGGACCCAGGTACGTGCCGACGCCGAGCGAGGAGAGCGAGAGCTCCCTCGCCTCGCGGAAGTGGCCCTCCGCCGCCTCGCTCCGGTCGGCGAAGCGGCGCGTCCCCTCGGGCGTGGCGCGACCGGGAATCACGGAACGGAGGGTATCAGGCCCGCGGCGAGAGAACGCCGCGTCGAAGTCGGGGCCGAGCGAAGCGAGGGCCCGGCTTCGAAAAAGAGTCGCCGAAGACGGAACTAAAGCACCGGCAGCGGGACCCCGTGCGTTCTCGTCGTGCCCTCGACCTTCGCGTCCCACCGGCCCGGGATCCTCGTGGCGCAGCGCGGGCACGCCCCGCCGTCGATCCGGTTCGCGAGGACCCGGAAGCCGCGCCGCTCGACGAGCGTCTCGCCGCAGCCCGGGCACCGCGTGTTCTCCCACTTCTCGAGGCGGCCCGCGAGGTTGCCCGCATACACGTACCGCAGGCCTTCGGCCGTGCCGATCTCGCAGGCGCGCAGGAGCGTGTCGGCCGGCGTCGCGCCGCGGTCGGTCATCTTGTAGTCCGGGTGAAACGCCGTCACGTGCCACGGGATGTCCTTCGACACCGACGCGATGAACCGCGCGGCCCGCGCGAGCTCGGCGTCCGAGTCGTTGAATCCCGGAATTGTCAGCGTCAGCACCTCGAGCCAGATGCCCCTCTCGTGGAGGCCGGCGATCGTGTCGAGCACGTTCTGGAGAACGCCGCCGAGCTCGCGATAGTGCTTGTCGTCCATCGACTTCAGGTCCACCTTGTAGAAGTCGAGCCATGGCGCCAGGTAGTCCAGGACCTGGGGCGTCCCGTTGCCGTTCGAGACGTAGGCGGTGCGCAGCCCCCGCGCGCGCGCCGCGCGGAAGACCTCGACCGCCCATTCGGACGTGATGAGCGGCTCGTTGTACGTGGACACGATGGTGGGGGCGCCGCAGTCGAGCGCCTCCTCGACCAGCTCCTCGGCCGTGACGTCCCGGGGAGCGCCGGCCGCCGCGGGATCGCGAATCGACTGCGAGGTGAACCAGTTCTGGCAGTAGGCGCAGTGCAGGTCGCAGCCGAGCATGCCGAAAGACAGCGCGTCCGTGCCCGGCAGGGCGTGAAAGAACGGCTTCTTCTCGATCGGGTCGCACTGGAGGGCGCCCACGTAGCCGCGCGGCACCTCGAGCACGTCGTGCTTCCGGAACCGGACCTTGCACACTCCCTCGCGCCCCTCGGGGATGGGACAACGGTGTCCGCATGAATAACAGCGCAGCCGTCCGTCCGGGAGCATTTCGACGAGCTCCGGGGCGGCCGGCGCCGTGCGCCGCGCGAGGATGTCCGCGAGTGAGGTCGGTGCGCTCATGGTTCCATGGGTCAAAACGTTTTCGCGGCGGTAGAAATGCCCCGGCCGATCCCTGCGTTATCATCCGCCGATCGCATGAAGTTCCGTCTCCCGGCGCTCGCGGCCTGCCTCCTCGCCACGGCCCTCTCCCTCCCGGCGCAGACCACGTCCGTGCCGGCCGGAGTCCAGTTTCCGACCCAGAACAGCGCCCGCGTCAACGGCGTGAACATCCAGGTCGCCCCCGACGGGTCCGTCTGGTTCCTGGAATCGTCGGCCGACATCATCGCCCGGCTGAAGGACGGCGTGATGCGGCAGTGGCAGATCCGGACCACGGCCCAGCTCGGCGCCAATCCCGTGAAGCTCGAGGTCGACGGCGACGTCGTCTGGTTCATCGAGAGCGGCGAGAGCCAGATCGACTCCGGGACGAGCGCTCTTGCCAAGCTCGACACCACGACCGGAGCGCTGACCGAGTGGGTCGTGCCGAGCACGATCCCGGCCTCCTTCTACCGGGCTCCGGACGGCCTCGTCTGGCTTCCGCAGTCCGCCGGGGTCCTCCAGTCGCTGGACCTCGACAGCCTGGAGATCGTCAACTACCGCTCGACCGGAACCTACTCCTATGCCGACATGATCGTGGGCCCCGACGGCGCCTTCTGGCTCGCGGACTTCGGCGACAACCGGCTCGTGCGGTGGGTCCCCGGCGCGGCGACCGAGACTTCCTGGCTCTTCTGGCCGCTGACGAGCGGCCGCCTGAATCCCTCCCAGATCGCCCTCGACGACAGCGGCCGCCTGTGGGTCACGCAGCGGTCCGGCGACCGGGTCGACCAGCTCGATCCCGTCAGCGGCAACCTCTATTCGTACACCGGCATCACCGCGCCGATCCACTTCGAGATCGTCGAGGGCAGCCTCTACATCACGTCGATCGCGACGACCTCCACGGTGAGCGTCCTCGACCCGAAGGTCGCGCTGCCCTCGTCGATCACGGCGATCACGCCGGCGGAACTCTCCGTCGGCTGCACGAGCAACCTGCCCCATGCCGGCTGCCAGTCCGCGGACACGCCGCCGGTCACGATCCGACAGACGGTCATCGTCCCGTGCACCACCAACGGCACCACCGCGTGCTGGTCCGACTTCACGTCGGCGCCCGCCGCCATAGACCCCGGCAGCATCAGCACGAAGAGCGTGGCCACGGGCCTCCTCACGACGACGTTCTCCTCTTCGAACACGTACGGGATCACGGTCGTGGGCGGCCGGGTCTGGACCGGGACCGACGGCCAGCTCGCGGCGTTGAACCTGCAGACGATCGGCGATCCGGCGGACCGGTCGGTCCCCATGGCGACGAGCGTCGCCGGGTCGGCGGACGACAAGGTCCGCATCGACGTCACCCTGTCGAATCCCGGCTCCTCTGCTCTGGGAGGTAAGGCCCTCTACCTCTTCTCGCCGGGCTCGTTCGCGCCCACGGCGGCCTACACGATTCCCGCAGGGGGCACGGCCTTCCTTTCGGACGCGTTCGGCAATCTCGCCAGCCCGTCCACGATCACGAACGGTCCGGTGCGCCTCAACTCGACGACGGGAACGGCCGCCGACCTGCTCGCCTCCGTGCGGTCGCTGCGCGTCACGCCGGACGGCGGCACGTTCGGGTACCTGCTGCCCGGCCAGTCGGCCGCGACGTCGCTCGCACAGGGATCGACGACGACCCTGTTCACCGGCGCCGACAGCGGGCACGTCTCGATCCTGAACCTCTACTCGCTGAACGACGCTCGGGCGACGTTGTCGCTGTTCGCTCCCGACGGCACGCTGCGCGCGACCCAGGACTTCGACATCGCGAAGAACGCGACCCTCTCGTACAACCCCGCCGCGTCGGCGTTCGGCGTCGCGCCAGAGCCGGGCGATGCGATTCGCGTGCAGGTCACGACCGGCACTCTCCAGACCTCCGCCCTCGTCTTCGACCCGGGAACCATCGACGTCCTGCCGTCGTTGCCGGCGGTCTCCGCGCCGAGCCTCGTCGTCCCGTGGGTCGGCTCGTACGCGAACGGCGACCGGAGCTTCGCCTCCGACCTGTATCTCTCGAACCCGTCCTCGGACACGGCCGCCAGCGTGCAACTCGCCCTCTACGGCGTCGGCACGGCCGCCGCGATGGCGACCGCGACGCTCTCGCTCGCGCCGCTCCAGACGCTCGCCATTCCGAATTTCTTGAACGAGGTGTTCGGGCTGCCGGCCGTGCAGGGAGCGGTCACCCTGACCGCGAACACGCCGATCGCGGCCGCCGTCCTCGTTGCGACGCACGTGGCCGCGGGGGACTACGGCACCTTCGCATCCGCCCTGGACGCGTCCGTCGGCGTCTCCGGCGCATCGGCCTTCGCCATCGGGCTGCCGCAGACGGCCACGCGCAGCGGCCTCATCACGCTCTTCAACACCGGCACTCCGGGGGACGTCACGCTCAACGGGTTCAAGTCGAACGGCTCCTCCGCGGGAACCCTCACCGTGCATCTCGACACGAACGAGCCCGCCGTCGTCGGCCCCGTGTTCGCGCTCCTCGGCGTCTCCGATCAGGACGCCGGCCGCGTGCGGATCGACGTGCCCGAGGGCATGCGGGTGTTCGGCTGGTCCGCGGCGACCGACAACGTCACCGGCGACATCGATCTCACCTCGATCCCGTAGCGCGGGCCTCCGTTAAAATCGGGGCGTGCCTCCCGTCAAGACGGTGATTCGAGGCTCCGGCATGTTCGTGCCGGAGGGTCGGGTGACGAACGAGCGCCTCTCGCTGCTCATGGATACCACCGACGAGTGGATCCGCCAGCGCACCGGCATCGCCGAGCGGCGACTCGCGCGGCGCGGTCAGTCCTCCTCGGTGCTCGGCGCCGAGGCCGCCCGGCGCGCGCTCGCGGACGCGGGCCTCGAGCCCGGGGACGTCGACCTCCTCGTGTTCGCGACCATGACCCCGGATCACTACTTTCCCGGAAACGGCGGCCTGCTCGCGCACGCGCTCGGCATCTCGGGCACGCACGCGATCGACCTCCGGATGCAGTGCGCCGGTTTCCTCTCGGGCCTCCACGTCGCCGACGCCTTCATCCGCTCCGGATCCGCGCGGCGGGTCCTTCTCGTGGGCGCCGAGTGTCACGCCTCGCTGTTCTCGTGGACCGACGAAGACTGGGCGGTGCTCTTCGGCGAGTCCGACGGACCCATCCGCCCCGAGGCGCTCGCCTGGGGCACGCAGCACCGCGATCGAGCCGTGATCTTCGGCGACGGGGCCGGCGCCTTCGTCCTCGAGGCGCACGCGGCGGACGATGGACGAGGCTTCGAGGCGTTCCTGATGCGCACCGACGGCCGGCACTGGGACAAGCTGTACGTGCCGGGCGGCGGCTCGGCGAGCTTTCCCTACTTCTCGCCCGCGATGTTCGCCGACAACCTCACCGTGCCGGTCGTCGAGGGACGGCAGGTGTACCGCCTCGCGACGACGGCGATGCCCGAAATCGTCCGGGAGATCCTCTCCCAGCGGGGCCTGACCCCCTCGGACCTGACGCTCCTGCTGATGCACCAGGCGAATCTGCGGATCAACGAGGCCGTCCAGAAGAGCCTCGGGCTCTCCGACGCTCAGGTCTTCCACAACATCCAGAAGTACGGCAACACCACGGCGGCCACTCTGCCCCTGGTCTTCCACGAGGCGCGCGAAGCCGGACGGATCCGGCCCGGCGACCTCGTCGGCTTCACGGCGCTCGGCGCCGGCGTGCACTGGGGTGCGGCCCTCCTGCGTGCGTGAGCCCCGCGCGATGACTCGCCCGCCGGGGCGCGCGTCCGACCCCGAGCCCGAGGGGCTGCCGGGCTGGCTCCTCGTCGCGCTGCTCGTCACGGGCGTCCTGATCGCGATCGCCGCGGCGCTGTCCATGCGCCGCGAGAACCGGGCGGCGCGGGCGGAGTGGGACTCGCGTCTCGCGAGGACGGCCGACGACCGGCTCGCGATCGCCGAGGGCGCGGTCCGGCGGTGGCACGAGCGCGCGCGCCTGCTCGGGCGGCTCGAAGCGGTCCGCTCCACGCTGCACGGCGGTTCCGCGCGAGCCGCCGATGCGGCCCGGGCGGCCCTCGTCGAGACCGCGACGACCGAGGAAGACGTCCTCGCGGGCGTGACGGACCGCGGCGGTCGGCTCGTGCTCGCCTCGTCGAACACGGAGGCGCCGCGCGGCTCTCTCGACATCGCGGGAGAAGCCGCCGCGGAGGACCGGCCCCTCCTCCGGCGCCTCCCGTCGTCCGTTCCGGGACCGGTCGAGGTCGAGGTCGCCGAGCCGGTCGTCGAGGAATCGGGCCGCGCGGGTGGCGCGGTCTTCCTCGTCGTGGACGCGCGCGTGAGTCTGTTCGACCACTTCCCCGCTCCGGGCGCCGCGGAGCCCGAGCGGCTCCTCGTCATCGTTCCGGACGGCGACGCCCTTCTCGTCGTGTCCGGGCCGCACCTCGATCCCGAGCGCGTCGCCGCCTCGGACCGCTCGAGTCTCGCGGCCGCCGCGCTCGCCGCGCCCCGGAGGGAGGGCGAGTTTCGCGACGGCCGGGGACGCCCGGTGCTCGCGGCATCGCGGCGCGTCCCCGAGCTCGGCTGGGCCCTGGTCGTGGCGGTCGACCGGGATGCGGCGCTCGCGCCCACGCGCCGCCTCGACCTCGGGATCCTGTTCGGGGCCGCCGGCGTGCTGGCCGCGCTGATCGCGGGCGCGTACGCCTGGAGGCGCGCGCTGCGCGCCCGGCACTACCGCGAGGCGGCGGCGCTCGACGCGCGCTACCGCGTGCTGCTCGAGCAGACGCAGGAGGCGGTGGCCGTCGCCGTCGACGGCCGGGTCGCCTACGCGAATCCCGCGTGCGTCGAGATGTTCGGATACCAGAAACCGCTCGTTGGAGTGCCGCTGACGGTCCTCTTCGCCCCGGGATCGCGCGAGCAGGTCGAGGAGGTCCTCCGCGAGCGCCGCGCCGACGAGCCGGTGCCGGAGCTGTACGAGGCGGTGGGCCTTCGCGGCGACGGCCACACGTTCGCCGTCGAGCTGCGGGTCACTCCCGTCGAGTTCGCGGGCCGCTCCGGGACCCAGGCGATCCTGCGCGACATCACCGGGCGCAAACGGATGGAGGCCGAGATCCGGGAGTCGGAAGAGCGCTACCGGCTGCTCTTCGAGCGCAACCTCGCGGGCGTCTACCGCTCCACGCCGGACGGACGGCTGCTCGAGTGCAACCGCGCCTACGCGCGGATGATGGGCTACGGTTCGCCGGCGGAGGCGATGGCGCAGCCGGGATCCGCCTTCCATCCGACGCCCGAGGGACGGGAGCGCTTCCTCGAGCGGATCCGGCAGGAAGGCAGCCTCGTGAACTTCGAGCGCGCGGCGCGGCGCAAGGACGGAAGCCTCGTCTGGGTCGTCGAGAACGTGTCTTTGCTGCCGGCCGGCGAGGAGGGCGGCGAGATCCTCCTCGGCACCGTCGTCGATCTGACGGAGCGGCGCCGCCTCGAGGAGCAGCTCCTCCAGTCGCAGAAGATGGAGGCCGTGGGCCGCCTCGCGGGCGGCATCGCTCACGACTTCAACAACCTGCTGACCGCCGTCTCCGGCTACAGCGAGCTCCTCCTCCGCGAGCTCTCCGAAGAGGACCCGCGCCGGGAGTGCGCCGAGGAGATCCGGAAGGCCGGGAGCCGTGCGGCGGCGCTGACCCAGCAGCTCCTCGCGTTCTCCCGCCGTCAGGTCCTCGAGCCGCGGGTGATCGACTTGAACGCGGTCATCTCGGGCATGGAGCGGATGCTGGGCCGCGTCATCGGCGAGGACGTCGAGCTGATCACGGCGCTGCAGCCGGAGCTGTGGCGCGCGAAGGCCGACCCCGGCCAGATCGAACAGGCGATCTTAAACCTCGTCGTCAACGCGCGCGACGCCATGCCGCGCGGCGGCAAGCTCACGGTCGAGACGGCCAACGTGGAGCTCGACGAGAAGTTCGCCGGCCGCTACGCGACGGTGACGCCGGGACCGCACGTCATGCTCGCCGTGTCCGACACGGGCATCGGAATGGACGCCGAGCTTCAGGCCCGGCTCTTCGAGCCTTTCTTCACCACGAAGGAGCACGGCAAGGGAACCGGCCTCGGCCTGTCCACGACCTACGGCATCGTCAAGCAGAGCGGCGGTTCGATCTGGGTGTACAGCGAGCCGGGACACGGGACGACGTTCAAGATCTACCTGCCCCGCTGCGAGGAGCCCCTCGAGGCGCTCCCGCCCGCGCCGGACACGCGCGAGGCCGCGCCGGGAACGGAGACCGTGCTGGTCGTGGAGGACGAGCCCGAGGTGCGGCGGCTCGTCGAGAGGCTCCTGCGAGGGAAAGGGTACCGCGTCCTCTCGGCCGGGAGCCCCACCGAGGCGGTCGCGCTCGCGAAGGCGCACGGCGCCGCGATCGACCTGCTCTTGACCGACGTCATCATGCCAGGCATGAACGGGCGCGAGCTCGCCCGCCTGCTCGCGCCGGCGCGTCCGACCATGCGCGTCCTCTACATGTCCGGCTACGCCGACGCCGCGATGAACCAGCACGGGATCCTTCCGCCGGGCACCGCGTTCGTGTCGAAACCGTTCACGCCCGACGCCCTCGCGCGCAAGGTTCGCGACGTGCTCGACGGCCGGGCCGTAAGCTGAGGAATTCCTGAGGCGAGCCGCCGGCCGGGGGCAGGCCCCTATGCTCGCTTCCGATGAAGGGAGGCACGGGAATGCGCCACCGGAAGACGACTCTGCTCCTCGCCGTCGGCCTCGCGCTCACTCGTTCGCTGGCCGCGCAGGACGCGACGCCGGCGCCGGCCCCGTCTCCGACCCCGTCGCCGTCGCCGGGAGCGGAGGCGAGCGCGCCGCCGGAACCCTCGCCGCTCGAATCGCTGAAGGAACCCGTGGCGTTCCGGCCCATCGAGGCGAACGTCATCATCAACCTGCCGTCGGTCGACGTGCCCACGTCGAAGACGCTGACCTTCCTCGTGACGCACCGCTTCGTCCAGCGCGTGCAGGAAGGCAACATCAACAACTTCTTCACGCTCGACAGCGGCAACACCTGGGGATTCGGTCTCTGGTACGCGCCGATCCAGCACTTGAACGTCGGGCTCTACCGCACCTCGAACCTCAACACCTACGAGGCGTCGGCGCAGTACCAGCTGCCGAGCCTCGGCGGCTTCGAGTCCTCGCTCCGAGCGGGCGAGGACTGGCGTACGCAGCCGGGCGTCGCGAGCCCGAAGTCGAGCTTCTTCGCCCAGGCCGTTCTCGCCTACAGCTTCGGCAAGTACGCCCGGATCACCGTCGTACCGACGTTCCTGCAGGATACGAACGGCTTCCCCTTCTTCGTCCCCGACGCGATTCCCGGCGACCAGTCGTGCACGCTCACGGACAGCCAGTTCAATCCCTGGCGATGCTCGGGGTACTACAAGAACGTGTTCAACGTGCCGATCGCCGCGTCGATCGCCATCACGCACTCGATCACGGTTCACGGCGAGGTTTATCCGAGGCTCTCGAAGGTCAACTCGAATGGCGTCGGGTGGAGCGTGACGGTCGAGAAGTCGCTCCTGCGTCATCGTTTCGCCTTCTTCGCGGGCAATCAGCGCCAGACGACCGTCGACGAGTACGTCCAGGCGGTCCCCATCGGCCGGCCGGCGGGAAACATTTACCTGGGCTTCAACCTGTTTCGGGCCTGGAACTTCAAGTGACGCTGCGGCGGAAGAACGCCGCATCGGAATCGAGGCGGGCGAAGCCCGGCCCGGTTCCGAAATGAGAAGTCGGTCAGAATGCGCCGCCAGTGGATCTCGCACTTCCGGAACTTCGCGTTCCGCTCCTCGGGCCGACGGACCGGCTCGTCGGTCTCCCCCCGGTCTTCCTGAGCGACGCCAGGACCGGCGAACCGCCGAGGCTGCGCACCGCGCTGCGCGTGGGCCGCCGCGGCGGCGTTCTCTGCGTCCGTTTCGACGGCCGCGACGACGGGGTCGTGGCGACGCTGACGGAGCGGGACGCGCCGCTCTGGCGGGAGGACGTCTTCGAGATCTTCCTCTCGCCCGAGGATCCGGCGCGGACCTACTTCGAGTTCGAGGTCAATCCGCTGGGAACCCTCTTCGACGCCCGCGTCGAGTCGCCGAACCTGCGCCGCGAGGGCATGCGGGTCGCGACGGAGTGGGACTGCGACGGTTTTTCCGCGCGCGTGACGGTCCGGCCGGCCCGCTGGAGCGCCACGATCCGGATCCCGCTCGCTCCGCTCTGCGGGGGAGCTCCGCCGCCACGCTGGCGGGCCAACTTCTACCGCATCGATCGGGGGCCGAGGGACGAGTACTCCGCGTGGGCCCCGGCGCTCTCCGATCCGCCGGACTTCCACGTGCCGGACCGTTTCGGAATCCTCTCGCTGCCCTAGCGAACGATTCCGTTCCCCTTCAGCCACTCGAGGGCCCGCTCCCTCGCGCGCCGCTCCTTGAACTGGAAGAAGTGCGCCTCCTCCTTCGGGTGCGTGCGGAGCGCGTCGCGGAAGGCGCTCGCGGGCTCGGCCGCCGCGAGGGCCGTCGCGAGATCGCCGCGGCACCCCGCGTCCTCGCAGTGCCGGGCGAACTCCTCGAGGTCTCCGAGCGACCGCTCGCCGCCGTCGCGCGGCAGCGCGGTGAACCGCGGGTCGCCCGCGAGGCTCGCGTGCCGCTCGGCGTCGCGGTCGAGGACCTGGACGACGTCGCCCGTCTGCCGGTCGAAGAAGTGGGTGATCTTGTGGGAGCGATTCTCGAAGGCGACGGTGAGCCCCTCCCAGTCCACCTCGATCGGCATAATCCCGATATGATAGGCGTTTCGGAGAGACGAGACGGACCATGAAGAAGATTGCGACCTTCGACGACTGGATCGACGCGTTCCGCGCGTGGCAGCAGGACATCGGCCTGCGCCTGCCGAAGTACGCCGACTACGAGTTCGAGGCGAAGTACGGCGACATCCGCTTGGCGGAGATCGAGTACGGCGACTTTCGCGGCCAGAAGAAGTGGGAGCGGGTCACCCAGATCCCCCAGCAGCAGATCCGCGACGCGCTCTGCAACCTGATCGTCTACCAGGGCGACACGGAGTTCGCCTCGGTCGAGCAGCAGCGCCACCTGCTCGAGACCTCGCCGTCCGACTACGACACGGACAGCGTCTGCCGGATCATGGTCGAGGAGATGCGGCACGGCTGGCAGATGTGCCACCTCCTCGTCAGCCACTTCGGAGAGACGGGCAAGATCGAGGCGCGCAAGCTCCTCGAGCGCCGCTCCTGGCAGAACAACCGGCTGCTCGGCTCCTTCAACGTCGACGTGGACAACTGGGTCGACTTCTTCACGTACACCGAATTCGTCGACCGCGACGGCAAGTTCCAGCTCAACATGCTCTCGACGTCCGGATTCGCGCCGCTCGCCCGCTCCATGGGACCGATGCTGCGGGAAGAGGGGTTCCACCTCGGCACCGGTCACATGGGCCTGCAGCGCATCGTGAAGGGCGGCCGGGTCCCGCCGGCGCTCCTCCAGAAGTACGTCAACAAGTGGCTGTCGACCGCGTACGACCTCTTCGGCAAGGACTCGTCCTCGTCGGCCGAGTGGTTCTACGTCTGGGGCCTCAAGGGACGATACGACGAGGCGAAGCACACGCAGGAGCCCGACAAGGCGCACTTGAACGAGCTCTCGCGGGAGATGTATCGGGAGGAGGCCGTGAAGCTCCTCGCGTCGATCTCGAAGCTCCTGCCCGAGGGCGAGGCGCCGCTGACCGCGCCCGACATGAAGTTCCACCGCTCGATCGGCGAGTTCGCGGGCGGCACGTACTCCGTGACGGGCGAGAAGCTCTCGCCGGAAGAGTACGAGAGCCACATCGAGAGAGTCCTGCCGAACGAGTCCGAGAAGGCGTTCGTCCGCGACCTGATGAAGGAAACGGGCTGGATCGCGCCGCGCACGGACGTGACCGTCTCCTGACGGCGTCCGCCCCGAGAGAATCCGTCGGTCCGCGGCTGCTCGCGTGGTTTCGCCGCGAGCGGCGGCGCCTTCCCTGGCGCGGCACCCGGGATCCGTATCGCATCTGGGTCTCGGAGGTCATGCTGCAGCAGACCACGGTCTCGACCGTGCGCGCGCGCTACGCGCGATTCCTCGAGCGCTTCCCGGACGTCGCGGCGCTCGCCCGCGCGAGCGAGGAGCAGGTGCTCGCCGCGTGGTCCGGCCTCGGCTACTACGCGCGCGCGGAACCTCCGGCTCGCCGCCCGCGAGGTCGTGCGCCGCCACGGCGGCCGGCTTCCCCGAGACCCGGAGACGCTGCGGACGCTCCCGGGCCTCGGCGAGTACATGGCCGCCGCCGTCGCCGCGCTGGCTCACGGCGTGCCGGCGCCCGCCGCCGACGCCAACGTCACGCGCGTGGTGTCGCGGCTCTGGGCGATCCCCGGTGTCGCCGGAACGCGCGCGCACGCGGCCGCCGTGCGCGGGCGGGTCGAGGCGCTGCTTTCGGCCGGCCGCCCCGGCGACGTCCTGGCGGCCGTGATGGACCTCGGTCAGCTCGTGTGTCTCCCGCGCCGCCCGTCGTGCGCGGCGTGCCCGCTCGCCGAACCGAGCGCCGCGCGGGCCGCCGGCGACCCCGAGCGCTTCCCCGCGAAACGGTCGAGACCGGCGCTGCGCCGCCGGCACGTCGCGGCCGCGTGGGCGATCCGGCGCGGCGCCGCCCTGCTCGTGCGCGGCACGGACGCGCTCCTCGGCGGCCTCTGGCAGTGTCCGGCCGCGGAGGGGCGCTCGGCCGCCGAGGCGGCGTCGCGGCTCTCCCGGGCCGTCGGGGACCTCGGGCTCGCGCTCTCCGCCGGGCCGCCGCTCGCCTCGACCCGCCACACGATGGTGCACCGCCGGCTCGAGATCCTCATCTATCCCGCCGAGATCGCGGCGGCCGCCGCGGCCCGGCGCTCGAGGTCCGTGCGCTGGTTCACGCCCGAGACGCTCGCGGACGCCGCGATTCCGACCCTGACGCGCCGGATCGCGAGCGCCACCGGCTTCTTGCCGCGGGTCTGACGGCGGGCCGGTCTGCTATCATTTCGCCCAACACCTCCGAAAAAAACGAGTGCTTTTCGCCGAGCCGCAATCCGCCCGCATTCTCGTCATCGACGACGAGGACTACATCCGGCGGCTTCTGCGCCGGCTCCTCGCGCCGGTCGGCTACGCCGTGGAGGAGGTCTCGACCGCCGAGGACGGCCTCGCGCGCATCCGGGCCGACCCGCCCGATCTCGTCCTGCTCGACCTTCACCTGCCGGACCGCAGCGGCCACGAGGTGCTGGAGGCGATCCGCGCCGACCCCGCCACGCGCCTTCTTCCCGTCGTCATGCTCACCGGCATGGCGACCGCCGCCGAGAAGATGCGGGCGCAGGCGGAGGGTGTCACGGATTTCATCGCCAAGCCGTTCTCGCAGGAGGAGCTGCTGCCGCGGGTGCGGGCGCTCGTGATGCTCAAGCTCTTCTCCGACGAGCACGAGCACGCGGAGCACGTGATTCTCACGCTGGCGAAGACGATCGACGCGCGCGACCCCTACACCGCGGGTCACAGCGGCCGCGTCGCCGAGTACGCCGATCGCATCGCGGTGCGGATGGGGCTCGATGCCTCGGCGCGCAACGACATGCGGCGCGGCGCGCTCTTCCACGACCTCGGCAAGATCGTCATCCCCGACGCGATCCTCCGCAAGCCCGGGCCGCTGACGCGCGAGGAGCGGGCGATCATCGAGGAGCACCCGGTCGTCGGGCACGACCTGCTCTCTCCGATGAAGACGATGCGGAGGACGCTGCCCGTCGTGTACCACCACCACGAGCGCCTCGATGGATCGGGCTACCCGGAGAAGATCTCGGGACCCGACATCCCGATGACCGTGCGCATCGTGACGATCGCCGACATCTTCGACGCGCTCACGACCGACCGCGCCTACCGCGGCGCGCTGCGGATCGACACGGCCTTCGAGATCCTGGACGAGGGCGTGCGCCAGGGCTGGTGGGACGGGGACGCGACCCGGCTGCTCCGCGAGGTCGTCGCCGACGCCGGCCTCTCGGGCTCGACGAGCCTCGGCGGCCTGGCCGCGGGATAGCGGGAGAGGGCGGCGCCATGGAATTCGACTGGAAGGGACAGCCGGCCCGCATCCGCGAGATGGGCGCGGGACCTCCGGTCGTGCTCGTCCACGGCTACCCGCTCGACGGGGCCATGTGGTCCGGGGTCGCGCGCTCGCTCGCGTCCCGCTTCCGGGTCTGCAAACCCGACCTGCCCGGCCGCGGCGACACGGCGGCCGCGTCGGAGGGCCGCCTCGAGGACTATGCCGACTTCGTCGCGGCCGTCCTCGACCGCGTCGGCGGCCGCGCGGGCCTCGCGGGCTTCTCGATGGGAGGCTACGTCGCGCTCGCGGTCGCGCGGCGCCGACACCCGGCGCTCGGCGCGCTCGCCCTCGTCGACACGCGGGCCTCGGCGGACGATGCGGGGGGGAAGGCGAAGCGCGACGAGGCGATCGCGACCGTGCGGGCGCAGGGCGCCACCGCCATCGCGGACGCGATGCTGCCGCGTCTCGCGGCCCCGGCCTCGCTCTCCCACGGCGACCTCGCCGAGCGCATCCGGCGCATCATGCTGCGCCAGAAGCCCGAGACGATCGAGGGGGACCTCGCGGCGATGCGCGACCGTCCCGATGCGCGCGACGTCCTTCCCGGGATCGCGGTCCCGGCCCTCGTCGTGGTCGGCGAGGCGGACGCGCTCACGCCGCCGGCCGACGCGGAGGCGATGGCCGCGGCGATCCCGGGCGCGCGCCTCGTGCGGATCCCCGGCGCCGGGCATCTGACGCCGATGGAGCGGCCGGGCGCGGTCTCGGCGGCGCTCGGCGACTTCTTCGCCGCGGCGCTCGGCGCCTAGACGCGAGGAGGCAGGATCTCTCCTGCCTCCTGCTGACGACTAACTGGCCTAGAACCCCAGCTTCAGTCCGAATCGCACCGACGTCGGCAGCGTACGCGCGATCGGCTGCCCGTAAGTGGGGTTGCACTTGGACTCGTACAGGGCGTTGGAATTGCTTCCGCAGACATAGGTCGGATCGGTCTGCCCATTGGGGTGCGTGGCGTCAGGAGGCGTGTAGAACTCGGCGAGGTTGTACCGCTGGTCGACCGCGATGATCCGCTGCGTGTTGAGAATGTTGAAGACATCCACCAGGAACGTCATGGTCGCCGGCCCGAGCTGCAGCGGGTACCCGAGGTGCAGGTCCGCATCGTAGGTCGGCTGCACCCGGCCGTCGGTGCCGCGCTGGTTGAGGAAGAACTCGGGCCGCGTGTAGGCGTCCGAGAACCCGATGCGGGAGATCGGCGTTCCCGTCTGGTAATACGTGACGAGGCCGACGGACAGGTTGAACGGCGTCACGTACACGCCGGAGAGCTTCGCGACCGAGCGCCGGTCGTTGGAGAGATAGCCGCTCGACGTCACGGGCTGCGCCACCCCGCCGATGACGCGCCCGGCGGTGAAGAAGTCGTAGTAGTCGTAGAGCGCGGAGATGTTCGGGTCCGCGCTGCCGCGGGGCTGCGTGTACGGCGCGAAGAGGCCGTCGTAGTTGCCCTTCAGCGTCGAGTAGACGTAGGAGGCGAGCACCGTCCAGTTGTCCGAGAAGCGCTTGGTCGCGTCGAACTGGAAGCCGCGATAGATGCGCTGCGCCTTCGGCGCCGTGAACTGCGATCCGTAGTCGAGGGAGATCAGGTTCGCCATGGTGCCCACGGTCGGATTGCCCACGCAGTAGTCACCCGCGGTGTCGCAGAGGAAGTCCTCGACGACACGGGGCAGGTCCCGGTAGACGTAGCGGGCGCCGACGGCGAAGGTCGGGACGAGCTCCCGCTCGAATCCGATGATTCCCTCCCGCAGGTACTGGCCCTTGAGGTTGGCGTCGGTGATGTCGTTGAATCCGCCGAGGATCTTGCCGCCGCCCTGCGAGATGGCGCTCGTGTCGCCGATGATGGTCGCGGCGTTGACGTCCGGGACGATCGACGTCGGGTCGAAGTTGTAGATGACCGGCTGGCGCTCCGAGCTGTACGAGCGGATGACGAGGTCCATCGGGATCTGCTCGTAGAAGTAGCCGAACGATCCGAAGACCTTCGTCTTGTTGTCCTTCGTCGGGTCCCACGTGAACCCGAACCGCGGCGCCCAGCTGCCCGTCAGATTGATCTGCCGCGTCCCGTCGCTCGAGAAGACCTGCTGGTTGTCGTAGCGGATGCCGACGTTGAAGGTCAGGTTCGGGAGAGCGGTGATGGTGTCCTGCAGGTAGAACGAGTACGTCCGGTGGTACGGCGAGGCGTTCAGCTGCGAGGTCGGCACGTTGTCCGGCAGGCTCGCCGTCGGCGTCGTCCAGTAGAAGTGGGAGTAAATGGGCTGGTTCGGATCGTTCGGGTTCGCGTAGATCGTGACCTGCTGCGCGAGGTTCTGGGACGCGTCGCCCGACATGCGCTTGAGGACGTCGGCCTGGTCGCTCTGATAGCCGAAGCCGCCCTTGATCTCGTTCGGTCCGAGGTACTTCGTCACCGAAATGTCCCCGAGCCAGCGCTTGAAGGTCTTGTCCTGGATCAGGCCGAAGCCGCCCTCCTGCAGGTTCGTGATCGTGTTGACGTACTGAGGCGTGTCGCCGCCCGGCAGGCCCGGGTCGACGGAGTTCTGCTCCTGGTGGAGCGCGCCCTGCGCCGAGACGACCCAGCTCGAGGCGAAGATGCCGTTGTAGCGGAGGGAGTAGTCGCTGCCGCCGAGCGTCTGCAGGCCGATGAAGCTCGTGTACGGGCCGTTGACCGGGTGCGCGCCGTCGTTGACCGCGCCCGTGGAGCCTTGCGGGTCCTGGAAGTAGCTCGCGACGATCGAATTCGAGGCGTTGGCCATCCAGGTCAGCTTCGCGGAGCCGAGCGTCGTGTGACTGTCGGTGTTCGCGGGCTGGCCGACGTTCGGCCCGCTCGTCAGCGTCTGCTTGGTCGTGTTCTGCACGCGGTCGTACGCGCCGAAGAACCACAGCGTGTCCTTCAGCGCGAAGCCGCCGAGGTCGAAGCCGTAGTCGAGCCGGTTGTAGCCGGAGATGAAGGAGAAGAGCTCGGAATCCTCGGGATGCTTGTTCGCGGCCTGTACGTTGTTATTGCTGTAGTAGACGAAGCCCTCGCCGTGGTACTCGTTGCCTCCGGATTTCGTGATCACGTTGACGATGCCACCGGTCGAACCCCCGAACTCCGCCTGGTACCCGCCGGTCTTGACCTCGACCTCCTGGATGAATTCGTAGTTGAGGTCCTTGCCCTGTTGTCCGTACTCGACGCCGGTCGTGTTCACGCCGTCGATGACGAACCCGTTCTCGAGGCCCGTCGAGCCGTTGATGACAATCGTATTGGCGAACGCGGCCGTGTTGGACGTCTGCTGGGAGACGCCCGGCGAGATCTGGACCACCGAGGAGTAGTCGCGGCCCGTGGGCAGCGACTTGATCTGCCGGCTGTTGATGTTGTTGCCGATTGTGGCGCTTTCCTGATCGATCAGCGGGGTGCTGCCGGAGACGATCACCTCGGCCGTCACCGTCGGCCGCAGCTTGAAGTCGCCGAACGAGGTCTTGCCGAGGCTCACCTCGATCGTCGACTCGATCTTCGCGAACCCCTGCAGCGCGGCCGTGACCTTGTAGGTTCCGGGCGGCAGCAGCACGAGCCGGTATGTGCCCGACGCGTCGGTGATGCTCGTGCGGACACCCTGGAACGCCGGACCGCGCGCCTCGACCGCGACGCCCGGAAGGGCACCGCCCTGCTCGTCGGTCACGCGGCCGGTGATGTCGCCGGTGGTTTGCGCGAGAGCGACGGGGACGAGAGAAGCGAGAGAAGACATAGCGAGGACGAGGCAGAGGAATGCGAAGCGTCGCATGGGAGCCCCTCCACGTAAATTTGAATCGATCGTAGCACAGCGGTCCTGCCGCGCCGCGGTGTGGTAAACACGACGCCGTCGTGTTCGGAATCTTCCGCCGAGCTCCCGCCGCCGCGCGCGTCGAAACCGGCGCCACCCGCCTCCACGTCGGCTGCGGACAGGAGGCGATCGCCGGCTGGATCAACATCGACAACCATCCGCTCCGGGGCGTCGATCGGGTGCTCGACGTGCGCGGCGGTCTTCCCTTCACCGGCGTCTCGGCGATCTACGCCGAGCACTTCATCGAGCACCTCGAATTCGACGACGCGCTCGCGTTCCTCGCCGAGTGCCGGCGCGTGCTCGCGCCGGAGGGCGTGCTGCGCCTGTCGACGCCCAACCTCGACTGGGTCCTCACGACGCAGTACCGCTGGGAGGGCGTGACCGGGCCCGAGCGCGTCCTCTACTGCATGAAGCTGAACCGCGCGTTTCGCGCGTGGGGGCACCAGTTCCTCTACAACCAGGAGACACTCGCCGCGGCGCTGAAGAACGCCGGTTTCGCGCACGTGAGCTTCCACCGCTATGGCGAGAGCGAGCGTCCCGAGCTGCGCGGCCTCGAGCGTCACGAACGCTGGGAGGAGCAGGACGGCCTGCTCCACGTGCTCGTGGCCGAGGCTTGGGGCGCGGGGGCCCGGGAGCCGATGGCGGCCGGTTTTCTCAGGGAGTTCCGGGTCACGATGGCCGACCGCTGATCCGCGCGACGGAGAAGTAGCCGAAAGTGGCCGCCGCGCTCGCCGTCCTGATCCTGCTCGGTGGCGCCGTCCTCGGCCTTGCGGCCGCGGCCCGGGCGCTCGATCGGCCGATCCCGGCCGCCGTCCTGGCCGGCTTCGCGCTGCTCTCGGTGTCGCCCTACCCCCTCGCCTACGTCGCGCACTGGACCCCGCTGCCGCTCGACCACGTCGGGTTCATCCCGCCCTGGAACGTCGCGGGACAGATTCCCCGCAATCCGTACCTGAACGACATCGCCACCCAGCAGCTGCCCTGGACGGAGGCCGTGCGCCTCGCGTGGAGGGACGGCGCGCTCCCTCTGCGCGATCGCTGGAACGGCTGCGGAACCCCGCTCGCGGCCAACGGCCTCAGCGAGGCCTTCTTCCCGCCGACCTTCGCCGTGATTCTGCTGCCGCTCTGGCGCGGCTTCGCGCTCGCGATCGCGGTCAAATTGCTCCTCGCATCGACCGGCATGTTTCTCTGGACCCGCGAGCTCCGCGCGAGCGCCCGCGCGGCGGGGTTCGCCGCCGTCGCTTTCGCGCTGTCGTTCACGTTCGTTCCGCCGTGGATCCTCTATCCGCAGTCGGGCGTCTTCTGCCTCTGGCCGTGGATGCTGTTCCTCCTCGAGCGCTGCCGGGACGCCGCCGGGCGCCGGCGCGCGATCGCCGCTTTGTGCGGCATCTTCGTCCTGATCGTGCTCGCTGGCCACCCCGAGTCGGCCGCGCTGGGATGCGCCTTCGCGGCTCTCTGGCTCGCCGGCCGCGCGATCGTCGGCGACCTTCCGGATCTCCCCGGCGTCGCCCGGTCGATCTCCGCCGCGGCGCTCCCGGCCGTGGGTCTGGTTTCCTTCCTGCTCCTCCCCTCGATTTTCGCGATCGCGGCATCGGCTCGCCTGCCGGTCGCGCGCATTCCCTACTGGAAGCCTCTCCTCTCGCTCGCGCCGCACGCGCCGCTCTGGAGGGGCATCCTCCCCGCCTTCTTTCCGGCCACGCTCGGCAACGGGATGGAGGCGCCGATCGTGCCCGGCGGCACGGGGACCGCGACCGAGATGGCGATGGGCTATGCCGGGATCCTGACCTGGATGGCGGCCCTCCTCGCCGCACGGCGCGGCAGCGGGCGGCCGCGGTCCGAGCGGGTGCTGTGGGCCCTCATTCTCGTCGCCGTCGGGGAGGCCGTGTGCCTCTGGCCGATCGCGGAAATCCTCTCCGCGGTCCCGGTCTACCGGTTCGTCTTTCCGTTGCGGTTCAACGGCTGGGTCGCCCTCGCGCTGCCGGCCGTTGCCGCGATGGAGCTCGACCGGCTCGAGCGCGACCGGCGGGAACGGCGGTCCGGAGGTCTCGCCGTCGCCGGGGTCGGCCTGGCGCTCGCGGCCGCGGGCACCGGCCTCTACGTCTACATGATCGACTACCGGCGCGCGACCGGAGGGCTGCGATTCCAGAGGGAGCAGCTCGCGGTCGTTCTCGCCGCGCTGGCGCTCGCGGCCGTCGTCGCGCTCCGCGCGAAGCCGCCGTCGCTCGCGGTGGGCCTGACGCTCCTCGTCGGCGCCGAGCTCCTCTACCAGTGGCACGTCGCGAACCGCCTCTATCGGCCCGAGCGGCTGTTCCCCGACACGCCCCTGCTCGCCTTTCTCCGGAACCAAACGGGGCCGTTCCGGGTCGCCGGGGCCGGACCGATGCTCTTCCCGAGCACGAACGTCTTCGCGCGCCTCGAGGACATCCGCACGCACGACGCCGTCGAGCGCCACGACTTCATGAAATTTCTCGATGCGACGTGCGGATACTCGTACGACGATTACTTCAAGAAGCTCCGCAACCTCGACGCGACCGCGCTGAACTTCCTCAACGTGCGCTATCTGCTCGCGGTGCCCGGCACGCCGGCCCCGGGCCCTCGCTGGCGCACGGCCTATGCGGGCGCCGACGGCGTCGCATTCGAGAACGCGGACGCGCTGCCCCGCGCGTTCGCGCCGGCGCGCGTCCGCCGGGTTCGAGCGACCCGAAACGCCTGGCCGGTCGCCGACGCCACGGCGGCGTTCGGCGAAGAGTTCGCGCGGATCGCGGCGACGACCGACTGGAGCGCCTCGGCCTCGATCCTCGCCGACGGCCCTTCCGACTCCGAGAACCCGATCGCCCGCGTCGACCGGTACGCGGAGCGCACGAACGCGGCGGCCTTCGACGCGACGGTGCCGCCCGGGCCCGCGTCGGTCGTCGTTCTCTCCCTCGTGCAGGACGGCGGCTGGACCGCGCGAGACGAGAACGGGCCGCTCGCCGTTCACCTCGCGAACGGGCCGTTTCTCGCCGTCGAGGTGCCCGCCGGCGCGCACCGCGTCCGGCTGGCGTACGCGCCGCCCGGATGGCGGATCGGGACCGGAATCTCCGCCGCGACCCTCGTCGCGATCGCGCTCGCCGTGCGGCGGCGGCGCCGGACGGCGCCCGCGTGAGCGACCTGCTTCGTCCCGTCTGGCTGCCGTCGGAGGCGCTGCGCCGGCACGCCAACCGCGCCGCCTCCGGAGACCCCGACGTGGACTGGCTCACGCACGTGCGCCGGCGTCACTTCGCCGTGGCGCCGCGCCGGCTGCTCGTCGTGGGGGCCGGCGAGGGGCATCTCGAGGTCGCGCTCGCCCGCCACTTTCCGGAGGCCGAGATCGCGGGCGTGGACTCCGACGCCGCCGCGATCGAACGCGCGCGGAGCCGGGCGGCGCGGCGCGGGCTCTCTCGCGTCGTCCACGGGGTATGGGACCCCGGCCGCGACCCGCTGCCCCCGGGGCCGTGGGACGCCGTGTTCGCCCGGAACGTGCTCCATCGCGTCGCCGAGCCGGAGCGCCTCCTCCGAACCCTGCACGACGCGCTCGCGCCGGGCGGACGCGTGGTCCTCTCCGACTACGTCGGACCGCCGGATCCGGAAGCCGTCCCCGGGTGGCGCGACGCGATCCACCGATACGTCCGCCTCCTGCCGATCGGCCTGCGCTTCGATCCGGAGAGCGGGCTTCCCTTCGCGCGCGACCTCCGGTCGTCGGACGGCGGCCCCGACGCGCCCTCGGTGCTCGCGACGGCCCGGGCGGTCTTCGTCCAGGAAGGCGTCTATCGCGGCGGCGGCGGGCTGATCCAGCCCCTGCTCGCCCCGGGCGTGACGCGAAATCCCCGGCTCGAGGGCCTCGACGAACGGCTCCTCGGATTCCTCGGCGACGCCGAGGACGATCTGCGTGCGCGGGGCGTCGTGGCCGACGTCTTCGCGATCTTCGTGGGACGCCGCCGGGCCGACACCCGGGTGACATAATTTCGGGGTGCCGAGGCCGCTGAACGTCATCCTCGATCTGACGGCGCGCTGCAATCTGAAGTGCGTCATGTGCCACTTCTCCAGCGCCGACCGCCTCGTGTTTCCGCCGTTCGACCGCTCGATCTCCGACGACGGGACCCTCCCCGTGGAGGTCTTCGAGCGGATCGCGGCGGACCTCTTCCCCAGGGCGTGGCGCGTGGCGCTCGCCTGCGCCGCCGAGCCGATGATCCACCCGCGCTTCCGCGAGATCCTGGCGATCGCGGCCCGCTACGGCGTGCCCGACCTCTGGTTTCCGACGAACCTGCTCGCGCTGACGCCGGCGACCGCGGCGTCGATCGTCGAGAACCGGGTCACGACGGTCGCCGCCTCGATCGACGGCTTCACGAAGGACACGTACGAGAAGATCCGCGTGCCGGCGAAGTGGGAGCGCCTCCTCGCGTGCCTCGACCTGCTGGCCGCCGCGCGTCGCGAAAGCGGCTCGAAGACGCCGCGACTCCGGATCATCTTCACGTGGATGAAGTCGAACCGCGGGGATCTCGCCCTGCTGCCCGAGTTCGCGGCGGCGCACGGCGCATCGGAGATCGACGTGCGCTTCGTCTCGCCGACCGAGGGCGTGGACGTCGGACCGCAGCTGCTGTCCGACGAGGACCCCGAGGCGCTGAACGCCGAGCTCGCCGCGGTGGCGCACGAGGCCGTCCGCCGGGGCCTGCGGCTCGCCTCGTTCCCCCAGTTCGAGTCGAGAGCGACGCGTCCGCGCGGCCTCGCCGCCCGCGCGGCGCGCCGCCTCTGGCGAATGCGCGCGGGCCTCGACCGGCTCGAGTACCTCCGATACGCCTGGTACCGGCGCGTCAACGGCTGCGCCTACCCCGGGCGCAATTACGTGATCCGCCCGAACGGCGCCGTTCACCCCTGCAACTACTGGAACGCCGACCCGATCGGCTTCTACCCCCAGGACGGCATCGGCGCGATCGCGGCCGGAGCCCCGCTCGCGCGGATTCTCGAGGGGCTCCGGACCGGACGGCCGGTCGGAACGTGCGACGGCTGCCAGGAGCGCGGTTTCACGACGATGTACCGCCTTCGGAGCGGCGCGAGCACCCGGGCCGCCACGGCGCGCCTGCCCACGCACCCGGGCTAATCGCTCCCGGCGAGCGGCTCGAGCCTCCACAGGCTGGTGTCTCCGACGTCGCCCACGAAGATCCAGGGTCCCGGAACGTGCGGACCGGCCCCGGCGACCTCGTACCGCCGCAGGAGCGCGAACCAGCGCGCTCCCCGCGCCTCGGCGACCGGACGGGTGCGGACGAAATCGTCCCCGACGAACGCATCCCAGCGGACCGGCGTCAGATCCGTGTAGGAGCGCAGCGCGCCGCTCAGGTCCATCGATAGAACGAGGGCTCCGGAGGGCAGGCGCTCGGACGCATAGCGGCACGCCTGAGGGAAGGTCGCCTGACTCCGCCAGTCGTCGAGCGCTCCCCATCGCCGCGCGTGCCGGATTCCGAGGAACGCCGTCGCGGCGATCGCCGCGGCGGCCCCTGAGGCGATCCATCGCCGCGTTCGCGGCCGACCCGCCGCGGCGAGATCGTGGACGAGCATCATGCATCCCAGCGGAATCGCCGGCATCCCGGGCAGCAGGAATCGCGACCACCACCACTCCCTGGCGAGCTCGTAGTCGTAGAAGCCGAACGCCGCGAGAAAGAAACCGAACCAGGCGAGGACGAGCAGGCGATCGCGCCAGGGGATGCGGCGCCGGAAGAGGACCGCGACCCACCCGATGCACGGAAGATAGGCGAAGCCCTCGCCGGTCCACCGCGCGTAACGCGCGAAATGGAGCGGGGAGTTCGCGAGGCGGAAGAGCGAAGCGTGTCCGGTCAGCCCGTAGCCGGTCGTCAGCGGGCCGCCGAAGCAGACGGTGTCGTACGCGAAGAGGACCGCCGCCGCCGGGATGCCGCCGAGCAGAAACCGGACGGCCGTGCGGCGGTCGAGCGGGAGCGCGAGGAGGAGCGCGGGGAGGATCAGCACGTCCATCGGCCGCACGAGGACCGCGACGCCGAAGGCGAGCCCCGCCGCGAACACCCAGGATGGATTCCGGCGCGACCGCAGCGCGGCGCCGACGGCCGCGAGACACCAGAGGGTGGCGACGACGTCGCTCATCGGCTGGATCGCCTGGAACAGAAAAGAGGGAACGCACGAGAGGAGCGCGGCGGCGCCCGCCGCGGCCCACGGGGTCAGGCCGAGCTCGCGGCCCACGAAGAACACGAGGGCGAGAGACAGGACGGCCGCGAGCGGACTGACGAGGAACGGCCCGCGGTCCCAGCCGAGCAGGAGCGCCGCCGCGGCCTCGTGGAGGGGAAAGCCGATCGGATAGAGAGAGCCCATCGCCCGCCGGCCGGGCAGGTAGACGAATCCCAGGGGCACGAATGCGTGAGCGGCGGACTCCGGCAACCCGAGCCGCTCGAGGACCGGCGACAGGGGCGCGACGACCGGTCCCTTCACGAGCGCGCGCGCGGCGTTGAGATAGCCGGAGCTGTCGGCGCCTCCCACCGCGAAGCTCGTGTGCCGGTACAGAAAGGCGCCGTACAGAGCGAGCCCGGCGACGGCCGCGACCGCGAAGAGAAGCCGGCCTCTTCGCCGGAAAAAAGAAAAGCTCAGGAACGAGTCCTGAGCTTCGAAATAATTCCCCGGCAACGTCCTACTCTCCCACGCGGTCTACCGCGAAGTACCATCGGGGCTGAAGGGCTTAACGGCCGTGTTCGGAATGGGAACGGGTGTGGCCCCTTCGCTAAGGTCACCGGGAAACTCTGTTTCCCAATTCATTACCTCCCGCGGGCGGGGGCAAGCCCCGCCCCTGCGGTGGTCAAGAGAGTCGTCGGTAAACGTCTTTTCGATTCGCGCCTTAAATATTTTATGGTCAAGCCGCTCGGCCGATTAGTAAGGGTCAGCTTCACGCCTCACAGCGCTTCCACACCCCTCCTATCAACGTGGTCGTCTCCCACGGGCCTTTAGGGGATTGCTCCCGGGAAATCTCATCTCGAGGAAGGCTTCCCGCTTATATGCTTTCAGCGGTTATCCTTTCGAACATCGCTACCCGGCCGTGCCGCTGGCGCGACAACCGGTGCACAAGAGGTTCGCCCGTCCCGGTCCTCTCGTACTAAGGACGGATCCTCACAAATTTCCTGCGCCCACACGAGATAGGGACCGAACTGTCTCACGACGTTCTAAACCCAGCTCACGTACCGCTTTAACCGGCGAACAGCCGGACCCTTGGGACCTGCTTCAGCCCCAGGATGCGATGAGCCGACATCGAGGTGCCAAACCTTGCCGTCGATGTGAACTCTTGGGCAAGATCAGCCTGTTATCCCCGGCGTACCTTTTATCCGTTGAGCGATGGCCCTTCCATGCAGAACCACCGGATCACTAAGCCCGACTTTCGTCCCTGCTCGACTTGTAGGTCTCGCAGTCAAGCTCTCTTCTGCCTTTGCACTCTACGGCTGGTTTCCAATCAGCCTGAGAGAACCTTTGGGCGCCTCCGTTACAGTTTAGGAGGCGACCGCCCCAGTCAAACTACCCGCCAGGCATGGTCCTGGACCCGGATTACGGGCCTCAGTTAGAACTCCGGCGCCATCAGGGTGGTATCTCACCGTCCACTCCCCCGAGGCCGAAACCCCAGGTTCAAAGTGTCCCACCTATCCTGCGCAGACAACGCCAAAATTCAATGCCTGGGTATAGTAAAGGTGCACAGGGTCTTTCCGTCTACGTGCGGGTAACCGGCATCTTCACCGGTACTACAGATTCGCCGAGCGCGTTGCGGAGACAGTGACCAAATCGTTACGCCATTCGTGCAGGTCGGAACTTACCCGACAAGGAATTTCGCTACCTTAGGACCGTTATAGTTACGGCCGCCGTTCACCGGGGCTTCAATTCAAAGCTTCGCTTGCGCTAACCTCTCCTTTTAACCTTCCGGCACCGGGCAGGCGTCAGCCCCTATACGTCGTTTTCGACTTAGCAGAGACCTGTGTTTTTGTTAAACAGTCGCCGTACGCGCTTCACTGCGGCCCGCTTACGCGGGCGCTCCTTCTCCCGAAGTTACGGAGCCAATTTGCCGAGTTCCTTAACGAGCTTTCACTCGAGCGCCTTTGGATATTCTCCTCGTCTACCTGTGTCGGTTTGGGGTACGGTTCCCTTGGTTCTCCTTAGAGGTTTTTCTCGGCAGCGTGGAATCAGCAACTTATGCCCCATTCGGAGCTCCGCTGCACCTCACTGTTAATAACCCGACGGATTTGCCTGTCGGATCCAGCTTACGTGCAGCAACCGCAATAGCCATAGTGCGGCATGCTTATCCTTCTGCGTCACCCCATCGTGATAACGAACCTTGGGAGGAACGGAATATTAACCGTCTGTCCATCGTCTACGCCTCTCGGCCTCGACTTAGGGACCGCCTAACCCTGAGCGGATTAACCTTCCTCAGGAAACCTTAGACTTTCGGCGCGGAGGGTTCTCACCTCCGTTATCGCTACTTATGCCGGCAGGGTCTCTTCGCAACGCTCCATCGATCTTCTCAGTTCGACTTCACCGCTGTTGAGAATGCTCTCCTACCACGCGTACCAAAGGTACGCATCCGCTGCTTCGGTGTACGGTTTGAGCCCCGTTGTATTGTCGGCACCGGACCGCTTGACCAGTGAGCTATTACGCTTTCTTTAAAGGATGGCTGCTTCTAAGCCAACCTCCTGGTTGTCTTGGCCTTCCAACATCCTTTCCCACTTAGCCACGACTGGGGGACCTTAGCTGGCGGTCTGGGCTGTTTCCCTCTCGACGACGAACCTTAGCACCCGCCGTCTGGCTGCCAGCCTCCACTCGCCGGTATTCGCAGTTTGGTTAGGTTTGGTAAGGCTCGCGCCCCCCTAGCCCATCCAGTGCTCTACCCCCGGCGGTGAGCAGATGACGCTCTACCTCAATAGATTTCGCGGAGAACCAGCTATTTCCGGGTTTGATTGGCCTTTCACCCCTAACCACAAGTCATCCCCTACTTTTGCAACAGTAGTGGGTTCGGTCCTCCAGTGCGTGTTACCGCACCTTCAACCTGCCCATGGCTAGATCACCCGGTTTCGGGTCTAATCCCGGCAACTTGTCCTGTCCGAAGACAGGCTGGCGCCCTATTCAGACTCGCTTTCGCTGCGCCTACGCCTAGCGGCTTAAGCTTGCTGCCGAGACTAACTCGCTGACCCATTATACAAGAGGTACGCGGTCAGGGCCGAAGCCCCTCCCACTGCTTGTAGGCATCCGGTTTCAGGAACTCTTTCACTCCCCTCATCGGGGTGCTTTTCACCTTTCCCTCACGGTACTGGTGCACTATCGGTCGCCAAGGAGTACTTAGGCTTGGAGGGTGGTCCCCCCATGTTCAGACAGGATTGCACGTGTCCCGCCCTACTCGAGGACCGCAAGCTTTGTTTCGCATACGGGGCTGTCACCCGCTTCGGCCCGCCTTTCCAGACGGTTCTGCTACGCCACTTGCGGCCACTGGCCTGATCCGCTTTCGCTCGCCACTACTCGCGGAGTCTCGTTTGATGTCCTTTCCTCCGGCTACTGAGATGTTTCAGTTCGCCGGGTTCGCCTCCCGACCCTATGGATTCAGGTCGGGATCTCCCTTGCGGGAGGGGTTGCCCCATTCGGAGATCCCGGGATCAACGATCGCTCGCATCTCCCCCGGGCTTTTCGCAGCGTGCCACGTCCTTCATCGCCTCTTGGCGCCAAGGCATCCACCAGATGCCCTTAACCATACGCTTGATCACTGCGCGATCGTCTTCGATCTCGCATAACCCGTCGCTCGCAGGGACAAGCCCCGCCAAGCCACAGATCTCGCACCGCCCCGGCATCTCAGCAAATGCCGCAGCGGCACACACTCTTTCTCTACCGGAGAAGCCCCGCCACGCCCCCGTCAACCGACGGCCGCGCATCACGGCTCCTCCGTTCACTCCCTCTTCACCTGTCAAACAACAATCACCCTCGAGCCTCAACCCAAAGGCAAACGCGTGCTTCCCCTTACTCAGATCCGTCGCCGCTCTCGGCCCGCGCCGCTCCCGCAGCATTCTGCGAATGCTGCTGACGCGGGCACCACTTTGCGCCCTCGGCGCCATCCCTCTCGCGGCGCCAGAGCGCCGCTGCCGGGCGCGACCAAGCTGCTGCGCAGCTTGGCGCGGTGGTGGAGGTGAACGGAATCGAACCGATGACCTCCTGCTTGCAAAGCAGGCGCTCTCCCAACTGAGCTACACCCCCGCAACTCGGGCTCCGCCCGAGTTGTCGGGCGGCGGCGTCAGCGGCGCGCTGGCGCTGCGAAAGCCGCTCGCGGCGCGAGAGCGCCGCTGTCGGGGTGACATGAACGCCGCAAGACGGCGTTCAGTCAGTGGTGGGCCAGGGAGGATTTGAACCTCCGACC
>DAHUXD010000002.1 GCA_027307335.1 Acidobacteriota bacterium
CGGCGGAGGCTGCGCCGACGCCGCGCCCGAAACCGTCGCCGAGGCGCCGTCCGACCGCCGCGGCCGAGAGCGCGCCTCCGGTCCCGGCCGCGGCCGCTCCGGCGTCGCCGAACGCGCCCGCGGCCGCCCCGAAACCCGAGCGCGTGGACGCGCGGTACGCGACGCGCCGCGCGGTGCGGTTCACGTCGAGCCCCCAGCAGGCGCGGCTGTACCTCGACGGCCGCTACATCGGCATCGCCGACGACTGGGACAATCGCGGCGGCGGCCGGGAGCTCGAGCCGGGGCCCGGAGCGCACTTCGTCCAGATGGAGCTGCCCGGTTACCGCTCGATGACTCTCGAGATCGACGTCACGCCCGACGCGGACAAGGACTCGCCCTCGATCGACGACGAGCTCGATCGCCGCGAGAAGGCGGCGTACGACAGCCTGCCCGCGCCGTACGACCGCACGACCGGCGCGATCGAGTTCGCCGTCGAGCCCCCGGGCGCGACGGTGATGGAGAACGGCCGCGAGCTCGGTCCGGCGAGCGGCTTTGGCCCGGCATCCCCGCTCCAGCTCTCCGGGCCCGCGGTCCACGACCTCGTGATCGCGACGTCGGGCTACCGTCCGCGCCTCGTGCGCATCCTCGTCGCGCCGAACGCGGGGAAGGACCGCGCCCAGGTGAAGCTCGCGCTCAAGGCGGACTGAGGGCTCCTACCCAGGGCCGGCGAGAATCCTCCACTGGGCGAGGCGTTCTGCGGTCTCGACCGAGCGGCGGGCGGCGAGGCGGCACAGGAGGAGCGACAGGTCGGCGCACCCCTCCGGGTCGGCGGCCTCGAGCGCGTCGAAGCGCTCCCGCGACAGCTCGAGCACGACGGCGTCCTCGTGCGCGAGGGCGTCGGCCGATCGGCCGGAGCCCGGATCGAGGAGCGCCATCTCGCCGAAGATCTCGCCGGGGTTCAGGATCGCGAACGCCTCCTCCCCGCCCGAGATCCGGCGGGAGATCCGCACGCGGCCGCGAGCGATCACGCACAGCGCCTCGCCGGGATCGCCCTCGCGGAAGAGCGCCGTCTCGGCCGGGTAGTGCTTCTCGTCGGCGAAGACGGCGAACAGGAACCGGTCGGACTCGGAGAGACCCACGCTCCCGAGGGAGCGGGCCCGGTCCTCGAGGGAGAGCTCCGGCGCCGCGTCGGCGGCTCCGGGTCCTGCGCCGTCCGTCTCGCGGCCCGGCCGGCCCTCGTCGGGGAAGAAGTGGCGGAAGAGATCGTCGAGACGCGAGAGGCGGCGCGCGAGACGCAGGCGCAGGTGGCGCAGCCAGCCCGCGCGCTCGGGCTCGGCGGAGAACGCCTCGGCCGGGAAGCCGAGGAGCGTCGCGGGCCCCGTCGCGCGTGCGTCGCTCGTCCGCGCGGCCCCGACGAGCGCCTCTTCGCCGATGAAGTCTCCCGTCTCCGCCACGCCCATCGGCTGTTCGCCGACGGGCGTCGTCCGCACGAGCGACAGCGTTCCCTGGAGAACGAGGGAGATCTCGCCGGCGGGCTCGCCCGTTCGGTACAGGATGCTGCCGCGCGCGAGGCGCCGCAGGTCGCCGGCCGCCGCCGCCCAGAAGAGCGCGCCCTCGTCGAGGCCGCGCAGCGCCGGCAGCTCGGCGAGGCGCCGCGCGCGGTCGAGGATGCCCTCGGAAGCGAGACCGGAGCGGCGGATCAGCGAGCGGAGGAGCTCCGCGGACCGGTCGGGCCACGGAACGCCCGGCGCGCGCTCCGCCGCCTCGCGCGCGAGCCGGTCCCGGGCGCCCGCGACCGCCTCCTTCCAGCCGGGGATGCTCTCCGGCGCGAGCGCGCGCGCGGCGCGGAGAAAGCGCCGGTCGGCGGCATCGGGCAGCCCGTCGGGCTTCAGCAGCGCCGCCTCGAGCAGGTCGCCGACCGCATCGTCGAAGCGTTTCTCGAGAAAGCCCAGCCGTCCGCGAGCCGACGCGATCCGGGGATCGAAGGGGTCGCGGCGCCGCGCCTCGTCGAGGAGGCGGCGCGCCTCGCCGAAGTCGTGGTCCTCGAAGAGGAGGCGCGCGACGAGCACCGGGTCGCTGCCGTCGAGCGCGTACGGCCGGGCGGCGTCGGCGTGGCCCGACGCGAGGAGGACGCGGGCGAGCGAGGCGGAGGCGGCCGCGCGATCCTGCGTCTCCAGCGTCTCCGCGAGCCGGTAGAGCATGTCCGCCTCCGGGGTGAGGCCGGCCGCCTCGCAGCGGCGCGCCGCCTCGCGCGCCCTCCCGGCCGGAGAGTCGCTCATCGCGCGCCGCGCCGAGCGCCGCCCGCCGTGCGCCGACCGCCGGGTGGGGGATTCATCGGGTCCGTGGCCGGGATTCTAGAGGATCGAACGCATCACGGATCCCGGCGCCGCGTTGTGCTAATTTCCGCTCGACGATGTCCGTTCCCGTTCCACAGGCCTCGCTGCGCCGCACGCCTCTCTACGATCTGCACCGCGAGCTCGGGGCGAAGCTGATCGACTTCGGCGGCTGGGAGATGCCGGTCCAGTACGCCGGCATCCTCGAGGAGCACAGGGCGGTCCGCGAGCGGGTCGGGCTCTTCGACGTGTCGCACATGGGCGAGTTCGACGTGACCGGCCCCGGCGCGCTCGCGTGTCTCCAGCGGCTGACCCCGAACGACGTCGGGGCGCTCGCGGACGGCCGGATCCACTACTCCGCGTTCCTGACGGAGAAGGGAACGTTCGTCGACGACCTGCTCGTGTACCGGCGCGCCGCCGACTCGTACCTCCTCGTCGTCAATGCCGGCAACACGCCGAAGGACTTCGCCTGGGCGACGTCCCACGCCGGCCCGGGCGCGAACTTCACGGACCGCAGCGCGGAGACCGCTTTGATCGCGGTCCAGGGCCCGAAGTCGGCGGCGCTGATGGCGCGGCTCTCCGCGCCCGACCCGTCGGACCTGCCGTACTACGGCTTCCGCGAGACGACGGTGGCGGGCGCGAAGACGCTCGTCTCCCGCACGGGCTACACCGGCGAGGACGGCTTCGAGGTGTACTGCCGTCCCGAGGACGCCGCGCGCCTCTTTCGGGCGCTGCTCTCCGAGGGCAAGCCCGACGGCGTCGCGCCGTGCGGGCTCGGCGCGCGGGACACGCTCCGGCTCGAGGCGAAGATGGCGCTCTACGGCAACGACATCGACGAGACGGTCACGGCCTACGAGGCCGACCTCGGCTGGATCGTCAAGCCGAAGAAGGGCGACTTCATCGGCCGCGACGCGCTCGTCGCGCAGAAGCAGGCGGGCGTGCCGCGCAAGCTCGTGGGCTTCGAGATGGTCGACCGCGGCATCGGGCGCCATGGCTATCCCGCGAAGACGGCCGCCGGCCCGGGCATCGTCACCTCCGGGACGCACTCGCCGACGCTCGGCAAGCCCATCGGCCTCGCGCTGCTGCCTGCCGCGGCCTCGGCCGTCGGCACCGAGTTCTCCGTGGACATCCGCGGCCGCGACGCCGCCGCACGCGTGGTCGCGACGCCGTTCTACAAGAGGAGTCAAAAGCCGTGAATCCCGAAGATCTCCGGTATGCCGACAGCCACGAGTGGGTCCGCGTCGAGGGCGACGTCGGCACGATCGGCATCACCGACCACGCCCAGAAGCAGCTCGGCGAGATCGTCTATCTCGAGCTTCCCGAGGTCGGCCACATGTACGATGCCGGCGACGAGTTCGGCACCGTCGAGTCGGTGAAGGCCGTCTCCGAGCTGTTCACGCCGGTCTCGGGCGAAGTCGTCGCCGTCAACAAGGGCGCGGTCGGCGAGCCCGGGATCATCAACGACGACCCGTTCGGCGACGGCTGGCTGATCAAGCTGAAGCTCTCGACCGACGTCGAGATCGGCAAGCTGATGTCTGCCGAGGCCTACGGCGAGTACGTCGCCGCGGAGGAGCAGGAGAAATGAAGTTCCTCCCGACGTCCGACGGCGAGCGTCGGGAGATGCTCGCCGCGATGGGGGCGCGCTCGATCGACGATCTCTTCGCCTCCGTCCCGGCCGAGGTCCGGCGCGATCCGGACCTGCCGCCGCCGATGTCGGAGATCGAGATCCGCCGGTTCATCGGCGGCCTCGCGAAGAAGAACGTCAACGCCCGCGACACGGCGTTCTTCCTCGGCGCCGGCGTGTACCACCACTACGTGTCGGCGATCGCCGACCAGATGCTGTATCGCGCCGAGTGGCTGACGGCGTACACGCCTTACCAGCCCGAGATCTCACAGGGGACGCTCCAGTCGATCTTCGAGTTCCAGACTCACGTCTGTCTGCTGACGGGGCTCGAGGTCGCGAACGCGTCGCTCTACGAGGGCGCGTCGGCGCTGGTCGAGGCGCTGCTCATGGCCGAGCGCCTGTCGCGCGGCCGGACGAAGGCGGTCCTGTCGGGCGCGATCCACCCGGAGTACCGCGAGACCGTGCGGACCTATTTCTCGAACCTCGGCCTCGAGCTCGTCGAGGTGCCCGTCGGCGTCGACGGAACCACCGACGCGCGCGCGCTCGCGGCGGCGGTCGACGAGAAGACCTTCGCCGTGGCGGTGCAGTCGCCGAACTTCTACGGCGTCGTCGAGGACTGGGCCGCCGGCTCGGCCGCCGCGAAGGCGAAGGGCGCGCTGTCCGTCGCCGTGATCGCCGAGGCCGCCTCGCTCGCCCTGCTCCGGCCGCCGGGGGAGGGGGGCGCCGACATCGCCTGCGGCGAGGCGCAGTCGCTCGGCGTGCCGATGCACAACGGCGGGCCGCTCCTCGGCTTCCTCTCCTGTCGCAGCGAACACCAGCGGCAGATCCCGGGCCGGCTCGCCGGGATGACGAAGGACGCCGAGGGCCGGCGCGCGTTCTGCCTGACCCTGTCCACCCGCGAGCAGCACATCCGGCGCGAGAAGGCGACCTCGAACATCTGCACGAACCAGGGGCTCATGGCCCTGGCCTCGAACATCCACATGTCGCTCCTCGGCAAGGAGGGTCTCCGCGAGGTCGCGCGCCAGTGCCACGCGAAGGCGGAGTACCTGAAGGGGGAGATCGCGAAGCTCCGCGGCTACCGCCTGCCGTACGGGGGCCCGACCTTCAACGAGTTCCTCGTCGAGGCGCCCGAGGACGCGGCCGGCCTGCTCGCGCGGCTCGCCGCGCGCGGGATCCTCGGGGGCGTGCCGCTCTCGCGCTTCGACCCCGCGGACCGGCGGCGGTTCCTCGTCGCCGTCACCGAGATGAACGAGCGCGTCGAGATGGACCGACTGGTCGCCGCCCTCGCCGGGAGGGACGCATGAGCGTCGAGGTCGAAACCCCGGCCGCCGTCGCCCGCGACCCCAGGCGGCCCGATCCGCGGCCGCTGCCGCTCGTCTTCGAGCGCTCGGGCGAGGGCAAGATCGGCTACTCGCTGCCGCCGCTCGACGTGCCCGACACGATCGGAATCCCCGAGGCGCTGTGCCGCGCCGAGGTCGCCGGCGAGACGCAGATCTCGGAGGTGGACGTCGCGCGCCACTTCACGCGGCTGTCGCAGCGGAACTTCTCGATCGACCAGGGCCTCTATCCGCTCGGCTCGTGCACGATGAAGCACAACCCGCGCACGAACGAGGAGATGGCGCGCCTGCCGGGGTTCGCGGCGGCGCACCCGCTCGCGCCCGAGGCGCTCTCGCAGGGCACGCTCGAGCTCGCTTGGCTCCTCGAGCGAGCGCTCGCCGAGCTGACGGGACTCCCGCGCGTCACGCTCCAGCCGTCGGCGGGCGCGCAGGGCGAGCTCGCCGGCATCCTCCTCGTGCGCAAGGCGCTCGAGAGGACCGGGCGGGCGCGGAAGACCGTGCTCATCCCCGACTCCGCGCACGGCACCAACCCCGCCTCGGCCCACTTCGCGGGATACACCGTCAGGGAGCTCAAGTCGAACCCGCGCGGCACGATCGACCTCGACGTGCTCGAGAAGGCGATGACGGACGACGTCGCCGCGCTGATGCTGACCGTCCCCAATACCCTCGGCATCTTCGAGGACAAGATCCTCGACATCGCGCGCATCGTTCACGCGAAGGGCGGCTATCTCTACTGCGACGGCGCCAATTTCAACGCGTACGTCGGCGTCGCGAAGCCGGGGCTCATGGGCATCGACGTGATGCACATGAACCTGCACAAGACGTTCTCGACGCCGCACGGCGGCGGAGGGCCGGGGTCCGGTCCCGTCGCCGTCACGCAGTCGCTCGTGCCCTACCTGCCGCGGCCGACCGTCGAGCGCCGCGCCGACGGCACGTTCTTCCTCGACTACGACCGGCCGGAGTCGATCGGGCGCCTCCGCACCTTCCTCGGCAACTACGGCATGTTCGTCCGCGCGCTCTCCTACATCGCGGCGTACGGCAACCGCATCGGCGAGGTGGCGCGCGGCGCGGTGCTCAACGCGAACTACATCCGGGCCGGCCTGTCCGGCGTCTACCACCTGAAGTACGACGGCCCCTCGATGCACGAGGTCGTGTTCTCGGACAAGAAGCAGAGCGAGCTCGGCGTGTCGAACGTGGACATCGCGAAGCGGCTGATGGACTACGGCTTCCACCCGCCGACGATGTCGTTCCCCCTCATCGTGCACGGGGCGCTGATGATCGAGCCGACCGAGACCGAGGGCAAGCCGGTGCTCGACGCCTTCATCAAGGCGATGCGCGAGATCGCGCGCGAGTGCGAGGAGTCGCCCGACCTCGTGCGCGGCGCGCCGCACACGACGCCGGTGAAGCGCGTCGACGAGGTCGGCGCCGCCCGGAACCTCGTCCTCCGCTGGAGGCCCTGAGGCCGAGCGGATGCGCGCGGCGGCGGTCGCCCTGGTCCTCCTTCTGGCCGGCGGCGCCGGCGGAGCGCCGCCGATCGAGCTCCCCTCGAAGTCGGATTCCTGGTTCCGCCTGAAGACCGCCAACTTCACGCTCTTCTCGAACACGACCCAGACGCGGGCCCGCGAGATCGGGCTCGACCTCGAGCGGCTCCGCGCGGTGCTCCTCTACGTCCGCAACGCGACCCGCGCGAACGCGCCCGTGCCCACCTACGTCTACGTCTTCAAGCGCCAGTCGTCGCTCGATCCCTACATGCCCCCGGAGTACCGGGACCGCTTCTCGGGCTTCGTGCGGGTGACGCAGGACGCCAACTACTACGCGCTGTCGGCGACCTGGAACTCGGATCCGCGCAGCCACATCTACGACGAGTACCTGCTCGCCTACATCCACGCCAACTTCCGGCCGCAGCCCCTCTGGTACACGGTCGGTGCCGCCGCCTTCTACCGCTCCTTCCGCGCCACCGACTCCGAGGCCCAGATCGGCCTGCCAATCGAGGAGTACGTCGCCGAGCTCCGGGGTTCGAAGATGATTCCGCTCGAGCGCCTGTTCGTCATCGACCAGGATTCGCCGGAATACGCCGACCCGCACATGCTCGAGGTCTTCCACGCGGAGTCGTGGGCCCTGGTGCACTACTTCTTGCGCGGGGCGCCTCCCGAGCGCAAGGAGCAGCTCGGGCGTTTCCTTCTGCTCATGCAGGACGGCAAGCCCTCCGACGCGGCCTTCCACGAGGCGTTCGCGACCGACTACGCGACGATGCTCGGCGAGCTCTACGCCTACATCCATCAGAGCCGCTACAACTACATGCGGATCTCCTACAAGGATCTGTCGGTCCCGACCGAGGTCCGGATCGAGCCGCTCTCGTACGCCGAGACGCTCTTTCGCCTCGGCGATCTCCTGCTCCACGAGAGCGACCATCGGCTCGACGAGGCGGAAGCTTTCTTCAAGGCCGCCCTCCGGGAGGATCCGGGGCTCGCCGTGGCCGAGAGGGGCCTCGGCCGGGTCGACCTGGACCGCGAGCAGGACGCGGCGGCGGCGGAGCACTTCCGCAAGGCGGCGGCTTCGGAGCGCGCCGACTCCCTCGCGTATTACTACGATGCCCGGTTTCGGATGGACGAGCTCCGCAGGAACTGGTCCTGGCCTCCGACGCCCGCGCAGCGCGAGGAGATCGAGGCGGCCCGGGCGTCGCTCCGCAAGAGCATCGCGCTCGATCCGGAGTACGCGGAAGCGCGTGTCGAGCTCGGCCGGACCTACTTCGCCGAGGATCCCGCGAATCTCGGCGAGGGCATCTCCGCCCTCACGACCGCGTCGGTGCTCCTGCCCTCGCGGTCCGACGTCGCGCGGGACCTCGCGCAGCTGAAGCTGCGGCAGCAGGAACAGGCGGCCGCCGGGGCGCCGAGCCACGAATCTTCACCCCCGGAGACGTCCGGCGAGCGTTCCGTTCCGACGCCGTATCCGGGCTCGCGGGTCGAGAAGGCGCTCGCGGCGGGAAAGAAAGCCGGAGGGACGGGCACCGACAAGGTCAACGCGCTCCTCGTGCAGGGCAAGGAGGATGAAGCCCTCGCCGCGATGGAAGACCTGGTGGCCCACTCGAAGGGCGAGTCTCGCGCGATCTATCAGGACGAGCTGACGAAGCTGAAGGCCGGGGTCGCGCGCAACAAGGCCGTGCGCGCGTACAACGCCGCGATCGCGCTCTACAACCGGCGCGAGTATCCCGCGGCCCTGCAGGCTTTCGAGAAGCTCGCGGCCGCGAGCCCCGACACCGAGTGGGGGAAGAAGGCCGCCGAGCGCGTCAAAGAGATCCACCAGCTCCTCGGGAAGTAGCGGCGAGCCTCCGCCTCGGGCCGCCCTCGCTGCGATATCCTTCGATCCCAGTTGCTTTTATGACCGACGCCTTCCACCGGAAATGCCCCCTGTGCGGCGGCGACATGCTCCGCTCGCGCAGCAACACGTCCGGCTACACGACGTACTTCTGGAAAAAACCCTGGAGAACGGGCCTGTTCGCCTGGGGGGCGGAGAAGGTCTATCCGTGGGCGTGCATGGGCTGCGGCGTCGTGCTGTTCTACCTCGACCGCCTGCCCTCGGTGGCCGAAGAGTACCGGAGCGCGCGCAGCGCGGGACGGGCCCCCGACGGATATCCCGCCACGATCAAGCCTTGATCGCAATCGCGTACCTGGACGGCAACCGCCTGTCCCGGGCGGTGATCGCCGGCGCGCACTTCGTCGCGGAGCGCGCCGAGGGCCTCAACAAGATCAACGTCTTCCCCGTCCCGGACGGCGATACCGGGACCAACTTCGCCTCGACCCTCCAGAAGATCGCGGCCGGCGTCGCGCGCATCCGGCAGCGCCACCTCGGGGAGATGGCGAAGACGCTCGCCGACCAGGCCGTCGGAGGCGCGCGCGGCAACTCCGGGGCGATCCTGGCGCAGTTCTTCTGCGGCTTTTCCGAGGGGCTGCCGGACCGGCCGCGCGCCGACCCGGGCGCCTTCGGCGCGGCGGTCGTCAAGGCCGCGGAGTCGGCCTACGCCGCGATCGCGCGCCCCGTCGAGGGCACGATCCTGACGGTCATCCGCGACTGGGCCCGGTACGTCGCCGAGCGCGCCGCCGACGTGCCCGACTTCGGCGTCCTCCTCCCCGACTCGCTCAAGGCGGCGCGGATTTCTCTCGAGAACACGCCCAAGCAGATGAAGGCCCTCGCCAGGGCCGGCGTGGTGGACGCCGGCGCGCAGGGCTTCGTGTACCTGCTCGAGGGGATCGTCGCGTATTTCCGCGAGTCGGCCCGCTCGGCGCCCGCCCCGACCGCCCCGGAAGACATCCGCGGGGCGATCTTCGACAAGACGCCGGAGTCGATCCTCTTCCGGTACTGCACCGAGGTGCTCCTCGAGGGCGACGCGATCGACCGCGACGCGCTGCGGCGCGAGGTCGCGCTGCTCGGCGACTCGATCGTGATGGCCGGGGGCGCGTCGAAGCTGCGCCTCCACATCCACACCAACGAGCCGGAGAAGCTCTTCGCGACCGCCGGCCGCTACGCGGACGTCGCGCAGACCAAGGTCGAGGACATGCGGGCGCAGCACGAGTCGCGGTTCGACAAGAACCGGGCCGCGCGGGTCGGCGTCGTGACGGACTCGACGTGCGACCTGCCGGAGTCCATGCTCGAGGAGCTCGGCGTCGGCGTCGTGCCGGTGCGCGTCTACTTCGGGTCGGAGAACTACCTCGACAAGGTCACGATCACGCCGTCCGAGTTCTACGGCCGCTTCGCCGTCACCGACGTCGCGCCGAAGACCTCGCAGCCGCCGCCCGCCGACTTCACCCAGGTCTACGAGAACGTCGCGACGCATGCGGGATCGATCGTGTCGGTGCACCTCGGATCGCACCTGTCCGGAACCTACCAGGCCGCGGTCGTGGGAGCCCGGCCGGTCCAGAAGACCGAGATCGCGCACGTGGACAGCGGGAGCGTCTCGGTCGGGCTCGGCCTCGTCGTGCGCGCCGCCGCGGAAGCCGCCCACGCGGGCAAGTCCGCGGCGGAGGTCGGGGAGATCGCGCGCGACACGGCGGCGCGCGTGCGGCTCTTCGTCGCGGTGCCGACGCTCAAGCACCTCGTGCGCGGCGGCCGGGTGTCGCCGACGCGCGGGCTCGTCGCGAAGTGGCTGGGCCTCCTGCCGATCCTCACGATCACCCCGGACGGCAAGGTCGAGGCGGCGGCGAAGGCGCGCGGCTACGCGGCCGCGCGGCGCAAGATGATGCGTCTCCTGTTCGACGAGGCGGGGGAGCGCGTCAGCGCGTCGCGCCGCTTCGGTGTCGCGCACTGCGACGCGGAGGATTCGGCCGAAGAGCTCGCGCGCGAGATCCGCGCGCGGTACCCGGAGTCCGACGTCCTGATCGCCGAGTGCGGGCCGGCGCTGGGGGCCCACGGGGGGCCGGGAGCTCTGGCCGTCGCCGTCTTGCCGTGAGCGGCTAACGCCGCCCCCTCACCCCTACGCCCCTCTCCCGGAGGGAGAGGGGGTCTAGATTTTCTTGGCTCCGAGCAGCAGCACGTCCCGGTCGCCGGGCGCGTACCCCAGCCTCTTCCACTCCCCGACGAGCGTCGCGAACGCGGCCGACAGCGGCTGCGTCTCGGCGGCGCGGGCGAGGCGCGCCGCGGCGTGGTCGGCCGAGAGGGGAGTGCCGGGTGTCGCCATTCCGGCGAGGCCGCTCGAGGCGATCACGAGGAGATCGCCGCGGGTGGTCTCGAGCGCCACGCCGGAGACGCCGTCCCGCTCCGCGATCTCGAAGGGGACGGGGAGCCCGAATCGCAGCAGATAGGGCACGGGCGCGGCGCGCGCGGCGAGGGCGAGAAGGTCCCCCTCCCACCGCGCCGCGGTGACCGCGCAGGAAGGCTCGGCCGCGGCGACCCGGCGCACGATCTCCTCGGGCGTCGCCTCGTCGAGGAGCCGCCGCGCCACGCCCTCCGCGCGCACGAGGGGCGCGACGGACTGCTCGATGCCTCCCGGGTGCTCGAGCAGGAGGAGCGCCAGCCGGCCGGTCCCCGCGGCGACGGCGTAGAGGGCGAGGCTCGGCGTCTCCGAGCGCCATCGCAATGGCGCGGCGTCGAAGCCGGGGACCTCGGGCCAGACGGCCGGAAGCAGGAGAGGCGTCACGGCTCGGAGCACCGAGGCGGCGCCGGCCTCGCGAGCGCGGCGCACGGCCGTCTCGTGCTCGCGCACGCCGGCGACGGCGAGCGCGGCGTGCGCGGCCACCTCGGCGAGAAACTCCTCGTCCTCCTTGGTGAACTGGCGCCGCCGCTTGTTGAGGATCTCGACGACGCCGACGATCTCGCCCGCGGGCGTCCGCATCGGCGCCGCGAGCACCGACTCGGTCTTGAAGCCGGACGAGGCGTCGGTGCGCTTGTCGAAGCGCGGGTCGCCGTAAGCGTCGGCGCTGTTGACGATCTGGCCGCTCTCCGCGGCGGCGCCCGCGATGCCGGTGCCGATCGCCAGGCGGATCGGATTCACGGACCCTCCCTCGAGGATCTGGCTGACGAGCTCGTTCGAGTCCGGGTCCCTGAGGAAGATCGTGCCGCGCTCGGCGTCGGTCTCCGAGGTGGCCGTCCGGAGGATGATGCGCAGCGTCTCCGTCGGGTCGAACGTCGCGGCGAGCGACTTGTTCGCCTCGAGAATGACCATGAGCTTGACCATCCTCGCCCGCGTGACGGAGACCTCGGCGAGGACGCGGTCGAGGACCTGCCCCTCGAAGGCGGCGATCGCGTCCGAGAGCGCGGCCGCGTCCGGGAAGCGCGTCTCCGGGTCGCGGGCGATCGCGCGCTCGAGGATGTCCCGCAGCTCGGGAGGCAGGTCCGGGCGGAGCGTCTCGATGCGCGGCGGCCGCTCCGTCAGCACGCGCCGGACGAGCTTCGCGGTGTCGTTGTCGTCGAACGGCACGCGGCCCGTGAACATCTCGTAGAGGAGGATGCCCATGGCGTAGACGTCGGTGCGCGGTCCCGGCGCCTGCCCCTCGAGCAGCTCGGGCGCGAGGAACTGGGGCGTGCCGGGCACGGTCTCGTTCTGGTCGCCGCGATAGAGAGCGCTCTCGATCGCGATGCCGAAGTCCATCAGGTGCGGCGTGCCGTCGTCGCCGACGAGCACGTTCTCCGGCTTCAGGTCGCGGTGGAGGACGCCGATCCGGTGCGCCGCGGCGAGCCCGCTGCAGATCCCCTTCGCGATCGCGAGACCGCGGCCGAGGGGAAGCATCCGCTCGCGCTCCTCGAGCTCCTTCAGCGTCCGTCCCGGGAGGTACTCCATCGAGACGAACTCTTCGCCCTCGATCTCGGCGAGGTCGTACACGCGGCACACGTTCTCGTGCGTGACCTTGCGCGCGAGGATGATCTCCCGCCGGAGCGTCTCGCGCCGCTCGGGGGAGACGCGGTCGGGGCGCACGCGCTTCAGCGCGATCTCCTGGTCGAGCTTCAGGTCGCGGGCGCGATACACGACGCCCATGCCGCCGAACCCGAGGACCCCGTCGATGCGGTAGCGGCCGCCGAGAATGGTGCCGACGGAGACCGGCGCCTCGCGCGAGCCCGACTTCGACGCGGCGCCGTCGCGGGTGGGCATCTCGCTCTCGTGGGACACGGTGACACGATTGTATGGGGGGATGCGGGCGCCCTCGGAATGATTCCGACGCACCTTTGACTTTCGGGGGGCCGGAGTCTAGGCTGGCCCGAAACCGTGAATTCATTCATCGCACGCACTCCGTCGCGCACAACTGAGGGAGGAGATGTGAGACATCGCCGTCGGGTCCCGGTGCCCCGCGCGTTGGTCGCGGTGGCGGTCCTCGGATTCCTGATCGCCGTGCCGGCGTTTCCCGCCGGCTTCCAGGTCATGACGCAGGGCGCGCGCGCCACCGGCATGGGCCTCGCGTTCACCGGCGTCGCGGACGACCCGACCGCGATCTTCTACAACCCGGCCGGCATCGGCTTCCAGGATCACTTCGCCGTGGAGCTCGGCGCATCGGTCCTCGGCCGGGAAAGCGCGACCTTCGTCGGCGCCAACCCGTACCCGGGCGTCGGCGCCGCCGGCAGCGTCCAGAACCAGGTGTTCGGCCTGCCGCACCTCTATGCCGTCGTGCCGCTGACGAACGACCTGAAGTTCGGGCTCGGCATCGACGAGCCGTACGGGCTCGGTCTCCGCTGGAACAACCCCGAGCTCTGGAGCGGCCGCTACATCTCGCAGAACGTCGTGATCAAGTCGACCGACATCAACCCGGTCTTCTCCTACCGGCTCCTCCCGGAGCTCTCGATCGCCGCCGGCGCCGACTACCGCTTCTCGGGCGTGCAGCTCGAGCGCAACACCGCCGCGGTGGACCCCTTCACGGGCGCCGTCGTGGACGTCGCGCACACCAAGCTCTACAGCGGCCTGACGTCGAACGGGGCGTGGGGCTACAACGCCGGCATCCTCTGGAAGCCGATCCCGCAGCTCGGCATCGGCGCGACGTACCGCAGCAAGATCACGGTGGACTACGACGGCACGGCGACGATCACGCCGCGCCCGACGGGCGACCAGATTTTCGACCAGCTGGTGGCGACGCAGGTGCCCTTCGGCGTGCACCCGGTCAAGACCCAGATCGCCTTCCCGGCATCGATCAACACCGGCGTCGGGATCAATCTCTCGCAGAGCTTCACGCTCTCCCTCGAGGCGGACTGGACGGAGTGGTCCTCCTTTCAGGCGCTGAACATCACGTTCCCCGGGAGCGGACTTCCCGCCATCGACCGCCAGACCAACTGGAACGACTCCTGGGCATACCGGGCGGGAATCGAGTGGAAGGTCGGGGCCGGATGGGCGGTGCGCGTCGGCTACTACTACGACAACACGCCGCAGCCGCTCCAGGACGTCGGGCCGCTCCTCGCCGACAACAACCGCAACGTCTACACGGGCGGATTCGGCTACAACACGCCGACGTGGGGCTTCGACGTCGGCGGCGCGTACATCGTCTTCAAGAAGAGCACCGTCACGCCCGCGTCCGGATCCACCGACAACTTCTACGGTCAGTACCAGGAGAAGGCCTGGGCCGCGGTCGCCGACCTGCGGTTTTCCTTCTAGGTGAGGAGAGAACCATGAACCAGAGAATTCGCAGGTCCCTCCCGCTCGCCAGCGCCCTCGCACTCGTCGCCACCGTCGTCGGCGCTCAAACTTTTCAGAACTTCGTCACGGTCGGCGACAGCCTGATCGCCGGGGAAGAGTCCGGTTGCGTCGTTCAGAGAATGCAGCAGCGTTCCTGGGTGGCCTTGACGGCGAAACAGCTCGGGATGTCCGATTTCGAGCAGCCGTGGATCTCGGAAGTCGCGGCCACGAATCCGCTGAGCGGGTATCCGTGCCTCGGGCTCACGCTGGACGGGACCTCCCTGGCCATCGACATCGTCTCGGAGACGGGGCAGAACACGAACCTCACGTTGCCGAGGCCCTACAACAACCTCGGATTCAACGGCTCCCCGCTGATGGCGGACTTCGTCGACCTCACGGTCACGACTCCGGGGGCCTCGGACCTCGACAATCTCGCCGGCCGCGTTCTGCGCAATTGCACGGGATGTCCGCTCCAGGGAATGAGTGCGGTGGACGAGGCCAACCTCCTCACGCCCGACCTCGTTGCTTTCTGGGGAGGCAACAACGACGTGCTCAACGCGATGTTCGCCGGGGTGGCGATCGTCGGCGTGACGATTACGCCTGTCGACTCCTTCACGAACAGCACCAACCAGGTCATCGCCGGTCTCTCTGCGCCGGGTCGGACTCTCGTGACCGGCGACGTTCCGAACATCATCGACCTCCCGTACGCGACGACGATCCCGCCCGTTGTCGTGGATCCGACGACGATGCAGCCGGTCATCGTCGGCGGGCAGCTGGTTCCGCTCCTGGGACCCGGAGACGAGGCCTATCCGTGCACACCCGTGCCGCCCGACTCGGGATGCCGGCTCCCGGCAGGATCCCTCGTCATGCTGCCGGCCTCGAGCCTGCTCGGACAGGGAGTGGGAGTCCCCGTCGCGGTGGGCGGGACGGGGCAGCCGCTGCCGCACGGCACGTTCACCCCTCCTTCGACGCTGACCCCGGGAGTCGTGCTCTACCCGGACGACATCACCCTCATCGAGTCGACGATCGTTTCGTACAACCAGGCGATCGCCGCGGCAGCCACCGCCAACGGCGCGATCCTGATCGACTCCAATGCCGACTTCGCGGCCGTGGCCAGGAACGGCTACGACCTCGGCGGCATCCATCTTTCGACGGCGTATGCGACAGGCGGGATCTTCGGGTACGACGGCGTTCACCCGAGCGCGATCGGTTACGGGATCGTCGCCGACCTCTTCATCCAGCTCCTCAATACGGTCAAGGGAACCGACATCCCCAGGCCCAACTTCTCGGACATCCTCTTCACGCCCAATTGCTACCCTGGGTCCTTCGGGTGCCCAGCCTCCGGGGGCGGCGCGGACGTCGCGTCGCGCGCCCGGGTCTACCCGCTGGACGCCTGGCAGCGGGTGCTCAACTCCGCCTTCGCCCGGAGGCTGTCGGTCGTGATGCCGACCGTGCCGCAGGCGGCCCCGGTCGTCCCGCGCGGGATCGTTCCGCCAACGCCCCGGACTCTGGAGCGTGGCGCGATCGCCAAGGACCCTCGCGTCCGCGCGAACGATTTCGACTAGGCGCCGCGGTTCTCTACTTCATGCAAGCCCCGGGGAGACCCGGGGCTTTTTCCTGGTCTCCACCACGGAGCCTGCTCGTTCTTCCGAGGTGGACGGCGCCCCCGGGTTTTGCTAGATTTCGCGGTCTTTCTGGGAGACAGGTCTCATGATGATTCCGGCGACTCAGCTCCGCAGCGGCATGCTCATCATCCACAACGGGGAGCTGCACCGCGTCCACGACATGGTCCACAAGACCCCCGGGAACCTCCGGGGATTCGTCCAGGCCAAGATGCGCAACGTGCGCTCCGGCTCGATGAACGAGCACCGCTTCGGCTCGACCGACCGGGTCGAGAAGGCCTCGCTCGACGAGCGGGAGATGGAGTACCTCTACTCCGACGCGGCCGGCCACCACTTCATGGACCAGACCACGTACGACCAGGTCACGCTGTCGGACGAGGTCATCGGCGAACAGATGAAGTACCTGCTGCCGAACACCGCGATCCACGTCGACTTCTACGAGGGCAATCCCGTCGGGATCGAGCTGCCCAACACCGTCACGCTGAAGGTCGTGGAGACCCAGCCCGGAATGAAGGGAGCGACAGCCTCGGCGTCCTACAAGCCGGCGACGCTCGAGACGGGGCTACAGGTGATGGTGCCACAGTTCGTCGAGGCGGGGATTCGCATCACGATCGACACGCGCGACAACAGCTACCTCTCGCGGGCCTAGCCGTCCCCGCTCCGCGCGAGGATCGCGCGAAACTCGGGTGTCAGAACGGTATGCTGTTTCAGCATAATTAATTGAGCCGATTGGTCTTTTTGTCTTGACCCTCGTGTCGGAGCGCCCGGATAATCCGCCCGTGCGTCAGCGTTTCTTCCTTCCGGCGGCGCTCGTTTCCGCCGGCATCCTCCTCGCGGTGTGCCCGCCGGCTGAGGCCAGGCCGACCCGGAAGAAGACCACGGTGGCGTCCGCGACGGCGGCGACGGCCAAGGGACACGCCGCCTCCGCCCACAAGACTTCCACGACTAAAGCGGCGACCGGCAAGACCCGCCGCGGGGCGCGCCGGCCGGCCGCCGACGCCGTGATTGCGGAGGTCTACGGGCCCTTCCTGCCGCTCGAGGCCTACGACTACCCGCGTCCGGAGTGCTCGGAGTTCGACGCGGTCGTCGAGGCGCGCGAGCACGACTCGGAGGGGGAGGACGCGCCCGACGTCGCCGACGAGGAAGGGGTGGGCGTCCCGCCGGCGCCGAATCCCCTGGCGATCGCGGCCCGGAAGCTCGGTTCGCTGCTGCGGCCGAAGTCCGCCGCCTCGACGATCCGGCCCGAGGACGTGGACCTCTCCGACATCCTGACGGCCGGGGTCCAGATCCCGGTCGAGGGCGTGGACGCGAGCCGCCTGAAGGACTCGTTCCTGAACTCGCGCGGTCAGCACCGGAAGCACCTGGCGATCGACATCGGCGCGCCGAAGGGCACGCCGGTGCTCGCGGCCTCGGACGGCGAGGTGATCACGCTGCGGCACGAGAATCGCGGCGGCATCTCGCTGTACCAGAAGGACCCGAGCGGCCGCTATCTCCTCTACTACTGCCACCTGACCCGCTACGCGTCCGGGCTGCGCGAGGGCCGGAAGGTCCACAAGGGCGACGTGATCGCCTACGTGGGGCGGACCGGGCACGTGATCGGCGGGGCGCACCTGCACTTCTCGATCACCCGGCTGGCCGCGGACGACGACAACTTCAAAGCCGGGATCGCGATCAACCCATACCTCCTGTTCCTCGCCGCGGTTCCCTAGATCGCCGATCCGCGGCTCCGCCTCGCTGTCGACGACCGGATGCCGCGCTCGGGGTCAGGTGTTCGGGTTTTCGGAGCGACGACGCGAGTGCGATCGAACCGCGGCGGATAAAGAGCTCCGAAAACCGAACACCTGACCCCATCGAAGCGCGCAGGCCCGACTCGCGGGCTGCTGCTTCCCGTCAGCGACTCGAAGCCCGCGGGACTTGCGGGCCAGTCCTCCGAGCTTCGTCACCGGGCCCGCGCTCTCGTCGACTCGCCGGCTCTCGTCGGCGGATGAGCCGCGCGGTCCGTGTTAAACGGCGCGCGGGTCGTGTTGCGCGAAGAGGTGGTCCATCCACAGGTTGGTGATCTTCTCCGACACCGTGTTCTGCCGCAGTCGCGCCGCCAGATTGCCCCAGTCCATGTGGTCCATTTTCTGGTCCTGGTTGAAGCAGGAGAAGGCGATCTCCTCGCGCCCCGTTTCGGGGTCGACGTGCTTCTGCAGGCACTGGGCGCAGACTTCCTTCATCATGCACTGCATCGGCGAGTTGATCGACGCGATGCCGACGTGGTCCGGCCGCAGGAACGGCGCGAGCACCGTCTTCCGCGCGCGCGCGACCGCGGCCATCATGCGGTCCGACCCGATGACGATGACCCGCTCGACGTCGGAGAGGGGAATCGCGATCTCGCCCAGCCGGCCGGTCGCGTAGGCGGTCATCGCCTCGACGATGTTGCCGACGAAGCTCCGGTCCGTGGCCCGCCGCGCCGGGATCGCCTCGCCGCGGTCGACCGAAAGGATGAGGGCGTCGGCCGCCGCCTCGAGCTCCGTCCGCTTGTAGAAGTCCTCGGCCTTCTTGTAGCCGGCGAAGTAGACGACCCGGTTGCCGAGCTCGCGGGCCTTCCGGCCGATCGAGAAGAGCACGGCGTTGCCGAGGCCGCCGCCGCACAGCATCACGGTCGAGCGCTCCGGGAGCTCGGTTGCCGTGCCCGTCGGGCCCATCGCCACGACCGGCTCGCCGGGCCGGAGTACCGAACAGAGGCGCGTCGATCCGCCGATCTCGAGAGCGATCATCGAGAGCAGCCCCTTCTCCTGGTCCACCCACGCGCCGGTCAGCGCGCAGGGCTCGATCAGGAGCGGCGTGCCGCCGACGCGGGGCGCGTCCCGTTCGAGGTTCTGCAGCCGGAAGAACTGGCCCGGCTGGAAGTTGCGGGCCGCCGCCGGGGCGCGCACGACGACCTCGACGATCGTCGGCGTCAGCCGCTCGACCGCGACGACCCGCGCGCCGAGGTCGTCCTCGAAGCGCCCGCGGAACGCGTCCCACTCGGCGTCCGGCACCGCGGCGTCGTTTCGGCCGTTCACGACGGCGGCGATCGCGCGATAGCCGTTGCGCGCGGAGGCCATCGCCTTCACGACGTTGCCGTTGTAGACGGGATGGTTGTCGCCGAAGAAGGTCATGAACTTGCCGCCGCGGGAGAAGCCGGTGAAGAACGCGCCGTCGTCCTCCGCCGGGGCGGGCGCGAGTCTCCATCCGTCGCCGTCGGGAACCGCGCGGTGCGGGGCGAAGAACCGGCGCTTGGGATCGAGCGCCACGTCCGACGGGTACTCCTTCGCGTAGGTGATGTTCGGCGTCGTCCCGGCGGCCACGAGGAGCGTGCGCGCGGGGAGCTCGACCACCTCGCCCGAGCCGCCGCGGAGGAACCGCACCGCCTTCAGCCGGCCGTTCTCGTCGGGCACGGCCTCCTCGGGCTCGAGCGTCTCGATGAAGGTGATGCCCTCCTCGAGCGCCTTGATGACCTCCTCGTGGTTGAGGCGGTAGGCGGGCGACTCCTCGAGCGTGCGGCGGTAGGCGATCGACACGCCGCCCCACTCGCGGCAGAGACGGGCGAGATCGGGCTTCTCGCCGGCGGCGCGGGCCCGCTCGCGCTCCTTGCGCACGGCGAGCCCGTGCGCGAGCAGGCGATCGAGGACGTCACGCTCTTCGGGGTCGAACGTCGGGCGCACGGCGTTCTCGCCCCGCTCGGCGACGAGCGTCTCGTAACGCGCGAGGGTCTTCTCGGCCTGTAGCGGGTAGTACGCGAGGAGCTCGGTCGCCGTGTCGATCGCGGTCAGCCCGCCGCCGATCACGACGGCAGGGAGCTCCGCCTGGAGGTTCGCGAGCGCCTCGTCCTTGAAGGCGCCGGTCAGCTGGAGCGCCATGAGGAAGTCCGACGCCTTGCGCACGCCGCGAATGATGTTGTTCTTGATCGGAATGATCGTGGGCCGACCCGCGCCGGCCGCGATGGCGACGTGGTCGAAGCCGGCGTCGAACGCCTGCTCCGCCTGGATCGTCCCGCCGAACCGCACGCCGCCGACGATCGCGAAACGGCGGCGGCGGGCGAGCGTCAGGTGGATGAGCGTCAGGAAGTTCTTGTCCCACCGGACCGTGATGCCGTACTCCGAGACGCCCCCGAACCCGGCGAGCGGCCGCCGGTCGAGCGGCTGCGAGATCTCCCTGTAGTCGCGGATTGCCCGGATCCCCGCGCCGTCGGCGCCGGTCCACTCCGCGGGGAGCGACTCGATCTTCAGTCCGTCGATGCCCGCGACGCCGAAGCCCTCGTTCAGGAGGTAGTGGGCGAGGGTGTAGCCCGCCGGCCCCAGCCCGACGACCATGACCTTGCGCCCCGCGTAGCGCTTCGGGAACGGACGCAGCGGGTTGAGCGGGTTCCAGCGCGTCAGGAGGCCGTAGATCTCGACGCCCCACGGCAGCGACAGGACGTCCGTGAGGACGCCGGTCTCGGCCTGCGGGATGTTGACGGGGTCCTGCTTCTGGAAGATGCAGCCCTTCATGCAGTCGTTGCAGATCCGGTGGCCGGTGCCGGGGCACATCGGGTTGTCGATGCAGACGAGGGCGAGCGCGCCGATCGAGTCGCCGTCGCGCCAGAGCGCGTGCATCTCCGAGATCTTCTCGTCGAGAGGACAGCCCTTCAGCGTGATGCCGAGCGGGTTCTTCTGCCAGGTCTCGGTCTTGGCGTCGTAGAAGCCCCTCGAGCACGAGTCCTTCTCGCGGTCGTGGCACAGGAGGCAGTAGTGCGCCTCTCCGAGCGTCTCGCGCCGCGTCATGCGCGGGTCCGTGAGAACGAATCCCTCGCGGCGCCGCCGGCGATCGTGCGGTCCGACGCGCGCCTCCGGCAGGCTCGGGTCCGGCCTCTCGGTGGCGACCAGGTGCTGGTAGTCGAGCGCCTCGGGGAGGCGGAACGAGACCCAGTCCCGGACCTCGCGGGAGAGCCCCGGGTGCTCCCGCCGCAGCCGGCACCAGACCGCGTAGCGCTCGAGCGTCCGTTCGAGGAAGGCGAGCAGGGCGGCGTCCCCCTCGCCCTCGGGTTTCGGAAGGGATCGGACGGCGGAGGCGGCGGCCCGCCGCGCGAGCGCCGCGGCCCGCTCCCGCGACGCGGGCGGGACCTCGGGGACCTTCTTCTGGCGGAGCGCGGCGAGGAAGGCGCTCTCGAGGTCGAGGAGGCCGGCGACCATCTGCGACGTGGCGAGCTCGGGGTCGGAAGCCCACGGGAGCTCGGGGTGGACCTCGCGTTCGAGCGCTTCGGCCGACGTCCGGAGAGCCTCGAGGCCGGCGGGGTCGAGAGGCTGCGGCAGCGGCGCCTTGACGGCCCGGCGCAGCAGGAAGTCGCGCCGGAAACGGAACAGGACGGCCTCGGGCACGGCGCGCGCGCGGCGCGCCTCGGTCTCGGCCTCGATCCCGAACAGCCGCGCGACGAAGACGGAGAGCGGCCGGGCGACCTCGATCAGGAGCCGGGAGCGCGAGACCGGGTCGTAGGCGGCCGGGTCCGAGCGGTAGGTCTCGAAGCGCGCGGCGAGACCCGCGTTCTCGTCCTCGAGCGCCTTGCGGAAGGCCCGGTCGAGATCCGCGAGCCGATCGTCCCGGTGGAGGTCCTGGTAGGTGAAGCCGTTTTCGCCGAGAGGGAAGTCCCTCTCGGCGGGAAGTGGCGCTGCGACGTCGGTCTCCAAAGCGGAGGGATTTTAGCAGCCGCGGAAGGAGGCGTGGTTTCCCGCCGCGGTCTCGGTCGAGGCGGCGCTTCGCCCCGCACCAAAAGGGTGGAAGGTGACGCAAACAACTCTTGACACCCGCGCTTGTCTATCAATAATAGGAATCCTTACTGATATGGACGCCACCCGCCGGACCGCCCGCCGCTCGACCCGCCAGCAGCGCCTGGTGTTCGAGGCCGTCTCGACGACCCGGTCGCACCCGACCGCGGAGTGGGTCTACGAGGCCGTCCGCCGCGAGCTGCCTCGCGTCTCGCTCGGCACGATCTACCGGAACCTGCAGCGCCTCGTCGAGGAGGGAAGGCTGCGCTCCTTCGAGCGGGCGGGGCTGACGCGCTACGACGCGGATCTGGAGCTCCACGACCATTTCTCGTGCGTGCGGTGCGGGCTCCTGATGGACATCCCGCGGGCGCCGGAGGTGCTCCCCGCCGAGCGGCGGCTGCGCGCGCGGGGATTCGCGGTCGAGGGACGCACTCTCGAGTTTCACGGGCTGTGCCGGAAGTGCCGGCGCGGCGCATCGAGCAACGGATAAGGAGGAGGATTCCATGCCCAAGCTGTCGAACACCAAGACCCACGAGAATCTCAAGCACGCTTTCGCCGGCGAGTCCCAGGCCAATCGCCGGTACATGTATTTCGCCCGCCGCGCCGACATCGAGGGCTATCCCGAGATCGGCGGCCTGTTCCGCGACACCGCGGAGGCCGAGACCGGCCACGCCTTCGGCCACATGGACTTCCTGAAGGAGGTCGGCGATCCGGCGACGGGCTTCGCGATCGGCGGCACCAACGACAATCTGAAGTCGGCCGTCGAGGGCGAGACGTACGAGTACACGCAGATGTACCCCGGATTCGCGAAGACGGCCCGCGAGGAGGGCTTCACCGAGGTCGCGGAGTGGTTCGAGACGCTCGCGCGCGCGGAGAAGTCGCACGCCGGCCGCTTCCAGAAGGGCCTGGACAACCTCGGCAAGTTCTAAACCGACGGCCCATCGCGAGCAGGCGGGAGGCAGATGTTCGATCCATCGGCGCACGACTTCTACGATCCGGTCTCCGTGGACAAGGAGCTGCGCCGGGTCTCGGACATCTGCCACACCTGCCGGCGCTGCTACAACCTCTGTCCCTCGTTCGACGTCCTCTTCCGGGCGCTCGATCGCCCGGAGGTGGACGGCGAGGTCGATCGCCTGACGACGAAGGACCTCGGCGACTTTTCCGACCTCTGCTTCGAGTGCAAGCTCTGCATTCCGCACTGTCCCTACTACCCGCCGCACCGCTGGGAGGTCGACGTCCCGCGCCTGGTGCTCCGTGACCGCGCCGCCCGGGTCAAGCGCGACGGCAAGACCGGCTTCCGGGAGCGCGTCCTCGCGTCGACTGACGCGATGGGCCGGGTCGCGACGGCGCTCGCGCCGATCGCGAACACGCTCGGCGAGACCCGCTGGGCGCGGGTGCTCATGGAGAAGACGCTCGGCGTGCACCGCGATCGCATCCTGCCGACGTGGGCGCCCGAGACCTTCCTGCAGTGGTGGGAGCGGCGGGGCGGCGCCACGGCCGCCTCGGAGCGGGCCCCGCGCGCCGACCGCGTCGCGCTCTTCGTCACCTGCGCGGTCAACGCGAACAATCCCGAGATCGGCCGCGCGGCCGTCGCGGTGCTCGAGAAGAACGGCTGCGAGGTGGTCGTGCCGCCGCAGCGCTGCTGCGGGATGCCGGTCCTCGAGAACGGCGACCTCGACGCCGCCCGCGAGTGCCGGTGGGACAACGTCACGTCCCTTCTGCCCCTCGTTCGCGCCGGCTACACGGTCGTCGTCCCCGGACCCACCTGCAGCCTGATGCTCAAGAAGGAGTACCCGGTTCTCGGCGGGGAGGACGAGGCGAAGGAGGTCGCCGCCGCGACGCTCGACCTGTGCGAGTACCTCATGCGGCGCCACGCGGCCGGGAAGCTCTCTACCGACTTCCCGCGCTCGCCGCGCAAGGTGCTGTACCAGGTGCCGTGCCATCTGAAGGTCCAGGACATCGGCTTCAAGTCCCGCGATCTGCTGCAGCTCATTCCGGGGGCCGAGGTCGTGACCGTCGAGAAGTGCACCGGACACGACGGCACCTGGAGCATGAAGACCGAGTATTTCCCGATGTCGATGAAGTTCGGTCAGCCCGTGTTCGCCGCTATCGCGGTTGAGCGGCCCGACGCCGTCGCCACCGATTGCCCGCTCGCGGGCGTTCAGATCCACCAGGGGACCGGCCAGAAGGCGAAGCACCCGATCCAGATCGTGGCGGAGGCGTACGGACTGAGGGACCTCTGAGAGAAACTCGAACTCCGAAGGCGAGATCCGACATGGAACGTCTCAATCCCACCGACATCGCCAACCTGCACGAATACGAGCTCGAGAGGCCCGACTTCCGGAGCCGCATCATCGCGCTCAAGAGCCGGCGCCGCGTTCCCCTCGGCCCCCTGATGACGCTCGTGTTCGAGAACCGCGACACCGTGCGTTTCCAGGTCCAGGAGATGCTCCGCGTCGAGCGGATCGTGCAGCCCGACCGGGTTCAGCACGAGCTCGACGTCTACAACGAGCTGCTGCCGGGGCCGGGCGAGGTCGCCGCGACGCTCTTCATCGAGATCACGGAGCAGCCGCGCATCCAGGAGATCCTCGACGGCTTCATCGGGCTCGACGAGCCCGGCCGTGTCGCGCTCGTCGCCGGCGAACGGCGCTACCCGGCGCTCTTCGCTCCCGGCCAGAGCCGCGAGGACCGGATCTCCGCGGTGCACTACATCCGCTTCGCTCTCGGCGACGAGGGGCGCCGCTCCCTCGCCGCGGGCCGGGAAGCCGCGCTCGAGGTGGCGCAGGGCGACTATCGCGCGCGCCAGGTCCTCTCGAGGGACACGGTGGAGGAGCTGGTCCGGGATCTGGGCTAGGGACCGGCTCGCCGCGTGATCCACACCGGCGTGCGCGGCGGCAGCAGCCCTCCCCACGACCGCCGGGCCCGCGCGAGGTCTCGCGAGGCGCAGACGCCATCGACGACGACGGGGGCGAGCACCGACCAGCGCACGCCCGCATCTGCGCACCGCGCGAGGGATCGCTTCGAGAGGCGAACGCGGCCGGCGGACTCGACGATCCACTCGCGCGTGCGCGAGCCCTTGAGCGCCGCGCGGGCGCGGGCCGCGTCGACCGCTCCCTCGAGGAGCAGCGCCGGGCCGCTCCGACGGCTCTCCCGCCGCCGCCGCATCGCGCTCGCGACGAACGGCGTGTCGTCGCCGGAGCGGATCCCGTCGATCGCCTCCACGACTCTCGCGGGGGGCGCGGGCCAGAGGAGACGCGCCGCGACGGCGCGCAGGAACGCGAGGTCCCTCGCGACGGACCGCCCGGCGGGACACAGCACGACGCGGCGGGGAGGGTTCTCCGCCCGCAGATAACGCGCGAGCGTGAACGGGACGAGCGTCGCGCCGGGAAGCTTTTCGCCCGCCACGTCGGCGAGGACGCTGGCCATTCGGACAGTGGGCGTCAGGAACGCGACGGGGGTGCTCACGCGGGCGGATTCTAGATCCGGAGACGCCGGCCGATTTCCGATCGGGGCCGGTGTCACGTACACTTGGCGGCACAGCCTCAATGGAAACGCAACCGGTCGCTCTGCTGGTCCAGGCCGCGGGCACGATTCTGCTGTTCATCGTGCTCCTGCTCCTCTACCGCAAGTTCCGGCGGCCGGCGTTCCTCGACTGGATCGCCTCGTGGGGATTCTTCCTGATCGGACTGGGGCTCCTGTGGAGCGTGCGGACCGCCTCGCCGGCCAACGAGCCGCGGCTCATCCCGATCTTCGCCCTGAACGTCGCGATGCTCGCCCACGTGTTCTTCTTAATCCGAGGGATCCGCCGGTTCCGCGACGAGCGCTCGCCGTCCCGTCCGGTCGACATGCTCTGGGCTCTCCCCATCCTGGCGGTCGCGTGGCTGCTCGCGATGCCGTTCGCGCCCCCGGCCTCGGTGACGCTCGTCCGCGCGGCGGCGTACCTGTACACCGCCTTCGCGTTCGTTCGCGCGCCGGGCTCGCCCGCGGGACGCGTCCTGCTGTCCGCCTCGTTCTTCCTCTGGGCGGCCGAACGGGCCTTCGTGGCCTGGGGCGAGCTGCGCTTCGGCCACGCGCCGGCGCTCGGCGAGCTGTACGCCTACGCCCACTTCTTCGAGATGTTCCTCGAGATGACGGTCGCGGTCGGCATCATCCTGCTCCTGTTCGAGGCGAGCCAGGCCGAGCTGAAGCGGGAGATGGAGCGGCTCGTCGAATCCGACTCGCAGGCGCGCGAGATGGGGATTCGCGACCGCCTGACCGGCCTCTACAACCGCCACTACTTCAACGACGTGATCCGCCGGGAGCTGGCCCGATCGCGGCGCCACGGCGGCGCGATCTCGGTGCTCCTCGTCGACGTCGACCGCTTCAAGGAAATCAACGACGTGCGCGGCCACCAGATCGGCGACGAGGTGCTGCAGTTCGTCGCGAACTACCTCACGGCGTGCGTGCGCGAATCGGATCTCGTCTTCCGCTGGGGCGGCGACGAGTTCCTCGTCCTGCTGACCCAGGCCGATGAGGCCGCCGCGGCGCAGAAGGCCGAGGAGCTCGCGCGGCGCCTGCCGCTCATCCCCGGCGCGGAGCACCTGCAGCCGACGCTCTCCGTCGGCTGGGCCACGCACCGTCCCAAGGCGGAGTTCCCCCGCACGCTCGCGGAGGCCGACTCGCGGATGTACGAGATGAAGCTCAGCCGGAAGAAAGAGCGAGAAGCCCGAGAGCGGGGTCCGGTGCGCCTCTGAGCAGCTCGTAGACCGCCCGGGCCGGCAGGCCCATCACGTTGGTGAACGAACCCCGGATCTCCGCGATGAACCGCGCGCCGAGCCCCTGCACGCCATAGGCGCCGGCCTTGTCGCGCGGCTCGCCGGTCGCGACGTACCAGGCGATCTCGGCGTCGGACATGGGGGCGAAGCGCACGCGGCTGATCTCGGCGACGCCCACGCCCGCGTCGCCGCCCCGGCGCAGGTGCACCGCGGTCACCACGCCGTGCTCCCGTCCCGCCAGCCGCCGGAGCATCGCGGCGGCGTCCGTATCGTCGCGCGGCTTCTCGAGCGTGGCGCCGTCGAGGGAGACGAGCGTGTCGGCGGCGAGGACCCAGGACTCCGGCGCCCGCCCGGCGGCCCGCGCGGCCTTCGCGGCGGCGAGGCGCCGCGCCGCCGCCTCCGCCGTCTCGCCCGGCAGGAGGTCCTCCGGGACGTCGGTCGCGGCGACCGTGAACGGGATGCCGAGAGAGCGGAGGATGTCGGCGCGGCGCGGCGACGCGGAGGCGAGGATCAACCGGGGAGGCGCAGACACGGGCGCGAATCTAGCCTAATTCGCCGTGTCCCCCTACGGGTAGTAGCCGCTGATCGTCCGCGCCGAGAGATTCGTCGGCTCGACCTTGACCTCGACCTTGCGCCAGCGCTCCTTCTCCTGGTTGTTCGACGAGTAGTACGTCAGCAGGTACTGGCTGCGGAGCTCTTCGTTGATCTGGCGGTACACGGCCTCGAGCCCCTTGATGGAGGAGATGTAGAAGCTCTGGCCGCCCGTGACCTGGGTGATCTTGTTGAGCTTGTACTTGACCTCGAGGTCGGAGCCCGAGATGTTCAGGCCGATCGCGTAGATCGCGATGCCCGACTTCTTGACGTACTCGACGAGCGTGTCGAAGTCGAACTTCGAGGCGGTGTCCTTGCCGTCCGTCAGGAGGACGAGGGCCTTCTTCCCCTTGACCCCGGTGAACTGGTAGAGGCCGTAGATGATCGCGTCGTAGAGCGCGGTCGAGCCCTCGGCGCGGAGGCCGGACAGGGACCGGATGAGCTTGTCCCTTCTTCCGGTCAGCTTCGAGAGCAGGTACGGCTCGTTGTCGAAGGAGACGACGAACGCGCGGTCCTTCTCGCCGACCGAGAAGTCGATGAACTTCAGGGCCGCCTGCTCCGCCTCGGGCAGCGGCTCGAGCATCGACGCCGACGTGTCGATCATGATGCCGAGCGAGAGCGGCAGGTTCTTGACGTATTCGAAGCCCTCGATCTTCTGCAGGACGCCGTCCTCCATCACCTTGAAGTTGGAGGCCTGCAGGTAGTTGACCGGCCGGCCCTTCTCCGTGACGGTCGTGTACAGCTCGACCGCGTCGACCGTGACCTCGGACACGAACTGCGGCGCGTTGACGTAGCGCAGGTCCTCGGCGACCGTGCCGTCGTCGAGCGTGCCCACGACGCGCACGTAGCCGAGCGACTTCGAGTCCTTGATGTTGACGGTCTGCTCGTACGGCGCCTGGTAGAGCGTCGCGACGCGCGCCTCGTTCGAGTAGAACTCCATCTTCTGGAGCGCCTTGCCCTCGGGGACCGCGACCGCCGCGACGACCTTCGTCGGCCCCGTCACCTTCGAGCCCTTCTCGGGCGTCAGGATGCGGACCTTGAAGATCTCCTTGCCCTCGTTGACGATGTACTCGTCCTCCCCGACGGTGCGGCCGGTCGGCCCGTACGCGACGACGCGGATCGTCTGCTTGCGCGGCAGCGGCCCCAGGTTGAGGTCGGCGTCGTACGGCGCCTTGGTGCGGGTCATGATCTTCGAGCCGTTCAAGTAGAAGTCGACGGCCTTCACGCCCTCCGCGACGCGCGTCTCGAAGCGCTGCAGGCCCGTCACGATCTCCTTCGCGATCGGCTGGATCGTGACCGCGGAGGGGAGCAGCCCCTCGTCCTTCATCTTGCCGACGGCGGCCTTGCCGGCGGCGCGGGCCGCGACGACCTCGGGGGGCGGGGCGTCGGGCTGCTCGGGAACGACGAAGGTCTCGGAGAGCCGGCCCTCCGCGTTCTGGTTGCCGTCCGAGATCTTGAGCACCAGCTTGTACTCGCCGGGGTAGAGGTACCTTCGGACGGTCAGCGGGATCTTCTCGCCCCCGATCTCGCCGACCGGGATGTCGAACCGGTACTTGAAATTGTCGATGAGCCGGTCGTCCTTGACGACCTCGCCGATGACGTCGATGTTGTAGAAGCCCTCCTCGCCGAGCGCGCGCTGGTGGAGCTCCGCCTTCGGCACGAGGAGCGAGAGGTCGACGCCCATCTTGTTGGCGCGCATCTCCGGGAAGCGGACGAGCTTCTTCACCGCGATGTCCGACGCGCCCTGGTGGAGGTCGGTCGTCATCGTCAGGATCGTGTCGACGCCCTCGGTCTCGACCTTCGGCGGCGCGAAGAGCATCGACATCGACTGCAGGCCGAAGGCGCCGCCCCCGAGGAGGGCCGACGTGTATTCGATCGCCTGCTCCACGCTGCGCCACTCGAAGCAGCGCTGGATGTCGACGGGCCGGGCGCCCGTCGCCTGGGTGCCGACGCCGACGAGCAGAACGCCGCGCCCGTCGATCGGGAGCCACAGCTTGTACGGCGGCATGTTGTACGGCTCGTAGAAGATCAGGTAGGCCTTCGACTTCAGCGACTCGAGCCGCTCGTAGTACCAGATCTGGAGAGGGACGTAGACGTCCTCGCAGTCGACCGGAATGACCGCGTCCGGCGGGCCCGCCATCACGAAGAGCCTCGAGCGGTCGTTGTGGACGTCGCCGAACTGTTCGATGGCCTCCTGGACGCGCCGCGTGTAGACCGCGCGGTAGTTGGTGCGGATCCCCGCGGAGTCGATCGTGCGCCGCTTCCAGAACGCGTCGATGAACTTGTCGCGCTGGTAGTTCTCGCTGATCTGGAGGAAGACCTCCTTCTCCTCCGGCGTGATGATCATGTCGACCAGGGTGAGGAAGTCCTTGTACTGGGGCGGCAGCGCCTGCTCGAGCTTGTGCATCTCCCCCTTGGAGAGTTTGCGGTGCGTCGGCGCCGGAGCCGCCACGGCGGTCTGGTCGGTCGCCTTGGCGTTCGGCGAGGAGGGCACGACGGCCGTCTCGCTGCCCGGTCCCTGCACCGAGAGCGGCTTCGCCTTCTCGTCGCCCACGGTCGGGAAGCGCTCCGCCAGCTTCTCGATGCCCTCGACGTCCACCTTCGGCGGGTCCGAGATCGCCGCGAGCGCGGCTCCCTCGCCCTGACCGCGGATCGTCTGGATGATGCGGACGATCTCGCAGGCCTGGCCGCACGTCTGCGGCACCGCGTTCTTCGGGCAGAACGTGTCGGTCGAGGGCGTGCCCGGCGTTCCGGCCTGCCGGCAGGCCTCGTCGATCGAGCGCAGGCACGACGCGGGGATCAAGAGCGTGGCGTCCGGCATGTTCGGCATCCAGAGGTGGTAACTTCCGGCGCCGAAGCTCGTGCGGTAGAAGAGGTAGAGCTGCTCACTCCGGATCGCGTTCGAGAGCGCGTTCGGTTTCTGGTAGCTCCAGACGACGATGTCATAGAAGACGTTGCTGCACTCGCCGAACTCCATCTGCGCGATCGGCTCGCCGCGGCGCACGACGAGCTTTCCCTGATCGCTCTCGAGCCCCCCGTAGGTGGTGGCGGCGGCCTCTCGGAATTCCTCGTAGCGGTGGCGATAGCCGGGGCCGAGCGGCTCGGCGAGGCCCGGCTGCTCGCGCCTCTGCCAGAACTCCTCCCTGAAGATCTCGCGCTGGTGCGGCTCCGTCAGCTGGAGGAAGAGGTTCTTCTCCTCGGGCAGGATGATCGGCGCGACGTAATCCTCGAGCCACTTCCGGTCTTCCTCCGGCAGCGCCTTCGCTCGAGCGGCGGCCTCCTTCTTCGACAGCTGCGTCAGGTGACGCGGGGCGGAAACCGGCGCGGCATTCTGGGAGGCGGGGGAGGCCGCCGGCGCGGTCGAGGGCGCCGGAGCGGATGCGGCCACCGGGACGGAACCGGACGCGGGCGGAGCGGACGCCACGGCGGGCGCGGGCGCCGGGATGGCCGCCGGCGGCGCGGCGGCGGCCTCGTTCGTGACGGTCAGCGGCTTCGTGTTCGCGTCGGCAATCTGGGGGAAGTTCTCCGCGAGCCTCTCGAGGCCCTCCGTGTCGACCTTCGGCGGCTGGGAGATCGCCGCGCTGACGAATCCGTCGCCCTCGAGGCGAATTCCCCCGATGATCGCCACGATCTCGCAGGCCTGGTCGCAGGTCTTCGGAACGTTCGTCGTGCATCCCGGGGCGACGGGGCCGGCGGCGCCCGCCGGGCGGCACGCCTCGGCGATCGTCGGGAGGCACGACGAGGGCGCGAGGAGCTCCGAGTCCGGCATCATCGGCCGCCAGAGCTTCCAGCTCCCGGCGCTGGGATTCTGTCGATAGAAGAGGAATTGCGTCTCGCCCCCGACCGAGGAGGCGTTCGTGTTGCGGTACGTCCAGACCGCGATGTCCCGGAAGACGTCGTTGCACTGGGAGTACTCCTGGATCGACAGAGGCTCCCCGCGCAGGACCACCATCTTTCCCGTGTCGCTCTTCAGGCCGCCGTACGTGGTGGCGGCCGCCTCGAGGAGACCGTCGTAGCGGTTCCGATAGCCGGGACCGAGCGGATCCGGCAGGCCCGGGCGCTCGCGCCGCGCCCAGAAGTCCTTCTTGAAGAGGTCCCACTGCTGCGGCTCGAGCTGAAGAAAGAGGTTTCGTTCCTCGGGCAGGATGATCGGCGCGACGTACTCCTCGAGCCACTTGCGCTCTTGCTCGGGAAGCGCCTTCACTCGAGCGGCGGCTTCCTTCCGGGACAACTGCGTCAGGTGACGCGGGGCGGCGGTCGCCGCGGCGCTCCTCGAGTCGGGTGGCGGAGCAGGCGCCGCCGGTGTGGGAGCGGGATCTGGGGGATCGGCCGCGAGGAGTCGCGCGGCGACGGGTCCCGGAAACGAGAGCGCGGCCGCGAAGACGAGACGCGTGAGGATCTGCGCCTTCATCGGACTAGGCATCTTAACTCCCGTCCGCGGTACGGCTATTCCTCCAAGATAGTTTTCAGATTGTTCGTCCGCCGGAGCGATAATTTGGAGCGATGTCCGGGCTTTTGAACGCATGATCTATCTCGACAACAACGCCTCGACGCGGCTCGATCCGGAGGTGGGCGAGGCGATGGCCGCGGCGGCCGGCCTCTTCGGGAACCCGTCGTCCCTGCACGTCGAAGGCCAGAGGGCCCGGCGGGCGATCGAGGAGGCCCGGGAGCATGTCGCCGCGCTCGTCGGCGGGTCGGCCGGCGAGATCGTGCTGACCTCCGGAGGCACCGAGGCGAACGCGCTCGCGCTCTTCGGCGCCCTCGCCGGGCGTCGCGGCCGGGTCGTCCTCAGCGCGGTCGAGCACCCCTCCGTGCGCGAGGCCGCCGGGCGTCTGGCGGACCGGGGCTGCGAGGTCGTGTCCGTCCCTCCCGAACCCTCCGGGCGGCTCGACGCCGCGCGGGTGCTCGACGCCGTCGTTCCCGGGACGCTGCTCGTCTCGGTCATGGCCGCGAACAACGAGTACGGGGCGATCTTCCCGGTCGCCGCGATCGCCGAGGGGGCCCGCCGGGCGGGCGCGCTCGTCCACACGGACGCGGTCCAGGCCGCCGGCCGTCTGCCCATCGACGTGCGGGCGTGGGGCGTCGACCTTCTCTCGATGTCCGCGCACAAGATGCACGGGCCGAAGGGGGCGGGCGGCCTCTGGGTGCGGCGGGGCGTCCGCCTCGAGCCGCACACGCCGGGAGGCGGCCAGGAGAAGCGGATGCGGGCGGGCACGGAGAACACGGGCGGGATCGTCGGTTTCGGTGCGGCGGCGCGCCTGGCGTCCCGGCGGCTCGGCGAGACGGGCGCGATCGGGCGGCTGCGGGACCGGCTCGAGCGGGGAATCCGGGACCGCGTCCCGGGGGCGCGGGTCGTCGGCGCGTCCGCGGAGCGCCTCGCGAACACGACGGCGGTCCTCTTCCCGGGCGCCTCGGGCGAGACGCTCCTGATGCGGCTCGACCTCGACGGCGTCGCCGTCTCCTCGGGCAGCGCGTGCTCGAGCGGGACGGTTTCGCCCTCGCCCGCGCTCCTCGCGCTGGGGCTCGCGCCGGTCGAGGCGCGATCGGTCGTGCGCTTCTCGCTGTCCCGCGAGACGACCGAGGCGGATGTCGCTCGCGTCCTGGAGATCCTCCCGGCCGCGGTGGCCGACGCGCGGGGCGCGCCCCTCGCCCCCGCCGCCGCGGGAGAGGCGTCGTGATCGTCGTCTGCGAGCGGTGCCAGGCGAAGTACCAGTACGACGAGGCGCGATTCGAGGGTCGCCCCGCGAAGCGGCTCCGCTGCTCGCGGTGCCAGGCGATCTTCGAGGTCGTCAACACGCGGGCGTTCGAGGCGGGCCCGGCGCTCGGGCGGCGGCCGCCGCCCCACGAGACGGTCTCGCGCCACGCGGACCGGCGGAGCCGCCCGGCGGCGCCGACGCCGCGAGCGTCGCCGGCGCTCGCGCTGCCGGTGGATCAGAAGCTGTCGCTCGCCGTGATCGCCGGCCCCGACGCGGGGCGCATGTTCGTCATCGAGAAACCGCGGGTCGTCCTGGGACGCGAGGACGTCGACCTCGCGCTCGACGATCCGGAGGTCTCGCGACAGCACGCCGCCATCGAGGTCGCCGGCGACCGGGTGACTGTCGTCGATCTGGGGTCCGCCAACGGCACCCACGTCGGCGACGAGCCGGTCGAGGAGGCGCTCCTCGAGAACCAGAGCGAGTTCACGATCGGCGCATCCACCCTGATGCTGATCGTGACGCCGCAGTAGCGCGGCGAGGGGACGGCGCCCAAGAAGGCGTAGCATCCGATCCTCATGCGCATCGCGGTCGCCATGTCCGGCGGGGTCGACTCCTCGGTCGCCGCGCTCCTCCTGAAGGAGGCGGGGCACGAGGTCGTCGGCCTCTCGATGCAGCTCTGGGACCACTCGGCCGAGGCGGGCCGGAGCGGCCGCTGCTGCACGCTCGACGACCTCTCGGACGCGCGGCGCGTCGCGTGGGCGCTCGGGATCCGCCACTACGTGCTGAACCTCGAGGAGGAGTTCCGGCGCGACGTGGTCCGGCCCTTCGTCGCGTCCTATCTGGCGGGGGACACGCCGATCCCGTGCACCGCGTGCAACACGAAGGTGAAGTTCGCGACCCTCTGGGAGCGCGCGCGGGGCCTCGGCTGCGAGGCGGTGGCGACCGGCCACTACGTGCGCGTCACCGGCGACGGGGCGGACGGCCGGCCCGTCCTGCGGCGGGGGAGCGATGCCGACAAGGACCAGTCCTACTTCCTGTGGGACCTCGCGCCCGAGCAGCTCGCGGCGGCGCGGTTTCCGGTCGGCGCGCTGACCAAGGCGGAAGTGCGCGCCCATGCGCGGCGCGCGCATCTCCCGACGGCCGACAAGGAAGAGAGCCAGGAGATCTGCTTCGTTCCCGCGGGAACGCGGGCCGGAGGCTTCGTCGCGGCGCAGGCGGCCGCTCTGGGCCTCGGGCGGCCCCCCGGGTCCGGCGCGATCGAGGACGCGGACGGGGCGCGCCTCGGCACGCACGAGGGGCATTTCCGCTTCACGATCGGCCAGCGCCACGGGCTCGGCGTCGCCGCGTCGGAGCGTCTGTACGTGCTCTCGGTGGACGCGGCGGAGAACCGCGTCGTGGTGGGCCCGGCGGCGAAGCTCGAGTCGCGCCACGCGCGGCTGGAGGGCGTGCGCTTCCTCGTGGAAGCGGCCGCGGGGCCGCGCCGCGTGAAGGCGCGCGTGCGGCACCGGGGCACGGAAACGCCCGCGACCGTCACGCCCGAAGAGAAGGGCGGCGCCCGCGTCGATTTCGACGTTCCCGTCCGGGCGGTCACGCCGGGGCAGGCGTGCGTCTTCTACGAGGGCGACGTCGTGATCGGCGGGGGAGTGATCCGGCGGGAGCCGGCCGCGGAAGGCCGCTAGCCGATCGGTGGCGGCTCACGACCCTCGGGACGCGAGATCAGTTCGTGCGCGTGTCGGTCGGCTCCGCCGGGGGCGTCTGAAACTCCGACCGGATCGGCCCGTACTGGCGCTCGTAGAGCTCGATGTTCTGCTGGAGCGCGCGCAGGAGCTGACGGGCATGAAACGGCGTCGTGAGGATGCGGCTGACGACCTTGACGTCGCCGCGTCCCGGGACGACGCGGCCGAAATCGAAGACGAACTCGGTCGGATTGTGCAGGATGTTCGCGAAATTGGCGTACTGGCCCTCCGCAATCGCCTCGTCCATCGTGATCTTCACGGCCACCGGCTTCGGGTCGGTCATGACGCCCTCCGCGCCGAGTTTAGCGCGCCGCGGGTTTCTCTTCGCGGCGTTCCCGCCCCGGCGACGCGGCGTTCTCCCGCCGCGTGTAGACTTTTGGCCATGAAGCCTCTCGCCGGCGCCGCTCTCATCCTCCTCGGCGCCGTGGCGCGGGCGCAGCAGAACCCCCCTTCATTCACCGACCAGCCGCAGTTCGGCGCCTCCAACCCCCTGGTGTCCGAGGGCGACCGCTGGTATCTGAAAAGGCAGGAGGGCCGCGTCGGCCTGAAGGCGAGCGCCGGTCCGATCAACCAGGCGATCGCGCTCTACGACAAGGCGACGGCCGATCCGCACTACGTCGAGGCGCGTTGGAAGCTGATGCGGGCGCTCTACTTCAAGGGCGTGTACACGGGGCTCGACGACGATTCCCGGAAGGCCGTGTTCGAGAAGGCGCGGCGCATCGGCGACGACGCGATCGCGATCCTCGACTCGAGCGTCGAGGAACGGGGGATCAAGGGCATCGTCGAGTACGGACCGGACTTCCTGGCGGGCAACCTGAAGAATCGGTCGGATGCCGCGCCCACCTTCTACTGGACGTCGACCTGCTACGGGCAGTGGGCGCGGTCGGTCGGGACCATCGAGGCGGCGCGCAAGGGCGTCGCCGACAAGATCCGCGACTGGGGAGCGACGGTGGTCGGCATCGACCCGGAGTTCGAGGACGGCGGCGGCTATCGCATCCTGGGACGGCTGAACGACCAGGCCCCGTGGATTCCGTTCGTCACGGGCTGGGTCTCCCACGACGACGCGATCAAGTACCTGCGGCAGGCGATGAAGATCAACGCGCGGAACTTCGCGAACCGTCACTTCCTCGCCGAGGCCCTCCACCGCGGAGACGAGAAGCAGCAGGCGGAAGCCGTTTCGCTCGAGGAGTCGGTCGTCGCGGACCCGCCGTCCCCGCAGCGCCTCGTCGAGGACCTCTCGTTCCAGGAACTCGCCCGGCAAAGCCTCGCGGCCTGGAAGAAAGCCTCGTAGCTCCGGGCCGCGCCGGCAGCCGCGCGAGGAGCTCCTCGGCGTTCCTTCCCGAGACGGGGTGGCGCCACTCCGGCGCGATCTCCGACAGCGGCGCGAGGACGAAGCGGCGCTCGGAGAGGCGCGGATGCGGCAGCACCGGGCCGAGCGGCGAGCGCCGACCGCCGAGATCGAGGACGTCCACGTCGATCTCGCGCGGCCCGTTGCGGAAGCTGGCCGTTCGCCCGACGCGGCGTTCGACGTCCTGCGCGAGCGCGAGCAGCTTCCCCGCGCTCCCGCGCCACCGCACGGCGACGACGGCGTTCCAGAAGAACGGCTGGTCGGCGTGGCCGACGGGATCGGTCCGGTAGAAGGACGAGACCGAGAGAATCGGCGCCGCGCGGGAGATCTCGCGGAGGGCGGCTTCGATGCGCCGGCGGCGTCCGCCGCGATTGGACCCGAGGCCGAGGTAAGCGAGGGCGCCCGCGAGGCGGCGGGGCCTAGTACTCTTCTTCCTCTTCCTCCGCCGGTGCGTCTTCGCCCTCTTCGAGTTCGTCGTCATCGAGATCGGCTTCCGCTTCAGGCTCGGGGCTCGCTTCCTCGCCGAACTCGGGCGGGTTCTCGTCGGGAATCGTCTCGAGCAGCGCCGAGCGGCGCGCGGGCCGCGGCACGGGCGGCGGTGCGTCGTCCGACTTGGCGTTCTTCTGGTTCGCGCCGCACTTGGGGCAGATCGACTCCGGCTTGCCGAGGTTGTAAAACTTCGTGTGGCAGTTGAAGCAATCGAACTTTTTTCCGAGATCGGGCATTTCCCCTCTCAAAAGGCGGCCGAAACCTAGCACGCGACCTCAACAGATTCAACCGAAGACCGGATGCTAAGATCCGGCGCTCCATGACGCTCCGGCCCCTCCGGCTCCCGCTCGCGGCCGCCGTGATCCTGGCGGCCGTCGCCCGCCCGGTTTTCGCGCAGTTCCCATGGGCCGGAGCGCGCGCGGAGGGCATGGGCGGCGCGCAGGTCGCCGCCGTCGCGGACAACTCCGCGGCGTGGTCGGACCCGGCGGCGCTCGCGAGCCTGAAGGGCTGGGGCGTGCAGCTGCTCGGCGGCGGAACGGCCCAGAACCGCAACGACCTCGTCGGCACCCTGACCGGCCTGGCGGCGCTCCCGTGGTCCGACATCGGCAGCGGCGCCCGCCCGGACTTGCTTCCGGTGGCGATCCTCGGCGTCGCGCGGCTCGCGCGGCCGGGGTCGGCCGTGATTTCGTCGGGCGTCTTCGGCGCCGTCGTCTCCTACGACGGCTTCGCGTTCTCGATCGGCGACGTGCCCTACGCCGGCATCTACCCGGTCATCGACCTCGTGCACGTCCACCCCGGCGACATCGGCCAGAACCAGACCGGGCTGTCCCTCGTGGGCCTCTCCGCCCGGGAGGCGCGCCTCGCGTACGGCCACGGCTTCCTCTCCGGAGTGCTCGAGGTCGGCGGCGCGATTCGCTACGTCTCGGGCGTGACCTATTTCGGACGCTGCGGTGTCGCCGACTCGAGCTGCCAGGGCCAGGACCTCTCCGAGCTCATCCACGACGCCTTCCAGCAGAACGCGCGGACGACGAACAAGTTCGCCTTCGACGCGGGCGTGCGGGCGAACTTCGGCATCCTCAAGGTCGGCGTGATGGGCGCCTCGCTGAACCAGCCCACCTTCACCGTGGCGGAGGTCGTCGGAAGCCCCGGCTCGGTCCCGCTGCCGCGGCAGGTCCGCGCGGGTGCATCGGTCGACGCGCTGCCGTTCCTCTCGTTCGCCGTCGACGGCGACCTGATCCGGAGCGACACGCTCGTCCCGAACGTCCAGAGCCAGCAGATCGGCGGCGGCGTCGAGTTCCGCATCCCGCTGTTCGCCTTCCGCGCGGGCGCGACCTACGACTTCGCCTCCGTGAACCCGACGTGGTGTTACACGGCCGGCGTCGGCTTCGGCATTCCGCTCGTCTCGATCGACGTCGCGGTCAACTGGGGGCCGACGGGCGGCTTCAACTGGCAGAACCCGGACCGCGAGATGCTCGGCGGCGCGGCCTCGGTCAAGCTCCACTTCTAACCGCGGTCCCTCCGGCCGGTGTTCGAGGTCCTCGCGCGCGATCCCGGCTCCTCGGCCCGGCGGGGCCGGCTCGCGACGCGTCATGCGGAGATCGAGACGCCGTGCTTCATGCCGGTCGGCACGCGCGGGGCGGTCAAGGGCGTCGCGTTCGACTTCCTCGAGGCCTGGGATTGCCGGGTCGTGCTCGCGAACACCTATCACCTGATGGCGCGGCCCGGCCTCGACCTGATCGAGCGGGCGGGCGGGCTCCACGCGTTCATGGGCTGGCCGCGCGCGATCCTCACGGACTCCGGCGGCTTCCAGGTGATGAGCCTGGCGGCGCGCCGCCGCGTGAGCGACGAGGGCGTCGAGTTCCGCTCTCCCGAGGACGGGACGAGACACTTCCTGACGCCGGAGCGCGCGATGGAGCTCCAGGCTGGCTTCGGGGTCGACGTCGCGATGGCGCTCGACGTCTGCCCGCCGTTTCCCGCGGAGCGCGCGGAGGTCGAGGAGGCCTGCCGCCGCACGCTCGCGTGGGCGGAGCGCTCCCGCCAGGCGTACCGCGGACCGGGACTCCTGTTCGGGATCCTGCAGGGCGGCACGCACGAGGACCTGCGCCGCCGCTGTGCCGGCCCGCTCCTCGCGCTCGACTTCCCGGGGTACGCGGTCGGCGGCGTCGCGGTCGGAGAGTCGAAGGCGGCGATCCGCGACGTGACGGCGCTCTCGGCCGCGCTCCTTCCCGGTGTCAAACCCCGATATCTGATGGGCGTCGGCACGCCCGCCGACCTCCTCGCCGCGGTGCGCGACGGCGTCGATCTCTTCGACTGCGTGCTCCCGACACGGAACGGCCGGATGGGCCACGCCTACACGGCGGGCGGGGAGGTCGCGATCCGGAACGAGCGCTTCAAGGAGGACCTCGCGCCGCTCGATCCGGCCTGCGGCTGTCCCGTCTGCCGCCGCCACAGCCGCGCGTACATCCGGAATCTGTTCGTCCTCAAGGATTTTTCCGCGCCGATGCTCCTGTCGCTCCACAACGTTTACTTCTACCTCGCCTGGATGCGGACGATTCGCGACGCGATCGCCGCGGGAACGCTCGCGTCGCTCGCCGCGCCGCCGGAGGCGAAGCTTCCCGAGGGAGCCTGAGAGAACCTCCTGCTAGTATCCCGGCCGAGGAGGCTCCCGTGAAAATCGACGTGAACGGCCAGGTCCGCGAGGTGGACGTCCCGGCGGACATGCCGCTGCTCTGGGTGCTGCGCGACGTGCTGGGGATGACGGGGACCAAGTACGGCTGCGGCATCGCCCAGTGCGGCGCGTGCACCGTGCACGTCGACGGCGAGGCGGTCCGGTCCTGCGCGACCGGCGTCTCCGAGGTCCAGGGAAAGAAGGTCACGACGATCGAGGGCCTCGGCGCCTCGGGCCTCCACCCCGTGCAGCGCGCGTGGATCGAGGCCGACGTCGTGCAGTGCGGCTGGTGCCAGCCCGGCCAGATCATGGCGGCCGCGGCGCTCCTGAAGACGAAGCCGAAGCCGTCGGACGGGGACATCGACGAGGCGCTGTCGGGCAACATCTGCCGGTGCGGCACGTACCAGCGCATCCGGGCGGCCGTGCATCGCGCCTCCGACCTCACCGCGGCGGGAGAACGCCGCGCCGAAGCCGGGGCCGAGCGAAGCGAGGGCCTGGTTTCGGAGATGAGCGCCGCGGCCGGAGCCAAATCGTGAGCGCGCGCCGCGGACCGTCCCGCCGTCAGTTCCTCAAGACCTCGGCCGGTCTCGTCATCGGCTTCACGGTCGCGCCGAAGACGCGGCTGTTCGCCTTCCAGCAGCCCGGCGGCGCGCCGGCGCTGCCGCCGCCGAACGCGTTCCTCCGCATCGGCGAGGACGACACGGTGACCGTGATCCTCGCGCACTCCGAGATGGGCCAGGGCGTCTGGACGACGCTGCCGATGCTCGTGGCCGAGGAGCTCGAGTGCGACTGGGCGAAGATCCGGGTCGAGAATGCGCCGGCGGCTCCCGCTTACGGTCACACCGCCTACGGCGCGCAGATGACCGGCGGCTCGACGTCCACCTGGTCCGAGCTCGACCGCTACCGGCAGGTCGGCGCGATGGCGCGCGAGATGCTGATCGCGGCGGCGGCCGCGGAGTGGAAGGTGGACCGCGAGTCCTGCCGCGCCGAGAAGGGCTTCGTCGTCTCGGGGGATCGCCGCGCGTCCTACGGGTCGCTCGCGAAGTCCGCGGCACAGCAGACGCCGCCGGCGTCCGTGGCCCTGAAAGACCGCAAGGACTGGAAGATCGTCGGCAAGCCCACGCGGCGCCTCGACTCGGCGTCGAAGGTCGCGGGGAAGGCGACGTTCGGGATGGACGTGCGCGTGCCGGGCATGAAGGTCGCGCAGATCGAGCGGTCGCCGGTGTTCGGCGGCAGGGTCAAGTCCTTCAAGGCCGACAAGGCGAAGGCCGTGCCCGGCGTGCGCGCGGTCGTCGAGGTGCCGTCGGGAATCGCCGTCGTCGCCGATCACTTCTGGGCGGCGAGACTCGGCCGCCAGGCGCTCGAGATCGAGTGGGACCTCGGCCCGGGCGCGTCGCTCGATACGGGCAAGACGCTCGAGGAATACCGCGCCCGGCTCGGCGCCGAGGGGCTCAAGGCGAAGGCCGCCGGCGACGTCGGGCCCGCGCTCGCGAAGGCATCGAAGCGCGTCGACGCCGAATACGCGTTCCCCTATCTCGCGCACGCCGCGATGGAGCCCTTGAACGCGACCGCGGTCGTGGGGCCCGACGGCGTCGACGTCTGGGCGGGGACGCAGTTCCAGAGCGGGGACCAGGCCGCGGCCGCGAAGATCGCCGGCGTCGCTCCGGAGAAGGTCCGGCTCCACACGACGTTCCTCGGCGGCGGCTTCGGCCGGCGCGCGAATCCGGCCAACGACTTCGTCGCGGAGGCGGTCCAGGTGGCGAAGGCCTCGGGGATGCCGGTCAAGGTCGTGTGGACGCGCGAGGACGACATGCACGGGGGCTACTACCGCCCGATGTGGGCGCACAAGGTGTCGGCCGGCCTCGGCGCGGACGGCCGGCCGGTCGCCTGGAAGCAGACGATCGTGGGGCAGTCCATCATGGAGGGAACGCCCTTCGCGATGATGATCAAGGAGGGCATCGACGAGACGTCCGTCGAGGGCGTCGTGGACTCGCCGTACATCGAGGCGATTCCGCACCACCACGTCGGGCTGCACTCGCCGAAGTCGCCGGTGCCCGTCCTCTGGTGGCGCTCCGTCGGCCACACGCACACCGCGTTCGTGATGGAGACGATGGTCGACGAGCTCGCGGCGGCGGCGGGGCAGGACCCGCTCGCGTACCGCCGGCGCCTGCTCCAGAAGGCGCCACGGCACCTCGGCGTGCTCGAGCTCGCCGCGGCCCGGGCCGGCTGGGGAACGCCGGCTCCCGCGGGCCGGTTCCGCGGCCTCGCCGTGCACTCGTCGTTCGGGAGCTACGTCGCCCAGGTGGCGGAGGTGTCGGTCGAGAAGGGCAAGGTTCGCGTCCATCGCGTCGTCTGCGCCATCGACTGCGGGATCTGCGTCAACCCGGCCGGGGTGACCGCGCAGATGGAGTCGGCGATCGTCTTCGGGCTCTCGGCCGCGCTCTACGGGGCGATCACGCTGAAAGACGGCCGCGTCCAGCAGTCGAACTTCGACGACTACCTCGTGCTGCGGCTCGACGAGATGCCGAAGGTCGAGGTGCACATCGTCTCGAGCAGCGAGAAGGCCGGCGGGGCGGGCGAGCCGGGGACGCCGCCGATCGCGCCCGCCGTCGCGAACGCCGTCTTCGCCGCGACCGGGAAGCGCCTGCGGAATCTGCCGCTGAAGCTCGCGTGAGCCGGAACCGGGCTCGCCGCGTCGCGAGACGCGTCCTTCCCGCCGTCCTGCTCCTCGCCGCGTTCGGGGCGCCGGTCCCCGGCGAGGACCTCCAAGAGCGGGCGATGCGCCTGCACCGGAGCGCGATCGTCGTCGACACGCACGAGGACGTGCCGGAGACGCTCCAGAAGGAGTGGGTGGACCTCGCCGTCCGCGGACAGACGGGTCACATCGACATCCCGCGCTGGCGCGAGGGCGGCATGACGGCGCCCTTCCTCGCCGCCTACGTCAGCGGGGAGTTCGCGAAGTCGGGCGGCTCGGCGATGAAGGCCCTCGAGTTCATCGACCTGGTCCACCGGCTCGTCGAGGCCCATCCGAAGGATCTCGTCTTCGCCGACTCGGTCGACGGCATCCGTGCCGCGAAGCGGGACGGGAAGATCGCGGTCCTCCTCGGCATCGAGGGCGGCCACGCGATCGAGGATTCGCTCGGCGTCCTGTCCGCCTACCAGCGGCTCGGCGTGCGCTACATGACGCTGACGCACACGAACACGAACCACTGGGCGGATTCCGCGGGGTCCTTCTTCGGCCCGGACCTCTACGATCCGAAGAAGACCGCCGAGCACGGCGGGCTGACGGCCCACGGCCGCGAGGTCGTGCTCGAGATGAACCGGCTCGGGATCCTGGTGGACGTCTCGCACACGTCGGACCAGACCGTCGCCGACGTGCTCGCCACGTCGAAGGCGCCCATCTTCGCCTCGCACTCCTCCTGCCGCGCCCTCGCGAACATGCCCCGCAACCTGACCGACGACCAGATCCGCGCGATCGCGAAGGGCGGCGGCGTCGTCATGGTCAACGTGAGCTCGCTCTTCCTCGACCCGAAGTCGATCGACGGGTACGTGGCGGCGAAGAAGGCGCTGCAGCCGCAGTTCGCCGCCGTCCGGGCGCAGTGGAAGGACGATCCCGGCAAGCGCGACGCCGAGCTCGCGAAGCTCCTCGCGACCATCCACTACCCCGACGCGGACTGGACGCTCGCGGTGGATCACATCGAGCACGTGCTGAAGGTCGGGGGGCCGGGCTCGGCCGGTCTCGGCACCGATTTCGACGGCATCGAGGACCCGCCGATCGGGCTCGAGGACGTCTCGAAGCTGCCGAGGCTGACCGAGGAGCTGCTCCGCCGCGGCCACTCGGACGAGGAGGTCCGGGGCGTCCTCGGCGAAAACTTCCTGCGGTTCTGGGGCCGCGCCGAGGCGGCCCGGAAGGCGATGCCGCCGCGGACCGAGCCGCTGCCGTTCTCGAAGCCGGGCTAGGCGCGGGGCGGAGCGCCCTCGCGCTCGATTGATATGATCCGCCGGCTATGCTGACGCCGCTCTTGCAGACCGCCCCGGCTCCCGCAGGCCCGGCGGGAGGACTCGTGCAGTTCCTCCCGATGATCTTCATCTTCGTCATCTTCTATTTCCTCCTCATCGCGCCGATGCGGAAGAAGCAGAAGAAGACCCAGGAGATGCTCTCGAAGCTCAAGAAGGGCGACGAGGTCATCACGAGCGGCGGCATCTTCGGCCGCATCACGGCGCTCGACGAGGAGCGTGGCTTCGTCATCCTTCAGATCTCCGACAACGCGAAGGTCAAGGTGCTGCGCAGCGCGATCGGCGGGCTGGCGGCCGAGCCCGAGTCAACCGCCATCGCGCCAAACAGTTAAGGTTCCGGGTTCCGGTCTCCGGTTTCCGGCGGCGCGGCCCGGCCCCGATCCCGTGCCGAAAACCGGAAACTAGAAACCATGGACCCGTTCCTGTAGACTCCGGCGTTCTTTTTTGAGGGGGGACCTTGGGCAAGAATCTCCGCTGGCGGGTGCTTCTGATCGTCCTCGTGATCGCGGGCGCCGTCGCCGGCTACGTCGGCATGGGTTACTCGCACGCGAAGAAGGAGTGGACGGGTCCGGGCTCGCCGTCGCTGAAGGAGGCGCTGAAGAGCGGGATCAAGCTCGGCCTCGACCTGCGCGGCGGCATTCACCTCGTGCTTCAGGTCAACACGAAGGACGCGCTGAAGGCCGAGCGCGACGACGCCGTCGAGACGCTGAAGAACCAGGCGAAGGACCTGGGCCTCGGCGCGGTCGAGCTGCCGTCCGACACTTCCTTCGCGGTCGCCGTGACCGGCCAGACCGACACGACGAAGCTCGACGACATCGTCAAGCGCTTCCTGCCCGACTGGAACACCTCGACGGGAGGGGGCAAGTGGGCCTTCGCCCTCAAGGATCCGGCCCGCCGGCAGATCGAGGACAACGCGGTCTCGCAGGCCGTCGAGACGATCCGCAACCGCATCGACGAATTCGGCGTCGCCGAGCCGCTCATCGTGCGCGAGGGCTTCGACCGGATTCTCGTCCAGCTGCCCGGCATCGACGATCCCAAGCGCGTCAAGGACCTCATCAAGAACACGGCGTTCCTCGAGCTCTCGCTCGTCGAGGCCGGGCCGTCGTCGGAGGCCGCCCTCAAGTCCGCGTATCCCGGGGGCGTGGTTCCGCCCCAGTTCAAGCTGGTCGAGGCGAAGGCGGAGGCCGGTCGCACGGAGCGGACGTACTACGTCGTCCGCAAGCAGGCCGTCATCACGGGCCGCGACCTGAAGAACGCCCGGCCGACGCAGGGCCAGTTCGGCTCGCACTCGGTGACGTTCTTCCTGACGGCCTCGGGCTCGACGAAGTTCGGCGACGCCACCGGAGCCAACATCGGCAAGCGCCTCGCGATCATCCTCGACAACCGCGTCCAGTCGGCGCCTTCCATCAAGGACCGCATCGTCGAGACGGGTGTGATCGAGGGGAGCTTCTCGCCGGAGGAGGCGAACGACCTCGCCCTGGTGCTGCGCGCCGGCGCGCTGCCGGCGGGCCTCGTCTATCTGGAGGAGCGGACCGTCGGCCCGTCGCTCGGTCTCGATTCGGTCCGGAAGGGCATCACGGCCTCGGTCGCCGGCGCGCTCCTCGTCTTCGTGGCCATGGCGGTCTACTACCGTCGGGCCGGCTGGAACGCCATCATCGCGCTCATCCTCAATGCCGTGCTGCTCGCGGCGGCGATGTCGCTCTTCGAGGCGACGCTGACGCTGCCCGGCATCGCGGGCTTCATCCTGACGATCGGTATGGCGGTCGACTCGAACGTGCTCGTGTTCGAGCGCATCCGCGAGGAGCTCCGCAACGGACGCGCGCCGAAGGCGGCGATCGAGAACGGCTTCTCGAAGGCGTTCGCGACGATCATCGACACCCACGTGACGACGATCGTCTCGGCGATGTTCCTGTTCCAGTTCGGGACCGGGCCCGTCAAGGGCTTCGCCGTGACGCTGATCATCGGTCTCTTCATCTCCGTCTTCACGGCGGTGTTCGTTTCGCACACCATCTTCGAGCTCGAGTACGGGCGCCGTCAGCACATCGACTCGATCTCCATATAGATAGAGAGCCGCGATGGAATTCTTTCGCCAGACCAACATCGATTTCCTGAAGTACAAGTGGTGGGCCATCGGCCTCTCCTGGGCGCTGATCGCGCTCGGCCTGATCACGATCTTCGTTCAGAAGGGCCTGAAGTTCGGCATCGACTTCTCGGGCGGCACGGCGATCGCCGTGCGCTTCGCGGAGCGGCCGGACGTGGACCACCTGCGGAAGATCTTAGACGGCGCCGGACTCGGCGAGATCGGGATCCAGCGTTACGAGGAGCCCGAGAAGCACGAGGTCCTGATCCGCGTCCAGCAGCAGATCAAGGAGGGGCGGGACGTCGCGGGCGACGTGCTCCGCTCCCTGCGCGGCGGGCTCGCCACGCCGGCCGACCCGTCCAAGATCGACCTGAACGCGGAGGGCAAGGGCACGCTCGGCGCCCGCCTGGCCGCGGCGGATCCCGACAAGGTCGCGGGACGATCCGACGTGACCCCGGGCGACTACTACACCCAGGCGGCGGAGCGGATCATCGCCCAGCGGAGCCGGCTCGGCCTCTTCCATTCGCCGGCCGACGTCAACGCGATCGAGGGCATCTCGCCCGGCGTCAAGGCCTGGGTCCAGGCGAGCACCTTCGCGGGTCCCTTCGTCCTCCTCTCCGCCGAGAACGTCGGTCCGCAGGTCGGCGCGGACCTCCAGAAGAAGGCGCTCTACGCGATCGTGCTGTCCTCGCTCGGCATGCTCGTCTACATCGCCTTCCGGTTCCGGTCCCTTCCCTTCGGCGTCGGCGCGGTGGTGGCCCTGGTCCACGACACCCTGATCACGGTGGGCATCCTCGCCATGCTGGGGCGCGAGTTCAACCTCGTGGTCGTGGCGGCGATCCTGACTCTCGTCGGATACTCGATGAACGACACCGTCGTCGTGTACGACCGCGTGCGCGAGAACCAGAAGACGCCGAAGAAGGAGTCCCTCGAGTCCGTCATCAACCGATCGATCAACCAGACGCTTTCGCGGACGATCCTGACGGCCGGCGCGACCATGCTCGTCGTGCTCGCGCTCTTCTTCCTCGGCGGCGAGGTGCTGAACACGTTCGCTCTGACCCTGATCATCGGCATCGTCATCGGCACCTACTCCTCGATCTACGTCGCGGCGCCCATCGTCGTGATCTGGAAGGACTTCAAGAACCGCCGGAAGCTCGCGGCGGTTCCGGCGGCGGCGGTGCCCGCAGTGCCGGCCGCGACAGCCCCGGCGAACGCGAACCCGCCCCGGAAGAAGAAGCAGAAGAGGTAGCGACCCCGCCTCGTTTGCCCCACCCGGCGTTCGGCCGTACCCTTAAGCCGTGATCCACTTCGAGGAGATCCTCGAGAAGGTCGAGGCCTACAACCCGGGCTCGGACCAGGACCTGCTGCGCCGGGCGTACGTCTTCTCGGCCAAGGAGCACCGGGGCCAGGTCCGCCGCTCCGGCGAGCCGTACCTCGTCCACCCGCTGAACGTCGCGGCGATTCTGGCGGACCTGAAGGCCGACGACGTCTCGATCGTGGTCGGCCTGCTGCACGACGTCCTCGAGGATACGCTGACGACCCGCGAGGCGATCGCCGGCCAGTTCGGCGGCGAGGTCGCCGAGCTCGTCGACGGACTGACCAAGATCGGCAAGTTCTCCTACGTCTCGCGGGAGGAGGAGCAGGCCGAGACCTTCCGCAAGATGATCCTCGCGATGGTCTCCGACCTGCGGGTCGTGATGGTCAAGCTCGCGGACCGCCTCCACAACATGCGGACGCTCGGTTTCCTGCCGGAGGTCAAGCGGCGGGAGATCGCGCGCGAGACCCTCGACATCTATGCCCCGATCGCCCATCGGCTCGGCATGGGGAGCGTCAAGGGCGAGCTCGAGGACCTCGCGTTCCTCTACCTCGAGCCGGAGGAGCACGAGCGCGTGGCCCGCGAGGTCGCGCGGAAGATGAAGGTGTCCGAGGGCATGGTCAGCGAGGTGCGGCGCCGGATCGAGGCGCGCCTCGCCGACGCGGGCATCCAGGCGGAGGTCTCCGGCCGCATGAAGCGGTACTACTCGATCTGGCTGAAGATGCGCCGGACGGGGGTGGACGCCGCCCAGCTCTACGACATCCTCGCCTTCCGCGTCGTGGTCGCCGAGACGCGCGACTGCTACGAGACCCTAGGCATGGTGCACCAGCTGTGGCGGCCGGTGCCCGGGCGCATCAAGGACTACGTGGCGATGCCGAAGCCGAATTTCTACCAGTCGCTGCACACGACCGTCATGGGCGAGACGGGGCAGCCCTTCGAGATCCAGATCCGGACGCGCGAGATGGACCTGATCGCCGAACGCGGCATCGCCGCCCACTGGAAGTACAAGGAGGGCCGCCTCGGTCCGCATGCGGACGACGCCCGGTTCCAGTGGCTCCGGCAGCTCGTCGACTGGCAGAGCGAGGTCTCCGACCCGAGGCAGTTCCTGTCCTCCCTCAAGGTGGACCTCTATCCCGACGAGGTCTACACCTTCACCCCGAAGGGCGAGGTCTTCGCCTTCCCGCGCGGCGCCACGCCGATCGACTTCGCGTACCGCGTGCACACCGACGTCGGGCACCGCTGCGTGGGCGCCCGCGTCAACGGCAAGCTCGTCCCGCTGCGGACGCCCCTCTCGAACGGCGACATCATCGAGATCCTGACGGCGCCGAACCAGGTGCCGTCGCGCGACTGGCTCTCCTCGGTCGCGACGAGCCGCGCGCGTCACAAGATCCGTCACTTCATCCACGAGGAGGAGAAGCGCCAGGCCGTGGAGCTCGGCCGGCGGCTCCTCGAGCGCGAGCTCAAGAAGTTCCGGCGCACCGTGCGGAAGCTCGAGTCGGAGGGCAGCCTGCAGCGGGAGCTCGCCCAGTGGGGATTCACGAAGCCGGACGACCTGTACGCCGCGATCGGCTACGGCAAACTCGCGCCGCGCGCCGCCCTCGAGCGGTTCGTGCCCCCCGAGGAGCTCGCCCGCGGCGAGCCCGACAAGAAGGAATCCGCGGTCACCCGCGTGGTGCGCAAGATCCTGCCGTTCGGCGTGCCCGACATCGCGGTCGTCGGTCACAACGACCTCCTCGCGGCGCTCGCGAAGTGCTGCAATCCGGTGCCCGGTGAGAAGATCGTCGGATACATCACGCGCGGGCGGGGCGTGTCGGTCCACTCGGAGAGCTGCCCCAACGTGAAGAACCTCCTGTACGACCCGGAGCGGCGCATCGACGTCGCCTGGGCCGGGGAGAAGAAGTCCTCCTACGGCATCGAGCTCGAGGTCGTGGCCGAGGACCGGCCCGGCCTGCTCGCCGACGTCACGCAGGCGATCGCGGGCGAGGGGTCGAACATCCGACGGATCGAGGCGCGGGTCGGCGAGGCCGGCGAAGGCTACGTGAGCGTGTCGCTCGAGACCTCCGACCTGAGGCAGCTCGAGAAGATCCTGGGCCGGATCCGATCGGTGGCCGGCGTGAAGGACGTCATCCGGAAGTACAACGTGCCGAAGGCTGGGGAGCGGGAGTAGCCGCCCGCCCGTTAACCGGATGCCGTGCTGTCCATCAACCGGATGCCGTGCATCGAAGCGCGCAGGCCCGACTCGCGGGCTGCTGCTTTCCGTCAGTGACTCGAAGCGCCGCGGGACTCGCGGGCCGCCGCCCTTACCGTGACTGAAGCGGCCCAGGCTGCTTTTTCGCCGCCTACGCCGCCGGCTTCTTCCGCGGCGGCGCCTTCGTGATCTTCCCGCTCCGGATGCAGCGCGTGCACGCCTGAACCTTCTGCGGCTTGCCGTCGACGACCGCGTGCACGCTCTTCAGGTTGATGTGCCACTTGCGGTTGCTGACGTTGTGGGCGTGGCTGACGCGGTGGCCGCTCATCGGCGTCTTTCCGCAGAACTGGCAGTGCTGCGCCATGGGGTCTCCTCGTGTGTCCGACCAACGCGGCCGAAAAAACCCGCGGAGCCTACCATCGGTCCAAAGGACGGCGCAAGGAAGAACAGCTGTCCTCAACCTTTCGGACCTGTCCGATTGGCTTAAGTCTTTGCAGGAAGTACGGTTTGGCGCGCTCGATCCCTTGACTACGGAATAACCTTTTGCTATTTTGGCAACCAGCCGAAATACCAAAGGAAAAAGCCCATAACCGTCTTTCTTTTTTCGGTGGGGCGATAGCGTGCTGTTCAGAAAGACCAAGAATCTGGTAGGTCTGGACATCGGATCCTCGGCCGTCAAGCTCGTCGAGCTCAAGGACGCCAAGGCCGGTGGGTACCGGCTTTTGAAGACGGGCCTGGAGACCCTCTCCCCCGAGGCGATCGTGGACGGGGCCATCATGGACTCCTCCCTGGTGGTCGACACCGTCAACCGGCTGGTTTCCGGGTTGAACGTCCGCAATACCGACTTCGGGACCTCCCTGTCGGGCCACTCGGTCATCATCAAGAAGATCTCGCTGCCGGCCATGTCCCCGGAGGAGCTCGCCGAGTCGATCCGCTGGGAGGCCGAGCAGTACGTCCCGTTCGACATCAACGACGTCAATCTCGACTACGTCGTTCTGGAGGCGGGAGGCGGCGAAACGATGGACGTCCTCCTCGTGGCCGTCAAGAAGGACAAGATCTCCGACTACACGAGCGTCATCTCTCAGGCGGGGAAGACGCCCCTCCTGGTCGACGTGGACGCTTTCGCGCTCCAGAACGCCTACGAGGCGAACTACCCCGTCGAGCCGGGCCGCGTCGTCGCGCTCGTCAACATCGGCGCCTCGGTCACCAACGTCAACATCCTGTCCGGCTCGAACACGATCTTCTGGCGCGACATCTCGTTCGGCGGCAACCAGTACACCGACGCGATCCAGAAGCAGCTCTCGCTCTCCTTCGACCAGGCCGAGAGCCTCAAGAAGGGCGAGAAGACGGGAGAGCAGTCGCTCCAGGACATCCTGCCGATCCTCCGCTCGGTGTCCGACGACCTCGCCCAGGAGCTCCAGAAAACCTTCGACTTCTTTCTCGCGACCACGTCGACCGAGAAAATCGACCAGCTCTTCATCTCCGGAGGCTCTTCGCGCGTCGTGAACCTCGACACGCAGCTGAAGGAACGGTTCGGCATCCCGGTGGAGATCCTGAACCCGTTCCGTCAGATCGACGTGGCGGGCGCGTCCGTCTCGGGTGAGTGGCTGACGGAGAACGCGCCCAGCCTGGCCGTCGCGGTCGGCCTGGCGATTCGCCACGTCGGGGACGAAGCGGCTTGATCAGGATCAACCTTCTCACCGAGGCCAGGGCGGCCGCCGCCAAGAAGAAGGGCCCGGCCCTTCCGACCGGGGCGAAGCTCAACAACCTCATCCTGATCGGCGGCATCCTCCTCGGCGTCCTCTACATCGCGACCATGGGCCTCGTGCTGATGTCCCGGCGCCGCCACCTCGACGAGGAGATCGGCAAGGCGCGGGAGGAAGTGGCCCGCCTGAAGTCGATCATCGACGAGGTCAAGAGCTACGAGGACAAGAAGAAGAGCCTCGAAGAGAAGATCGCCCTCATCAACAACCTCAAGACGAACCAGCGCGGGCCGGTCCGCCTGATGGACGAGGTCTCGAAGGCGCTCCCGGATCTCGTGTGGCTGTCGGAGCTCCAGGTGCAGGGGAACCTGATGACCCTGAAGGGGCGGACGCTGTCGCCGAACGCGGTCGCGACCTACCTCGAGAACCTGAAGAAGAGCCCGTTCTTCGCCGAGCCCGTCTTCAAGAACCTCAACCGGGAGGCGGGCCCGCAGGGCATCTACAACTGGGAGATGACGGTCATCTTCACGAACGGCCGCCCGCCGGGCGAGGCCGGTGCCGCCACGACGTCGACCGCCCCGAAGCCCGCGAGTCCGCGCGGCCGGGCCGCGGCCGGGAAGCCGGGGGCCTGAGCCATGGCCATATTCGGCGTCAACATCGAGGAGAGGCCCTGGTACTACGCCCTCGGCGTGGGTCTGGGCGTCGGCATCCTCCTCGCCGCGGCCACGCACTGGTTCTGGCTGAAGCCGATGCAGGAGCAGATCGCGTCCAAGCGGAGCGAGCTCGAAGGGCTGAACCAGGAGATCCAGAAAGGCCGGGCGGCCGAGCGCAAGCTCTCGCAGTTCCGCGAGGAGGTCAAGCGCCTCGAGCTCGAGCTCTCGAAGCTCCTGCAGATCCTTCCCTCGAAGCGCAACACGGAGGAGCTCATCAAGCGCATCGAGACGCTGACGCGCCAGGGCGACTTCACGCTGCTGAAGTTCACGCCCGGCGAGTTCGCGCAGAAGGACTTCTACTCGGAGTGGCCGATCGACATTCAGATCCAGGGCACGTACCACAACCTGGCCCTCTTCTTCGACCGGATGAGCCGCTTCTCACGCATCATCAACGTCGAAGACCTGAAGATCAACGCGCTCGACAACGTGCCGGGCAAGTCGATCGCCGCGAACTTCATCGCGAAGACGTTCATCTACACCGGGGACGAGACGGGTCAGTCGACCGCCGCGGGCGGCGCGCAGGCGCCGCCGGCCCCGGCGGCGCCGGGCGCCAGGCCTCCTGCCGCGAAGAGCGCCCAGACGTTGAAAGAACGGGCCGAGGGCAAGGGGGTCGAATGAGGCGCGCCGCTCTTCTTGCGCTCGCGGTGCTCGCCGCGTCCGCCGCGTCCGTCTTCGCCCAGGCCGCCTCGGCGCCCGCGCCGGAGCCGACGAAGCCCGCCGCGGTGATCGCCCCGGTCCCGGAGTCGCCCGGCCAGTCCATGATCGAGGGGGAGGAGTCGGCGCTCGCGGGACGCGCGTACTCCTACGACCCGGCCGGCCGCCGCGATCCCTTCCGATCGCTCCTCGTGCGCGAGCAGAACAAGGGCGGAGTCCAGCGGCCGCCCGGAATCGCGGGCATCGCGATCGACGACCTCGTCGTGCACGGCATCTGGAAGACCAAGGCCGGATACGTGGCGCAGATCCGCGCGACCGACAACAAGAGCTACCTGATCCGCGCCGGCGACCTGCTCTACGACGGCGAGGTCGTGCGCGTGGCGCCGAACGAAGTCGTCTTCCGGCAGAACATCAACGATCCGCAAAGCGTGAAGCCGTTCCGGGAAGTGACCAAGCAGCTCAACGCGACGGTCAAGCCGTGAGGCTCCGGTGATCGGCAAGGCATTCCGCGCGACGGGAGGTACGATGCGAATGGCAGTTAGAGGAACCGCGACGGCCACGGCGCTTGCGCTCGTGTGGGCTGCCGCCGTGGGATGCTCCTCGTCGGGGCACGCAACGCAGAGTGCCGCGGCGACGGCGACGTCCTCTCCGGCGCCGGCCGCGCCATCGACGGCCGCTCCGAAGCCCGCTCCCGCGTCGGCGAAGATCACCGGCGCCGCATTCAACGAGGACGCCGACGGCGCCCGCCTGGTGCTGTCGGCCACCGCGCCCCTCCTGTACACGTCCTACGAGCCGCGTCCCAACCTCCTCGTCGTCGACCTGCGCGACGCCTCCGTCGCCGCCGACGTCGCGACGCCGAAGGTCGGCGGCGCCGTCGAATCGGTCAAGTTCGAGGAGCTCGACGAACTCGGCAAGAAGGTGACCCGTCTCTCGATCACGCACAACCCCGACGCGAAGGTCGACCTGCGCTCGGTCGGACAGGGTCTCGCGATCGCGTTCACCGGCCCGACGCAGACGGCCGAGGCGGAGCCCGCCGAGGCGCCGGCGGCGCCGGCGAACGTCGAGAGCCAGCCGCTCGTGACCGCTCAGGCGGCACCGGCGCCGGCGCCCGCTCCCGCAGCGGCTGCCGCGGCCTCGGCTTCCACGATGCCCGCGCCGACCGTGCGGGGCGAAGCCGCTCACGCGCTCGAGACGGTCGCCGCCGAGACGCGCGACGGCCGCGTCGCGGTCGTCCTCGTGGGAGACGGCTGGTTCAACGCCAAAGACTTCGCCCTGGCGAACCCGCCGCGCATCGTCATCGACCTGCCCGGAGTCAAGAACGAGGTCCGGCAGCGCACGATCGCCGTGAAGGACGAGGTCGTCACGCGCGTCCGCATCTCGCAGTTCCAGACGACCCCCCAGTACGTGACGCGCGTCGTCGTCGACCTCGCGCGCCCGATGCCGCACGCCCTCGTGCCCGACGGCGAGCGCCTGGCGGTCGTGGTCGGCCAGACGCCGACCGCGCCGGCCGAGCCCGTGCACCTCGCGGAGACTCCGATCGCCGAGCCCGTCCCGGTCGCCGCTCCGGCGCCCGCTCCCTCCGAGCCGGCCCCGGCCTCGATCGCCGCCGCCGAGCCGTCCGCTCCGCCCGCGGGCACCCCGCCGGCGCCGGCCTCGGCAAACCCGATGATCGAGAAGCCCTCGCCGTCGACCACCAGGGTCGCGGAGCCCGCCCCGGTCGAGATCGCCGCCAGGGAGCCCGTCGTGGCCGCGAAGCCCGTTGCCGAGGCGGCGGCTCCCGCGCCCGCACCCGTCGAGAGCCACCCCGCCCCCGTCGCGGCGCCGAAACCCGAGCCCGTGAGCGCGCCCCCGGCCGTCGCGGAAACCCACGCCGCTCCCGCGCCGCCTCCGCCGGCGGCGGCCCCGAAGACGGCCCCGGCCTCGAAGTCCGCGCCGAAGCCCGCCACCTCCCGCGGCGACGCCCTGTTCGAGGCGGCCGCGGCGCAGCTCGACCAGGAGCAGACGCAGCAAGCGTCCCCGGGCGGGGGACAGGCCTACAAGTCGCGGACCCTCTCGGAGGCCTCGAGCCAGTTCACCGGGGAGCCGATCTCCCTCGACCTGAAGGACGCCGACATCAAGGACGTCTTCCGCACGATCTCCCAGCTGACCGGCCTGAACATCGTCATCGATCCCGACGTGCACGGCACGGTGACGGTCCAGCTCGAGGACGTGCCCTGGGACCAGGCGCTCGACCTGATCCTGAAGCAGAACAGCCTCGGCTACGTGCTCGAGAACAACATCATGCGGATCGCGACGACCTCGAAGCTCCAGGCGGAGGAGGGCGACCGCGCCCGCCTCGCCGAGGCGCGCCAGGCCGCCGAGCCGACCCGCACCGTCATCAAGAAGCTCTCCTACTCGAAGGCCGCCGAGATCGTGCCGGTTCTCCAGAGCGTCATGTCGAAGCGCGGCGCGATCGTGGTGGACCAGCGGACGAACACGCTGATCATCCGCGAAACGCCGACGTACCTTCCCGCCGTCCTGCAGCTCATCGACAACCTCGACACCGCGACGCCCCAGGTCGTCATCGAGTCGCGGATCGTGGAGACGACGAAGAGCCTCGGCCGCAGCCTCGGCATCAACTGGCAGGTCCAGGGCAAGGCCGCCAACGAGACCGGCAACACGACCAACCTCATCTTCCCGAGCAGCATCAAGGGGGGTCTCAACGTCGGCCTCGGCAACGGCCCGACGGTCGCCTCGCTGGTGCTCGGCAACATCCTGAACACCTTCAACCTCGACATGGCGCTCACCGCCGCCGAGAACCAGGGCCTCCTGAAGATCATCTCGTCACCGAAGGTCACCTCGCTGACGAACACGCCCGCCCTCATCCAGTCGGGCGTTCAGATTCCGGTTCAGACGACGGTCAACAACACGACGACCGTCATCTACGTCGACGCGACGCTGAAGCTCGACGTGACCCCGCAGATCACGGCCGAGGGCACGATCCTGCTCACGGTCAACGTGATGAAGCGCGAGCCGGCGGTCGCCCTGAACCTCGCGCTCGGCCAGAACGTCCCGCTGACGATCCGCGAATATCGCGGTCAGGTGCTCGTCAAGGACGGCGGCACCACGGTCATCGGCGGCATCTTCCAGATCAACGACCAGGATCAGTACAACATGATCCCCGGCCTCTGGAAGATTCCGGTCCTCGGGAACCTGTTCAAGAACACGACCCGGACGGAGAAGCACGACGAGCTGCTGATCTTCATCACGCCCCGGATCCTCCGGTCGTAAGGGAGAAGGTCTCATGAGAAAAGCATTTCTGATCGGGTGCATGGCCCTGGCGGCGCTCGCCTGGAGCGGCGGCTGTTCGAACTCGCAGGGGACGACGGAGTCTCCGGTGTTCATCACCGTCAGCATCGACCTGCAGCCGGGGTTCATCAACGTGGCGGTGCCCGCGCCGGTGCAGATCAATACGATGACACTGGCGTCTCACGCCAAGGACCCCACGTCGGTGGACACGCAGGGTTTCTCGGACGTGCAGATCAACCAGTACACCGTCACGTTCACCCGGACGGACGGCGGCACGATCGTCCCGCCGCCGCAGACGTTCGGCTGCGGCGTGCTGGTGCCCCACGACGGGACCGCCTCGCTCACCAACTTCCCGGTCCTCTATGCGTCGGCGCTCTCGCAGGCGCCGTTCGACCAGCTCTTTCCCTACAACGGGGGCATCGACCGGGAGACGGGCAAGAACGAGATCGACATGAAGTTCAACATCACCTTCTACGGCACCACGGTTTCGGGCAAGCGGGTCCAGAGCGACACGGCGAGCGGGCTCTTGACCTTCCAGTACGCCGCCGCTGCGCCCGCGAGAGCCGCGAGGTAAGGGGGAACCCATGCGCCGCATAGCGATTGCACTGATTCTCGCCGCGGTCGTCGTCGGCATCCATGCCTGCGCGGCCGATGCGCCGACCGCACCGAAGCCCGGGGCGGGCGGAGGCGTCACGTCGAGCGCCGTCTCGGTGCAGCTCGTGGCGAGCGACGCCAACCCGAAGGCGGGGACCTGCACGCTGGTCGAGGCCTTCGTGACGCTCAACGGGTCTCCGGTGCCGGACGGCACCAGCGTCAACTTCTCGACGGACTTCGGCACGTTCGGGCAGAACGGCCTGCCGCTGGTCTCGATCGTCACGACGAACGGAACCGCCGTGACGGCGCTCTGCGGAGGCGGCGCCGGCCCCGCCAAGGTGAAGGGGACGGCCACCGTCCAGGGCAAGACCAATAGCGGCAACGTGACGATCAACTTCCAGCCCGACTCGAGCACGCTGCCCACGGTCTCGTTCTGCAACCCGAGCTTCGGTCCGCTCGCCGGCGGGACGACGCTGACGCTCAACGGACTCCGGTTCTTCGGGAATCCGTCGACGACGCGGGTCATCTTCACCGTCAACGGCATCGCCAAGGACGGCATCGTGACGGCCGTGACGGCGACGACCGTGACGGTCACGACCCCGGGCTTCCCCGAGGTCTCGTCGCCGAGCGCGCAGGCCGCGATCACCCTGATCCTCGGCACGAACCTGCCGACGCCGGTCACGCTGTCCCTCCCGAGCTGCTTCTCCTACGGCGCGGCCGATTCGGGAACGCCGGTCGTTGCGGCGCTGCTCCCCTCGTCCGGATCGAACGAGGGCAACACGCGGGTGACGATCATCGGATCGGGCTTCTCGACGGGCGGCGTCCAGGTCTTCTTCGGCGCCGTCGAGGCGACGGTCGTCTCGGTTTCGTTCACCCAGGTCGTCGCGCTCTCGCCGCCGGCGTTTGGCGCCGGCGCAGGGAACCTCAACGCGTCGGTTCCCGTGACGGTCAAGAACATCAACAACGGCGTCGTCTCGAACACGACCGTCAACTTCACCTACACGCCGAAGGTGCAGATCACCGCGTACAGCAACAACACGCAGACGGTCGGCTTCCTCGTCCCCATGACGATCTACGGGCAGGGCTTCCAGGCCCCGGTCGCCGTCTCTCTCGCCGGCATCGGCGCGCTCGTCCAGAGCGTCGCGGCGACCGAGATCGTCGTGCTGCCGAGCAGCCCGCTCATCACCGGGTGCACCGACCTGAGCGGCGACATCCAGGTCACGAACATCGATACCGGCGACACCGCCAAGGCCACGAACGCGTTCACCTACCACCTGCTCAAGCCGGCGATCACGGGCGTCAGCCCGAGCAACTCCTGTCCGACGGGCGCGCCGTGCCCGAACGGTGGCACGGGTGGAATCGCCGTGACCATCACGGGCATCAACCTGCCCACCGTCGCCAACGCCCAGGTGAAGTTCGGCGGCCAGACGGCCTTCGTCACCAGCTCCGACGGCTCGACGATGGTGGTGACCGTTCCCCCGACGAGCTCGGCGGCCCCGACCTGCAGCGGTGGCAACCCGGGCGGAACGCCGCAGGTGGCTTCGACCGTCGACGTCGTCGTGACGGACGCGACGACCACCTGCTCGGTGACGGCTTCGGGCGCCTTCCAGTACCTCCTTCCCTGCGTACCCTAGCAACGACCGCCGCCCCCTTCGGGGGGCGGCGAACCTTGCATGCCTGATCCGGCGGCCGAAGCCCGAATCCGCGACCTCGAGAGGCGTCTCGACCTCGATCCGGGCTCCCGCCTGTTCGTCTCGCTGGCGGACGAGTACCGCAAGGTCGGACGGATCCGCGACGCGCTCTCGGCCCTGCAGAAGGGTCTCCTGGCTCATCCGGGTTACATCGCGGCCCAGGTGGCGCTCGGCCGCGCCTATCTGGAGGCGAACCAGGCGACCGAGTCGATCGCCACGTTCACGAAGGTCCTGGTCGCCGACCCGGCGAATCTCGTGGCCGCGAAGTCGCTCGCGGACATCCACCTCTCCCGCAACGACAACCTCGAGGCGCTGAAGAAGTACAAGCTCTACCGCGCGATCTCCGGCGACCGGAAGGTCGACGAAGTGATCGCGAAGCTCGAGCCGCTCGTCGCGCCCAAGCCGGTCATGCCCCGCAAGACGGTGCCCGAGCCGCCGCCGCCGCCCCCGAAATTCCAGGAGACCGACAAGAGCCGCCGCCGTCCGCTCCCGAAGGTGCCCGTGGCGCCCGTCGAGCCGCCGCCGCTCTCGGACGCGTTCGAGCTGACGTCGCTGCCGTTCGAGCCCGGCGAAGACTCCGGCGGCACGAGGACGGAGGACCCGTTTCCCTTCGTGCCCACGCGCGACGTGTCGCTCGCCGCTCCGGCGCCTCCGCGCCGGAGCGAGCCGGAGCCTTCGCGCGAGTCGCCGGCCGTGCGTCCGGCATCCGAGGAGCTCGCCTCCGCGCCCGATTCGCCGGCTCCGATCGCTCCGGTGGTCGCCTTTCCCGGAGGGGCGGCCTCGGCGCCGCCGTGGGTGCCCGAGCCGGCCGCGGCGCCGCGGGTCGAACCGCCGCCGCCGCTTCCGGACCTGCCGCCGCCGCCGCTCGCCCCGGCG
>DAHUXD010000011.1 GCA_027307335.1 Acidobacteriota bacterium
CGCCGGGAGACGCGGCCGCCGAGCGCGCCGACGTGGCGGCCGCGAAGGCCGCGGCCTCGGCCGCCGAGGAGTCCGGCCGGGCGGCCGCCGCCGCGCGCTGGCCGAGCCTCGTCGTCACCGGCCGCTACGAGGTCCACGCGCCCACGATCGACGGCCGCTACGGAAACATGGCGACCGTCTTCGCCGGAGTGCGCGTGCCCCTCTTTACGTCCGGCGCGATCGATGCCCGCGTGGCGGAGGCCCGGGCGACCGCCCGGGCGGCCGACTTCGCCGCGAAGGAGGCGGGCCGGACGGCGCAGAGCGAGATCGTACGGGCGCGGGCCGGTCTCTCGGCCGCACTGGCGCAGAGCGCCGCGTTCCGGGAGGCGGAGAGCGCCGCCTCCGAGGCCCGCCGGATCCGCCAGGCGCGCTACGACGAGGGCGCCGCGCGCTTGACCGACCTGCTCGACGCGCGCGGGTCGGAGCTTCGCGCCCGGCTCGGAGTCGCCACGGCCACCGCGCAGGCCGTGATCGCCCACGCCAATCTGCGGCTGGCCCTCGGCCGGCCGCCCGAGGGAGACGAACGATGAAACGGCCCCTGACCCTTCTCCTGCTTCTCGCCGCCGCCGCCGGCTGTTCGAAGAAGGCCGCCGAGCGCCCGGCCGCCGAGTCGCGAAAGTTCTCGACCGCTACCGTCGAACGGCGCGACGAGGCCGGAGCCGTCGAGGTGGACGGCACCGTCGTCGGCCGGACCGAGGCGGTGCTTTCGAGCCGCCTCGCCGCGCCGGTCGCCGAGGTCCGCGCGGTGCCGGGCCAGTCGGTCCGCGCCGGGGAGGTGCTCGTGCGGCTCGAGGAGCACGAGGCCGATCGCGCGTTCGACGGCGCGAGGGCCGCGGTCGCCGCCGCCTCGAGCGCGCGGGACATCGCCCGGAAGAACCAGGGGCGGTTCGAGAGGCTCGAGGGCCGCGGGGCGGCCGCCGCCGTGGAACTCGAGAAGGCCCGGCAGGACGAGGCCTCCGCCACCGCCGCGCTCGCCGCGGCCGAGGCCGCCCTCTCGAGGGCCGAGACCGATCGCGGCCAGGCCGTGCTGACCGCGCCGTTCGACGCCGTGGTCGTCGAGAAGATGGTTTCCCCGGGCGACCTGGCCGCGCCGGGACGGCCCCTCGTGCGCCTCGCGTCGGCGAAGGGGCGGCGCGTCGAGGCGGCGCCGGGTGAGCGCGAGGCCGGGCGGCTCTCGCCGGGCGAGGACGTGGTCGTCGTCCTCGACGGGAGGACGCTGACGGGGAAGATCGCCGAGATCGTCGGCGCGGTGGACCCCTCCACGCGGCGCCGCATCGTGCGCGTGGACCTGCCCCCGGACGTCGAGCCGACCGTGGGAACGTTCGCCCGGCTGCGCCTGCCCGGAGAGAAGGTGCCGAGGCTGGTCGCTCCCTCCCGCGCGATCGTCGCGCGCGGGGGCCTCGAGCTCGCGTGGGCCGTGGGCGCCGACGGCGCCGTCGCCCTGCGCTACGTCCGGACCGGGCCGCCGGCCGGAGAAGGGCTCGTCGAGGTCCGCTCGGGTCTCGAGGCGGGGGATCGCGTCGTGCTCGATCCGCCCGCCGATCTCCAGGCGGGCACGCGGGTCGCGTCGTGACGATCGATCCGGGCAAGCGCCTCTCCCTCGAGCGGGAGCGCCTCGGCCTCGCCGGACGGCTGGCGGCGGCGTTCATCGACTCGAAGCTGACGCCGCTGATGGTGGTTTTCGCCCTCGCCCTCGGGGCGATGGCGATCGTCGTCACGCCGCGCGAGGAGGAGCCGCAGATCAAGGTCCCGATGATCGACGTGTTCGTGGCTCTTCCGGGCCGCGAGCCCGTCGAGGTCGAGCGGCAGATCGCCGCGCCGCTCGAGAAGGAGATGTGGTCGATCCCGGGCGTCGAGTACGTCTACTCGACCTCCTCGCCGGGCCGGGCGATGCTGATCGTCCGCTTCCTCGTCGGCGAGGACCCGGACCGGGCGCTCGTCCGCGTCCGCGCCAAGCTCGACGCAATGGCGGCGAGCTGGCCGGCGGACCTGCCGCCGCCGCTGGTGAAGGCCCGCTCGATCGACGACGTGCCGGTCTGGGCCATGACCTTCTGGAGCCCGACCCGGGACCCGGCGACGCTCCGTCAGGTCGCGGCCGAGGTCGAGAACGAGATCAAGACCATCCCCGACGTGTCGGACACCGCCCTCATCGGGGGCCTCAAGCGCGAGTTCCGGGTCGAGCTCGATCCGGCGCTTCTCGCGGCCCGGGGCCTCTCGCCGAGCGCGGTCCTCGGGGCCCTTTCGGCCGCGAACCGGCGGACGGCGGCCGGCGCGATCGTGTCCGGCGACCGCGAGGTCCGCGTCGAGGCCGGGGGCTTCGTCCGGAGCGCCGGGGAGCTCGGCGCGGTCGTGGTCGCGGAGACCGCGGGCAAGCCCGTCCATCTCTCCGACGTCGCCCGCGTCGTGGACGGCCCCGAGGAGCCGTCCTCCTACGTGTCGCACTCCGAGCGCGGCGGCGCGGGGCCGTACACCGCGGTCACGCTCTCCGTCAGCAAGCGCCGCGGCGCCAACGCCATCTCGGTAGTCCACGCGATCGACCGCAAGCTCGAGGCCCTGCGGCCCCGGCTCATCGCCTCCGGCGTCCGCACGACGGTCAGCCGGGACTACGGCGAGACTTCGGCGGAGAAGTCGAACGATCTCCTCAAGCACATGGGCATCGCCACGCTCTCGGTGGCGCTCCTGATGGCGATCGCGCTCGGCCGCCGCGAGGCGGGAGTCGTCCTCCTGGCCGTGCCCGTGACGCTCGCGCTGACGCTCTTCGTCTTCTCGCTCCTCGGCTACACGCTGAACCGGATCACCCTCTTCGCGCTCATCTTCTCGATCGGAATCCTCGTCGACGACGCGATCGTCGTCGTCGAGAACATCGTCCGGCACCTCCGGATGCCGTCCTCTCGCGGCCGTTCGCTCGCCGCCGTCGCCATCGAGGCGACCGACGAGGTGGGCAACCCGACGATCCTCGCGACCTTCGCCGTCATCGCGGCGATCGTGCCGATGGGCTTCGTCGGCGGCCTGATGGGGCCGTACATGCGGCCGATCCCGATCGGGGCGTCGGCGGCGATGCTCTTCTCGCTGCTCGTCGCGTTCGCGGTCTCGCCGTGGGCCTCCCGCCGGCTCTTCCGCGGCGTGTCGGCCGACAAGCACGGCCACGGGGAGGGAGAGCGCGGGAAGCTCGCGGTCCTCTACCGGAAGGCCATGACGCCGCTCGTCCGCGAGGACGGCGGCCGCGCCCGGGCGATCTTCTTCTCCGTCATCGGCCTGCTGCTCGCGGCGGCGATCGCGCTCGTGCCGCTCGGCGTCGTCGTCGTCAAGATGCTGCCCTTCGACAACAAGAACGAGTTCCAGGTCGTCGTGGACTTTCCCGAGGGCACGACGCTCGAGACGACCCACCGCGCGCTCACGGAGATGGCGGCCGCCCTGTCGGCCATTCCCGAGGTGACCGGCACCGAGGTGTACGCGGGCGCCTCCGCCCCGTACAACTTCAACGGCCTCGTGCGCCACTATTTCCTGAGGTCGGAGCCTTACCAGGGCGACGTCCAGGTCTCGCTGCTCCCGCGCAAGGAGCGGCGGCGCTCCTCCCACGCGATCGCGAAGGAAGCCCGGCCGCTCGTCGATGCGGTGGGGGACCGGTACGCCGCGCGCATCAAGGTGGCCGAGGTCCCGCCCGGGCCGCCGGTCCTCGAGACCCTCGTGGCCGAGGTGTACGGACCCGACGACGCGGGACGCCGGGAGGTCGCGCGCAAAGTCAAGGACGTCTTCGCGCGGACCGAGGGCGTCGTCGACGTGGACTGGTACGTGGAGAGTCCCCGCACGAAGGCCGTCTTCCGGCTCGACCGCGAGAAGGCGGGGCTCGCCGGCATCCGCGAGGCGGATGTCGCCGCGACGCTCCGTCTCGCGCTCGGGCGGGACGCGGCGGGCGAGATCCAGCTTCCCGACGTGCGCGAGCGCATTCCCCTCGTCGTGACGCTGCCGGCCGAGCGGCGCAACGACCTCGCGGCGCTCTCCGGGCTGAAGGTCCCGGCCGCCGGCGGCCGCCTCGTGCCGCTCTCGGAGATCGGCCGGTTCGTCGAGGAGCCCGAGGCGACGTCGATCTACCACAAGAACTTAAAGCCGGTCGTCTACGTGACCGCCGACGTCGGCGGCCGGAAGGAGGCGCCGGTCTACGCGATCGGGAAGCTCGAGAAGGGCATCGCGCAGATCGCGGTTCCCGGCGGCTACTCGATCGAGACGCGCACGGCGACGGCGCCCTTCGACACGGCGCGCTACGGCATCAAGTGGGACGGCGAGTGGCACGTGACGTACGAGGTGTTCCGCGACCTCGGCCTCGCCTTCGCCGCCGTGCTCGTCCTGATCTACGTGCTCGTCGTCGGCTGGTTCCGCAGCTTCACGGTGCCGCTGGTGATCATGGCGCCGATCCCGCTGACGCTCGTCGGCATCCTGCCGGCGCACGGCCTGTTCGGCGTCTTCTTCACGGCGACGTCGATGATCGGCTTCATCGCCGGAGCGGGCATCATCGTCCGGAACTCGATCATCCTGGTCGACTTCATCGACCTGCGCCGCCGGCAGGGCATGGAGCTCTCCGAGGCGGTGCTCGACGCGGGCGAGGTCCGCTTCCGCCCGATGCTCCTGACCGCCGCGGCCGTCGTCGTCGGCTCGGCCGTCATGCTGCTCGACCCGATCTTCCAGGGGCTCGCCGTCTCGATGATGGCCGGCGAGGTCGCCGCGACGCTGCTGTCGCGGGCGGCCGTGCCGGTTCTCTATTACATGCTCAAACGCTCGGAGGACAGGCGCGCGGCGACGGTCGCCGCGGCCCCCGCCGGGCACGAAAGGAGTCTCGCATGAGCTGTGAACCGACCGTTGACACCTGGCTGCGCGGCATCGCGGGGACGTTCGTCCTCCTCTCGGTCGCGCTCGGCTGGTTCGTCCACCCCGGCTTCTTCCTCTTCACCGCGTTCGTGGGCCTGAACCTCCTGCAGTCGGCCTTCTCGGGCTGGTGCCCGATGATGGCGATCCTGCGCAAGCTCGGCGTGCGGGACGCGGGCGTCCCGGCGGCGTCGCGGTCGTGAGGCTTCTCCTTCTCGTCGTGCCGCGGGAGGCGCGCGACGAGGTCGAGGCCATCCTCGAGTCGGCGGCGGGGACGCTCGGCTTCACGGAGGTGCCCGGCGTGTACGGGGCGGGCGCCTCCGGTCCCCGCTTCGGCTCGCGGACCGCGCCCGGCGTCTCGGACATCGTCTTCGCGGTCGTGCCCGAGGAGCGGCTGGCTCCGCTCCGGACGGCGCTCCAGGCCGTCGAGGCGAGGCTCGGCCGGCGCCTGCGCGCCTTCGTCCTGCCGGTCCAGGCCGCCTGGGAGTGAGCGTCGCGACACGGGCCTGATGCGTCCGGATCTTGCGGGCGAGACCTCGGCCCGAAAGACTGAAGCCCTCGAAAACCGGGGAGGGAGATCGTCATGAAGACGCGCAGAATCCGTCGGGCGTGGATCCTGGCCGCGGCCGCCGCGGCCTTCGGCATGGGGGCGACGCCCCTCGCCACGGGATGGAAGGTCGTCGGCTGGAACGACCTCGGGATGCACTGCATGGACGCGGACTATTCCGTATTCTCGATCCTGCCGCCGTTCAACAACCCGCACGCGCAGGTGCTCGATCCCTCGGGCAGCCTCGTGACGGACCCGGTCGCCGCCGGCGTCCACGTCACCTACGAGGCGATCGCCGATCCCGCGGGCTCGATCAACACCACCTCCTCCGGCAAGACGAACTTCTGGGACCACGTGCAGGCCCTGTTCGGCGCCGCGCCTCCGGTCGACACCGGCCTCGCGGGCAACGCGATGCCCGGTTCCGCGAACGTCCCGCAGTCGATGGCGTTCGATCCCGCGTTCTCCTGGTTCGTCGCGGCCGGCGTGCCGATCACGCCGTATGACGACGCGCAACGCAAAAACCCGTACCCGATGATGCGCGTCTCCGTGCGCGACGCCGGGGGCGCCGTGCTCGCGAGCTCCGACGTCGTGCTGCCGGTCTCGGACGAGATGGACTGCCGCGCCTGCCATGCCTCGGGATCCGGCGACGCGGCGAAGCCCGCGGCCGGCTGGATCTTCGACTGCGACGGCGACCGCGACTACAAGTTGAACATCCTGCGCCTCCACGACGAGAAGCAGGCGGCCGATCCGGCCTACGCCTCGGCCCTCGTGGCAGCCGGCTACGACGCCGCCGGTCTCTTCGCGACCTCGACGGGCGGAACGTCCGTTCTGTGCGCGCGCTGCCACGCCTCGAACGCACTCCCCGGAACCGGCCTCGCCGGGATCGAGCCGCTCACCCAGGCGGTCCACGCGCATCACGCCCCGGTCGACGATCCGGTCACCGGCCTGACGCTCGACGACACGACGAACCGCTCCGCCTGCTACCGCTGCCACCCCGGATCCGAGACGCGCTGCCTGCGCGGGGCGATGGGCAACGCGGTCGCCGCCGACGGGACGCTCGCGATCCAGTGTCAGGGCTGCCACGGCTCGATGAGCGTCGTCGGCGCGGGCACGCGGCAGGGCTGGTTCGAGGAGCCCGTCTGCCAGAGCTGCCACACGGGCACGGCGACGCACAACAACGGGCAGATCCGGTACACGAACGCGTTCGACACGAACGGCCAGCCGCGGATCGCCGTGGACCAGACCTTCGCGACGAACCCTGACACGCCCGCCTCCGGCATCTCGCTCTTCCGGTTCTCGAAGGGACACGGGAGTCTCCAGTGCGAGGCGTGTCACGGCTCGACTCACGCGGAGTTCCCGAGCTCCCACGTCAACGACAACGTCCGGGCGGTCGCCTTCCAGGGCCATGCCGGAACGCTCGTCGAGTGCGTCGCCTGCCACGGGACGAGCCCTGTCACGATTAGCGGCGGTCCTCACGGAATGCACCCCGTCGGACAGCCCTGGGTGGACGCGCACCCCGACGTCTTCGACGGCGGCAACGCGACGACGGCCGACTGCGCCGTCTGTCACGGTACCGACTTCCGCGGGACGGTCCTCTCGCGCGCCGCGGCGGACCGCACCCTGACGACGTCCTTCGGGACGAAGCAGCTCTGGCGGGGCTTCGCCGTCGGGTGCTACGACTGCCACGACGGGCCGTCGAGCGACAACCCCAACCCGAACCACGCGCCCGCGGCGTCGAACGGTGCGGTGGCCGCGGCGGCGTACGGGTCCGCGCCGGTTCCTCTCGTTGCATCCGACGCCGACGGCAACCCGCTGACGTACCGCGTCGTGTCGCAGCCGGCGAACGTCACCGTGGCGCTCTCCGGCAGTCAGGCGACGGTCTACCCGATGCCGGGATTCGTCGGCGACGACGCCTTCACGTTCGGCGCCGCGGACGGCGACACCTGGTCGAACCTCGCCACCGTCACGGTGGCGGTCGACGGCAGCTTCGCCGACGTGCCGCGCGCGGCGCTCTTCGCCTCGATGATCGAGCGGCTCTACCACTCCTCGATCACGGCCGGTTGCGGCGTCTCCCCCCTCGTGTACTGCCCGGCCGCGTCGGTCACGCGGGCGCAGATGGCGGTCTTCCTGGAGCGCGGCATGCGCGGCGCGACCTTCGTGCCGCCACCGGCGTCGGGCGTCTTCGGCGACGTCCCGACGACCTCTCCCTTCGCGCCGTGGATCGAGCAGCTCGCCCACGACGGCGTGACGGCGGGGTGCGGCGGCGGCAACTTCTGCCCGCAGTCTCCGGTCACGCGGGCGCAGATGGCGGTGTTCCTGACGAAGGCGCGGCACCCGACGGCGTGCACCTATCCGGCGACGGGCGCGGTGTTCACCGACGTACCGTCGAGCTACTGGGCCGGCGGCTTCATCGAGCAGCTCTGGCACGAGGGCGTCACCGGCGGCTGCGGCGGGGGCCTCTTCTGCCCCGACACGGCCGTCACGCGCCAGCAGATGGCGGCCTTCCTCGTCCGGGGATTCCGACTGCCGTAGGCGGAGGACCGAGGCGGGCGCGCCGCTATCATGGGCTCGAGAAGGAGTCCCCATGACGGCACGCCCGCTTCCGCCGAAGGACTGTTTCGTCCGTCTCGCCGTCGCCCTCGCGCTCGCCGGCGGCGTCGGCTGTTCCCACCTCCCGTTGGTGAAAAGGGCGCAAGGGCCGGCGAACATCGCCGCGCAGGGGCGCGCGCCGCTCACGGTCTCGGAGCTCCAGTTCGAGAACCTGCGGTTCGCGGACAACTACTCGAACTCGGTCGCGCACGCCGCCGACCGCGTCTCGAAGGAGATCGGCTCTCGCGACGCGCAGGTCGAGGCGCTGAAGTGGAAGCTCGAGCAGGCGACCGCCGCGTACGTCGACGCGACCGGCCAGAATCCGCTCTGGAACGCGCTCGATCTCGTCGGCCTGGCCACGGTCTCGCGCATGGTCATCGAGGACGCGAAGTCGCGCGAGCTCTTCGGCGGCGACCTGGACGTCCTTCTCCAGACCCACCGCAGTCTGGAGACGACGGCGTGGAACCTGGCCGATCAGTTCCTCGATCCTACCGAGCACAAGGAACTCGCCGATCTCTTCGACGAGTGGCGCCGGCAGAATCCGAACGAGCGGAGCGTGTCGGGCGTGCACTTCCGGGAGTTCGCGCTCACGCTCGGCAAGGGAAGCTCGCCCTCGACGGTCAAGGCGACGAGCATCTTCTCGCTCCTGTACCTCGACCCGTTCGCCGGCCTCGACCCGACCACCGTCGCGATCGAGCAGTCGCGCGAGCTCGCGGCGCGCACGGTCGCCTACGCCGAGCGCATGCCGACGCTCCTGCGCTGGCAGGCGGAGCTGCTCGCGCTGCAGGTCGCGCGGCAGCCCGATCCGCAGGAGCTCATGGCCGACGTCGACCGCGTCTCGCATTCCATCGAGAGCGTGTCGAAGACCGTCGAAGGCGTGCCGGCGCTCGTCGACACCCAGCGCCGGGAGGCCATCGACCAGCTCTTCGCCGGCGTCACCGAGCAGCGGCAGGCGCTCCTCGCGGACCTCGACGCGCGCGAGGGCAAGCTCCGGTCGCTCCTGGGCGAGACGAAGCAGACGCTCGACGCCGGCGCGCAGATGTCGGATTCCCTGAAGGGGACGATCGGGGCGCTCGACGCCTTCGTGCACTACGTGTCGCCGCCGCCCGATCCGAAGGCGCCCCCGAAGCCCGCGGGAAAGCCCTTCGACCCGCTCGACTACGGCAAGGCGGCGAGCGAGGTCGGCGGCATGGCGCGGGACCTCTCGGCGCTGCTTTCCTCGGTGGACCGGACCGCGCCGCAGCTCGGCGTGCTGGGCGGGAAGACCGCCGAAGAGCTGAAGGGCGTCGTCGACCGGGCGTTCTGGCGGGGAATCGTGCTGGTGCTGCTCTTCCTCGTGGGCGGCGTGTTCGCGGCGCTCGCTTATCGGGCGCTCGCGCGGCGGCTCTTCACGAGGCCGGCCGCGTAGGAGCGATCCGGGAGAGCCGCGGCTCGATCTTCCCGTCGCCGATCTTCGCCGCGAGGGCCGGGAACGCCGGCGTCGGACCGCGCCACTCGAGCGCGTCGACGCCGTCGAAGAGCGGCGCGTCGCTCACGAGCGTCGCGAGACGCTTGAAGAGGAGCGCGCGCTCCCGGTCGAGCCCGGCGCCCTCCGGAAAGTCCTCGATCGGACCGTATCGTGAGAGGAGCGACGCCGCCGTCTTGGGCCCGACCCCGGGAATTCCCGGGTAGCCGTCGGCCGCGTCGCCGACGAGCGCCAGGTAGTCGGGAATGAGCGCCGGCGGCACGCCGAACTTCTCGCGGACGCCGGCCTCGTCGCGGATGCGGCCGCTCCGTCGGTCCACCTGGACGACGCGGTCGGCCGCGACGCACTGCGCGAGGTCCTTGTCGGGCGTCCAGATGCAGACCTTCTCGACGCGTGAATCGGCGGCGGCGAGGCGCGCGGCGGACGCGAGCGCGTCGTCGGCCTCGAGCTCGACCATGGGCCACACGGCGACGCCCATCCCCGACAGCGCGTCCTCGAGCGGGCGGAACTGGGCCCGCAGCGCGCGCTCCATGCCCTCGGACGTCTTGTATCCGGGCCAGAGGTCGTTGCGGAAGGACTCGATCACGTGGTCGGTCGCGACGCCGAGATGCGTGGCGCCGCCCTCGAGCATCTGGGCGACCGTGTGGAGGACGCCGGCGACGGCGCCGTACGGCGCGTCGACGCCCTTCGTCGCGCGCCGCGCGCCGTAGAAGTGGCGGAAGAGCTCGTACGTGCCGTCGACGAGGTGGACGATCATGCGAGCGGCGAGCCTAGCAGGTAGAGTGGATGGGCTTGTCCACCCCCTTCTGGGACTCGCCCGAGAACGTCGAGCGGTTCGCCGCCCGCGAGCCCGACGTGCGCCTGATGGAGCTCGTGCGCGCGTTCCCCGAACCCTCGCGGGTTCGCGTGCTCGACGTGGGCTGCGCGGCCGGGCGCAACGCGGTCGCGCTCGCCGAACGCGGCTTCGCGGTCGAGGCGCTCGACGGGTCGGCGGCGATGGCCGCGCGCACGCGCGAGCGGCTCGCGCTCGTCCTCGGCGCCGAGGAGGCCGCGCGACGCGTCTTCGTCGGGCCGATGGACGACCTGTCCCGGTTCGCCGACGGCCGCTTCGACCTCGTCGTCGCGCTCGGCATCTATCACTGCGCCCACAGCCGCGCCGAGTGGGACCGCGCGCTCTCGGAGTCCGCGCGCGTGCTCGCCCCGGGGGGGCGGCTGCTCGTCTCGGTGTTCACGCCCGAGACCGACCTGACGGGCGGCGGGATCCGCGCGGTCCCGGGCGAGCCCGGCGTGTACGAGGGGTTCGACAGCGGCGGACGCCACGTGCTCGTCCACGCGGACGAGCTCGACCGCGAGATGGCCCGCTTCGGCCTCGTTCCCGTCGCGCCGACGCGCACCGCGCGGCCGAAGGTCGAGACCGGGCGGCGCGTCTCGGCCAACGGGCTCTACGCCAGGACCGCGTGACGGACGGCGGCGAGGCGCCTCCGGACCTCCGGCGCGCGGCCGACCTCCGGGGAAACGCGTTCTTCGTCCTGTCTCTCCTCGTCTTCCTCGCCAGCCGGGTCGCGGGCCTCTCCGACTTCCCGATCTACTTCTTCGGCGACGAGGCCGTGCAGAGCGTGCAGGCCGAGAACCTCCTGCGCAACCACGGGGAGGACCCGGAGAACCACCAGCTGCTCCCGACGTACTTCCGCAACGGCACGGCCTTCAACATCGGCGCGAGCGTGTACGCGCAGATTCCCGGGTATCTCCTCTTCGGCCACACGATCGCGACCACGCGGGCCGTCGGCGTCCTGTTCGGGCTCCTCGCCTCGGCGGCCGTGGCCCTGGTCCTCCGCGACGCGTTCGGCCTGCGGTTCTGGTGGGCGGGAGTGCTCCTCCTCGGGATCACCCCCGCCTGGTTCCTGCACTCGCGCACGGCCTTCGAGGTCGTGCCCGGCGTCGCGTTTTACGCGTGGTTCCTCTACTTCTATCTGCGCTACCGGCGCGGAAGCGGGCCCGCGCTGCTCGCGGCGGCGGTGTCGGCCGCGCTCGCCTTCTACTCCTACAACGCGATCCAGCCGGTCGTCGCGGCGACCGCTCTGCTGCTCCTCGTCTCCGACGCGACGTACCACGCGCGGCGGTGGCGCCGGGTCCTGCTCGGTTTCGCGGTCGCCGCCGTCTGCGCGGTCCCGTACGCGCGCTACCTCGCGGTGCGGCCGGGGGAGACCGCGCGGCGCCTCCAGGAGATCAACTCGACCTGGGTGCGGCGGGACCTCACGACGCGGCAGAAGCTCGAGGCCTTCGGCGACCGCTACCGGATCGCGATCTCGCCGGCCTACTGGTACGGGCGGGAGAGCGAGCGCGACGTGCTGCGACATCGCATGAAGGGATGGGGACACATCTGGTGGCCCACGCTGCCCTTCGCCGCGGCGGGGCTCGCGATCTGCGTCTGGCGGATCCGCGAGCCGGGTCCGCGCGCCGTTCTCCTGGCCCTCGCCGCCGCGCCCCTCGGCGCGGCCGTCGCGAGCGTGCTCGTCACCCGCGGCATGGCGGTCGTCGTCCCGGCGGCGCTGCTGACGGGAATCGGTCTCGACGCGGCCCTGCGCGGCGTCTCGAGAGTCGCGCCCGCCACGGCCGTCGCCGCCGTGGCGTTCGCCGCGCTCGCCGCCGTCCAGGCCGCGATGGCGGCCGACGCGCTGCGCCACGGGGCGCGGTGGTACGACGACTACGGGCTCTACGGCATGCAGTGGGGCGCGAAGCAGGTCTTCGGCGAGCTCGTCGAGCGAAGCCGCGCGGCGCCGGCGCGGCCGATCGTGCTGTCGCCCGTCTGGGCGAACGGGGCGGACGATCTCGCGCAGTTCTTCCTGGGACGCGGCGCCGTCCGCTTCGCGGGCATGTCGGCAGTGGCGGCCGATCCCGCGTCGGCGCGTCCGGACGCGCTCTACGTCTTCCCGGAGGACGAGTACAAGCTCATCGCGGAGGATCCGAAGCTCCGGATCGGCATCGAGAAGACCATCGACGACCCCGCCGGCCGTCCCGCGTTCCGGTTCGCCTCGATCGCGCCGGCGCCGAACTGGCGCGAGCTCCTCGCGGCCGAGGTCGCGGAGCGCCATCGCCTCGAGACGGAGGAGGTGCTCGTCGGAGGCGAGACGTGGACCGTCGCGCACTCGATCCTCGACATGGGGCCGCTCTCGAATCTCTTCGACCACGAGCCGTCGACGCTCGTGCGGACGAAGGACGTCGACCCGGCGGTGTTCGAGTTCACCTTCTCCAAGCCGAGGCCCGTCAAGACGGTCTCGGTGACGACGGAGACGGGAACGATCGCGCTGACGCTGACGCGCACGGCGGCGGACGGCTCGAGGGACGAGCGCTCGAGGACGTGGAGCGGCCTCCCGCCCGACCCGACCGTCTCGCTCGAGTTTTCGGATTCACGCCCCGCGAAGAGCGTGCGCCTCGTCGTCGAGAACGTCGACAAGAAGGAGCCGACGCACTTGCACCTCCGGGAGATCCGCATCGAGCCCTGAGGCCGAGCGCGGCGGCTACTTCGCGGCGGCGACGAGCTTCTGGAAGCGCGGGTCCTGGCGGAGCGGAGCGAAGTTGGGATCGATCTTCAGCCAGGCGGCGGTCACCATGTAGGGCATCTTCAGGAGCGCCTCGAGGTGGGTGAGCGCCCGGTCGGTCTCGCCTGCCGCGACCTCGATCCGGATGAGCTGGTGGAGATTGTAGGGGCCGTTCAATGCGTCGATCGCGGGCCCCCCGAGCTTCACGCCGAGCTCGCCTTCGCGGATCGCCTCGTCCTTGCGGCCGAGGTACGCGAGAGCGAGTCCGCGAATGGAGTGCAGCTGCGGATCGTCGGGAGTCTCCCTGAGCTGTTTGTCGAACTCCGCGACCGCCCTCTCGGCCTCGGCGCGCGCGCCCGCCGCATTGCCCGCGAGGTGCTTCGCCTGGGCGCGGCAGATCGCCCACGCGGCGGCGTTGTCGTCGAAGTCCGCCGGCGTGAGGCCGTTCAGGATCTCGAGCTGTCCCGAGTCGAGGACCCAGGCGAGGTCCTGGTAGTTTGCCAGGAAGGCGACGAGCGTCGCCGGAGCGATGGGTTGCCCGTACTTCGCGAGCGAGGCGCGGGCGCCGGCGAGATCCCCTTCCGCGAGATGCGTGAGCGCGAGATTCTCGATGGCGAGGAGATTCGCGGGCGCGAGCCCGAGCGCCTGCTCGAAGACGGCTCGCGACTCGGCGGGCCGCCGCAGCTGCAGGAGCGTGGTGCCGACCGCGGTGACGTTGCTGGCGGAGCGGGGATCGAGGCGGGCCGCCTCCTGGAGATGCGCGAGCCCCTGCTCCCAGGCGCCGAGCTGCGTCTCGGTGAAGCCGAGGCCGCGGATGAGCTCGGGATTTCCCGGCACGAGCTTGAGCCCCTTCTCGAATTCCTCGCGCCCCCGCACGAAGTCGAACGTGACCAGGCGGTAGTAGCCTCCCAACGCCACGAAGCCATCCGCCTGGGCGGGAGCGAGGGAGACCGCCTTCTCGGCCGCCGCCAGCGCGGCATCGCGGAGTTCCTTCGTCGGGACGCCGTTGCTGTAGATCAGCGAATTCATCAGCGAGATCCGCGCCCACGCCTGCGCGAAGTTGGGATCGAGCTTCACCGCCTCCTCGTAGAAGGCGAGCCCGCGGCGGCGGTTCGCCATGTCGGTCCTCTCGAGCGTCAGCGCGTTGCCCTTGAGGAAGGCGTCGTACGCCGCGATGTTCTGGGTGGGCTTCTCCGAGAGCTGCTTCTCCTGGCCGGCGGCCATCGCGACGCCGAGGGCCTGCGCCACCTTCGATGCGATGTCCGATTGCACCTGGAAGACGTCGGTGAGCGAGGCGTCGAACGGCTGCTGCCACTTGGAGGCGGGCGGGCCGTCGGCACGGATCTCGACGAGCTCGGGCGAGACCTGGACGCGGTTGGCGCCGCCGCCCTTCTGCCACCGGACCGTGGCGGTGAGGAGGTAGTTCGCCGAGAGCTCCTTCGCGATCTCCTGCGGCGTCTTGGTCGACTTCTTGTAGGGCGTCGAGCTCCCGCGCGCGATGACCTCGACGCCGGGCAGCGACGTCAGCTTGCCTCGGACCTGGTCCGCGATCCCGTCGGCGAAGTAGTCGTCCTCCGGAGCGCCGAGGTTCTCGAACGGGAGCACGGCGATGCGCTTGACGGTGGCGCTCGACGCCGTTGTGGCGCCCGACTTCGGCCGCCGCGCGAGGAAGACGGCGGCGATCACGAGGAGGGCCACCGCCGCGGCAATCACTGCGAGCTTCTTCGTCGAGCGCGGCGCCGGGGCGGCGACGTGGCCGCCGCTCGTCACGGCCGCCGTCGTCGAGGAGGACGCCTCCGACAGCGCGAACGCGACGTCCTTGGCGGTCTGGAACCGGTTCTCGCGGTCCTTCTCCAGGCAGTGCCGGACGACGTGGTCGAGCGCGGGGGAGACGTTCCTCCCCGACTGCGTCAGCTCGGGAGGGTCCTCCTTCAGGATCGCGGCGATCGTGTCGCTCGACGTGTCGCGCTTGAATGCCTTCTTCCCCGACAGGAGCTCGTAGAGGATCGCGCCGAACGAGAAGATGTCCGAGCGATGGTCGACGGGAAGGCCGCGGACCTGCTCGGGCGACATGTAGCCCATGGTTCCCATGACGGTCCCCGGCTCCGTGTGGCCGGTGCCCGTCGGCGCGTTGGTTTCCGGCGACGCCTCGGCCTCCATCTTCTTCGCGAGGCCGAAGTCCAGGATCTTCACGTGGCCGTCGTTCGTGACGAAGACGTTCTCGGGCTTCAGGTCGCGGTGGACGACGCCGCGGGAGTGGGCGGCGGAGAGGCCCTTCGCGACCTGCAGGCTCCAGTCGACCGCCTGGCGCTGCGAAACGGCGCCCGCGTCGATCTTCTCGCGGAGGGTCTGGCCCTCGAGGAGCTCCATGACCGCGTAGGACACGGCGCCCTGAGTCCCGAAGTCGAAGATCGACAGGATGTTCGGATGCGAGAGCGCCGCGACCGCCTTCGCCTCGCGCTCGAAGCGGGCGAGCGCGTCCGGGCTGGCGGTCAGCTGCTCCGGGAGGACCTTGACCGCGACGTCCCGGTCGAGCTTCGTGTCCCGCGCCCGGTACACTTCACCCATGCCGCCGGCGCCGAGCGCTCCGACGATCTCGTACGAACCGAGGCGAGTTCCGGTTGAAAGGGGCATCGACTTTGCGGAGGAGAATACCTCAGGGCGCGCCGCCGTTTTCGGAGGCGTCCCGAGGCGAAACCAGATGACGCGGAGATGAATCCATGCGTTCCAGTAACAGAGGGATGACTCGGCGCAGCGACGCGGCCCTGGCGATCGCGTGTGGCGCACTCGCGTTCGGGGCAGGCGCGATCGGCGCCCTCGCGATCGGCGCGCTCGCCATCCGGCGCCTCGCGATCTCGAAGCTCGCGATCGGAGGCGCCGTCATCGGGGAGCTGAAGGTCGGACGCCTCCGGGTCGGGGACCTCGAGGTGACCAGCTCCGTCCGGATGCCACCGGCCGAGACGCCGACCACACCCGGAATTTGAGCCGCGGGATGAACTCGGCGGTTCCCGGCCTCCTCGGTGTGCGGAGCGCCCTCGGGCCTCCGGAAACGGTCGCGCTTCTCGAGGGCGAAATTCGCGCCCGAGGTCTGACGGTGTTCGCGAAGATCGATCACTCGGGCGGTGCGAGCGCGGCCGGGCTGAAGCTCCGGTTCACGCAGCTCCTGATCTTCGGGAGCCCGCAGGGCGGCACGCCGCTGATGCAGAGCCGGCAGACGATCGGCATCGATCTGCCGCTGAAGATCCTGGTGTCCGAGGACGAGAGCGGCGGCACGCGGGTCTCGTGGGACGACCCGGCCTACCTCGCCGCACGCCACGGGATCGCGGACCGCCCGGACACGGTCGCGGCCCTGTCCCGTCTTCTCGCATCGCTCGCCGATTCGGTCGCGCCGCGATGAGGCGCGAGCTCGCCGGCGCCGTCCTCGCGTTCGGGGCCCTGCTCGGGAGCGCGGCCGCGTCGGAACGGGGAGCGCCCGACCCCGCGCCGTCCCTCGATCAGACGCTTCCGATTCCGATGGCTCCCTGGAAGGGTGACCTCGGCGGCATGGCGAAGCGTCGAGTCATCCGCGCCCTCGTCGTCTACGACAAGATGTTGTACTTCGTGGACCGCGGGACGCAGCACGGCGCGTCCTACGAGGCGCTGCGGTTCTTCGAGAGATACGTCAACGAGACCCGCCGGACCGGCGACGTCCCGATCCGGGTCCTGTTCTATCCAGTGCGCCGGGACCAGATCATCCCGATGCTCCGCGACGGCCGGGGCGACCTGGCGGCGGCCGACCTGACCGTGACCCCGGAGCGCCGCGCGCTCGTCGACTTCTCCACGCCGATCATCTCCGGCATCGACGAGATCGCCGTCACCGGCCCGGGCTCGCCGCCGATCGCGGCCGTCGACGATCTCTCCGGAAAGGAGGTCTTCGTTCGCCGCTCGTCCGGCGACTACGAGAATCTCGAGCGGCTCAACGAGCGGTTCGCGAAGGAGGGGAAGGCGCGAGTCCGGCTGCGCGCGGCGCCCGACGACTTGCAGGACGAGGACCTCCTCGAGATGCTGAACGCGGGTCTCGTGCCGATCGTCGTGTGCGACGACGACATCGCCCGTTTCTGGGCGAAGGTGTTCCCCCGAATCGCCCCGCATCCCGAGGTCGCGGTCGCCCGAGGCGGGGAGACCGCCTGGATGTTCCGAAAGGACTGCCCGGAGCTGAAGCGGGCGGTCGACGGGCTCCTCGCGAAGTACCCGCAGGGCTCGCTCGTGCGCAACGAGCTCATCGACGAGTACATGAAGAGCACGCAATGGGTGAAGGATGCCCGTTCGGAGGCGGGGCTCGCCCGGTTCCGCTTTACGGTCGAGCTCTTCCGGAAGTACGGCAGGAGCTACGACCTCGACTACCTGTTGATGATGGCGCAGGGCTACCAGGAGTCTCAGCTGAACCAGGACGCGCGCAGCCGCGTCGGCGCGATCGGCGTCATGCAGCTGATGCCCGAGACCGGCCGCGCCATGGACGTCGGCGACATCCACGAGATCGAGGCCAACATCCACGCCGGCGTCAAGTACATCCGGTTCATGGAGGACAGGTACTTCGCGGACGCGCCGATGTCGGAGCTGAACCGAGGCCTGTTCGCCTTCGCCTCCTACGACGCCGGGCCCAATCGGATCGAGGAGCTCCGAAGGATCGCGAGAGAGCGCGGCCTGGACCCGAACGTCTGGTTCAACAACGTCGAGCTCGTCGCGGCCGCGACGATCGGCCGCGAGACCGTGCAGTACGTCGGCAACATCTACAAGTACTACATCGCGTACACGCTGATCGCCGAGGACGAGGCGGCGGAGAGGAAGACGCTGAAGGGGCTGGAGAAGAGGGCGCCGTAGCGCCTCAGCGCGCCGCCGCCTGAACGATCAGGACCGCGCCGATCAGCACGAGCCCCCCATGGAGGAGGCGGATGAAGCGGTCGCTCCGGATGCGGCGGTTGAGCGTTCGTCCGAGGACGATGGCGACGGCGACTCCCGGGAGCGACCACAGGAAGTAGCGCGTGACGGCGGCGTCCCAGAGCCCGACGTACAGGTAGCCCGCGAGGCCGACCAGGCTGACCGGCAGGAAGTAGCCCTGGAGCGTCGCGCGGAACTGCTGGGGCGACCAGCGACGCAGCGCGCCGTAGACGGCGAGCGGCGGCCCGTTCATCCCGTACGCCCCGCCGAGGACTCCCGCGACGAAGCCGCAGACGGCGAGCCAGCCGGGATGGTCGCGCTCGAGGCGCCGGCCGCCGCCGAACGTGAGCGCGTGGACGGAGAACCCGACGATGACCAGTCCGAGAATCAGGCGAACGAGATGGTCGTTCGTCTTCGCCAGCAGGAGCACGCCGAGCGGAATCCCGAGGAGCGAGAAGAGAATGAGCCCGCGGGCGCTCCGCATCTCGATGCGCCGCCAGTCCTGAGCGACGACCACGCCCGCGACGAGGATCGAAACCAGGACCGCCAGCGGCGCCGCCACGGACACGGGCGCGCGCAGCGCGAGGAGCGGCACGGCCACGAGCGCCTCGCCGAAGCCGAGCGTCGAGCGGATGAGCGTGGCGAGGAAGATGACGGCCACCAGGTAGAGCGTGATCGGATCGAGGGCGGTGTGGGTCAAAGCGCGTCGATCCTCGTCGGCGGCGATCCCGAGAATGTCAGAGAAAATTCCGGAGGGCGTCCAGGGTTTCCTTCGGCTTCTCCTCCATGATCCAGTGCCCCGCTCCCGGAATCACGATGGATCGGCCGCCCGGGGAGATCAATTTCACCTGTTTGGCCAGAACTTCTCCGTTCGCCTTCTCGCCGCCGATCGTGAGAACGGGCATGGGCAGCCGGGTCTTCGCCAGGGCCGCGAAGTCGATGGCGGTCTGCGGGAACGACTCGAAGTAGGCGAAGCCGGCGGCCATGCGCCCCGGACGGGAGTAGGCCTCCGTGTAGGCCTGCCGATCGGCCTCCGGGATCGAATGCGTTTTGTCTGCCGCGAAGTCGTTCCAGAAGTGTTCGAAGAAGATGCGCTCCCGTCCCTTCACGAGCGCCTCGGGAGTCGGTCCGTAGAAGCGGAAGTGCCAGATCGAAGGACTGTCGTACACGGGTTCCCATCCCTCGACTCCGGGAAGGAACGCGTCCATGAGGACGAGCTTCTCCGTCTCCCGCGGAAACTGCGCGGCATAGGCATAGGCGACCATCAACCCGATGTCGTGACCGACCACGCAGGCCTTCGAGACGCCGAGCGCCTTCGCGAGGGCATGGATGCGGACCGCCGACGTCTTCATGTCCAGCCCGCTCGCGGGAATCGCCGAATCGCCGATGCCCGGGAGATCGGGGGCGATCACGGTGAACTTCTCGGCGAAGACCGGGATCACCGGGCGCCACATTCGCGAGGTCTCCGCGTAACCGTGCAGAAGGATCAGGGGCGTTCCGTGGCCGGCCGTCAGGTAGTGGAGGGCGACGCCGTCGACCTCCAGGGTCCGGGACGAGATCGCGGTCGGTTCCGCGGCTCGCAGCGACGCGGCGGCGGCGAACAGGATCAGGGCGGCTCGAACTCTCACCTTCATGGAACCTCCGTCCGGCCGGACTCTATCCGTTGCGGCGGTTCGTGAATCCGGGGTGAACTCTCGTCTCCCGCCACGTTCAGATTTGCTTCACCCGGTCCAATCGTTCGGATTCACCCGCCCGCTCTACTCCGACGACGGGCCGGAAATCCCTCGACTCTGCATGATGTCTCGAGCCTCGATGGATGGCACAGGTCTTGATCGAGGACCGCTGGCAGAAGGGGTGAAACGGTGATGAACCAACGAACGGCTGTCGGGATTCTCGTCTCCATGGTCATCGGCGCACTGAGCTGGGCGAGTCCGGCGGAGTCCCGGGCGCCCGGGACTTCCTATCCCGAGATGGCGCCGGTCGAGCAATACCTCATCCCCAGTCGCGCGGACGAAATCGCGCTGGCGCGCACCGCCGCGCCGCCGTCGATCTCGGGCGACGCCACGGTACTCGTCCTCGGCCGCCACGGGTACGAGACGGCGGTGAAGGGGAAGAACGAATTCGTCTGCTTCGTCGAGCGTTCCTGGACCGCGGGCTTCGACGATCGCCAGTTCTGGAACCCCAGGCTGCGCGCGCCGAACTGCTTCAACGCCCCGGCGGTACGCTCCGAGCTGCCCGTGGTCTTGAAGCGCACCGAGTGGGTGCTCGCCGGCGCCACGAGGCAGCAGGTCATCGAGAAGACGAAGGCCGCCATCGCGAGCCGCGAGCTCCGCCCGCCCGAGCCGGGCGCCTTCTCCTTCATGCTGTCGAAGAAGGGCTACGTCAGCGACGACGCGGACGGCCCGTGGCTTCCGCACATCATGTTCTTCCTGCCGCACGGCCAGGCCGCCGTCTGGGCCGCCGACGAGGACGGCTCGCCGATCCTCGGGAAGGACAGCAGCGAGATCGAAACGACGATCCTCTTCGTCCCGGTGCGCAGCTGGTCCGACGGCTCGCCGGCCCCGCCGCCGGCGCGGAAGCACGTGATGTGACGAGTCGGGGTCACGCGGAGGTTGGTGGCGGTGCAGGGATTTGAACCCCGGACACAGCGGATATGAGCCGCTTGCTCTGACCAGCTGAGCTACACCGCCCTCGAAACGGACGGCGGATCATAGCAAAAGCATTCGGGGTGTCTCGACCCCGGCCTATACTCTCTCCATGGCCGGTCTCGCGGATCACTGCGGGGTCTGCGGCACGGAGCTCTCCTTCGCGCTCCCGATCTGCCCCATCTGCAAGAAGGCCGTCTGCGAGTCGTGCGCGTTCCGCATGGGCGGGAGCGTCTTCTGCGGGAGCGCGTGCGCGAACGCGTTCTTCTTCGGGGGCCAGGAGGACGTCGAGGACGAGTCGGATCTGCGCCTGCTCGAGGAGGAATGAGCTCGTCGGCACCCACCCCGCCCGCGCGTCCCTCCCGCTTCGGCCGGCTCTTCTGGCGTGACCCCAACACCCAGTTCCTGATCCTCGCGGCCGCCGCGGGACTCCTCGGCGGGCTCGGCGCGATCGTCTTCCGCACGCTGACGCACTGGCTGACGTGGGCCCTCCACGGCAGCGAGGACATCCTGCGCGGGGTCGAGATGACGCGGCCCTACCTGCGGGTTCTCCTGCCGGCCGCGGGCGGTCTCGTGGGCGGGCTGATCGCGCAGTACTTCTTCATGGAGAAGGGGCCGAGCGGCATCTCCCACATGATCGAGGTGGTCTCGCTCGGCCGCCGGACCGTGCGCCTCCGCGCCTCGCTCGCGCGGGGCGCCTCCTCGCTCGCCGTGATCGCCTCGGGCGGATCGGAGGGCCGCGAGGGACCGATCATCCAGATCGGCGCCGCGTGCGCGTCCGCGCTCGCCCGCCGCTGGAAGGTCTCGCCGGAGCGCGTGCGGATCCTGACCGCGTGCGGCATGGCCGCCGGCGTGGCCGGCGCGTACAACACGCCGATCGCCGCGACGCTCTTCGTCCTCGAGGTCGTCGTCGGCTCGTTCGCGATGGCGCTCTTCGGCCCGGCGGTCGTCTCCGCCGTCGTCTCGACCCTCCTCGTCCGCTCGGTTCTCGGCGACGAGCCCGTCTACAACGTGGCGCCCTTCTCGGTCGCCTCCGTCTACGAGTACCTGCCTTTCGTCGCGATCGGCCTCGCCGCGGGGCCGGTCTCGGCGCTCTTCGTGCACACGCTCTCGGCCGCGAAGCGCCTCTACCGCTCGCTCGGATGGCCGACGTGGCTCACGATGACGTTGGGCGGCGCGATCGTCGGCACGATCGCGCTCGGGATGCCGGAGGTCTCCGGCAATGGATTCGAGGCGACCAACCGCATCCTCCACGGCAACCCGGCGGCCGTCTTCCTCGCGCTGCTCTTCGTCGGCAAGATGGCCGCGACGTCGGCGACGATCGGATCCGGAGGCGTCGGCGGCGTCTTCACGCCGTCCCTCCTCATCGGCGCGACGGTCGGCGGCCTCGTGGCGCAGGCCGCGCACGCGATCGCCCCGCACCTCGACGCGCCGGTCGGCGGCTACGCCCTCCTCGGGATGGGCGGAATGCTCGCGGGGGTCACGCGCGCGCCGCTCCTCGCGGTCATCATGATCTTCGAGCTGACGCAGAACACCGCGGTGCTCCTGCCGATGATGGTCGTCTCGGTCCTCGCGGTCGCGACGGCGCACGTCCTGCAGAAGGACTCGATGTACGTCGAGAGCCTGCGGTCGGCCGGAATCGTCTGGGAGAAGACGCCCGAGGCGACGTCGCTCGCGAGCCTGAAGGTCTCGGACATCATGCGCCGGGACGTGACGCTCATTCCTCGCACGACGCCGCTGCCCGAGATCGTTGCCGCGTTCCTGCGCTCGCGCAGCCTGTTCCTCTACGTCGGAGACGAGCAGGGAAGGCTCGAGGGCGTCCTCGACATCCACAACATCAAGGAGTCCTTCACCGAGCGCGAGCTGTCGGGCGTCGTCGTCGCGGCGGACCTCGTCACCGAGATCCCGTTCGCGACGCCCGACGAGCCGCTGACGTCCGTCAACGAGAAGCTCTGGTTCCGCGACGCGGGCCAGCTCCCCGTCGTGGACGGACCCGAGACGCGGCGGTTCCTCGGCATCGTGACGCAGCGGGACCTCCTCGGCGCGTTCGACAGCGAGGTGCTGAAGCGCAGCCGCCTGCTCGCGCGCGTGCGGACCGTGGGCGAGGAGCAGGGCGAGGTCGAGTACCTGGAGCTTCCCGAGAAGCACCGGCTCGAGGAGGTGGCCGTTCCGGTCGAGATCGAGGGGCTCAGTCTCGCGGAGGCGGCGCTGCGCTCGCGGTACGGCGTCTCGATCCTCGCGGTGAAGAGGTTGACGCCCGACGGGCTCGAGAAGCGCTTCGTGCCGGCGCCGAACGACCGGTTCGCGCACGGCGACGTGCTCGTCGTGCTCGGGAGCGAGGACGCGATCGCGAGGCTGCGCGAGGGCGTGCCGATGCCGGCGGCGTGAGCGCGGACCGGGAGAACTCCGAGGCGGGATCCCCGCGGCATTCCGGGTGCTATCCTTTTGTAACCCTTGGCACACCTGGACAAAGATAAAGAGCGGCAGGCCGCCCTGGCCAAAGAGAAGCAGAGTGAGCTCGTCGCGCTCCGCGGCAAGTGGTTCAAGGAGCGTACGCGGCTGTACGACCGCGAGACGGGTCTCCCCACGGTGGCGGTCCTCGTCGACGATCTCCGCACGCAGCTCGAGCAGCGCGGCTCGATCTCGGTGCTGGTGTTCCGTCCGAGCTCCGAGGGCCACGTCGAGGAGGTGTGGGGCTGGGAGGCGTACGACGACCTGCTCCTCGACTTCGTCCGCCGCCTGAAGGCCTTCCAGACCGACGGGATCGTGCCGAGCGGCACGCTGTGCCTGCCGTACGTGCGCTCGGACGAGATCATTCTCTTCGTCAGCCCGGACGGCGGGGGACTGCCGGAGGGGCCGACGGCGCTCGGGCAGAAGGCCGCCGAGCTCGACCAGCTGATCCGCGGCTACCTCGCCGAGCGGGCCGACGTCTCGGCCCGTTTCCGATCGTTCGTCGGCTCGTCGCGCATCCTCAAGGACCCGAAGCACCGCATCGAGCGGCTCGTGTACCGCGGCATCCAGGAGGCGCGCGACCAGGTCACGCGCCAGACGGTGCGCGCCGAGATCCGCGGCGGCGAGCTCCTCCAGGACGTCATCTCGCGGCGCGACATCCGGCCGGTGTTCCAGCCGGTCTTCGACCTCGCGACCGGCAACATGATCGGCATGGAGGCGCTCTCGCGCGGTCCGCGCGGCAGCGAATTCGAGAGCGGCGAGACGCTGTTCTCGCTCGCCGACCGCACCGAGCTCCTCGTGCCGCTCGAGCGCGTGTGCCGCCAGCGCTCGCTCGAGGCGGCGGCCGAGGCGAACCCGCGGCGGCAGATCTTCCTGAACCTGTCGCCGGCGGCGGCGTCCGATCCCGAGTTCCTCGGCCCGGTGTTCCGCGACCAGGTGCGCTCGCTCGGCCTCGAGCCGGACCGCATCGTCCTCGAGATCACGGAGCGCACCTACGCCGTGTACGAGGGGCTCTTCCGCGAGGTGCTCTCGAAGTTCCGCTCGCAGAACTTCCGCATCGCGGTCGACGACGTCGGCACGGGCTACTCGAACCTCTCCTCGCTCGCCGACATCGAGCCCGACTACCTGAAGTTCGACAACGTCTTCGTCCGCGGCATCGACCGCCGCCAGGTCAAGCAGGACCTCCTCGAGGCGCTCATGAGCTTCGCGCGCAAGATGCACACGAAGGTCATCGCGGAAGGGATCGAGACGCGCGAGGAGCTGCGCGTCCTCCAGTCGCTCGGCGTGCCGTACGGCCAGGGATTCCTGCTCGCCCGCCCGATGCCGGTCGCCGAGATCGAGCGCTTCGCCAGCATAGCCATCTAGAGTCCAGCCGCGCGCGACGTCCCCGTCGCGCGCCTCCTTGAAGCCCTCTCCCTCCGGGAGAGGGTGGGGTGAGGGGCGTCCAATTGCCACCGCAATCGAAGCCCTCTCGCTCCGGGAAGGTGATCCACCTGCATCTCGCGCGCTCTCCCGATCGCTGCCACGCTGATGCGGACCGAGGGTCCATCCCTCGAGGAGGTGGGTATGAAGCCTTATCGGAGGATTCTCTTCGCGACCGACCTCGCGCGCTCGTCCATGCCGGGATTCCGGGAAGCGGTGGCGCTCGCCAAGGAGAGCATGTCGGAGCTGCTGATCGCGTATGCCTATCAGCCCCCGAACCTGATCCAGGCGCAGTCGATCGCGCCGGCCGTTTACGACGAGTGGAACCAGAATCTGCGTCAGGAGATTTCCGCGCGGCTCGAGCCGCTCGTGGCCGAGGCGCGGGAGCAGGGCCTTCGGGCGCGGCCGCTCTTAATCGAGGGATCGCCCGATGAGGTCATCGCGGAGACGGCGGCCCTCGAGCAAGCGGACCTGATCATCATGGGAACCCACGGTCGAACGGGAATCTCCCGGCTGATTCAGGGCAGCGTGAGCGCCCATGTGATCGCGGCGGCGAAGTGCCCGGTGATGACGGTACCGGTCGGCTGAGGCCGGCGCGCCACCGCGACGCGAAGAGCCGTCACACGGGGAGCGGCTTGGCGACCTTGCGGTAGAAGAAGTCGTCGTCCGGATCGCCGGCGGAGTCGCGGCGGATGCGGCAGTGGAGACAGTCGAGTCCCGGCCGGCTGTCGGTGAACTCCCGCCGCAGCGCCGCGAACCTCTCGCCGTCCCAGATCTGGTCGAACGACTGGCGGAGCAGGTTTCCGGCCGCGGGCCGCGTCCAGGCCATGCACGGATAGACGTCGCCGTTGGCGTGGATCGCGACGTTCTCCCAGGGGGCCCGGCAGGGGCGCGACTCGCCGAACGGGTCGAAGAGCTCGATCCGCTGCGGCGTGTCGCGGAGATACCCCGCGTCCTCGATGCCCGTTCTCGCGCCGAATTCGGCGAGGCGGAGCCGCGCGTCGCGAACCTTCGACCAGAAGACCGGGTCATCCGTCTGCTGGATCGGCGCGTCGCTCATTCGCGAGACGGTGCGCACGCCGACCCGGTCGGGGCGGAGGCGCTCGACCAGTCCCAGGAACTCGCCAAAGTGATCGATGTTCGGCTCCGAGAGCACGTGGTTGATCCGAAGCTCCGGCAGGGCGAGGCCGCGCCGACTCCGTCTCTCCAAGAAGAGGTTCACGTTGGCGAGAACCCGGTCGAAGCACGCTCCGACGCGGATCGACTCGTAGACCTCGCGGGTGCCCCCGTCGATCGAGACGGTCAGGCAGCTGATCGCCGCGTCGAGCATGCGGTCCACGGATCGGGCGTCGAGCAAAGTCCCATTGGTGATGATCTCGCTGTACGGAATCCCGAAACGGCGGACGGCCTCGAGCCGGTCCGGAAAGTCCCGCGTCATGAACGGCTCGGTCAGGATGGAGAGAACGAGAAGGTTGGTCCTGGGGAAGATCTGCTCCGCGATCGAGTCGTACAGCGCGCGCGGCATGTCGTACTTGCGGAGCGCCGCTACGCGTTCGTCGCTGAATCCGCACATCCGGCACTTCAGGTTGCAGCGGTTGTTCTGGTCCATGAAGACGCTGAGAGGCCGGCCGTGAGAGGGGCCTTCCCCGCGCCAGAGCAGCTTTCGTTCGAGGTCGCCGCGCACCGGCTCGGGGGCGGCCGGCGGGCTGGGGGCCGCCGGATGCGCGCGACCGCGGAGATGGCGCATCCGGGCTACGAGACGTTGGAGCGTGTCGGCCTCCTACCGGATCATACGGAGCGGCCGGATCGAGCGCGGAGAGGAGCGGCGCGCTCGGCTAGACTGATCGGGCGGGGGAGGTTAGCTCAGCGGTAGAGCGCCTGCTTTACACGCAGGATGTCGGGGGTTCGAAACCCTCACCTCCCACCAGACATCCATTTCGCCTGCTCCGGGGCCGTCTTCGGGCGACCCGACAAAGCTAGTATCCGCGCAGCGGGTGATGCATCACGCTCTCGGCGGGTAGCCGCCTCGGTCCCTACGAGATCCTGTCGCCCATCGGTGCCGGCGGGATGGGCGAGGTTTACCGCGCCCGGGACGCGCGGCTCGGGCGCGAGGTGGCGATCAAGGTGCTGCCGGCGAACCTGGCGTCGGATTCCGAGCGCCTCAAGCGCTTCGAGAAGGAGGCGCGGTCGGCGTCGGCCCTGAATCATCCCAACATCGTCACCGTTCACGACATCGGATTCGAATCCGGCGTTTCGTACATCGCGATGGAGCTGGTCTCGGGGGAGACTCTGCGGACGCTCCTCGCCGCCGGCGCGCTCCCGATCAGGAAGCTTCTCGCGATCGCGATGCAAGTCGGGGAGGGCCTCGCCTGCGCCCACGAGTCGGGGATCGTGCACCGGGACCTGAAGCCCGAGAACGTCATGGTGACGAAGGACGGGCTGGTGAAGATCCTCGACTTCGGCCTGGCGAAGCTGACATCGACGAGGTCGGGTTCGGGAAGTGATGAAGGCTCGAACCTCCCGACCATGACCGGCACGACACCGGGCGTGGTCGTCGGCACGGTCGGCTACATGTCGCCGGAGCAGGCGAGCGGCCGCACGGTGGACTTCCACACCGATCAGTTCGCCTTCGGCTCGATTCTCTATGAGATGGCGACGGGCAGGCGGGCGTTTCTAGGGAAGACGGCGGTGGACACGCTGGCGGCGATCCTGAACGAGGAGCCGGAGCCGATCGCGTCGATCACTCCAAAGGCGCCCCCGCCGCTGCGCTGGATGATCGAGCGTTGTCTGGCGAAGGAGCCGGAGAACCGGTACGCCTCGACCCGAGACCTCGCGCGCGACCTTCGGACACTCTCGGACCACGGTGCGGACCTCACTCTTGGCGGTGGCCCCGCACCGAGTGTGACGCCGTCCCGGCGTCGGGGCCCGCTTCCGGCGATCGTGGCCTCGGTGGTCCTCGTCGCCGTCGGAGTCCTGGCGGCCAGGCTCTGGCCGGGTTCGAGGGACGCCGCGGGGCCGCGCTTTCAGCAGGTGACCTTCCAGAAGGCGAGAATCGACACGGCGAGGATCGCTCCGGACGACCAGACGATCATCTACGGCACCTACCGTGCGGACGGCCGCCTCGAGCTCTTCCAGACGAGGCCGGGAAGCCGAGGATCCCGTTCGCTCGGAATCCTCGACTCCGAGATCGTATCCATCTCGACGTCCGGTGAGATGGCGCTGCTCCAGGAGGGCAAGGGCAATCCGGGAACCGATCTCGCGATCGCTCCGATCGGGGGAGGCGAGCCGCGCCCCTCGATTCAGGGGGTGGGCTGGGCGGATTGGGCGCCCGATGGAAAGAACATGGCCATCCTGCGGGGACCCTTCCAGCGGGCTCGCCTCGAGTTCCCGGTCGGCAACCTGCTCTACGAGCCCGCCTGGGGCCGCATTCGGATCTCTCCCCGTGGAGACCGCGTCGTCTTCTCGGCCAGGCTTCGCGGGCTCCCCCGGCTCGCCGTCGTGGATCAGAAGAAGACACTGTCGGAACTCACCGACGACGCGCACGAGTTCGCCTGGTCGCCCGGCGGCGACGAGGTGTGGTTCACGCGCATCGTGAACGGCTCGACCCATCTCTTCGGGAAGGTGCCCGGTGGTCGAGAGCGACTTCTGTACACCCTCCCGGGCGACTTCGTTCTGTGGGACGTGTCCGCAAAGGGTCGAGTGCTCTTCGAGCGAGGGTTCGACCAATGGCAGGTGATCGGACGGTTTCCGGGAGACGAGACCGAACACCCGTACACGTGGCTCGACGCGACCGTGACCAGCGACCTGTCGTCCGACGGGAAGCTTCTTCTCTTCGCCGAAAAGGAGCCGGGCTGGTCCAAGGCGTTGTCATACCTCCGCAAGACGGACGGATCGCCTGCGGTGCCGCTGGCCGAGGGTTTCTGCCGTTCTCTCTCGCCCGACGCAAAGTGGGCGATCTGTCGCTCCGAGCTCATGGCACCGAGCCTCAAGCTCGTTTCCACCACCGGAGAGAGTCGCAACCTCCCGAACGGGGGCCTCCAGTTCCCGATGCGTTACGGCGTGGACTGGCTCCCCGACGCCAAGAGCGTCGTCTTCACGGCTCACGCGAGCGGCCGGCCGTCACGCCTGTATGTTCAGACCGTCCAGGGATCGGCCCCGGTGCCGATCACGGAAGAGGGGGTCGAGATGGTTTTCCTGGGCAAGGCCGTCTCGCCCGATGGAAGATTCGTCGTCGGCCTCAAGGACGGGCTGGCCGCCCTGTATCCCGTGAAAGGGGGACCGGCCTCGCCGATCGCTGGCGTCTCGGCCGGAGATCTACCGATGCAGTGGACCTCGGACGGCAAGTCCCTTTACGTCCAAAGAGATGAGGATCCGGGCAAGATCTGGCTCGTCGAGATCGCTAACGGAAGGAAACAACTCTTCCATCAGCTTCCGCCGTCGATCGGCCCCGGTCCGGGGAAAGGTAATTTCTTCAACTGCATGATCACGCCCGACGGACGGTCCTACGCGGCCACCTATCAGGGCTACCTCGCGGATCTCTTCGTTCTCGACGGAATGAAGTGAAGTCGTGAGCCTCGCCGCCGCGAAGTAAATCCGATTCACCGAGGTGGCTGGGTCCTGCACGTGGTGGGACCGGCTGCCGCCCTCGACCCTCTCGAGGCCTTCGGGCGCCTCTCCTGGTTTAGGATACGTTCATTCGCCCCGCCGTTCCCCGGCCCGGCGGGGATGTGCAGAGGTCCCGAGAGCGTCGCCCTCGTTTCAGCCGTTTCGCTTCTTCTTCGGAGGGGTGAATGAACGTCGCGCGCCGTGGCTCGCTCGCGGTCCTCGTCCTGTGGACTTTCTTTTCCCGGGGAACACTCTTCGCCCAAATTACGGGCACTATCGAAGGACAGGTCACCGAGCAGAGCGGCGCGGCGCTGCCCGGAGCGACGGTGGAGCTGACGGGCGCGCGACTTCAGGGAACGAAGACGGCCGTGACGGGTGCGGACGGACGCTATCGCTTCCTCTCGCTCGTTCCCGGCGACTACACGGTCACCGCGCGGCTCGTCGGCTTCGCGCCGGCGCTGAAGAAGGCGACGGTGACCCTCGACGCGCTGACGACCGCGAACATCCCCATGACGGTCGCGGCCTCGGCCGAGGTGGTCGTCACGGGGGAGGCTCCACTGATCGACCGTTCCTCGACGACCGCCGGATCGAACTATGCGGGCAAGGTCATCGACAAGCTGCCTCTTCCGAGCCGCAACTACGCCGACATCGTGTTCACTCAACCGGGCGCCCAGGCAGACAACGGTGAGACGCAGGGCCGGTCGCTTGCGATCTCGATCTACGGCTCCACGTCGGCCGAGAACTCGTTCCTGATCGATGGCGTCAACACGACCAACGTCATCAAGGGGATCCAGGGCAAGGACATCAACAACGAGTTCATCCAGGAGGTCGAGGTCAAGACCTCCGGCTACCAGGCCGAGTACGGCCGCAACACGGGCGGCGTGGTCAACGTGATCACGAAGTCGGGCGGCAACGAGTTTCACGGCGGCATCTTCGGGTACTACAACAACCTCTCGCTGGCGGCCGACCAGAAGAACCTGACGACGGCGGCGTTCACCGAGCTCGGCAACGCGCAGTTCACGACGATCACGACGAAGAACACCCGCTCGGAGGGCGGACTCGACCTCGGCGGCTTCGCGGTCAAGGACCGCGTCTGGTTCTTCGCGGCCTACGACCGGGTCATCACGGGGACGGAGATCCAGCCGACGAGCGGTCAGACGGAGGGCGTGAACTTCCCGGCGACATACACCGAGAACAAGTACTCGCTGAAGCTGACGCTGAACCTCGCCGCGAGCACCACGTTGCAGGGCGTCTACTTCTCCGACCGGCAGTCGCAGGTCGGGACCATCGCGGGCAACCCGCAGAACTTCAACCCGTACTCGTCGCAGGGGCGGATCGACGTCGGTGGACCGGATTACGGCGCCCGGTGGAATCAGCTCTTCGGCGCGAGCGGGATCCTGACGCTCGCTTACGGGCAGCACTCCGACCGCTACCAGGTCAAGCCGACGGGCCTCGACGTCGTGCGCATCGTGGACACCACGACGGCGCCCACGAATGACGGCATCTCCGACGTCATCGGCGGATTCGGCAGCGTCCCCGGGCCCGTGCGGAACAATCAGTCCTCCCGCAATGCCTATGCCGCCTCCTACACCGGCTACCTCGGCAACCACGAGTTCAAGGTCGGCGGCGACTACGAGAGGGTGGACACCGCGGGATCGAGCTTCTTCACAGGGGGGCAGCGGGTCAACATTTTTGCGTGCGACCAGACTGCCAACAGGACCTGCGACCTCGACCAGGCGCCGCGCTGGACCAACTTCCAGGGCTTCACGTACCCCGTCTTCTACCAGCACATTTTCTATTCGGCCAACGGGGACCCCGCGAGCGTCCTTCGCGACGCGCCGTTCGACACGCCGACGAAGCGCTGGAGCGGCTATGTGCAGGACCAGTGGCGGATCGTTCCGTCTCTCACGCTGAACGTCGGTCTTCGATACGACTCGGAGACGCTCTACAACGGCTGCGCCGGGACGCCAAACATCCCATCGTGCTTAGGCCCCCCCGTCGTCGACCCGAAGGCCTTCTCGCTCACGAACGAATGGGCGCCGCGCCTCGGCGTCACCTGGGACTTCATCGGCGACGGCACGTCGAAGCTGTACGCATCGGCGGGCCGGTTCTATTACGCGATCCCGACCGACCTGAATGTCCGGGTGTTCACGGCCAACACCACCCAGTTCACGGTCAACTACAGCCCGACGAGCCTCGCTCGAGGTCCGTCCGTGTGTTCTCCGGGCGATCCGACGCCCGGCTGCGTTCCGCAGGGCTCCTCCGTCCAGGTCGGCACGGTCTTCGGCGAGCCCGTGGACTCCGGCATCCGCGCTTCGTACCAGGATGAGTTCACGATCGGTGTCGAGAAGGCGCTCGACCCGACGCTGTCGGTGGGACTGAAGGGCACCTATCGTTCCCTCGGCCGCACCATCGAAGATCGCTGCGACCTGAACTACGCGACCAATCCGACGCACTCCTCCTGCGCGCTCACGAACCCTGGTGCCACCGGTCCGGGGTTTCCGGGCGCCACGGGCGCGTACGGTTCCTGCAACGGCTCGGCGAACCCGGTGACGAACCCGCCCGACGCCCCGACCTACAACCCGGACACCGGACAGTCGTGCACGGGCCCCGGGCAGGGCAATGCTCTCCCTGCCGCGAAGCGCATTTTCAAAGGCATCGAGCTCGTCGTCCGCAAGCAGTTCACCAACGAGCTCTGGGCCCAGTTGTCCTACCTCGGCTCGACGCTGACGGGCAACTATTCCGGCGCGATCCAGGAGGCGACGGGTCAGACCGACCCCGGGATCAACGCGGACTTCGACTATTACGACCTGACCGTCAATGCCTCCGGACGTCTCGAGCTCGACCGGCCCAACCAGGGACGACTGGACGCGGTCTACAACGCCCCATGGGGACTCTCCGCGGGTCTCCAGTTCTACGTCCGAACGGGCGTGCCGACATCGATCGGGGGCTATTACAACGGCGGCTACTTCGACAACCTGTACCTCGCGCGCCGCGGCTATGCGGGCCGTTTGCCGACTGACTACGAGATGAACCTCTCACTGGCGTACAACTTCAACGTCGGGCCCGTGACGATCACGCCGCAGGCGTATGTCTTTCAGCTCCTGAACCGCCAGACGTCGACGGCCACCGATACGTCCTTCAACCCTTACGGCACGTTCGTCACCGATCCGACGAGCCCCTTCGACGGCCAGGCGGGCGTGCAGCCCGGGACCACGGGTCCGAACAACAACCACTGTCCGGCGAGCGCACCCCACCCGTGCACGGACAACCCGAACTACAAGAAGACGACCGCGCAGGTCTCCCCGCGGCAGTTCCGGTTCGCCCTGAAGGTGACGTTCTAGCGGGACGTCAACCCTCCCGGCTCGACCCGCACGCCAGGCCAGCGGGGACATCGACCCGAGCGACGACTGCACGTTCTGGTACGTCAACGAGTTACTACACCGTCGAGGGCCAGGCGACGAGCACCGCCGGGTGGCAGACACGGATCGGCAGCTTCAAGTTCCCGGGCTGCGTGTCGCGGTAACGCGCTCGAATCAGAGGGCCGGCGTGAGGACCGTCCTCCCGCCGGCCTCCTTCTCTCCGAAGCGCGGCGGCGCGGAAGTCGCGCCGTTGGCGCTCAGTGCGTCTTCTGGTTGCAGCCGCGGGGACAGCGCCACCAGGCGTGCGGGTCGTCGGCGAACGCCTTCCAGGGATCGATCTCGGCGCCGCAGCCGTCGCAGTACACCCGCATCGGTTCGTTCATCGTGCGGTGAAGCCCCAGCCGCTCAAACTGTTCGCGGCGAAAGTTGAAGGGGCCATTCACACGACGATCGAAGTTCTCCACGACAGCCTCCGCAAGTAATACTGGCACGCGCGCTTGAAGGTTTCATGATCCAGGCGCATCAATTTCCTGAAGACTGCGCGTAGCCCCGGCGCGCCGCCGGCGTTCGTGGAAGTCGCCTCGTCGCGAGCTGGCTGCCCGCGCGGCGCGCCTCCCGCCTCGACCCCCTCGCCGCACGGCGAGCGGAGTGAGTCGCGCTCGACCTAGTGGCAGGCGAAGGCGCCGGTGTCCTGGATCGGCGCGAGCGCCGTCCCCTGCGGGTTTTGATAGGTCTTGAGCGTCCCGGTCTGCGTGTCCCGGACGTTGAGCGTCACGGCGACGTTCGTGAGGCCGCCGGCGAAAACCCACTGGTGGCCGTTCGCCGCGCAGGCGTCGAGGACCTTCACAACCATCTCGACGTTCGTCGCCGCGAAGAACCAGAAGTAGCCCGTGTCGGACGTCAGCGGCACCGCGTTGCCGTGTCCGTTCTCGCCGCTCGACTTCTGCCAGTCGGCCGAGACCTGGAAGCGGCCGCCGTCGAGGCACATCGCCGTCGCGCTCGGGGTGCACGTCGCGGACGCCGCGACGACCTTCATCGCGCCGAGCATGTACTGGTTCTGGCCGGGGCCGCGCCCGACCCAGATCTGCATCGAGCCCCGCGTGAAGGTGGCCGGAACCATGAATCCCATGGCGCCGCCGATGAACATGCCCATCAGCGACCCCGAGCCGGGAGCCGTCACCGTCTGAGCCATGAAGGGCATCGAGCTCGAGTCGTCATCGGCGATCGCGAGATAGCAGCCCGACGGTCCCGAGAAGGCGACGTTGAAGGTATCGCCGGGCGCGGCCGGCACCCGCCAGACGTCGTAGGACATCCCGGGCATCCCACCGCCCATCATGGACGAGCCCGAGCCGGCCGCCGGCGGCGTGACGTCGCCGCCCCACCACGGAGACCGGCCGTCCGAGTACATCCCCATGGAGGGCAGGTCGCGGTCCTGGCAGCCGGTCATTCCCATGGGCCTTCCGCCCATGGCGCCGCCGGTCGTCATCACGCCGCCGGGCCCGAGGCCCTGCATCGCATCCGACATCTGCTGCATCTGGGCCCGGGCCACGCTGGCAGCCGCGAGCAGAGTCACGAGAGAAACGAGTTTGCGCATGACGACCTCCGAGGCCGTCATCGTGACACGGCGCAACTTTCCTAAATCTGATGCAGACGCATCAAAATTAGCCCCCGCGCCGCGGAAAGTGCCTCGCTTGCCGGGGCTCAGATCGCCGGCGCGAGCTGCTCCAGGATGTCGGCCGTCGTGGCGAGGCCGCCGACCTCGTGCGCCTTCTTGCGGACCTCCTCGAGGCGCTCGACGAGCGAGGGCTGCCGCACCTCGTAGAGGACGCCGGTCGTCAGGACGTCGGTCTCGCGCGTGTAGCGGAACGCCGCGGTGCGGTCGGTCCGGTCGTGGGTCGGCGGCAGGAAGGCGAGCTTCGCCTTCAGCATCTTGAACTGCTCGTCGCCGCGCCAGGTCACGCACGGGGACATCACGTTCAGGAACGCGAAGCCGGGATGCTCGATCGCAGCGACCATCAGGTCGACGAGCATCTTCGGGTCGCCGGAGAACCCCCGGGCGACCCACGTCGCACCGAAGGAGATCGCGAGCTCGCACGGATCGACCGCGGCTTCCGGGTTGCCCCAGAGCGTGGACTTGGTCTTGTCTCCCGAGGGCGTCGTCGGCGCGGCCTGACCCTTCGTGAGGCCGTACACCTCGTTGTCCATCATGAAGTAGGCGACGTCGAGGTTACGCCGCGCGGCGTGGAGGAAATGGTTGCCGCCGATCGCGATTCCGTCGCCGTCGCCGCCGACCGCGACGACGGTCAGCTCGGGGCGCGCGAGCTTGACGCCGCTCGCGAGCGTCAGCGCGCGGCCGTGCACGCCGTTGAAGCCAAACGTCGACACGTAGCCCGGCAGGCGCGACGAGCAGCCGATGCCCGAGATGACGACCGTGTTCCAGGGCTCGAGCTGGAGCTTGGCCATCGCCCGGTGGAGCGAGGCGAGCGCGCCGAAGTCGCCGCAGCCGGCGCACCAGACGGGCTTCAGGTCGGACTTGTAGTCGGCCGGCTGGAAGGCCGGGAGTTCGCCCATGGTCGTGCTCATCCCGCCACCTCCACCCGCGCGGTGCGCGCCCGCACCTTCTCGATCTCGTCGCTCACCTCGGCCGCCGTCAGGTCCTTGCCGCCCGAGCGCTTGAAGACGTGCGTGCGGCCGGCGGGGAGGTCGAGGAAGGTCCTCAGGTACTTGTAGAACTGCGCCGTGTACGAGAGCTCGACGATGAGGAGCTCGTCCACCGATTCGGCGAACCGCTCGAAGTCGCGTTTCGGGAACGGATACAGCATCTGCGGGACGAAGGCCGCGACGCTCTCGCCGCGCGCATTGGCCGCGGCGACCGCCTCCTGGACCGGGCCCGCGGAGGAGCCCCAGCACAGGATGCCGACCTCGGCGCGCGTCGGCCCGAAGCAGCGGAACGAGTGGTAGCGGTCCCGGATCGGCCACATCTTCCGGTACCGCTTCGCGTTCATCGTCTCGTGCGTCAGGTAGAGCGAGTTCGGCCGCCCGTCCTCGCCGTGCTCGAGCCCGTTCGTCTGGTACATGCCCTTCTTCATGCCGGGGACGCTCATGGGGGACACCCCGGTCGGCGTGTCGCGGTAGCGCTCGTACTCCTCGAGCTCCTCCTCGGTCGGCTTGCGCCGGTCGCGCACCTCGTGGCGCATGTCGGCGCTCGTGATCGTCTCCTTGCGCTGGCCGACGGCCTGGTCGGAGAGGACGAGCACCGGGATCTGGAACTCCTCGGCGATGTTGAATGCCTCGACCGTCGCGTGGAAGCAGTCCTCGACGTCGGAGCACGCGAGCACCGCCTTCGGCGCGTCGCCGTGCGTGCCGAACAGGGACTGCAGGAGATCCGACTGCTCGCTCTTCGTGGGATTGCCGGTCGAGGGGCCGCCGCGCTGGACGTCGATGATGACGACCGGCACCTCGGCCATCGAGGCGAGGCCGATCATCTCGATCATCAGGGAGAGCCCGGGGCCCGACGTGGCGGTCATGGACTTCACGCCCGCGAAGGAGGCGCCGATGCAGGCGCCGATGGCCGCGAGCTCGTCCTCGGTCTGGAGGAAGGCGCCGCCCGCGCGCGGCATCCACTCGCCGAGGAAGTGCAGGATCTCGGAGGACGGCGTGATCGGATAGCCGGCGAAGAACCGGCAGCCCGCGTGGAGCGCGCCGATCGCCGCGGCCTCGTTGCCGGAGAGGAGCAGGCGCGAGGGGCCGGGCTCGTAGTCGAGGCGGCGGGACTCGAACGTCTTCCGCCGCGACTCGGCGAACTCGAGGCCCGACTGGAACGCGCGGCCGACCGCCTCGAGGACGGCGGCCTTCTTGCGGCCGAACTTGCGCGCGAGCGCGCGCTGGAGCTTCTCCGTCGGCAGGCCGAGGAGGCCGCCGAGGATCCCGAGCGCCACCACGTTCTTCGATCCGGGCGCGCCGGTCGCGGTCTTCGAGAGCTCCGCGAAGGGGACCTGGAGGAAGGTCAGGTCGTCGCCGCCGATCACGCCGAGATCCTCGGCCGACGGCGGTTCCTCGCTCGCCTCGCCGAGGATCACCGCGCCGGGCGCCACCGAGATCTCGCCGCGGAAGCGCTTGTAGTCGTTCCAGCTGAAGACGACGAGCACGTCGACCGCCGCCCCCTGCGAGTAGATCCGGCTCGAGGCGACGCGCACCGTGCACGACGACTCGCCGCCCCGGATCTGCGGCCCGTACGCCTCCGTCTTGATGACGTTGAGCCCCTCGTGCGCGGCGACCTGCGCGATCAGCTCGCCCAGCGTGACGACACCGTCCCCTCCCGACCCCACCACAGTGATCGTGACGTCTTTCGTAGCCATCGTGACCCCGAGTCTCCCCGGCGCAGGATCGCCGCGCATGATGCGGTTGCATCACGGAGGCGCGAACTGCGACGCCGGGCCGCGAAAGGAGCTAGTACCGCCAGCTCGTCAGGTCGCCGCCCGGCGGCACGGTCTTCCGGATGCGCTCGAGGATCTTCCCGACGAAGAACTGGTGGTACCGCAGGCGGGAGACCGCGTTCGGACGGGTGTGGTCGCCGTTCCAGCAGTGCTCGGCGCGAGGCTCGTAGTCGATCTCGCCGCCGTAGGGCGGATTCTTCGCGCTCTTCAGGAACGCGTCCGCGAGATAGACCGCGTTGTTCAGGTAGTAGTTGTCCGCCTCGCCGACGTAGATGTGGAGCTTGCCCGCGAGCTTCGCGCCCAGGCCCTTCTCCCAGTTGCGGCGCAGGATGTCGACGAGGTCGTAGTGCTCCTTCCAGTACGCCGCGACCTCCTTGTCGATGACGCCGGTGCGCTTGTCCCAGATCGGCCGCGGGTAGCCGTTGGCGCCGACGGGGGAGAACACGGCCTCCCAGATGTCCCACTGTCCCCCCGAGCGGCTGTGCGCGCCGAGGACCATCTCGAGCCGGTTCGTCTGCTCCACCGTCGCCTGGATGTGCCCGAGGTAGTCGCGGTGCGCGGGCGTCGCGACGCCGCCCCACGGGCCGCTCCACCGATACGCGTTCGCGTCGTCGTACACGTTCACGACCCCGTACTGATGGAAGTCGATCGGATCCGGGCACGCTCCCCAGGCGCCGTTGTATTCGTCCGGGTAGAGGATCTGCGCGCCGAGGGCCTCCCAGCCGCCCGTCGAGCCGCCGTACATGAACCTGGCCCAGCCCGCGCCGATCGCGCGGTACTTCTTCTCGAGGTACGGAATGAGCTCGTACGTGATCGCATCGCCGTAGGGCCCGAGGTTCTCCGAGTTCACCGCGTACGAGTCGTCGTAGTACGGGTTCGCGTGCTGGATCTCGACGATCAGGTAGCGCGGGTAGTCCGGCGAGACCCAGTCCTTGTAGAACTGCCACGCCTGCTGCTGCTCGATCCGGTTGTAGCCGTCGACGTGGAAGCGCTCGGAGTACACGGGCTTCAGGTCGGGATCGGGCGGCGTCTCGCGGAATCCTCCGATCGTCGCGGGGAAGTGGCCGTGGAAGATGACGAGCGGATAGTGCGCCTCGGGGTGGACGTCGTAGCCCTCGGGCAGCAGGACGTGCGCGCCGAGGTACATCGGCCGGCCCCAGAACTTCGTCAGGCGCTCGGACAGGATCCGCTCGTGCCGGACGTACTTCGTCTCGGACGGATCGGGGATCGGCGGGATCACCTGATCGAGCTCGATCGCGAAGGACGCCGGCTTCCCCTTCACGATCGTGATCGCGCGCGGCGTCGAGGTGAGGTTCCCCGGCGCCTTCGCCCACTGCTGGCCCTCGCCGCGGTCTATCGGGAGCTTCACGACGTGGCCGTCCGCGCGGTGGAACGTCTCGTAGCGGTGGAGCAGGGCCTGGACCTGGTAGGTCCCCGGCGGCACGTCGGCGAGCCGGTCGATCGGGTATCCGAGCGTTTCGCCCGCGATCGTCGCCGGCGTCCCCGCCTTCCAGCCGTCGACGTCGACGCCGAAGACGAGCTGGCTCGTCAGCGGCGATTCTTTGATCTGCATGCGCGGCTCGGCGGACGGATCCGTCGACAGCATCAGGAGGAGGCGCCCGTCGAGCGGCGCCGCGCTCCCGGCGGCGGGGTAGGTGACGGTGAAGCGGGGGCCGCTGCGCGACGGCCTCGCCGAGAGTCCGGTCAGTGCCGCCGCCGCCGCGGCGATGGCGAGGGCACGGCCCGCGAGCTTCATGGTCCCTCCCGCGTTGACCGCAGGATATCGGATGCGCCGTTCAGGCAGCGCGGTCAACGGCTACGCCAGGGCGTTGCGGACCCGGAGGGGAGAGATCTTCGCGAGCACCTCGAAGTCTCGATCGTGGTGGAGCACGGTCAGATCGTGGCGCAGGGCGCAGGCGGCGATCAGACAGTCGACCGAGGATCGGATCATGAGTCCCGTTCGTCGCCCGGCGCGGTAGAGCGCGACGGCCTCCCCGACGACGTCGAGGTGAAGAGGAGATTCCACGATGGGAAGCGCGAGCATCGCCTCCCGGGCCTTCCGGAATGCGTCCTCCTGCCGAAAGCCTTGAAGCGCTTCCTGCAGCACCGGCAGGCACGTCGCGACTTCCTCGAGATCGAGGATGTCGGTCAGCCGAAGGCGGCTGGGCCTCTTGAAAACCTCGATCCAGACCGACGTGTCAACGAGGGACACGAGCGCGCGCCCCACGAGGACGGCGGAGGGGCCGGTCGCCGCGCATCTCGGCCAGGTTTCCTTCCCAGAGGCCACTGCCGGCGAGCTCGAGAATGCGCCCTGCCTTGAGCCGCCGGACGTAGTCCTCGAGCGCCCGTTCGACGGTCCGCGAGAAGGTGCGCTCTCCGCTCAACCGGGTCGCTTCCTCGAGGAGCTTCTCATCGAGCACAAGATTTGTGCGTTTCATGTGTATAGGGTGGTTGCCGATTCGGAGGGTGTCAAGCGCGCCCTCACGGCAGCGGATGCCCCTCGAAGAACTTCCAGATCTCCCTGTCGAGGCGGTCGGCGACCTGCTCGTAGTGGTGGTCGTGTCCCTCGATCTCCTCGTACTCGATCGGAAAGCCCGCCTGCTTCAGCCGGTCGCGCGTCCAGCGGACGCCGGCGAGGGGGACGAGCGGGTCGCGGTCGCCGATGAAGATCGCGATCGGGATCTTGCGCGTGGCCTTCCCGATGATCGACTCGTATTCCGGGTCGATCGCGGCCGCGTGCACGGCGACGGCGGCGAAGTATTCCGACTGGAACATCGCCGCGTCGTACGCGAGGTAGCCGCCCATCGAGTTGCCGACGATGAAGATCCGCCTGGGATCGACGGGCGCGACCTTCCGCGCATCCTCGACCACGCAGCGGAACACCGCCGGCGCGATGGGCTCGAAGGACCGCTGGTTCGTGAGCTCGGGGGCGATCAGCACGACGTCGTGCGTCTCGGCGAAGCTCTGCCAGGGAACGAGGAGGTCGTGCGCGTGGCCGCCGGCGCCGTGGAGGAGCAGGATCGCCGGTTTCGGCCGGTGACCGGGCGGCGTCTCGAGGAGATACGTGTACGAGCCTCCCTCGCAGGGAACCGTCCGGAGCGTCACGGCGGAGGCCGGGGGCGCGAGCGTGAGCAGCGCCAGGCTCGCCCCGAAGTAGAATCCGGCCCGCTTCACTTCTTTCGACTCATGAGGAGATCTCGATGACGCTCCGCCGCAGGATATCCGTGCTCTCCGGAGGCCTCTGCTTCGGCGCTTCGCTCGCGTTGGCCCAGGCGCCCGCGCCGGCGCCGAAGTACCCGAACTACCCGAGCGAGATGCCGGCGAGGGTCCAGCCCGCGACGCCCGGCTTCGAGTACGCGCGCCGTGAGGTCATGATCCCGATGCGCGACGGCGTGCGGCTGCACACCGTCATCCTGACGCCGAAGGGGGCGAAGGGCGCGCCGATCCTGCTGACGCGCACGCCCTACGACGCGAACGCGCTCACGACCCACGCGCAGAGCCCGCACCTGGCGCCGACACTCTACGGCTACGACAACGCGACCGACGTGATCGTCGACGGCGGCTACATCCGCGTCGTCCAGGACGTCCGCGGCAAGTACGGCTCCGAGGGCGACTACGTCATGAACCGGCCGCTCGCCGGTCCGCAGAACCCGACGCCCGTCGACCACGCGACCGACACGTACGACACGATCGACTGGCTCGTGAAGAACCTGAAGGAGACGAACGGCAAGGTCGGGATCATCGGCATCTCGTACGACGGCTTCCTGCCGCTCATGGCGCTCTTCCACCCCCATCCGGCGCTCAAGGTCTCCGTGCCGATGAACCCGATGGTGGACGGCTGGATGGGCGACGACTGGTTCCACTACGGCGCGTTCCGCCAGCAGGGAATCCAGTACATCTACGAGCAGGAGGCGACGCGCAAGAACGACGAGAAGTGGTGGCGCAGCGACTACGACGACTACGACATGTTCATGAACGCCGTCTCGGCCGGCGAGCTCGGCCGGATCCACGGCGCCGAGCAGGTCGGCTTCTGGCGCCAGATCCTCGCGCACCCGAGCTACGACGCGTTCTGGCGGGACCAGGCCGTCGACAAGCTGCTCGCGAAGGAGCCGCTCGCGGTGCCGGTGATGCTCGTCGCCAGCCTCTGGGACCAGGAGGACATCTACGGCGCCATCGCGGTGTACAAGGCCATCAAGCCCAAGGACACGAACAACGACATGGTCCGTCTCGTGCTGGGCCCCTGGCGCCACGGCCAGTCGATCGGAGAGGGATCCTCGCTCGGCGCGATCAAGTTCGACAGCGACACCGCGCTGACCTTCCGCCGCGAGGTGCTCGGGCCCTTCCTCGCGCAGTACCTCAAGGACGGCGCACCGAAGGCCGACGTCGCGCCGGTCACCGCGTTCGAGACCGGGACGAACGCCTGGCGGCGGCTCCCGGCGTGGCCCGCCGGCTGCGCCAGCGGCTGCACCACGAAGGCGACGCCGCTCTATCTCGCCGCGGGAGGGAAGACGTCTTACGGCGGACCCGCCGCGGGCGGCCGCGAGTACACGGAGTACGTCTCCGATCCGGCGCGGCCCGTGCCGTACCGTCCCCGCCCGGTCGACGCGAGCGCCGAGGGCTGGATGAAGTGGCTCGTCAGCGATCAGCGCGAGTCGTCGGGCCGCACCGACGTCGCCGTTTTCACCTCCGACGTGCTGACGGCGCCGGTGAAGATCAGCGGCCAGCCGGTCGCGAACCTGATCGCGTCGACGAGCGGCACGGACTCCGACTGGGTCGTCAAGCTGATCGACGTCTACCCGCCGGAGGTCGCGGGCGACGCGCCGATGGGCGGATATCAGCTGATGGTCGCGGCGGACATCTTCCGCGGCCGCTATCGCGAGAGCTTCGAGACGCCGAAGGCGATCGAGTCCGGCAAGCCGCTGCTCTACAAGTTCCTGCTGCCGACGGCGAACCACGTGTTCCTGCCGGGCCACCGGATCGTGGTGCAGGTGCAGTCGAGCTGGTTCCCGCTCTACGACCGCAACCCGCAGACGTTCGTGCCGAACATCTTCTGGGCCAAGCCCGAGGACTTCCGCGCGGCGACGCAGCGGGTGTGGCACGCTCCGGGCAACGCGAGCTTCGTCGAGCTGCCGATGGTGACGACGCCTTAGACCCACTCCCTCTCCCTCCGGGGGAGGGCCGGGGTGAGGGGAGTTGTTCAGCCGCCCACCTTGACCAGCTCCCGCTCCAGGAACCGCCGCTCGGCGTCGTTGCCAACGAGCGCGAGCGCGCGTCGGTACGCCGCCGCGGCCTCGGCATCGCGGCCGAGGCGAGCGAGCAGCCGTCCGCGCGCGGCGGGCAGGAGGTGGTAGTCCGGCAGATCCCCGCTCCGTTCGAGCGCATCGAGGAATTCGAGACCCGCCGCGGGGCCGCAGGCCTCCGAAACGGCCGCCGCGTGGTTCAGCGCGATGACCGGCGACGGAAAGCGCGCGAGGATCTCGCGGTAGAGCGCCGCGATCTGCGGCCAGTCGGTTTCTCCGGCGGAGGGCGCCTGGGCGTGCAGCGCGGCGATCGCCGCCTGCAGGGCGTAGAAGCCGGGGCCGCCCTCGCGCAGCGCCGTCTCCGTCAGGGCGACGCCTTCGCGGATCGCGGCGGCGTCCCAGCGCGAGCGGTCCTGCTCCTCGAGGCGGACGAGGTCTCCGCCGGCGGAAACGCGGGTCTCGCGGCGCGAGTCGTGGAGGAGCATGAGCGCGAGGAGCGCGCGCGCCTCGGGCCGGCCCGGCAGCAGCGCCGCGACGAGGCGGGCGAGGCGGATCGCCTCGGCACAGAGGTCCCGCCGCACGAGCTCGGCGCCGGCCGTGGCGGCGTAGCCCTCGTTGAAGACGAGATAGAGGGCCGCCAGCACGCCCTCGAGCCGTTCGGCGAGCTCCTCGTCGGGCGGCACGCGATAGGGGATGCCGGCGCCGCGGATCTTCTGTTTCGCGCGCACGAGCCGCTGCGCCATCGTCGGGACCGGCACGAGGAAGGCGCGGGCGATCTCCTCCGTCGTGAGGCCGCCGAGCGTGCGGAGGGTCAGCGCCACGCGGGCCTCGAGCGCGAGCGCCGGATGGCAGCAGGTGAAGATCAGCCGCAGCCGGTCGTCGGCGATGCGGCCGTCGGCCGCGCCCGCGAAGTCGGGGGCGGCTTCCTCGGCGAGGGCCGCCCAGTGCGCGAGCTCCTCCTGCTTCGTCCGGAACCGCGCGTCGCGGCGAAGGCGATCGATCGCCTTGTGCCGCGCGGTCGAGACCAGCCACGCCCGCGGGTTGTCGGGAACGCCGTGCCCCGGCCACTGCTCGATGGCCGCCGCGAACGCGTCGTGCATGACCTCCTCGGCGAGATCGAAGTCGCCGATCAGTCGGATCAGCGTGGCGAGGATCCGGCCCGACTCGTCGCGGTAGAGGCTCTCGATGGACATCTAGTGTCCGATCCCGGTCCTGGCAGGCCCGGCTCCGGTAGGGGCGGCCCTTGCGGCCGCCCGCGGGCGGGGACAAGCCCCGCCCCTACCGTTCCGGGCGGATTGAGATCGACCCTGACGAAACCCTAGCCCACCTCCATCACCGGCCGGACCTCGATCGAGCCGAACTTCGCCGACGGCACGCGCGCCGCGATGCCGCGGGCCTCGTCCAGGTTCGACGCGTTGATGATGTAGTAGCCGCCGAGCTGCTCCTTCGTCTCCGCGAACGGGCCGTCCGTCGTCGTCGGCTTGCCGTTGCGGACGCGGACGGTCGTGGCCGTCGCGATCGGCTGCAGGGGATCGCCCGCCAGATGGTGGCCGCTCTTCTTGATCTGGTCCGTGAACGTCATGTACTCGTGGTAGAGCTGCCCCCTCTCCTGCTCGCTCATCGAGTTCCACTGGGACTCCGCGTCGTAGATCAGAAGCATGTATCGCATCGGTTCCTCTCCTTTCCTCCTTGAGTCGAACGGGCGGGGCCGGAATCGACAGTCCGGGTCCCGGGGATTCCGCACGGGTTAATCTTCCGCGGAGGAGGTCGGCATGAAGTCGAAGGTCCGGGTGATCGGGGCGGCCCTGCTGGCGGTGTTCACGGTCGGCGCGCCCCTTCGCGGCCAGACGGCCGGGCTCGGCCGGACGGATTTCCCGGCCTCCGGGTCGGCGGCCGCGATGCCGCACTTCCTGAAGGGGCTCCTCCTCCTGCACAGCTTCGAGTACGCGGACGCGGCGGAGGAGTTTCGGGCGGCGGAGAAGGCCGATCCGGGCTTCGCGATGGCGTACTGGGGCGAGGCGATGACCTTGAATCACCCGCTCTGGATGCAGCGCGACCGCGAAGCCGCCATGAAGGCGCTCGAGCGCCTCGCGCCGACGCGGGAGGCGCGGCTCGCGAAGGCGCCGACCGAGCGCGAGAAGATGTACCTCGACGCGGTCGAGGAGCTCTGGGCGGAGGGCGACAAGGCGGAGCGCGACCGCGCCTACGCCGACGCGATGCGGCGCCTGCACGAGAAGCATCCGGAGGACCTCGACGCCGCGGCGTTCTACGGGCTCGCGCTCCTCGGCACCTGCGAGGACAGGCGCGACGTCAAGGTCTACATCGAGGCCGCGGCGATCGAGGAGGACGTCTTCGCGAAGAACCCGCAGCATCCGGGCGCCGCGCATTACCTGATCCACTGTTACGACGATCCCGTGCACGCGCCGCTCGGGATGCGGCCGGCCCGCGTCTACGCACAGATCGCACCGGCCGCGGTGCATGCGCTCCACATGCCGTCGCACATCTTCTTCGCGTCCGCGATGTGGGAGGACGCCGTCGCCTCGAACGAGGCCTCGTGGAAGGCGTCGGTGGACCGGGCCGAGAGAAAGTCGCTCGGGCCCGGCGAGCACAGCTTCCACGCGCTGTCCTGGCTCGAGTACGCGTACCTGCAGCTCGGGCGCTGGAAAGAGGCGCGGGCGGACCTCGCGACGATGGAGAAGGACCAGAAAGCGGCGCCGACCGCGACGACGACGAGCGCCCTGTCCGCCATGCGGGCGGCGTGGATCGTCGACACGCGCCGCTGCGAGGACGTCGAGCCGCCGGCGGAGGCGACGGCGCCGCGCGATCACTTCGTGCGCGGCCTCTGCGCGCTCGAGCGGGGCGACGCGAAGGCGGCCGAGGGTTCCCTCGCGGCGCTCAAGACGGGCGGCGGCGCCGAGGAGCCAGGCCACTCGCACGGCCGCGTGCCGGGGGCCTACGCCGGACGCGACACGACCGTGTCGAAGATCTTCCAGGAGGAGCTCTCCGCGCTGCTCGCGCTCTCCCGGGGCGACAGGGAGGAGGCCGTGCGCCTCGCGAAGGAAGCCGCCGAGCTCGAGGACGGACTCTCGTTCGACTTCGGGCCACCCGCCGTCGTGAAGCCGGCGCACGAGCTCGCCGGGGAGGTCCTCCTCGCCGCGGGGAAACCGGCGGAGGCGTCGAAGGAGTTCGAGAAGTCGCTCGACACGGCGCCCGGCCGAGCGCTCTCCCTCCTCGGTCTCGCGAAGGCGCAGGCGGCGGCGGGACAGACGGCGGCATCGAAGGAGACCTACGCGAAGCTCGCGAAGCAGTGGAACCGCGCGGACACGGACCTGCCGGGGCGGGCCGAGGTGGTCGCGCAGGCATCCCCGTAGGGGCGGGGCTCGTCCCCGCCCGCGGGCGGCCTCGAGGGCCGCCCCTACGATTTCTTTTCGATTCTCTCGATCGCGCGCGAGGCGGCCCACGCCGGGGTCAGGTCGATGATGCCGCCGACCTCCGGAATCGGGTGCGCGGCCACTTCTTTGAGCGCCGGGAGCGCCGACGCGGCGGCGGGACCGATCCTGCCGAGCGCGGTCGCGGACTCGCGTACGACGTGCAGGGACTGGTCCGGCGCGCGCAGCGCGGCCACGAGGGCCGGAACCGCCGACGCGGCCCCCGCGCCGATCGCGCCGATCGCGATCGCCGCCTCCGCGCGGACGATCGGATCGGGGTCCTGGAGGCGCGCGGCGAGCGCCGACGAGGCGGGCGATGCCGCGGGACCGAGCCTCGAGAGCTCGAGGGCGGCGAGGCCGCGCACCACGGGGTCGGGGTCGGAGAGAGCCGCCGTCAATCCGGAAACTCCCTTCGGCACCGCGGGCGCCTTCACCGCGTCCGCCTTCCTCCATCCCGCCGGGCCGGTCTGCGCGAGGATCAGGTCGTCGACGCCGAGCGCGTAGCCGGTCGACGCCGCGTTCTTGCCGAGGCAGACGAACGTCACGGTGTGCCGGCCCTTCGTCAGCCGCGGCCAGCCGATCTGATCGTCGAGGCCGACGTAGGTCTCGTACGCGTAGCCGTCGAACGAGAGCTGGGGCCGCACGTCCGCGCCCGGCTCGTGCTCGAGGACCGGCGCGACCGGGGGCTTCCCGTCGAGCAGCACGCTGTAGATCCCGTAGTCCGAGCCCTGCGCGACCTGCGTGTAGAGCTCGTAGTCGCCGGCCTCGGCGACGTCGAACGGGATCGTCAGGCGCGCGCCCGGGCCCTCCGCCCGGAAGAGGACCACGTCCTTGGCCCAGAAGAGGTCCTTGACGACCTCCGTCTTGCCCTTCTCGGCGGCGATGCCGTCCATGGCCGTCTCGACCTCGAACTGCACGGCGTTGCCCTGGGGCAGCCTCGCCGACCCGTACGGCACCGGGGGAAGGCCGGTCGCGATGCCGTCCTGATACCAGTACGAGACCGACGACATCAGGTCGTTGCGCGGGCCGAAGGCCGACTTGATCGAGCCGTCCTGGTTGTAGGTCCAGCCGAGATGCTCGATGTCGAAGTGGAGCGACTTCGAGAACGGGATCGGATCGAGAATGTGCCAGCGGTAGCCGGTCATCCGCGACCCGAGGCCGGTGCCATCGGCCACGGTGACGCCCGCGTACAGCCCGCTCGTGACGTGGAGTCCCCAGGCGTCGGTGAAGTAGTCCTCGGAGCCCGTTCCCTTCAGCGAGGGCTCCGGCTCGCCGTCGACGAAGAAGCGGTCGTCGCCCTCGCCGAACCAGCCGGCCTCGGGCTGCACCACGGAGAGCACCGTCCCGACGTAGAAGCCGCGGCCCTTCACGTCGAGGAAGACGTAGGGTTTCCCGTCGTCCGGCGCGGGCAGCTCCTGGCGATAGCGGGCATGGAAGTACGCGACGTCCGGCGGGAGCGACGGGACCTTGTCCCAGTCGACCTGGAAGTAGAGATGGTCGACGCGGCGGCGGCCCTCGTTCGTCAGCGTGACGCGGCACGACCTGCGGAACGGCATCGGCCAGTAGCTGTTGCGGGCGCGGCCGTCCGAGCTCGCGCGGATCATGGACGACTCGACCGGTCTCTCGAAGCCGTGCCCGACGCCGAAGAAGTCGCCGAGCGGCGCGTCGACCGACGGCTCCGGGCTCCCGTCGTAGTAGACGCGCAGGCGCAGCAGGCGCGGCCAGCCGTACTCGTTGGCCGCGATCGTGATCCAGAGGTGGGTGACGACGCCGGGCCCCTGAAGGTCGGCGAGCGTCGCCTCCTCGCCCGGGATCATGTACCAGCGGTCGTTGTTCGAGTCCGGGATGGGGCTCGTCGAGGACGAGCGGTGCGCCGTGAAGTCCTTCAGCTTCGCGAACTCGAGCGGGTCGGTCGCCTGGGCGCGTAAACGCGCGGCGACCACGGCCGCGGCGAGGGCGAGAACGGGCGTCCGGAATCGCATGGCCCTCCTTCGGCACGGCACGCTCACGCGAGGAGCGCCTCGACGCTCTCGCGGAAGACGCGCGTGTGAAAGTCGATGTCCTCTTCGGTCGTCTGCGGCGCGACGAGCGCCATGTTGTGGAAGGGCGTCATCAGGATCCCGCGGTTCAAGGCCGCCAGATGCATGTAGCGGTCGAGCTCGGGGTCGATCGAGGCCGCGGCCTCGGCGCCGTTTCTCGGCGGCGTCGCGCGGAACCAGTACTCGGCGCGGCAGCCGAGCCGCGCGACGTGCCAGGGAAGGCGATGCTCGGCGATCACCGTGGCCGCTCCCTCGGCGAAGCGCTCCGCGAGGGGGATCGTCCTCGCGTAGGCATCGTCCGTGAGGACCCTCTGGAGCGTCGCCCGCATCGCCGCGAGAGACAGCGCGTTGCCCGCGAGGGTGCCGCCGATTCCGCCGGTGTCGGCGGTCGCGAGATCGGTCCCGCTCCGGACCCGCTCGGCCACCTCGGCGGAGAGGCCGTAGACGGCGGCGGGGAGGCCGCCGGCGAGCGGCTTGCCGATCGTCAGGATGTCCGGCGAGAGACCGTGCGCGCCCGTGCAGCCGCCCGGACCCGCGCAGATCGTGTGCGTTTCGTCGAGGATCAGGAGGGTCCCGGTCCGGCGCGTCGCCTCGCGGAGGGCGTCGTGAAAGCCGGGCTCGGGATGGACGATCCCGATGTTCGTCATCACCGGTTCGGCGAGGACGCAGGCGACGTCGCCGTGCGCGAGCTCGCGCTCGAGCGCCGCGACGTCGTTGAACTCGACCACGCGCGTCGTGACCGACGGGTCGACCGGCGGACCCAGGTTGCCGCCGCGGGCCACGACGCGGCCGCCGTCGTCGAGCGTGGCGAAGGTCTCGTCGACCGTGCCGTGATAGCACCAGTCGAAGACGAGGATCTTCGGGCGCTTCGTCACGTGGCGCGCGAGCCGGATCGCGAAGCGGTTGGCGTCGGTCGCGGTGAGGGTCGTCTGCCAGTAGGGCAGTCCGAAGCGGCGCGCGAGCTCCTCGCCGACGCGGATCGCGTCCTCCGTCGGCAGCATGAACGTGATGCCGCGCCGCGCTCGTTCTTCGATCGCCTCGACCGAGGCCGGAGGGGAATGGCCCGTCATCGCTCCGGTGTCGCCGAGGCAGAGGTCGAGGTAGCGGTGTTCGTCGACGTCCGTGAAGTGAGCGCCCTCGCCGTGCGCGACGAAGATCGGGAACGACCCCGCCCAGCGCACCATCCAGTTCATGGGGACTCCGCCGAGGAGGCTCCCCCGGGCGCGCTCGAACAGCATGCGCGAGCGCGGGTGGGCTTCCTCGAAGCGGCGCAGCTCCTCCGCGAGGCGGTCCTTCAGCCGGGCTCGGTCGATCGTCATGATCGGGCGGGCGCATCTTAATGCCGCTCGACCTTCCGGCCGAATCGGCCGTATAACTCGCCTGTCGTTTTTCGAGAAGGAGAATCCATGCGCGTTTTCCGGCCGCTCCTCGCCGCCCTCGCCGCCGCCCCCGTCCTCCTCGCCCAGGATGCCCTCAAGGGCCCGGAGGCGGCGGACATGGACAAGGGCGTCGAGGCGTGCACCGACTTCTTCGAGTTCTCGAACGGGGCCTGGCGCTCGGCGAACCCGATTCCCGCGGAGCAGCCGCGCTGGAGCCGGCGCTGGAAGGCCGGCGAGGAGGCGAAGGACCGGCTGAAGGAGATCCTCGACGAGGCGGCGGCGGTCAAGAACGCGCCGAAGGGCTCGACCGAGCAGCTCATCGGCGACTTCTACGGGGCCTGCTTGGACGAGGCGGAGGTGGACCGGCTGGGCGCGAAGCCGATCGAGGGCTGGCGCGGCGACATCCGCGCGATGAAGACGAAGGACGACCTCGCGAAGATGATCACGAGGTTCCAGGGCTACGGGGTCTTCGTGCCGTTCGCCATCTTCGGAAGCTCCGACAACCACAACCCGAACGACGTCATCGCGCAGGTCGTCGCCTCGGGGCTCGGGCTGCCGGACCGGGACTACTACATCAAGACCGAGCCCCGCTTCGTCGAGGCGCGGGAGAAGTACGTGGCGCACGTCGCGAAGACGTTCGAGCTCGCGGGCGCGACGCCGGCCCAGGCCAAGGCGGCGGCCGCGACCGTCATGCGCATGGAGACCGACCTGGCGAAGGCGTCTCTCGACAACATCGCGTTGCGCGACCCGAAGGCGACCGACCACAAGATGACCATGGCGGAGCTGCAGAAGCTGACGCCGAAGTACGACTGGACGGCGGCGTTTCGGGCGCTCGACGTCCGGCCGGGCGACGTCAACGTGGCCGAGCCGAAGTTCCTCGAGGAGGTCGAACGGCAGCTCGGCGCGTCTTCGATCGCGGACTGGAAGACCTACCTCGACTGGCAGCTCCTCGACTTCGCGTCGCCGTCGCTGTCGAAGCCGTTCGTGGACGAGAACTTCGCGTTCAACGGCGCCTACCTCGCGGGCCAGAAGCAGATCAAGCCGCGCTGGAAGCGCTGCGCCGAGCAGGCGGACCAGCTGCTCGGGGAAGCGCTCGGGAAGAAGTACGTCGAGAAGTACTTCCCGCCCGAGGCGAAGGCGCGGATGCAGGAGATGGTCAGGAACCTGCGCCTCGCGATGCAGGAGACGATCGAGGGGCTCGACTGGATGAGCCCGGAGACGAAGAAGAAGGCGCTCGAGAAGCTCTCGACCTTCAATCCGAAGATCGGCTATCCCGACCGGTGGAAGGACTACAGCCGCGTCGCCGTGACGCGAACCTCGTACTGGAGCGATGTCCTCGCGGGCCGGAAGTTCGTCACCGACGACAACCTCGCCACGATCGGCAAGCCCGTGGACCGCGGACGCTGGGGCATGACGCCGCCGACCTCGAACGCGTACTACAACCCGCTCTTGAACGAGATCGTCTTCCCGGCGGGAATCCTCCAGCCGCCCGCCTTCAGCCTCACCGCGAACGACGCGGTCAACTACGGCGGGATCGGCGTCGTCATCGGCCACGAGATCAGTCACGGCTTCGACGACCAGGGCGCCCAGTACGACGCGCTCGGCCGCCTCGAGAACTGGTGGACTCCCGAGGACCTGAAGAAGTTCCAGGAGAAGACGGCGTGCGTCGTCCGGCAGTTCGACGCCTACGAGGTCGAGCCGGGCATCCACGAGCAGGGCAAGCTCGTCGCGGGCGAGTCGATCGGCGACCTCGCGGGCGCCCGGATCGCGTACCGCGCGTTCCAGATCGCTCAGCGGGGCAAGCCGCCGATGCCGACGATCGACGGCTTCACGCCCGACCAGCAGTTCTTCATCGCGTGGGGCCAGTTCCGCGGCGACGCGACCCGGCCGGAGACCGCGCGGCTGATGGCGCAGGGCGACCCGCACCCGATCGGCAAGTTCCGCGTGATCGGTCCGCTGTCGGACCTTCCGGAGTTCGCGAAGGCGTTCGGCTGCAAGCCGGGTCAGCCGATGGTGCGGCCGGAGGCGGAGAGGTGCGACGTCTGGTAGCCATACAAAGAACGACACCCCTCTCCCTCCGGGAGAGGGGGTAGGGGTGAGGGGCGTCCGGCGGCGATTGTCTTCCCCCTCTCCCTCCGGGAGAGGGCCGGGGTGAGGGGCGCCCCAGCGCCGTCGTCCGATGTTTACGTCTCTTGACAAATCAATTTTGATTGATATGTTGCCGCCGATGCCCGAGAGCCGCCGCGCCCGCAGCCCGAAGCCAGCGCCCGACGCCGGCGCCGTCGCTCGCTGCTGCCACGCCCTCTCCGACGAGACGCGCCTCGCCATCCTCGAGTGCCTCCGCGGCGGGGAGGAGTGCGTCTGCAATCTGACGGGCGCCCTCGAGTCCGCGCAGTCGCGGCTCTCCTTTCACCTGAAGGTGCTGAAGGACGCCGGGCTCGTGCGCGACCGAAGGGATGGCCGCTGGATCCACTACTCGATCGACACGGAAGGCCTCGACACGATCCGGGAGTTCATCGATCGCATCGACCCGAGAAGGAGAAAACCATGACCGAGCCGACCGTCACCGAAGTCGTCCGCGAGAAGTACGGGAACGCCGCGAAGCGGGTCTTCACCGGCAAGACCTCATGCTGCGGGACCGCACCGTCCGCATCGGGCCTCTCGGGCGATCCGATCACGTCGAATCTATACGGCATCTCACAGATCCGCGAGATTCCCGAGGACGCGTTCAAGGCGTCGCTCGGTTGCGGCAACCCGACCGCGCTCGCGCAGCTCGAGCCCGGTGAGACGGTGCTCGACCTCGGCTCGGGCGGCGGCATCGACGTGCTCCTCTCCGCGAGGCGCGTCGGACCGTCCGGCAAGGCCTACGGGCTCGACATGACGGACGAGATGCTCGAGCTCGCGCGGAAGAACCAGCGCGAGTCCGGTTTGACCAACGTCGAGTTCCTGAAGGGTCAGATCGAGGCGATCCCGCTGCCGGACGACACCGTGGACGTGATTCTGTCGAACTGCGTCATCAACCTCTCGGCCGACAAGAGCAGGGTGCTGCGCGAGGCGTTCCGGGTGTTGAAGCCGGGCGGCCGCTTCGCGGTCTCCGACGTCGTCGTCTCGGGAAAGCTCCCGACGGCCCTGCGAGACAACATGCTGCTCTGGGTCGGCTGCGTCGCGGGCGCGCTCGCGGAGGACGAGTACCGCGAGAAGCTCGAGGCGGCCGGCTTCGTCGACGTGACCCTGGAGCCGACCCGGGTCTACTCGGCGAACGACGCGCGGGACTTCCTCACCTCCGCCGGCATCGACGTGGACGCGCTCGCGCCGGAGGTCGACGGGAAGATCCGCAGCGCGTTCATCCGGGCCGTCAAGCCGCGCGCCTGACCGCGGCCGGCCTCGGACGGAAACGGCACGTCCGTCCACTGCCCGTTGTCGAGGATCACGACGCGGTCCGCGAGATCGGGAGAGGCGGCCACCGCGTCGACGAGGCCCGAGACGGCCTCGCCCTCGGCCTCCTCGCCGTTGCGGAACGTCCCGAAGTGCATCGGGATCATGTTCGCGGCGCCGAGCTCGCGCATCGCGGCCAGGGCGTCCTCCGGACCGATATGCTGCGAGCGCTGGTACCAGACCGGCTTGAACCCGCCGATCGGCAGCATTGCGAGCCGGAGGTTCGGAAAGCGCGCGCCGATCTCGGAAAAGTGCGAGCCCCATCCCGTGTCCCCGGCGAAGTACACCGAGCCCGAGGGGCCGCTCACGACGAAGCCGCACCAGAGCATACGGTCGTCGTCGAAGGCGCTTCGGTTGGCGTGGTGCCGCGCGGGGACGGCCGTAACGGTCAAGCCCCGGGCGACGGACGTCGACTGCCACCAGTCGAGGTCGTGAGCGCCGGGGATGCCTTCCCGGTCGAGGAAGGCGCGGCTCCGGAGACCCACGTAGATCGCCGGATGGAACGTTCGCGTCAGGCGGCGCAGCGTCGGCAGGTCCATGTGGTCCTGGTGATTGTGGGAGACCAGCACGACGTCGATCGGCGGAAGCTCGTCGAGCGACAGTCCCGCGGGGCGGCGGCGCTTCGCGCCGACGACCGGCACCGCGCGCGGCGCCCACGTCGGATCGGTCAGGATGTTGACGCCATCCATCTGGACGAGCAGCGTCGAGTGATTGATCAGGGTGACGCGGAGCTCGCCGTCGCAGACCCGGTCCGGAGGCGGGTCGCCGAGGGGCGTCGCGATGAACTTCGGCCAGTGGCCGCGCTGGCTGTGCAGGCGTCGCCGGATCCAGTCGCCGAGGCGGACTTCCCGCGGCTCGGGCGAGCGGAAGCGCGTGCCGTCGAACGTCGCCGATTCGGCCGGAACCACCGCGGATGACGCGGCGGCGCCGGCGGGACCGGGTGTCCACAGGGAGAGCAGAAAGATGAGGAAGGCGTGGATTCCGGTCATGGCGCCAGTGCTCCGAGGCTCCCTCCAACCCGTTGACTGCGGGCACTATTCCGGTATGATGCGCCGTTCCTTCGCGGGGTCGTAGTTCAGTTGGTTAGAACGCCGGCCTGTCACGCCGGAGGTCGCGGGTTCGAGTCCCGTCGGCCCCGCCACTTCAGGGACAACGACGCGACTCGCGTTCCCAACCGGAGGGTTGTCGGTTCGAGCCCTGCCTGGAGCCATTGCTCTCTCCCGCGCCTCTTCTCTCGGAGCCTCGATGTAGAGTTCGGACGGTCGGATGACGCTCAGCCGGAACACGTTTGCGTTCCCGCCACGTTGAAGCGAACGGAGGACGGGGGTGCCGCGAATTGGCATCACCGTTCCGGACACGAACGAGAAAGGGAACAAGCCGCTGGAGCCCGTTGACCGAGGTGAGCGGCAACCGCCACGGACGAATATCGCCGATACGCTTTCCTCTCTCGGCTCCAGCCGCGAATCCGGTCTGACCAGCGCCGCCGCGTCGGCGCGGCTCCGGCAGGACGGCGCCAACGATGTTCCTGAACCAGAATCCCATCCCTTCCTGAGCTTTGCCCGCAAGTTCTGGGGCTGTCGGCGTGGATGATCGAATTGATCGCCGTCTTGTCCTTCATGCTCGGCAAGCGCGCCGATTTCGCCGTTGCTCTCGCGCTTCTGACCGTGAATGCCGCACTCAGCTTCCTTCAGGAGGAGCGCGCCTCGGCGGCGGTGGCGGCGCTGCGCAGCCGATTGCAGGTTTCGGCGCGGGTGTTGCGGGATCGGATCTGGAATGCCCTGCCCGCGCGCGATCTCGTCCGCGGAGACGTCATCCGGGTGCGAACCGGTGATTTTGTCCCGGCCGACGCTCAGGTCATTGACGGGACCCTGCAGGTCGACCAGTCGGCGCTGACCGGCGAATCGCGCGAACTCGAAAAGGCGGCTGGCAATCCGCTCTACTCGGGATCGACCGTGAAGCAGGGCGAAGCGACCGCCGTGGTGACGGCGACGGGAGTCCAGACATTTTACGGCCGAACGACCCAGCTCGTCGAAAGCGCTCGTCCGAAACTGCATATCGACGAGGTCGTCACGAGGGTCGTCCGATGGCTTTTCCTGATCGTTGGCGTACAGGTCGCGATCGCCGTCGCCCTGGCGCTCAGCGAAGGAACGTCGCTCGTCGAGATCCTGCCGCTCTCGCTCGTGTTGCTGATGAGCGCGGTCCCCGTGGCACTCCCCGTGATGTTCACCGTCAGCATGGCGGTGGGCTCCGTCGAACTGGCGCGGCACGGCGTGCTCGTCACCCGGCTGAGCGCGGCCGAAGATGCGGCAAACATGGATGTTCTGTGCGCCGACAAGACGGGCACGTTGACGATGAACCGGCTTTCGTTCGCCGGGGCGTTGCCGCAACCGGGTCTTACCGAGGACGATGTGGTTTGCGACGGGGCCGCCGCGTCGAACGAATCCAATCAAGACGCCATCGACCTTGCCTTCCTGCGCGTGGCGAAAGAGCGCGGGCTGCTCGAGGAGGCGGCGAACACTCTTTCGTTCGTTCCGTTTTCGCCGACGACGCGTCGGACGGAGGCTGTCGTCGAGAGAAACGGCCGACGTGTCCGCGTGATCAAAGGTGCTCTGCGGACCGTGGCAGCGGCGGCAGGACTGGGTGAGACTGCCATCGCTGCCCTGGAAGCCGGCGCCAGCGGGGAAGCGCGGAAAGGCTTTCGCAGCATCGCCGTGGCGCGCGCCGATGGCGACGGGCCGTTCGGGCTCGTAAGCATCGCGCTCCTCGCCGACGCGCCACGCCCGGATTCCCGTCAACTCATTGACGAGCTGCGCTCCCTCGGCGTTGCCGTAAAGATGCTGACCGGCGATTCCCTCGCCGTTGCGCGCAGGACGGCCGGCACGCTGGGATTGGGAGAGGTCGTCCGAGCCCCCGACTTGCGGGAAGCGGAGAGCTCATCCGAATCCCATGCCCGCGAACTCGTCCGCGATTCCGGGGGGTTTGCCGAAGTGTATCCGGAAGACAAATTCCTCGTCGTCAGGAGCCTGCAAGCCGCCGGCCATGTCGTCGGCATGACCGGCGATGGCGTCAACGACGCCCCCGCTCTCCGTCAGGCCGAAATCGGCATTGCGGTGAACAGCGCAACCGATGTCGCCAAGGGCGCCGCCAGCGTCGTGCTGACGACCGAAGGGCTCAAGGGAATCGTCGATCTGGTGAAAAACGGACGCGCCATCTATCAGCGGGTCCTCACGTGGATCATCAACAAGATCAGCAGGACGATCCTCAAATCCGGGTTCGTGGTGATCGCGTACCTCGTCACCGGGAAATTCGTCATCTCCGCGCTCGGGATGGTGCTGCTCGTGTTCATGACCGACTTCGTGAAGATCGCGCTATCGACGGATCGCGTGCGGCCGTCCCGGAAACCGGAGAGTTGGAACATCGGCCCTCTCGTGCGCGTCGCCGCGTTTCTCGGTCTGCTCATGCTGGTCGAGGCTCTGGGTTTGCTCGCCATCGGCTGGCATCGGTTCGGCCTCTCGGCCAGCGATGGCCGGACGCAGACATTCACCTTTCAGACACTGTTGTTCTTCGCACTGTTGTCGCTCGTGTCGATCCGCGAGCGCCGGGCATTCTGGGCCTCGCGGCCAAGTGCCGTGCTCGCGATCGCGCTGTTCGTCGATGCCTGTGCGGGAGTCTTGATCGGGATCAACGGTCTGGCCGAGATGCGGCCCTTGCCGGTGGGCCAAACTCTCTTCATCGTCAGCTACGCGATCGTCTGCTCGCTGGGCGTCAACGATCTGGTCAAGAGGGCTCTCGTCGTGCCACACGGGCCCGCTCAAACGGAGCCCGCGGCCCTTCCGGGGTGAAACTGCGTTCGTGCGGCACGGATCCGCCACGGATGCTCTGAGGGCCCCCGCCCCTCCGGGGGGGCCGGGAGCCTGGTGCCGTTCGCGCCGTGTCGGGGCGCCGCGTGCAGGGACTATGTCCGAGGGGGGGGAGGCTACTTCTTGATCGCGGAGCGATCCTTGATGAGCCATTGGACTTCGCTGAACGAGTAGGAGCGCCCACAGGAGCAGAGGAATCGCTCATGGGCCTTCATGTTTCGCGGCGAGTTCAAGGGATGCGGTTTCCCGTCCGGGCACGTCGCTTCGACGAACTCCTTGGTATCCGGTTCCATGTTCATCAGCCCCATCTTAGCGCACCCGTCGTGCTCTGACTTCATGAGTCGCGACCGGGACGAGAAGGGGGAGATGCGAGGACCGCCGGGCGGGAGGCGCGGCTTGCACTCGTTCCGGCTGACGTCCGCCCGATCCTCGTCTTACGGGATTCGACCCTTGCTCGTTCCGGGCGGCGGGGGAGTGACCTTGAAGTACCTGGCGAGGTCGGCAGGCATGATGTGGGACGGGCTTCGGTTGAAGATCGCGTTGGTCCGCTCCAGGGCCCGCGACACCAGCCCGGAGCAGATCGCCTGCCCATCGAAGCCGAAGGTGAACTTGCCTCCCATGACGAGGCCCAGCGCGATGCTGGCGATGTTGAACCACCCGTAGCTCTCGCCGAGGCTCCAGGTGGCGAAACGAACGGCCTGCTCGCGATCCTTCGGGTCCGCGAGCTTGCCGAGCTTGACGAGGTGGTACTCCGTCTCACGGTACTTGGTGAGATGGGCCCGGCCAACGCCGGCACCCACGGCCTCGATCAGGTCGCCGTTCGGAGACGTGATGATGGCCGTGTGACTCCACCAGGCGTACCGGGCGTCCCGCCCCCGGAACCGGAGCCGCTGCCCCAAGCGGATCAGGTAGCTGAAGAAGCTGGAGGCGTGGGTGAGGATGAAGTCGCCCGGTTCGTACTGGTCGGGCCGGGCCTCCTCTCCGGGAGCGAATCGGATGCAGTGCGGTGCGGCGGCCTCCTCCCGCTCGACGATGGGCTGGAAGGGTTGCTGAGGCATCTGCCACCTCGATTCGATCTCGCCGCCAGGGCGGGTCTCCCGTCAACGACCGGCGAGTGGAGCGTCAGCGGCTCCGAAGGCGATCAGCCGCGCCGCTGAATGACAACCTATTTCGCGGCGTATTCGATGGGTGCGGAGCGACCGATGACGACCGAGTCGTTCGGTCCAAGTCGCTCCAGGACGCAAAACCATATCTTCAAGGGTTTCCTGAGCTTTGCATTGCCCCAGACGCGAGCGAGCGGATACGTGACGACGACCGATCCCTTCGCCGCTGTCAGGATGGGGTGATCCGCCAGCCGATGACCGCTCTCGCTCTCGACCGACCCGCCGCCGGTGTCTTCGACCTGCGTCAACAGATAGTAGGTCTCGCCCTTCAGCTTGAACTTCTCGATCGTGAACTGCACCGTGGCCTCGATCACGGACGACGGCTGCACCTCCGAGCCTGCAACCGGGGTGATCGCGGTGACCACGACTTCGGCGGTCGACGCGTTCTCTGCGCTCGAGCCGCCCGTGGCGCAGCCGGTCAGCGCAGCGATGACCCCCAACATCAGTACCCTCACGCCGCCTCCCCTCATTCGAGCCGTCACGACCGGGGCCTCATCGCATGTCGATGCAACGGCTGGCTGCTCCACGACAGTTCACCGAAATGATATGCCCGGCCTTCTTCCCGCAGGCTCCTTCGGCAGACCGTGGTCGGACCCCGGGGCGCAACCCGCCGCCGATCCGAACGGTCTGCCTCGGTAGTGAGGGGTCGGGGAATCGTGCGGGGCGCAGCGGCCTCCGAAGCCGCCGCACCCCGCGCCCATTCCTAGCGCTCCTCGGACCACTCCTCGAGCATGCTCGTATTGTCGTCGACGGCCGCGAACAGGACCTGGCCGTCGGTCGCCTCCACCGCGAGCCCGAAGGCGGACCCGATGACGGGGTCGATCTGGAACCAGGACACGAACCGGCCGTTCTTCGTGAACTCCACGTAGTAGCTCACGTGGCTGTCGTCCTCGTTGACGGCATCGCCGTTGGCGGTGAGCAGATGGCCATTCGGGGCGAGCGCGAGGGCGAGCGGTCCGTGCAGGTGCGCGTCGTCCTGGTACACGAGACGCCCCTTGCCCCGGTCGCTCTTCCGGTGGACGGCGTCCCTCACGACGAAGGTTGCATTGTCGTCGGTCGACGCCACGTAGAGAGAGTCTCCGTCGAGGGCGAGGCCGGTCGGGCCGACGACGACGGCCGCGGCGCTGCAATCCGTCTTGTAGCCGGACGCGATCTGCGTCTCGCTCTCGGCGATGGGATTGCCCCCGTCCGGGATCCGGAGGTCGATGCGCGTGACGGTGCCGCTCAGGACGTTCGACACGAACACCTGCGCCCGGTCGCCGCGATCGCGAATCGTCAGGTCCCACGGCCCGTCGAGAAGCTGGCTGTCGGAAAGAGTATCGACCAGGTTGCCGTTGCGGTCGATGATCAGGAGCTCTCCCGCCGAGACCGTGTTGCAGGTGCCGTCCGTCGTCGGCACGCTGCCCGCGATGACGAAGCCCTTCTCGAGGACGCCAAGAGCGGTCGTCAGGCCGAGGGGCGGTGTTCCCTGAAAGAAGACGGACGCGACGCCCGCCTGCGTGATCCGGATGATCGAGGTGCCGGTGCCCTGAAAACCGGAGGGCCCGTTGAAGTTCGAAACGACGAGATCGCCGGGCGAGAGCATTCCGTCGGTGGGGAAGCGCTCGGGGACGAACGCGACGCCGTAGGGGTTCGAGTCGCCGGTCATGGTGGTGGCCACGGAGAGGATCGGAGTCGGTGGTGGTGGGAGCACGTTGTCGGAACCGCGATGGTCGCCCTCCTTCGCGAGCGCGACGGTGCCGGAGGCGAGGAGCACGAGGGACACGAGAAGTGGCTTGAGACGAGCGGTCGGAGGCAGCACGGGAGATCTCCTTTCGCCGCCCCGCGCGCCGTGCGAGGGATTCGCGCAGCGATTGCGGCAGCGCCGCCCGTGGCATGCAATCAAACAGCCAGTGAAACGGGGACCTCGCGCGCTTCGCCGCTACCTCTCGACGGGTGAACGCGTTGCATCACCTAAGAGTTGGATTAGAACGAAGCCTTCGCTCTATCGTTCATGAATCTGCCGGGAACTCCAAGCACATACCGCGCGCTGCCGGACACCAGGGCTCGACGAGCTGCCGATCCGCGCGGAAGGCGGGAACCCTCGGCTCGGGGCCGCGAAGCGGCTTTTTTCGGTCGCGGAGCTCGGACTGATCGATTCTTCCCAGTTCGGCCGTGCCCATCGACGTGGCGAGCGATGGGCGCTTCCTGGCCGGGCGGCGCGCGAGCGCGGATCCGAGGGTGGGCCTTCTCGTGATCGAGAACCGGGCGCGAGAGTTTCAGAGGCGATAGGAATCGGCCGCTCCGCCATGGTGCAACTGACCCATGCGCCTTCCGGTCCGGCGGCTTAGTCTCAGTCCGGAGGAATTCATGATTCGACACAAGTCATCCGTCGCGCTGATGAGCCTGTTCCTCGCGAGCGTCGCCGTCGGCCAGCAGTCCCCGGCCATGGATCCCGAAGCCTGTGCCAAGCACTGTCGCGAGATGGCCGCGTCCCGGGAGAAGGCGGCCGCGGAACGGCAGGCGGCGTGGAAGGAAATCGAAGCGCAGCTTCAGGCGGCGAAGAACGCGCCGGGCGAGAAGAAGATCGCGGCGCTCGAGTCGGTCCTCGAAAAGCTCGTCGCGTATCAGGCCTCGACGCATGCCGGGCCGGCCGGCTGCCCGATGGCGAGTCCCGCGATGGCCTGCTGCGGCGGCGACGCGAGGAGCGCCCACGGCCACGGGATGATGGGACATGCGGGCCACGAGCAATGCCCGATGATGAAGGGCACGAACGCACCACCGGAGGCGCCGAAGCCGTCGAACTGAGGCTTCCCGCGGAGGTCATTCCCTCGTGCCCTCGGGGCGGCGTGACATTTCGACCCGCCCAGGGGCAGGCGTGGAACTTCCTCGCTCCCGCTTCGCCGATTCCTGATAAGAAGAATTTCCGAGCTTCCGTTTCGCTCGGAAAGGAGTTCTGACGATGGCCGGCAAAGTCAAGGCGATTCCCGACGAGTACCCGCGCGTGACGCCCTACCTGCTGGTGGAAGGCGCCGCCGCCGCGATCGACTTCTACACGCGCGTCTTCGGCGCGAAGGAGCGCATGCGGATGCCGGGGCCCGACAACAAGATCGGGCACGCCGAGATCCAGATCGGCAATTCGATGGTCATGCTCGCCGACGCCAACCCGCAGATGGGACACAAGAGCCCGAAGACGCTCGGCGGCACGCCGATCTCGCTCCTCCTCTACGTCGAGAACGCGGACGACACCGTGAAGCGCGCGGTCGCCGCCGGCGGCAAGGTGGTGCGGCCCGTGGAGAACCAGTTCTACGGCGACCGCATGGGCGGCGTGGAGGACCCGTTCGGCCACCTCTGGTACGTCGCGACGCACGTCGAGGACGTTTCGCCCGAGGAGATGAAGCGCCGCATGGCCGCGATGGCGCCGGCCGGCGCCGCGTAAGTCCCGAGCCCGCGCGGGCGGGGGAGACTGTGGGATATCTTGCCGGCATGCGCAAGCTCGCCGGTCTGCTCCTCTTCCTCGTTCTCTCCTCGCCCGCGCTCGGCCAGGCTCCGGCCGCGGCCCTCGCCGCGGACACGCCCTCGACGACCGTCGCGGGCAACGCGTTCATCGCCCCCTCCGGTTGGACGGTCTCGGTGAGGGGTCCGGCGACGATCCTCGCCTCGCCGGAGGGCGACTCGTGGATCGCGCTCGTCGACGTCGAGGCGAAGGACGCCGACGCCGCCGTCGCCGCCGGGTGGGCGGCGTACAAGCCGGATCACCCGTGGCCCCTGAAGGTCGCCAACGACGCGCCGGACCGGGACGGCTGGTCGAAGCAGAGGGTCTACGAATACCAGACGTCGCCGAACGAGAAGCGCGGCGTCGAGGCGGTCGCGCGCTTCGCGAACGGCCGCTGGAACGTCGACATCATCGATCTGAGCGACCCGGTCGCCGAGAAGCGCGGCGCGCAGGTCGCGCTCATCTTCGGCCGGCTCCTGCCGAAGGGCTACGTGCGCGAGTCCTTCGCGGGCAAGAAGGCGAACCCGCTCGACCCGGCGCGGCTCGCCGAGCTCTCGCGGTTCGTCGAGACCGGCATGAAGGAGCTGAAGGTCCCCGGCGTCGCGGTCGGCATCGTCCAGGGCGGCAAGGTCGTCTTCGCGGACGGATACGGGGTGAAGGATCTCGGGAAGCCCGCGAAGGTCGATGCCGAATCCGACTTCATGATCGCGTCGAACACGAAGGCGCTGACGACGCTCCTCCTCGCCCGGCTCGTCGCGGAGAAGAAGCTGACGTGGGACACGCCGGTGACGAGCGTGCTGCCCTCCTTCAGGCTCGGAGACGCCGAGACGACGAAGCAGGTGAAGATCCGGCAGCTGATCTGCGCGTGCACGGGCCTGCCGCGGCAGGACCTCGAGTGGCTCTTCCAGTTCCAGGGAGTGACGCCGGAGGCCGCGATGGCGACCCTCGCGACGATGCAGCCGACCACGAAGTTCGGCGAGATGTTCCAGTACTCGAACCCGATGGCAGGCGCGGCCGGGTTCACCGCCGGGCACGTCCTGTATCCGAACCTGGAGCTCGGGGCCGCCTACGACAAGGCGATGCAGACGCAGGTCTTCGACCCCCTCGGCATGAAGACGACGACCTTCGACTACGCGAAGGCGCTCGCCGGCGACCACGCCGACCCGCACGCGCCCGACATCGACGGGAACACGAAGCCGGCGGTCATGGCGCTCAACTACGCCGTCATCCCGCTCCGTCCGGCGGGCGCCGCCTGGAGCAACGTGCGCGACATGCTGCACTACGTGCAGATGGAGCTCGACAAGGGAAAGCTCCCGGACGGGAAGACGTACATTCCCGAGGAGCCGCTCCTCGAGCGGCGCGCCGCGCAGGTGCCGATCGGCAAGGACGAGACCTACGGCATGGGCCTGATGGTCAACACCACGTACGGCGTGACCGTGGTCCATCACGGCGGGGACATGATCGGGTACCACAGCGACATGATGTGGCTGCCGGTTCAGGACGTCGGCGCGGTCATCCTGACCAACGCGGACCCCGGATGGATCCTGCGCACCGTGTACCGCCGCAAGCTCCTCGAGGTGCTGTTCGACGGACATCCCGAGGCCGACGCGCAGGTCGCCGCGCAGGCGAAGACGTTCTACGACGAGCTCGCGGCCGAGCGGAAGCTCCTCACGGTCCCGGCGGACCCCGCCGAGAGCGCGAAGCTCGCGCCGCACTACGTCAACGCGGCGCTCGGCGACATCACGGTCACGCATCCGGGATCGGAAACGGTGTTCGACTTCGGCGAGTGGAAGACCCCGGTCGCTTCGCGGAAGAATCCCGACGGCACGATCTCGTACCTGACGATCGCGCCCGGAGGCCAGGGCTTCGAGTTCGTCGTGGGGAGCGGCCCGGCGAAGACGCTCATCATCCGCGACGGCCAGCACGAATACGTGTTCGAGGCGAAGTAGCCGAGTCCCGCGGGAGTCGAGAAACCGAGTCGCCCGGGGCCTTCCATTGCGCGCTTTGATGCATTTGCATCAAAGGAGCCGCCTCGGCTCGCGGGAGCATGGGCCCCAGGGAGGGACCGATGGCGATCATGAGCCGAGGGACGGAAGGACACCATCTCGCCCCGCGCCTTTCGATCGATACGAGCGATGAGGGAGCTCGCGACGGCCGCTCGACCGGGACCGCGATGCTCCGCCTGGAGCTCGACGCGCGCGCGCCCGAGCGGCTCGACGCGCTTCGGACGGTGCGGCGGGCGATGATCCGCGAGGAGTGGACCCGCGGTCTCGAAGAGGGCGAGCCGTCGCTGCTCGACGCCGACTTCAGCCGCGCCGGCATCCTCTGGGAGCTGCCCCTGGGCCAGATCCCGCGCGGCCGCGCGAAGCTCGGCGCCCTCGTGCGGCGCGCGAACACGCTGCTGAAGCCCGAGCGCGACGCGGCCCGCGCCGCCGGGGAGGCCCGGATCCAGTAGTCCGGCCTACTCGGAGGCCATCGGAAGGAGCACGGTCGCCACGCGTCCCGACAGCGCCCGGTAATCGCGGGCGACCGCGTCGGCGGCGGCCCGAGCCGCCCCGCGCGCCGCGAGGAGGAGAACCGAGCCGCCGAAGCCGCCTCCGGTGAGCCGCGCCCCGTACACGCCCTGCCGACGGTCCGCCAGCGATACCAGCAGCTCGACCTCGGGCGTCGACACCTCGAAGTCGTCCGCCAGCGAGCGGTGCGCCTCGCGCACGAGCGTCCCCATGCGCACGAGGTCGCTCGCCCGCAGCGCGGCGAGCGCCTCGAGCACCCGCCGGTTCTCCGTCAGCACGTGGCGGACCCGCCGCGAGAGCGGCTCCGGCAGGCGGCGCGCGACGGCCTCCGGGTCCTCGCCGGAGAGATCGCGCAGCTCGCGGACGCCCAGGCGCCGCGTCGCCTCCTCGACCTCGGCCCGCCTCGTGCGATAGCCGCCCCGGGCGTGCTCGTGGGGGAGCCCCGAGTCGATCACTCCGATCTCGGCGCCTTCCGGGATCGGCACGGTTTCGTGAGCGAGCGATCGCGTGTCGAGGAAGAGGGCCGCCCCCTCGGGCGCGAGGCTTGCGGCCATCGGATCCATGATGCCGACGGGAGCGCCGACGAACTCGTTCTCGGCGCGGCGGGCGGTCTTCGCGAGCGCGACGTCGTCCAGCGGCAGGCGGAACGCGTCGCGCAGGGCGCGGAGCACGGAGACCTCGAGCGCCGCGCTCGACGCGAGCCCCGAGCCGAGCGGCACCTCGGAGGCGACGCTGACGTCGAAGCCGCCGAGGGCGTCCCCGCGCTCCGCGAGGACGCGGGTGATCCCCTGGACGTGGTCGATCCAGCCGCGTCCGGCGGTCTCCTCGCCGAGCGCGTACTCGAGCACGCCGTCGGTTTCGCGGTCGTCCGAGAAGAGGCGGACCCGCTTCCCCGGGCGCCGCGCGAGGGACACGCGGCAGCGGAGCGGGATCGCGGCCGGGAGGACGAATCCGCCGCTGTAATCGGTGTGCTCGCCGATGAGGTTGACGCGGCCCCGCGCCTCGGCTCGAACGTCGGGCGGGCTCCCGAAGCGCGCGGCGAAGCCGTCGGGTCTCATGCGTCCGTCCGGCCGCATCCGGCAGAGGTCGTGTCCGAAGTGCGGCGGCGAGGGGATGTGGCTGATCTCCCACTGGAGGCGCTCCGCGCCCTGGAGGTCGCCCCGAGGCGCCCTGGTCTTCTAGCGCACGCGGTCCCGCTCTTCAGCGTCTGCGGGCGCCCCCGGCGATCGCCGCGTGCGTCATTCCGCCGCGCGGACTCGGCATCGGATGCGGCATCGGCCGCGGCCCGGATCCGTTCCCGAATCGGATGAAGAACGCGTTGCGGTCGTGGAAGCCGCCGTGGAATCCGTGGCCGCCCCGGAAGCCGCCGCGCATCCCCCAGCCTCGATAGCCGCCAAACCCGCCGTACCCGCCATAGCCACCGTAGCCGCCGCCGTAGAACGGATAGCCGCTCGAAACGAGATCCGGATACGCGCCCCCGTAGGCGCCGCCCTCCTCCGGGAGTCCCCAGACCGCGGCGCCGCCCTCGGCCGTCTCGCCGATCTCGACGGCGGCGTTGGTCGAAAGAAACGCGATCACCGGGTCGCCCGCGCCCGCCTGGCGGAAGCGGCGAAGGAGATCCGCGCCGACGATGTCGGGCATCTCGTCGCGATGCTGGTCGAGATACGCGAGCACGGTCTGGTCGGACGCGCCCGTTCTCTTCTGCCGGAGGGCGTCCGTGATCGGATCCGCGGCGGCGCGGGCGAGCGGCGCCGTGCGGGGCGCGCGATAGACGATCTGCACGTCCTTGCCGGTTCCCCGGATCACCGCGCGGGTGCCGGGCTCCGTGTCCGCACGCGCGAACGAGAAAGCGAGCAGCGAGCCCGCCGCGGAAACAGCCAGCCCGAAGCCGTGCGACCTGGCCATCGTTGTCCCCCTGGAGCCTCCAGTATCTCAAGTTTCGACGCGGTGCCCGCGGAAGTATCATCGCTTTAATGTGACGGGCGTCTTGCTGTGACGGACGCTTCTTCCCGGCCGCGCGCGGTCTTCTACTTCGGGACCTGCCTCGTCGATCTCTTTTATCCCGAGGCGGGCCTCTCCGGGATCCGGCTGCTGCAGCGCGAGGGCGTGCGGGTCGTCTTCCCGAGAGGGCAGAGCTGCTGCGGGCAGCCCGCCTACAACAGCGGCTACGCCGGCGAGGCCCGCGAGGTTGCCCGCGCGCAGCTGCGGCGCTTCCCGGGCGAGGAGCCCGTGGTCGTCCCGTCGGGCTCGTGCGCGGGCATGATCCGGCGGCACTATCCCGATCTCTTCGCGGGCGATCCCGACGAAACCGCGGCACGGGCGTTCGCCAACCGCGTGGTCGAGCTGACGGAGTTTCTCGTCGGCGTTCTCGGCGTGCGGCTCGCGGACCGCGGCGCGCCGGTGCGGGTCGCCTGGCACTCCTCCTGCCACGCGCTGCGCGAGTGCGGCGTCGACCGGCAGCCGCTGGAGCTCCTGGCGCAGCTCTCGGGGGTGACCGTCGCGCCGCTCGCGCGCGACAAGGAGTGCTGCGGCTTCGGCGGCACGTTCGCGGTGCGGCACCCGGGAATCTCGGGAGCGATGGCGGACGACAAGGCCGCGGCGGTCGAGGAGTCCGGCGCCGGGGTTCTGCTGTCGGGCGACGCGGGGTGCCTGATGAACGTGGGCGGCCGGCTCGCGGCGCGCGGATCGCGGATCGTCCCGCGTCACGTCGCCGAGTTCCTGTGGGAGCGGACGCGTGAGCGCTGAGCCGCGGCCGGCCGACTTCCGCCGCGCGTCGACGGCGGCACTCGCGGACGGGCCGCTGCGGGCGAACTTCCGGCGCGCCATGGACGGGCTCATGGCGAAGCGGGCCGCCCGGTTCGCGGACCCGGTGGAGTGGCGCGACCTGCGGGCGCTCGGCGCCGCCATCCGCGCGCGGACGCTGGCGCGCCTGCCCGAGCATCTCGTCCGGCTCGAGGCGCGGTGCCGCGAGAACGGCATCTCCGTGCGATGGGCGGAGACGACGGAGGAGGCCAACGCGATCGTTCTCGAGATCCTGCGGCGCCACGGCGCCACCCGCGTCGTCAAGGGGAAGTCGATGGTGTCCGAGGAGATGCACTTGAACGACTTCCTCGAGAGGCACGGGATCGAGTCGCTCGAGTCCGACCTCGGCGAGTACATCATCCAGCTCGACGGAGAGACGCCGTCGCACATCATCATGCCGGCGATCCACAAGAACCGCGGTCAGATCGCGAAACTCTTCGGCCGCAAGATCCGGGACGCCGTGTACACGGAGGACGTCGACGCGCTCACGGCCATCGCGCGGCGGGTTCTGCGCCGCAAGTTCTTCGAGGCGGACGCGGGGATCTCCGGCGTCAACTTCGCGGTCGCCGAGACAGGCACGCTGTGCCTCGTCGAGAACGAGGGCAACGGCCGGATGTCCACGCACGTGCCTCCCGTGCACATCGCGCTCATGGGCGTCGAGAAGGTCGTCCCTCGGCTCGAGGACGTGCCGCCTCTCTACAGCCTGCTCACGCGATCGGCCACCGCCCAGCCGATCACGACCTACTTCAACATGATCGGCGGCCCGCGCGGGCCCGGCGAGAAGGACGGCCCCCGCGAGGTGCACCTCGTCATCCTCGACAACGGCCGCTCGCGCATGCACGCCGACCGAGCGCTCCAGGCCACGCTGCGGTGCATCCGGTGCGGCGCGTGCATGAACCACTGCCCGGTGTACACGCGCATCGGCGGCCACGCCTACGAGGCCGTCTACCCGGGTCCGATCGGCCAGCTCGTCACGCCGCAGACGGAGGGCGTCGATCGGCGCGCGGACCTGCTCGAGGCCTCGAGCCTCTGCGGCGCGTGCGGCGAGGTGTGCCCCGTGGGGATCCCCATTCCCGAGCTGATCGTGCGCCTGCGGACGGAGGCGGCGGCGCCGGGCGGCGCGTCGGCGGTCCTCGGGCGCGGGGGGGCGCGGCACCGTGTCGAGAGCCTCGCGTGGAGGGTCTGGAGCACGGTCCTCTCGCGGCCGCGCCTCTACCGCGCCGCCGCGCTCGCGGCGACCCGCCTCGGGCGTCTCGTTCCGGCCGGATTCCCGCCGCTCTCGGCGTGGACGCGTTTCCGCTCCGCGCCGCGGCCCGCGCGCCGCTCGCTGCACGAGCTCGCGGACGACGAGCGGATTCCCGATGCCTGACGGCGCCCGGGAACGCATCCTCGCGCGGCTCGAGAGCGGCGCGTCGACGGAGCCCGCCGGCGAGCCCGATTTCGCCGTGATGGCGCGGCGGGCGGTTCGTCCGGAGGAGCGCTATGCGAGCCTCCGCCGCGCGATGGAGGCGGTCCATGCCGAGTTCCTCGAGGCGAACGGTGACGACTGGCCCGGCCGCGTCCGGGCCTTCGCGGAGGCGGAGGGAATCCGCTCGATCGCGTACGGCCCGGGCACGGATGCGGCCGGCCGGCTCGAGTCCGTCCTCCGCGGCTCCGCCGTTCGACTCGTGCCCTACGACCGGCCGATCGAGGAGATGAAGCGAACCCTCTTCGACGATGTCGATGCCGGCTTCACGACCACCCGCGGCGGCATCGCCGACACGGGAGGCCTGATCCTCTGGCCGACGCCCGAGGAGCCGCGCCTGCTCTCGCTCGTGCCGCCGGTGCACCTGGCGCTCCTCGACGTCGCGCGCATCCACGGCTCCCTCTGGCAGGCGATGCGCGACGAGGGCTGGGCCGGGCGGATGCCGCCGAATGCGCTCCTCGTCTCCGGGCCGAGCAAGACCGCCGACATCGAGCAGACGCTCGCGTACGGCGTGCACGGCCCGAAGCGGCTCGTCGTGATCGCCGTCGTCCCGCGCGCGTGACGGAGTGCCGCCGGCACCTCGGGGCTTCTGCCACGGCGAACGACGAACCGTCGTTGTAGCATCGCCGCCCACTCGCAGGAGGCACCGTGAGCATCTTCGTCCTGGCGTTTCTCATCGGGATCGTGGCCGGCCTCCGTTCGATGACGGCGCCGGCCGTCGTGAGCTGGGCGGCCCGCCTCGGCTGGATCCACCTCGAGGCGACGCCGCTCGCGTTCCTCGGCTACGCCGCGACGCCCTGGATCGTGAGTCTGCTCGCCCTCGCCGAGCTCGTGACGGACCAGCTCCCGAAGACGCCGAGCCGAAAGGCGCCTCCGGGTTTCATCGCGCGCCTCGTCACCGGCGGCTTCTGCGGGGCGGCGCTCGGGGTGCCCGCGGGGCTGCTCGCCGGGGGTCTCGTCGCCGGTGTCGGGGGCGCGATCGCCGGCACCCTCGGCGGCTACGAGCTTCGCGTGCGGCTCGCGCGCGCCGCGGGCCGGGACCTTCCGATCGCGCTCCTCGAGGATGCGACCGCGATCGTCGGCGGGCTCCTGATCGTCTCCCGTCCGTTCTGAGAAGGCGGACTAAGCCGGCTTCAGCTCCCCCATCAGCGTCGGCAGCAGCTCCGCGACCGTCGGGTGGATGTGCATGGCGCGCTGCACGAGCGTGTAGGGCGCGCGCGCGTACATGACGTCGAGGAGCACGTGGACGACCTCGTCGCCGCCGACCCCGAGGATCGCGGCGCCGAGGATCTGTCTCGTGTCGGCGTCCACGACGACCTTCATGAATCCCTGGTCCTCGCCCTTCTCGACGGCGCGCCCGACTTTCGTCATGGGGCGCTTCCCGACGAGGAGGCGGTGGCCGGCCTTTCGCGCTTCCGCCTCCGTCATCCCGGCGCGGCCGAGCGGCGGATCGACGTAGAGCGCGTAGGCGGTGATCCGGTCGGTGACGCGGCGCGGGTCGCCGTCGAGGAGGTTCGCGGCAACGATCTCGTAGTCGTTGTAAGCGGTGTGGGTGAAGGCGCCGCGGCCGTTGCAGTCGCCGAGCGCCCAGATTCCGGGAACGGAGGAGCGCAGCCGGTCGTCGACCTCGATGTTGCCGCGCGCGTCCGTGCGGACGCCCGCCTCGTCGAGGCCGAGGTCGTCCGTGTTGGGCCGGCGGCCGACCGCGAGGAGCAGGTGAGACCCTTCGATGTCCGGATCTCCCTCGTGGCAGTTCGCGTGCACGCGGATGCCGCCGGCCGTCTTCGAGAGCGCGATGCACTCCGCGCCGGTGCGCACCGTGATTCCCTCGCGCTCGAGAATCTGACGGATCGCGTCGGACACGTCCTCGTCTTCCCGCGCGACGAGGCGGGGCGCCATCTCGACGACCGTGACCTCGCTGCCGAAGCGGCGATACATCTGCGCGAACTCGAGGCCGACGTAGCTGCCGCCGACGACGACGAGGTGCGGCGGCACGAAGTCGACGCCCATCATCGACGAGCTCGTCCAGAACGGCGTGTCGCCGACCCCTGCCATCGCGGGCGGCACCGACGGTCGGCCCCCGACGTTGACGAAGACCTTTGGCGCCTCGAGCAGCGCGTCGCCGACGCGGACCCGCGCGGCGGACTCGAAACGCGCGTGACCGAAGACGAGGTCGACGCCGGGGGTCCCGCGCAGCCAGGACGTCACGCCGTCGCGATTCGTCGCGACGATTCGATCCTTGCGCGCCTTGACCGCCTTCATGTCGACGGCGGGCGGCCCGGGGAGCCGCACGCCGAAGTCCCCGGAACGAAACGAGAGATGCGCCGCGTACGCGCTCGCGACCATGGTCTTCGTCGGGATACAGCCCGTGTTCACGCAGGTGCCGCCGACCGCCCGGCGCTCCACGATCGCCACCTTCTGACCCGCCTTCGCGAGCCGCACGGCGAGCGAGGGGCCGGCCTGGCCGGTCCCGATGACGATCGCGTCGTATTTCCCGGTCTGGCTCATCGGCCAAAGCTATGCGATGGCGCGGCGGAGCGCCACCGGCGTGGACGGGGCGCCCGTTGGCTTAGGATCCTCCCATGAGAAGACGACTGGAAGGGGTCCTCGCGGGACTCGCGCTCGCCGCCTCCGCAGTCGCCCAGCCCGCGCTCACCGGACCGATCGATCCGATGGCGTTCTCGCAGCTGAAGGACTTCACGGCGCACCGTTCGTCGTCGAACTCCCCGCTGCCGGATTGGAACGACGACAGCAAGCACCCGCTGCCGGGCGAGACCCTCACGATCGCCGACCTCTCGGGACCGGGCATCGTCACCCACATCTGGACGACGGCCTCCGGCACCGAGTACGGCTGGCCCCGGCTCCTGCGCCTGCGGGTCTACTACGACGGCAGCGCGACGCCGAGCGTCGACGTGCCCCTCGGAGACTTCTTCGCGGTCGGCCATGGATTCGAGCGGCCGATCCGGTCGCTGATGATCCGCAACCTCTCGGACGGCCGCGCGCGCAACAGCTACTGGCCGATGCCGTTCGAGAAGGCGTGCCGCATCACGGTGACGAACGAGGGCGCGCGCCGCGTCGGCCTGTACTACCACGTGGACTGGGAGAAGGTTCCCTCGCTCCCGGCGAACACGGCGTACTTCCACGCCTGGTACCGCCAGGCGCTCCCGGCGCCGGCGGACGGGAAGCCCTGGGTCTTCCTCGACACGCAGGGCCGCGGGTTCTACGTGGGGACGGTGCTGTCGGTGCTCCAGGCCGAGCCGGGCTGGTTCGGCGAGGGCGACGACATGTTCTACGTCGACGGCGAGAAGGTGGCCTCGATCCAGGGCACCGGGTCCGAGGACTACTTCAACGACGCGTGGGGGCTGCACGTGGCCGAGGGCGATTACACGGGTTCGCCGATCTCCGAGGGCGAGGGGCTCGGCGCGCGCATGACGGCCTACCGCTGGCATCTCGTGGATCCCGTGCCGTTCTCGAAGTCGCTGCGGGTCGAGATCGAGCACAAGGGCTGGACGTACAACCCCGACGGCCGCGTGAAGACCGCCTTCGGCGAGCGCCAGGACCTGATCTCCTCGGTCGCCTACTGGTATCAGAAGGGCATCGCGTCGGGACAGCCGCCGGTGCCGTACGGCTCCGCGCGCCTGCCCCACGGCAACGTGAGGCAGCTCGAGGCCGAGGCGTCGCCCGCGGACGTGCGCGCCGAGAGGGGGAAGGTCTCCGTGTCGAAGGAGCTCTTCTGGGGCAAGGACGTGCTGCTCTTCGAGGCGGAGGGGCCGGGGGCTCGGGTCGAGGTGCCGTTCGTCGTGGACGAGTCGGGTCTCTACGAGCTTTCGACGCAGGTGGCCCAGGCGCCGGACTACGGCACCTACGAGATCCTCCTCGACGGGAAGGCCGCGGCCGCCAACGAGCTCGAGCACGAGCCCGGCGCCGACATCCGCCTGCAGAACCGCTTCGACGGCTATGCCTGGGACACCTACGTCGGCCTCGACCGGCAGCTCGGGTGGGTGCGGCTCGAGAAGGGCCGGCACTCGCTGACGTTCGTGTGCCTCGGGAAGAACCCGGCGTCGTCGGGCTTCACGCTCGGCGTCGACAACGTCATTCTCGCGCGAGCGGGCGCGGAGGGCTGGGCGCTCGCGTCGAAGGTGACCGAGCCGAGGCTCCCCGCGACGGACGACGCGAGCCTCTCGCGCGCGCTTTCCGCCGACCCGGATCCGCGCGTCCGCACGCTCGCGGCGCTCGCGCTCGCGCTCGAGGCGAGGGGCGCCGCCGCGTCGGCGGCGTTGCCGGCCCTCGAGAAGGCGCTCGACGATCCGGACTCGAACGTGCGCGAGGCGGCGGCGCGCGCGATCGGCGCCCAGGGGCCGGCGGCGGCGCCCGCGGTGTCCGCGCTCGCGGCGGCGTGCCGCGCGCCCCACCAGTCGAGCGCCGTGGTGCGCGCCTGCCTCTACGCGCTCGGCGCGATCGGCAGGGCCTCGATGCCCGCGCTCGCGTCGATCCGGTCCACCCTCGACAATCCCGGCGCGGGATGGGTCGCGGAGCGGGTGATCCGGGACATCGAGGCGGCGCCCCGTTGAGCCGCCGTTCCGCCTCCCAGGTCCGAGCTTCGAGCGGACCTCTTCTTGCATGAGAACGCCCCCTCGCGCGCTCTCCCTGGCTCTGATCGTGCTTCTCGCCACGGTGTCGGCCGCATCCGCCTCCGACGCGCTCGACGCGGAGGTCCGCTCGCCATGCGATGACGCTCCACAAGCCGTTCCCGCCGACGAGGCCGTCTCGCTCCCGAGGAGCGAGGCCTTCGCGACGTTCCTGACGGCGCCCGACGACTCCTCCGCCTCGACCGGGAGCGCCGCGGGGCCGCCGGCGACGCAGTTCGAGTCGTGGAAGAACGCGGGCGACATGGCGCTGAAGGACACGGTCGGGATCCTGGGGGCGCCGCTCCACTGGAGCGCGAAGAACTGGCTGGTCTTCGGCGGCATCGCCGCCGGCGTGGTCGCGGTCGGGTTCGCCTTCGACTACCCGATGCGCAACAAGACGCAGGCGAACCAGACGCAGGCGCTCGACGACATGTCGAAGATCATTCAGCCCTTCGGCGCCGAGTACTCCTGGGCGGTGATCGGCGCGTACGGCGTCGCCGGCTTCGTGTTTCACGATCCGGCCGCGAAGAACATCTTCTTCGACAGCGTCATGGCGTCGATCCTCGCTTCGGGGATCATCACGCCGACGCTCAAGTTCGTCATCGGGCGGGATCGGCCGTACCAGTCGACGAGCAGTACGAGCTTCCATCCGTTCAGCGGCAGCGACAACTCCTTTCCATCGGGACACGCCACGCAGGCCTTCGCCGTCGCCTCGGTGATCAGCGCCCACTCCGACCAATGGTGGGTCAGCGTGGCTGCCTACACGGTCGCCGGGCTCGTCGGGTTCTGCCGGATCTACAACAACGCGCACTGGACCTCGGACGTCACCGCGGGCGCTCTCATCGGCACGTTCGTGGGCCGCGGCGTCGTCGCGCTCAACGACCGGATCCGGAGCGGTGAGGGGAAGGTGTCGGTCTCCTTCGCGCCGCTCTACGGCGACGGCGTGAAGGGCGGCGCCGTCATGGTGGTGTTCTAGAACCGGAAGCTGGCGCCGAGGCGAAAGTCCGCCTGCTGGATCACGTGGCCGACGTCGTTTGACGAGCACGAGAAGTAGATCAGGTCGCACGTGTAGCCGCCGGGACCCGTCGAGAAGAGGTACACGGGGACCCAGCGGGCCTCGAAGCGGAGCCCGAACCGCGGCGAGAGGGCCGCGCGCACTCCGGCGGCGACGCTGAACGTGAGCTTCGTTTCCGACGGCAGGTCGTTCGACGGCGCCAGCACGGTGAAGCCGAGCCCGAGTCCGATGTAGGGCCGGACGGGGCGACCCGCCGGAATCAGGTTGCCGAGGATCCCGAAGGTGACGTCGTGGATGCCCAGGTCGTAGGGCTGTCCCCGCAGGATCGCTCCCGTGTCGGGATTGAAGAGGACCGGGGTCGCCGGCGAGCTCGTGTAGCTGTACTGCATCTCGGCGTCGGCGTAGCGATCGATCTGCCAGTCGAGCGCGAGGCCATACGTCGCCGCATCGTCGAGGCCGAGGACCGTCAGTTCGGGCGCGGCCTTGGTCGAGATCCCTCCCTCGATCCGGTATCCGGAGAGCACCGTGATCTCCCAGCGGCCGGCCGGCGGGAACGAAGGGGGCGATTGCGCGCGGGCGACCGCGGCCGTCAGCAGCGCGGCGGGAATCAGGGCGAGGAGCCTTCGGGTGGAGCTCGGCATGGGCGCCCTCCCTCGGTCCTCGAGCGTGCCCTTCTTCGAGAGGGCTCGCGAGATGCGGGCGCATCAATCGCCGCGCGAGATCAACGGGGAACGGGCGGGGCCTCCAACGACTGGCCGTTGTCGAGGACGGCGAAGCGCGACGCGATCTCCGGCGAGAGCGCGAGCGCGCGGGAGAGGGTCTCGACCGGCTCGAACTCGGCGTCGCCCGCGTTCGGAAAGGTGCCGAAGTGGATCGGCACGACCGTTCCCGCGCCGAGGAGGCGCTCCGCCGCCACGGCGTCGTCGGGCCCGAGGTGCTGCTCCCGCATGTACCAGACCGGCTGGAAGCCGCCGATCGGAAGGAACGCGAGGCGAAGGCTCGGGAACGCCTCGGCGATGGCGGGGAAGTGCGCGCCCCAGCCGGTGTCGCCGGCGAAGTAGATCGCGCCGGACGGCCCCGACACGACGAAGCCGCACCAGAGCGTCCGGTTGCGCTCGAACGGCGACCGGCCCGAGCTGTGCCGCGCGGGCACCGCGGCCACCGTCACGCCCGGCGCGATCGAGGCGGTCTGCCACCAGTCGAGATCGCGCGCGCCCGGAATGCCGTTTTTCGCGAGGAACGCCGCGTTGCGCCGCCCCGTGAAGATCGCCGGATGCCATCGGGCCTCGAGGCGGGCGAGCGTCGGCAGGTCCATGTGGTCGTGGTGGTCGTGGCTGACCAGCACGGCGTCGATCGGCGGGAGGTCCTCGAAGCGAAGCCCGGGCGGCCGCCGGCGGCGGACGCCCACGATCGGGGCCGAGCGCGGCGCCCAGGTCGGGTCCGTCAGGATGTTGAGCCCGTCGGTCTGGATGAGGACCGTCGCGTGGTTGACGAACGTGACGCGGAGCCGGCCGCCGTCGACGCACCGGGGCGGCGGGGGCCCGGGCGGCGTGTCGGTGAAGTCGCGCCACGGCCCGCGGTGCGTGGCGAACGTGCGGCGGAACCATTCGGCGGTGGTCGTCGCGGACGCCTCGGGTTGATGGAAGCGCGCGCCGTCGAACCACGCCGGGTCGGTCCATCCGCGCGGCGGGGCCGCAGCCGCGGCCAGCGCGGCCAGCGCGGCGAGCGCGAGGACCGCGAGCGGCCGCCGGCCGCGAAGGCGCGTCACGTCCGCCCGTCGACGGT
>DAHUXD010000003.1 GCA_027307335.1 Acidobacteriota bacterium
CCTCGGGCAGCAACAACGGCTGGCACCGCGGCGGCGGCAACACGGGCTCGGGCACCGGCTCCGGCTCGGGCACCTCCCGCGGCAACTCCACCGGCACCCGCCCGCTCCCGCCCACCGGCGGCCGCTGATCCCCTCTCCCCCCTCCGTCGTCCTCCGCCGCCCGGCGCAAGCCGGGCGGCTTTGTTTGAACCTCACCCCTCTCCCTCCGGGAGAGGGGGCAGGGGTGAGGGGCGCCCAGCCGCGACCCTCTCTGTTTCTTACTCCCCCCTCAACGCCTCCAGCGGATCCACCCGCGCCGCCCGCGCGGCGGGCACCGCGCTCGCGGCGGCGGCGAGCGCGAGGAGCACGGCGGCCACGATCGCGAACGTCGAGGGATCGTGCGGGGCGACGCCGTAGAGGAGACCCTCGATCGACCGGGCGGCGGCGAACGCGAACGCGGAGCCGATCAAGATGCCCGCGGCCGCGTACGCCATGCCCCGGCGCACCACGAGCGCGAGCACGCTCGTCCGGGACGCGCCGAGCGCGAGCCGGATCCCGATCTCCCGCCGCCGACGGCTCACGAGGTAGGACAGGACCCCGGCGACGCCGATTCCCGCGAGCAGCAGGGCGAGCCCGGCGAAGGTCGCGAGGAGCGTCCCGGTCAGGCGCGGCGTCGCGAGCGACGCGTCGACGACGTCCGTCATGAGGCGCGGGTTCGCGACAGGCATCATCGGATCGAGCCGGCGGGCCTCCGCCCGGATCGGCGCGACGAGCGCCATCGGATCGCCTTGCGCCCGGACCACGATCGTCATTCCCCGGACCGCGTCGCCGCCCCGCGCCTTCGGGAACTGCGCGTAGGGCACGTAGAATTTCTCCTTGATGGCGGCGGTCACCCCGTTGTGCCGCTCGTCGCGGAGCAGCCCGACCACGCGCATCCAGGGGCTGTTCTTCGCGCTCATCCTCAGGCGCCTGCCGATGGGGTCCTGTCCGGGCCAGTACGTTCGCGCGAGAGTCTCGTTGACGAGCACGACCGGCAGCGCATCCGCCGTGTCGGACGGCCGCAGGGGACGCCCGCTCAGCAGCCTCTCGCCGAGCGCCTCGAGCGCGCCATCGGAGACGACCTGCCAGTCGCCCTTCGCATGCCGCCCCGGCGGGGGCTCGTAGCCCTCGATCTTCAGTCCCCAGTCGCCGATCTCGGCGTCGAGGGGCAGCGAGCGCACGAGGCCCGCGGCCTGGACGCCCGGCAGCGCGCGCACGCTCTCGAGCAGCGCGCGATCGAAGGCGACGACCGACTCGGGACTGGGATACGCCGCCTCCGGGGGCCGGACCTGCAGCGTCAGCACGTGCCGCGGCTCGAAGCCGAGGTCGACGGCGAGCAGCTTCGCGAGGCTCCGCAGCATGAGGCCCGCACCGAGGAGCAGGACGACCGCGAGAGCCATCTGCACGGCGGCGAGCGCGCCGCGAAGGCCCTGCCGGCGGAGTCCGGCCGACGTGCTCGAGGCCGTGTCCTTCAGCGACGCCGCGAGATCGAGGCGCATCGCCTGCATCGCGGGGGCGAAGCCGAAGAGAAAAGTCGTGAGGACCGCGAGCGCTCCGGCGAACGCGAGGAGGGACTTCTCGACGCCGAGCGGCGCGAGGGCCGGCAGCCCGGCCGCTCCCTCGGCGGCGATGAGACGGACGCCGGCCCACGCGAGCCCGACGCCGAGCACGCCGCCGGCGAGCGCGAGGACGAAGCTCTCGGTGAGGAGCTGCCGGATCAGCCGCGTCTTGCCCGCGCCGATCGCGGCGCGCACGGAGATCTCCCGCTGACGTCCCTCGGCCCGGGCGAGCAGCAGGTTGGCGACGTTCGCGCACGCCATGAGCAGCAGGAACAGGACGGCGGCGAAGACGAACCGGAGCGCGACCCGCGCCGGACCGCGGATCTCGAGGTCGACCGGCTCGGCGAAGGGCTCGAAGCGCATCTCGGGCGGATATTCGCCCCGGGCGGTCAGGCTCGCCGCGAGCGCCCGCAGCTCGACCGTCGCCTGCGCCGCCGTGGCCCCGCGCCGGAGCAGCCCGGCCGCGTAGTAGCCGTGGTTGCCATGCGAGAGCTCCTTCGGATCGAACTGGACCGGCACGAAGACCTGCGACGGCTCGGCCGCTCGGACCGTGAAGTCGGTCGGCAGCGCGAACCCGCGCGGCATCACGCCGACCACCCGCCGCGACACGCCGTCGAGCTCGATCGAGCGGCCGAGGACGCCCGGGTCTCCGCCGAACCGGTTCTGCCAGAGGCCGTAGACGAGGACGGCCACGGGCTCGCCGCCGGGCGAATCCTCGGACTCGGTGAACCCGCGTCCGATGAGGGGACGGGCGCCGAGGGTGTCGAACGTGTTCGCGGTGATCTGGCCGATGCCGACCCGGACGGGCTCGCTGCCGCCTCCGGTCAAGTTCGCCTCGTCCGTCCCCCACGCGGCGACGCTCTCGAGGCTCGCCACGAACCGGCGGTAGTCCATGACCTCGCCGTCGGAGACCCAGGTCTTCGGGAAGTCCGTCCAGCGGCTCCAGATCATGACGCGGCGCCCGGGCTCCGCGTAGGGCAGGGGCGCGAGCAGGACCGACCGGATGACCGAAAAGATCGCCGTGGTCGCGCCCATCCCGAGCGCGAGCGTCAGGACCGCGGCGGCTGAGAAGCCGGGCGATCTCCGGAGCCCGCGGAGCGCGTATCGAACGTCCTGCAGGAAGACTTCCATGCACCCCTCCCCTCCAGACGGGTACGCGGCAGCGTTCGAGAGGTTCCGCTCCCCCTCGGTCTCATTCTGTAACGCAGGTCCGCCTCCCCCCGTTCTCCCGGGTGTAGGCGCCTCGAGAAAGGAGACCTGGAACATGAGATACCGGATTTCGATCGCGATCGCCGCGGCTCTCGGAGCGGCGGTCGCCCTGCGCGCGCAACAGAACGGAGGCGGCCCCCATCCTCCGATGGGCATGCACCTCCACGGCCTGGAGAAATGCCTCGCCAGCGCGGACATTTCGACCCCGGCGCGGGGCAATGCCCAGGCGGCTCTGACCGCCGGCAGGGACGTCTTGAAGGCCGACGGCGCGGCGATGAAGGCCGCGCACGAGCGCATGCAGGCCGACATCGCCAACGGCGCCGACAAGTCCGTCATCGGACAGGACGCCATCGACGCCGATACCGCGCGGACGAAGATGCACACCGACGCGCAGACGATCCACGACCAGGTGTTCGCGGCGCTCTCGCCCGACGAGCAGTCCGCCGTGAACGCGTGCATGGCGTCGAGCGCCGGCCACTGGAAGCACGGGCAGCGCCCGGCGCCTCCGGACGCCCCCAACCCCTAGCTGACCCCTCCATCGCGGCCCGGGGATGCGAGGCCCCGGGCCGCACTTTTTTGGACTCGGACTCCTGGCGGGCCGGTTTGCGGCCCAACCGACGAGAGAGGGAAAGCCGCGACGGCGCCCTCTCCCAGGACGGTCCAGCCCGGCGCTATTCTTCTGCGAGAGCGCCCTTGGCCTCCTGGTACGCCCGATCCACCGCCGAGCGCACGAAGAAATCGTCGAAGGCGGCGCCGCGGTCGAAGCGGTCTCCGGCGAACGTCTCCTTCAGCGCCGACAGGTCGACGGCCTCCTGCGTCTGCTCGAGCGTCGCGCCCCGACGAACCTGCTCCCCCACCTGCTTCTCGATCTCCGCGAGCAGCCCCGCGACCCGCTTCGCGTAGCTCCAGTCGTGCTGCACCGGCCCGTGCCCCGGCACGATCGCGGCGGCGTCGATCGCGCCGAGCGCGTCGAGCGTCCGGATCCACTCGGCCGGGTGGCAGCCGTACCCGTACGGAACCGGCGCGACGAGCAGGTCGCCGGTGGCGACGACCCTCGCGTCCGGCACGATCACCACCGCGTCGCCCTCGGTGTTGCCCGGGCCGAGGAACGCGACGCGGACCTCGCGCTTCCCGAGGTGGACGCGGAGCTCCTTCTCGAAGGTGAGCGTCGGAAGGACGATCTCGGCGCCCGCGAGCTCCGCCGCCTCCAGCCGGACGTCGGCGATCTGCCCCCTGAGGTAGCGCACGAGCTCGTCCGGCATCGGCGAGCCGTCGCGCCGCTTCCCGCTCGCGACGCGCTCCTGCAGGTACTGCATGTAGCCCGCATCGGTCTTCTCGAGGTCCCGCACGTACGGGATCTGCTTCTCGGCCATCTTGCGCCGCGTGAACGGGGTCGAGACGAAGACGATGCCGGGGAACGCCTCGCGAAAGACGGCGTCCGCCGCGATGTGGTCGAGGTGCCAGTGCGTGTGCACGAGGAATCGCACCGGCTTGTCGGTCCGGCGGCGGATCTCCTCGGCCATCTTCCGCGCGAGCGTCGGGAACCGCCCCGAGTCGACGACGAGCACGCCGTCATCGCCGACCACCGCGAGCACGTTGCCGCTCGGGATCGGTCCGTTCGTCTCGGGCGCGACGAACGCGTAGACGCCGGGGCCGACCTCGACCGTCTGGTACATCCGCTCGCCCGGGAAATCCGCCCGCACCGCCCCGGCCGCCGCGAGCCCCACGGCGACCCATATATAGAAGACTGCCGATTTCATCCGTTTGCCTCCCTCGGAACCCCTGCCATTCAGACGAGAGCGGCAGGGAAGGGTTTCGGCGCGGCGGGAGCAGACGCCCGTTTTCCGGGACGAACTCCTGGTTCCGGATCCCGGGGCGAGATCGTCATCGGAGTTGTTCCGCTCCGCCTGCGGAAGTCCTCCACCCCGGAGCTCGACATGATGGGGATGGAGGCCGTCGCACCGTGGCGATACCGGCCCGCTCGCCTCAACGGCCGTGCCGTTCGCGTCGAACTCACGGTCGCGGTCACGCACCGGCTCGGGCGATCGTCGCGCCTAGTCCGGCATCACCTCGAACTGCTCGATCTTCCCGTCCGGCATGTCGCGCTCCCAGATCGCGAGCGTCTTCGACGGGAACTTGACCTCGAAGAGCCGGAAGCGCATGCCGCCGCGCTCGCTCGTCGACTGCTGCCGCACCGACACCGGCGCGCCGAGCGGAGCGAGGCTCGCGGCGAAATCCTTCACGGCCTGCTCCGAAAAGTAGAAGCGGCCGTTCTCCGTGAGTTCCGAGCGATCGATCCGGCCCGCCTGCAGCGTCTCCAGGACCCGCTTCGCGCGCGCCTCCGCCTCGGGAGCGCTCCCCGCGAGGAGCCGGTCCGCAATCCTGCCGGCGATGACGCCCGACGTGTCGATCGAGTCCTGGTTGACGAGCACCGTGACGGCCGTGCGATCGTCGGGGAAGACCATGTTGGTCGACGTGAAGCCGGACACCTCGCCGCCGTGCTGGATGACGCGGTGGCCGTTGCGCCGCTTGACCTCGATGCCGAGGCCGTAGCCGATGCCGACGCCGTTCTCGAGGAGCACCTCGGTCTGCATCTGCCGGTAGGACTCCGGCTTGAGGAGCTTGCGGTCGATCATCCCGACGTTCCAGCGCGCGAGGTCCTCCGCCGTCATCGCGAGCTCGCCCGCGGCGAAGAGCCAGCCCTTTCCCTCCTTCGGCGCCGGCCGCAGCGGACCGAGCGCGTAGCGGAGATACCCGGTCGGGTCGGTGTCGCCGAGACGGTCCTGGTCGATGTTCGCGACACTCGCCATCTGGAGCGGCCGGAAGATCCGCGCGGTCAGGAACGGCAGCAGCGGCGTGCCGCTCGCCTTCTCGACGATGACGCCGGCGAGCAGGTAGCCGGTGTTCGAGTACTGGTACTGCGTGCCGGGAGCGAAGTCGAGCGCCTTCTTGGCCCAGCCGTCGAGGATCGCGCCCGCCGTGGTCGGCTGCAGCATGAAGGGCGGCACGTAGTCCTGCGGCCAGTAGTCCTGGTAACCCGAGGTGTGCGAGAGGAGCTGCCGGATCGTCACCGACCCGGCGCTCGTCAAGTCCGGCGCGAAGCGCGAGACGGGATCGTCGAGCGAGAGCTTCCTCTCCTCCGCGAGCATCAGGACCGCGGTGGCCGTGAACTGCTTGCTGACCGAGCCGATGCTGTAGCGCATGGGCGCGGCCGCCGGCGCCAGAGGATCGAGGCGCGCCGAACCGTACGCCTGCACGTACGCGATCCGGCCGTCCCGGACGATCGCGATCGAGGCGCTCGGGACGCCGCTCGCGGCGAGGGCGTCCCGCACGATCCCGTCGATCGCGGAGCGGGAGCCGGGGTCGAGGGCCGGGTCGGCCGCCCGGGCGCGCGAGGGCGAAAGCAGGACGAACGCGGCGAGGACCGGGACGAGGACCCGCGGAACCGTCGAACGGCGCATGGCGACTCCTTCTTCGAACGCCGGAAAGGGAATCCTGGAACGCCCTTCATCGTATATAAACGCGGCCGCGAAAGCGGAGGACCCACGGCAGGAGCCCTGATCGCGCGCCCCTCCGGCGCTTTTTTGAAGGAAAGAGGTCTCGATGAACTCGCGCTCCCTCGCTCCCATGTCCCTCGTCCTGGGGGCCGCGCTCGCCGCGCCAGCCGCGCGGGGTGAGCTGCCCGCGTCGAACCCGTTCGCCGCGCCGAGCTCGCTGCTCTACCAGGCGCCGCCGTTCGACCGCATCAAGGATTCCGACTACCTGCCCGCCTTCGAGGAGGGCATGAGGCAGCAGCGCGCCGAGATCGACGCCATCGCGAACAACCCCGCGCCGCCCACGTTCGACAACACGATCGTCGTGATGGAAAAGACGGGCGAGCTGTTGACGCGCGTGGCCAAGGTCTTCTTCAACATGGACCAGTCGAACACGAACCCGACGATTCAGAAGATCAAGGGCGAGGTCGCGCCGAAGCTCGCCGCGCACAACGACGCGATCTACCTCGACCCGAAGCTCTACGCCCGGGTGAAGGAGATCTACGCGAAACGGGATCAGCTCGGCCTCGATCCCGAGTCGAAGTACCTCGTCGAGCGCGACCGGCTCGCGTTCATCCGCGCGGGCGCGGACCTCTCGGACGCCGACAAGGCCGCGCTGACCCAGCTCAACCAGGAGGAGTCGACCCTCACGAGCGGCTTCATCGACAAGGTGCTCGCGGACACGAAGGCGTCCGCCGTCGTCGTCGACGACCGGCGCAGGCTCGCCGGCCTTCCCGAGACGGACGTGGCGGCCGCGGCCGAGGCGGCGAAGGAGAGGAAGCTCGATGGCCGGTGGGTGCTCGAGCTGCAGAACACGACGCAGCAGCCGCAGCTCGCCTTCCTGACCGACCGCGCCCTGCGGCAGACCATCCTCGAGACCTCGATGCGCCGGGGCGCCCACGGAGGCGAGGACGACACGCGCGCGACGGTCGCGCGCCTGGCGGAGCTGAGGGCGAAGAAGGCGAAGCTTCTCGGGTTCCCGACGTACGCGGCGTACGTGCTCGACGACCAGATGGCGAAGATTCCGGCGAACGCCGAGAAGCTCATGACCGACGTCGTGCCGGCGGCCACGGCGAAGGCCCGCGGCGAGGCGGCGCGCATGCAGAAGGTCATCGATGCCGAGAAGGGCGGCTTCACGCTGACGGCCGCCGACTGGGAGCTCTACGCGGAGAAGGTGCGCCTGGCCGAGTACGATCTGGACCAGGCGCAGGTGCGCCCCTACTTCGAGCTCGACCGGGTCCTGCAGGACGGCGTCTTCTACGCGGCCAACCAGCTCTACGGCATCACGTTCAAGCCGCGGCCGGACCTCCCCGTCTACCACCCCGACGTCCGCGTCTGGGAGGTGTTCGACGCCGACGGCAAGTCCCTCGCGCTCTATTACGGCGACTACTTCCAGCGCGCGTCGAAGAGCGGCGGCGCCTGGTGCGATTCGTTCGTCGACCAGACCCGCCTGCTCGGCACCCATCCCGTCGTCGTGAACAACCTGAACTTCACGAAGCCGGCGCCCGGACAGAAGGCGTTCCTCTCCTCCGAGAACGTGACGGTCCTCTTTCACGAGTTCGGGCACGCGCTCCACGGGTTCTTCCAGAACGTGAACTACCCGACGCTCGCGGGGACGCCGCGGGACTTCGTCGAGTTCCCGTCGCAGTTCAACGAGCACTGGGCGTTCGAGCCGTCGATCTTCGCCCACTACGCGAAGCACAGCGAGACCGGCGCGCCGATGCCGGATGCCCTCGTCGCGAAGATCCGGAAGACGAAGACGTTCAACCAGGGATACCTGACGACCGAGTACGTGGCGGCCGCCCTCCTCGATCTCGCGTGGCACACGCTGCCGCCGGACGCGCCGAAGCAGGACGTGGCCGCGTTCGAGAAGAGCGCGCTCGAGCGCTTCCAGGTGAATCTGCCGGCGGTGCCGCCCCGCTACCGCTCGACCTACTTCGCCCACATCTTCGGCGGCGGGTACGCGGCGGGCTACTACGGTTACATGTGGGCCGAGGTCATCGACGACGACGCGTGGGCCTGGTTCAAGGAGAACGGCGGCCTCTCGCGGAAGAATGGGGACCGCTTCCGCCAGATGATCCTCTCTCGCGGGCACACGGAGGATCTCGCGGCGATGTATCGCGCGTTCCGCGGCCGCGATCCCATCGTGCAGCCGCTGCTCGAGGAGCGCGGTCTGACGGAGCCGAAGTAGGGCTGGCGAAGTCTCGAGCCGACCACGTCCCCCATATCCCCTCTCCCCCCGGCGGGGGGAGAGGGCCAGGGTGAGGGGGGGCGTCTTCCTACAGCATTCCCACCGCGTGGCTCGCCAGGATCGCCACGATCGACAGCGAGATCAGCGCCTGGACCATGCAGAGGACCTTCGCCCACCGCGACAGGATCGCCGTGTCGGTCGGCGAGAACGCGGTGCTCGTGTTGAAAGCGAGAAAGAGGTAGTCCACGAAGCGCGGCGACCACGCCCCGGGGTTCTCGATCGGCGCGCCGTCCATCATCTGCGGAAAGAAGAACGCGCCCTGCGTGTGCTTGCCGCGCGTCTCCCGGCGGTGCGGGCCGCCCGCATCGAGCCGCCAGTACCACATCGCGAACACGACGATGTTCGTCAGCCAGAGGATCGTCGCCGCCTTCAGGAGCTCTCCCGGGGAATCGCTCTTCGCGGGCAGCCTCAGGATGAGCAGGAGGAGCGACCCGGCGAGCGAGAGAGTCAGGAGGCTGCTGATGGCGTAGCCGAGAATCCGGTCCCACTGGTGCCGGCCGGACCGGTGCAGGACCGTCGTCGGCACGAGCAGGATGAGGACGAGCGCGAGCAGGAGCCAGCGTGGCCCGAGAACCAGCTTGTGGGGCAGCGCCAGCATGATCCCGCCGACGCCGAGGAGCGCGACGAGGACCGGCCACCGCGCCTCCGGGTTGACGGGCTCTTTCGGGGTCGGGTCTCTCAAAGGTGATCTTCGCGGGCGAAAACGCTCTTTGAGAGACCTGACCTCATCCGGTTACTGGCCGGGGTCGTCGGCCGAGGGGCCGTAGATCGACGGCACCTTGGCGCCCATCGGCCGCAGGTAGGTCGAGAGCTGGCCGCGGTGGTGGATCGCGTCGAAGAGGAAGCCGAAGAGCATGTCCCCGAGCGGCGCCTCCCACGCGACGTTGCCGCCCATGGCGAACTGCGCCTTCTTCTCCCAGGCCGCGTCGCTCAAGCCGTCCAGGCGCTTCTCGATCGCGGCCGCGTTCTTCTGGAAGAGCGTAATGGAATCGCGGACGCCGGCGGCCGGAGGCGGCGCGTAGTCGACCCGGCCGTGCTCCATGAGCGTGGCGGCGTCCCCCCACTCTCCCGCGATCATCGTCACGATCTCCGACGCGGAGTTCGAGCGGGGGTGCGGACGGTAGCCGGCCTCCGCCGCCGGCACGGCCTCGAAGACGCGCAGGAACTTGGGCCGCTCGGCCCGGAACGATTCGACGAACATCTCTCGGGCGCTCTTCATGTCGGCTCCTCCGAAGGAGGTCGATCATATTCCGCCGGGGCCGCGGAGCGCCAAGGACCCTCTTCTACCGCGCGGCCGTTCTGCAGTAGCCTTCCCCTCGTGAAACGGCTGGTCGAGCTGACGGCCGAGGACCTCGCGGCCGAACCGGTCTGGCGCTACGAGGGCGGCGCGGGCGCCGCCGCGATGGTGGTCCCGATCCGGCGCGACGCGCTCTCGCGCTCCGACGACGAGGTCTTCCTCGCGGCGACGGACTTCGGGCTCTTCGACGGCAGCCGCCACGTCGGGTACTGCTTCCCCGCCGACGACTCGGGGATCGACTACCTGCAGCCGTCGATCGTCGTGCCCGGCGGGCAGGTCGCCTTCTGGACGGAGGGCCCCGCCTCTCCGGCGGAGCTCGCCGAACGCTGGCGCGTCCTCGGCAAGGAGCCGGGCCAGATCTTTCCCGCCTCGTTCCGTTGCCGCATTCCCGTCGACGGCGGAATCGTGAGCGGCTGGATCGCGGGCATCGAGTCCTCGCGCGACCTCACCGTCGCGATCCGCGAGCTCGCTCCGGCGTCGGGGGGCCGCCCCGCGCCGCTCCCCGACGAGCTCGAGCGCGCGCCGATGGCTCGACCCGCGCCGGCGCGGGCCAAGGCGGGCGCCGCGCCCGACCAGCGCACCGCGCGGCGGCGCAAGGCCAACATCAGCGTCGAGTTCACGCAGGGCGATATCCACGGCACCGGAGTCGCCGAGAACGTCTCGCGCCGCGGGCTCTTCGTGCGCACCGCCCGCGCCCCGGGCTCGGGCCCGCCGCTGCGGCTGACGGTCAACCTGCCCGACGGACGCAAGCTCGTGCTGACCGGCCGCGTCGTGCGCGAGGCGGGCCAATCGGCGACGGGCTTCGGCCTCCGCCTCACGGAGGACTGGCCGAACTACGACGCGCTGTTCCCGCGGACGAAGCGCGGCTGACTCGCGGCCACACGGGCCGGGGGCCTACCGGGCCCGGCGATCTCCGAAGCGCCGCTCCATGACGCGGCGATCGAAGACGAGCTGATCCTTCGCGGGCGACGACCCCAGCCGCCGGCGATCGCCCTCCCGGCGGTCGCCGCGCCGCCGCTCCGGATGCGTGAGCGTGTACGGCCAGGGCGAGATCGGCTCCTCCCGAGCCGGCGCGGAGACGGCACCGTCGGGAGGCGCGACGGCGAACGGGGACGCGTCCGGCTCCGCCAGCGCGACTTCGAGGTCCGGGCGGGTCACGGGATCCGAGACGTCCTGGACGAGCCAGTTCTCGAGCGCCTCGGTGGGAATGTCGCGCGTCGCGTTGATCGCCGCGGCGATCCGCCGCGCATCGGCGGCGGTGCGGCCGCGCACGACGATCGCCCCTCGCGCATCCCGGATGTAGCGGCCGTCGTGGGTCCAGGGCTCCGGGGAGTGGAAGGTGTCGATCTCGTCCTCGGGGAACGGATCGGAGTGGTCCGTCGTGCCGCCGCGCGGTTTGATGCTCATCGAGCGGGTGCTGGCCGCATTATCGCACGACGCCGCGCTCGGATCCGTGCGTCGCGCGAATCGCTACGGGTTCGCGGACTCGAGCAGGAGAGTCTGGATCGCCCGGTCGCAGGCGGCGCGGTCGATCACGCCCCGGTAGGTCGCGGCCACGCGCCCCTGCCGATCGATCAGCACCGTCATGGGCATGGACTCCAGACCGTACGCCTTCGTCAGGTTCTCGTCCGCGATGACGACCGGGTAGTTCAGCGGCTTCTTCGCGAGGAAGGGCCGGACCTTCTGCCATCCCTCGGCGTCCGTCGAGGCGCCGACGACCGTCAGGCCGCGGCTTCCGTACCGCTTCTCGAACTGGACGAACCAGGGCAGCTCGGCCTTGCAGCCGTGGCACCACGTCGCCCAGAAGTTGAGGACGACGACCTCGCCTCGGTAATCGTCGAGGCTCACCGCGCGCCCCGACGCGTTCTCGAGCGAGAAGGTGGGCGCGGCCGAGCGCTCCGCCGCGGGGGTGAGCGGCGCCGTCGCGGCCGGAGATCGCCCCGCGCCGGCGACGAACGGGGCAGCGGCCAGGAAAGCGAAGAGGCGGACCGATCGCAGGGCTGACCTTCTCGGAAACGACGTCACGCGGGCCGCGTCTCGAGCAGCGAGAACGGGCTTCGCGTCGGAATGATCCGCGCCTTGACGTAGCCCGACGCCTCGAAGAGGGCGTCGTACTCCTTCGCGGTCCGCTCACGGCCGCCGGTCATCACGAGCATGTTGAGGTCCATGAGCGTCACCAGGCCGGGACCCGTCTCTTCGGGCACCAACATCTCGACGACGACGAGCCGCCCCTCCGGCGCGAGCGCCGCGCGGCAGTTCTTCAGGAGCCGCACGCACTCCTCGTCGTTCCAGTCGTGCAGGACCGACTTCATCAGGTGCAGGTCCGCGCCCGCCGGAACCCGTTCGAAGAAGCTGCCCGCCTCGAAGTCGCAGCGGCCCGCGGCGCCCGCCGCCGCGATGGCCGACTTCGCCTGCGGCTCGATGTACGGGAGGTCGGCGATCTTCCCCTTCATCCCGGGATGGCGGCCGAGGATCGCGAGCGCCAGGCTTCCGTTGCCGCCGCCCACGTCCAGGATCGTCCGCACGCCCGCGAAATCGTAGGCCTCGACCACCGCCAAGGCCGCGACCTGCGAGACGTTCTCCATCGCGCGGCCGAACTGCTCGCCCTCCTCGCGATTCTGCGCGTAGTAGTCGAAGGCCGGCAGGCCGAAGACCTGAACGGGGCGAGGCCGGCCGGTGCGCACCGCCTCGTCGAAATTTTCCCAGGAACGCCAGTGCAACCGATCGGACTCCGCGATGAAGAAGTCGCGGAACGTGCCGGGGACGCCCTTGCGGAGCCGTTCCCCGGCCTCGGTCAGGCCGAATCGGCCGTCGTCCTTTCGCTCGAGGGTCCCGAGGCTCGAGAGCGCGCGCAGCAGCCGGCCCGTGGCGAGCGGCTCCGCGTGGATCTCGCGCGCGACGGCCTCCGCGCTCCGCGGTCCGCCGCCGAGCGCGTCGAAGATGCCGAGCCGCGCTCCCGCCGCCACGCTCTGCATCGCCCACATTCCGGTCAGGAGCCGGGCGAGCGTCTCTTCGACGGAGGATCCGCCGTGGGCCGCCGTGTCTCTCGTCGTTTCCGTCGCCATCATTCCCTCCGCGGTTTTCCGCGCGCGGAGGATACTAAACGGCGGACGGCGGCACCGATTGGACCGGCGGATCTCGGCCGCCGGTTTTCGACGCGGGCGCCGTTTCGGCGCGACCGAGGGGTTGACGAGCCGCCCGCGGCCTCCGGTCGCAAACGGCGCGTACGCACCCGAGCGATCGCGGCCGCGATCAACGCTTCGACCTCCGGCCGCGCCGGCAACGCCGCCGAGGGCAGGCGGAGAAACCCGAGGCTTCGTCGCGGACGCCGGACGGCGACGCTCGATCCGGCGACGGCGCTGCGCGCCGAGTGAGGCAGAGGTGAGCGGCGCGTTCGTGGAGGGCCGGCCGCCGGGCGAAAGACCCCGGATTCCGCATCTACGTCATGGTCGCGGACGCCGAAGCCACGCTGCGCCGGGTCGCTGCGCACGGCGGCGAGATCGTGGAGCCCGTGCACCCGGGCGCGGCGGAGATCGTGGCGCTGTTCCGGGACCCCGGCGGCAACCTGCTCGGCATCTACCAGGAGCGGGCGCTCGGCGGATCCGGCCCGCGCTAGGGCAAGCCGAACGTCTTCGACAGGAACACCGCCATCTGCGCGCGCGTGTTCGGGTTCGACGGGCAGTAGTCGCCGTTGCCGCAGCCGCCCGTGATCCCCTCGTCGTAGAGCTGCTCGATCCAGCTCGCGAACGGCGAGTTGCAGGGAACGTCGCCGAAGATGCCGATGCAGGGCGGCGGCGTGAAATTCGAGCCGTGCTCCGCCTTCAGCAGGAACACGGCCATCTGCTGGCGCGTGACGGCCGCGTCCGGGCAATAGTTCCCGCCGCCGCACCCGCCCGTGATCCCCTCGTTCGAGAGCTGCTCGATCCAGTCCGCGGCGAAGGCGCCGGGGCACCCCACGTCCCCGAAGATCCCCGTGCACGCCGGCGGAACGTAGAAGAAGCCGTGCTGGGCCTTCAGCAGGAACACCGCCATCTGCGCCCGCGTGACGGAGCCGTTCGGGCAGTAGCTCCCGCCCCCACAGCCCGCGGTGATGCCGGCACGCAGCACCTTCATGACGTCCGCGTAGAAGGGATTCGAGGACGGCACGTCGAGGAAGTCGGCGGCGAACGCGCGCAGCAGTTGGCCGTACCGGCCGTCCGGGTTGACGACCAGCACGTCGGCGACGGTGCCCGGTGAAAGCGCCGGCGTGGTGGCCTGGAGCTCCGACGCGCTCTCGAAGACGACGCCGGCCGCCGGCAGGCCGCCGATCGAGAGCGCCGCGCTCGAGTCGAACTTCGTTCCCGAGACGACGACGGGAGCGCCGGCGCCCGGGCCCGAGCTCGGCGCGATCGACGCGACCGTCGGCGCGAGGCACGACGGATCGAACGGCACGATCGTCACGGCGCCGCGGACGCGACAGGGCGTGCCGTCGTTTAGGACGACGCCGTACGGAGTCGGCTCCGTCGGATCCACGACGATCTGCGCCGTACTCTGGCCGCCGGGCAGCCAGTCGTAGGACGCGTAGCCGCCGTCGACCGACAACGTCAGCTGACACGCGTCGTCGCGCGTGAGCGTGACCGGCACGAACGGCCCACCGGCGCCGACCGCGAGCGTGAAGTCGCGGGTCGCCTTCGCCGTCGTGGCGTCCTGCACCTGCACGGTGAACGCGAAGATGCCCTCCTCCTGGGGCGTTCCGATGAGATCCCCGGTCGCGCCGAGCACGACGGCGGGAGGCGGACCGCCGCCGGCGATGCTCCACGTGTACGGCGGCGTGCCGTTGGCGGCCCCGAGCGGGACGTCGATCGCGTGGCCGCACGAGACGGCCGGCAGCGCGCCCGGGAGCGTCACGATGCCGAGCGACTCGTCGATCGCGTCGACGATGTAGCCGAGGTCCTGACGCGTGGCGCCGACGTAGACGGTGCTCCCGGAGGCGGTGAGGCCGTTGACGGAGTCGCGTGCGATGTTTCGGCCGACCGGGCCCCAGCGCAGGGCGCCCGTCGCCCCGTCGTAGGAGAGCGTCGCGGTGCGGAGCTCGCTCGACGCATCGACGGATACTCCGGTCACGACCGCGTTGCCCGAGCCGTCCGCGACGATGCCGTACGGATAGTCCTTCCCCCCCCCGTCGTACGTGACCGGGCCCCAGATCAAGCTGCCGTCGCTGTCGCGATACTTGGCGACCGCATAGTCGAAGGTCTGCCCGTTGTAGAGGCTGCCCGTCACGAAAAAGTCCCCGGCGGGGTCGAACGCGATCTCGCCTCCGTAGGCCGATCCCTGGGACCCGATGGACACCGGGCCCCAGAGGAGAGCACCCGTGCTGCCGCTGTACTTGGTGGTCGTGATTCCCAGCGACCAGCTTTCCAGGAGAATGTCGCCGGCGGGGTCGATCCCGAAACCGGTCGGGTAGTCTTCCTGGGTCGTTGGTCCCCAGGCGACCGATCCACTGGCCGACGCGTACGCGACGAGAAAGCCGAGCGGCCCCATGACGCTGGATTGGCCGGCCACGATGACCTTGCCGGACGAATCGGTCCCGACGAAGCTCGGGTAGTCGTCCGAGCCGCTGTCGTACGTGACGGGTCCCCACATCGTCGCGCCGTTGGCGCCCGAGAGCTTCGCGGTGACGGCGTCCTCGTTGCTCCCGTTATAGACGTAGCCGACGATCACGGCATTCCCGGCCGAGTCGACCGCGAGTTCGGTCGCGTTCGCTCCCGCCGCCACCGATGAAGCCCAGAGCTGAGTCCCGTTCGCGCCCGAATACTTGACGACCGTCATCCCGTTGACGGTCGTGCCCCCGACCAGGACGTCTCCGGCGGCATCGGTCATGACCCGCCACGGCGAATACGTCGAGGGGAACAGACCGGTGGGGAAGTAGATCGGACCCCACAGCGTGGCTCCGGTCGCCCGGTCGTACTTGAGCGTCGCCCATGCGCCGTACTCGTCCGGTGCCGTGACCTGTCCGGTCACGACGGCGTTACCGTCGGAGCCGGCGGTGAGGTCCCACAGGTACGCGTAACCACCCGCGACGCCGGTGAAACTCGTGGGCCCCCACGCCGGGACACCGGTCGCACCGTCGCGCTCGAGCACCACTGCGTCGTCGTCGGTCCCATCGAATACGCCCAGTCCGACGAACACGCGCCCGTTCGAAGCCACGAAGGCGGCCGCGACGCCCCCGTTCGCGGTCACCGCGGGTCCCCACACGACACCGCCGGTTTTCCCGTCCAAGCGCCAAAGCTTCGCGTCCGCAGACGACTGTCCGGTCTGAATCTGCGCGCTCACGACGGGGTCGCCGTTGCCGGCGAGCGTCAGAGTGGATCCCCACACGATCGTGCCGGGGTCGGTCATCGGAATCGGGCCCCACAGCAGCGCCCCGTCAGCGCCGCGGAACTCCAGCAGCTCCTGTGTCGACTGGTTGTTGGCGTAGGTGTGCCCGAAGATCACCACGCTCCCGTCCGAACCGACGGCGGCACGATCGGGTGCCGTGCCGTAGTTGCCGCTCGGCGGCGTCCAGATCGCCGGCCCCCAGATCCTCTGCCCCGTTGCCCCGGAATACTTGTCCGCTTCGAAGCTGCCGGACGGCGAGGTCGCTCCGCCGCTGACGACCACGTTCCCCGAGCCGTCGACTCCGACACTGACGGGCTTCAGGTCGTGGCCCGGTTCGACCACCTGCCAGACGACGGCGCCCGTCGGCCCCGCGTACTTCGTGAAATAGAAGGTCCCGCCGGACGTTCCGTCGTGACCGGCGACGTAGAGGTCGCCCGCGGAATCGAGATTGCTGATCAAGGACGAGTTGCCCGTGTTCACAGGACCCCAGATCGGCTGCCCGTTCCCTCCGCTGAACTTGGAGACGAGCGATGAGGGGCTGACACTGCTCGACCAGTGGATGATCACGTCGCCCGCCCCGTCCTCCATCAGCTCGAGAGGAGCGTCATCGGCATTGTTGCCAGCGCCGAGTATTACCCCCGAGGCCCAGAGAGCGGCGCCGGTGAGCCCGTCGTACTTCATCATCCAGACGTCCGAGGCGGGCGCGACCCCCTGCGATGTCGGCGCGGCGAAGAACACCGCGCCGAACGGGTCGATGGAGACGAGCGACGGATATTCGAAGTACACCGGATAGAAGGTGGCGCTTCCCAGTTGATTCCCGGAATGGTCGTACTGCAGCGTCGTGAAGCCGTAGTTGTCCTGCACGACGACGAGCGTCGTACCGTCGGCGAGCTCGCGCGCTGTGAACACCGACTGATAGCCGAAGCCCGGCAGCGGCCGGCGGAACGTGTTCTCCCAACGGACCACCCCCGATGCTGCCAGCAATGGCGACGACACGCACAGCGTGAACCAGAGGAGGGTGCGACCGGGAAGGCTCCGCGCTTTCATCGACGTCTCCTTGTCGCGAACGAGCTTGCTTATGATTTCGCAACCATGAAGGTCGGGCAACCCGGGGTTTTTCCGGTTTCCCAGAATCGAGCGCGCCGGTCATGACGGACCCCGGCTCGGACGCGACGAAGTTCACCGGCGCGGTGCCGCGCTCGTACGAGACCTGGCTCGTTCCGCTACTCTTCGCGCCGTACGCGGACGAGATGGCCGGACGGATCCAGGCCCTGCGCCCGCGGCGGGTCCTCGAGGTCGCGGCCGGGACCGGCGTCCTGACCCGGGCGATGGCTTCCCGGCTCCCGCCCGGCGTCGAGATCGTCGCGACCGACCTCAATCCACCGATGCTCGAGCACGCCGCGGCGCTCGGCACGGCGCGCCCGGTCGAATGGCGCCCGGCGGATGCGCAGTGCCTCCCCCTGGGCGACGCGGAATTCGACGTCGTCGTCTGCCAGTTCGGGGCGATGTTCTTCCCCGACCGGCCCGGCGCCTATGCGGAAGCGCGCCGCGTGCTGCGCCCGGGAGGCACCTTCGTCTTCAGCACGTGGACGTCGATCGAGGAAAACGAGCTCGCGCTCGTCGTGCAGGGGGCGCTCGCGGCGGTGTTCCCGCACGATCCGCCCCTCTTCATGGAGCGGACGCCCCACGGCTACTTCGACGCGGCGCGAATCGGAACCGACGTCGTCGCCGCGGGCTTCACCGCTTCTCCGCGCATCGACACGGTCGCGCTGCGGAGTCGGGCAAAGACCGCGCGCGTCGTCGCGATCGCCTTCTGCCAGGGAACGCCGCTCCGCGGGGAGATCGAGGCGCGAGGCGCCCCCGGCCTCGAGGCGGCGACCGACGCGGCCGAGCGCGCCATCGCGGCGCGGTTCGGCGCGGGCCCGGTCGATGCGTCGATGCGGGCCCACATCGTCACGGTCGCGCGCGGAGACGCCGCGTCAGGGTGACGACCGCGCATCCCTCCCGGGGGTGCGAAGTCGTGCCGGATTCCGGGCCGTTCGCCCGGGCCGCCTCACCGCCCCCGGCTCGCCGGAGGCACGATCCCGTTCATCCGCAGGTACTCGATCATCTGCCCGTAGTGGTCGTACGCATGGGCGACCGCCTGCGTCGCGCGCTGCAGACGCACGGCGCTGCCGCTCCCGGCAACCTGCAGCAGGTTCTCCGGCGTCAGCGATGCGGCGGCCCGGTGCCCGAGCGCGTAGGAGTCCTTCAGGAACCGGACGATCTCGGCCTTCGTGCGGAGGGTGTCCGGTCCGTTGCCGCCCCTGAAATTGTCGGGGATGGCGTCGCTCGTCAGCGGTCCCCAGTACGCGTAGTTCGACGCCGCGACGTGCCGCACCTGCTGTCCGAAGGTCCGCACGCCGTCGTACTGGCTCCCGGGAATCTTCAGGCTCTCCGGCGAGAAGGCGTACTTCTCCTCCGGCATCGCCTCGGCCGCCTCGACGACGAGCTTCTCGATCCGGGAGACCTGGGCGTCCACCGCCGCCGCCACCGTCGCGGGCGGCGCGGGCGTCGCCGCCGGGGCACCGGGAGTGCTTCTCGGGTCCTGGGCGGTCGCCCAGGCGGTCAGGCCGAACAGGGCGAGAGCGAGCGAACGAGTCTTCATGAAGCCGTCCTCCTCGAAATGTCTCAATCGCGGCGAGGAGGCGTTTGTTCCGCCACGCCTGAAAATTCCCCTAGGGGAGCAAGAAGGTCTTGGTAAGGAACACGCCCATCTGACCACGCGTGTTGGAGCTCGAGGGACAGTAGTCACCACCGCCGCATCCGCCCGTGATGCCCTCCTGGTACAGCCGCTCGATCCAGTCGGCGAAGGGCCCGGGACAGGGCACGTCTCCGAAGATCCCGGCGCAGCTCGGCGGCTGATAAGACGGTCCGTGCTCGGTTCTCAGCAGCAGGGCGGACATCTGCGCGCGGGTCACGACGCCGTTCGGGCAGTAGTTGCCGGCGCCGCAGCCTCCTGTGATCCCCTCGGCGGCGAGCTCCTCGATCCAGTCGACCGCGAAGCCTGCGGGACACGGCACGTCGGCGAAGACGCCGGTGCATGCGGGCGGCACGTGGAAGAAGCCGTGCTGGGCCTTCAGCAGGAAGACCGCCATCTGGGCGCGGCTGACCGACGCGAGCGGGCAGTAGCTCCCGTTGCCGCAGCCCGCGGTGATCCCGGCGCGCAGCACCTTCATGATGTCGCCATAGAACGGATTCGATGACGGGACGTCGAGGAAATCGGACGCGAAGCTCCGCGGCAGCATCGCGTAGCGCCCGTCCGGATTGACCACCAGGACGTCCGCGACGGTCGCCGGCGCGAGGGCGGGCGTCTCGGCGGAGATCGACGTGGCTCCGCCGACGACGACGCCCGTGCCGGGTTGGCCGCCGATCGCGAGCGCGGCCGACGGGTCGAACTTCGTGCCCGTCAAGACCACCGGCGTGCCCGCACCGGGACCCGAGCTCGGGGAGATCGTGGCGAGGGTGGGGGCGAGGCATGCCGGGTCGAACGGCGTGATCGTGACGGCGCCGCGGACGGCGCACGTCGAGCCGTCGTCCAGGACCACACCGTACGTCGTCGGCTCCGCCGGATTCACGACGATCGTCGGCGTCGACTCGCCGCCGGGCAGCCATTCGTAGGAGGAGTAGCTTCCGGGAGTCGACAGCGTGAGCTGGCAAGTCGCGGGGTCGCGCGCCACGGAGATCGCGACGAGCGGTCCGCCCGGCCCGACCGCCAAGGTGAAGTCACGAGTCGCGGTTGCCAGCACCGAGTCCTGCACCTGGACGCGGAAAAAGAAGACGCCTTCCTCGGACGGCGTGCCGATGATGTCGCCGCTCGCCCCGAGGACGACGGCCGGCGGAAGGCCTCCGCCGACGATGCTCCAGGAATAGGGCGGGGTTCCGTTGACGGCGCCCAGGGAAACGACGAGCGCGTGGCCGCACGAGGCGGCGGGCAACGCGCCCGGGAGCGTCGCAATGCCGAGCGTCTCGTCGATCGCATCGACGACGTATCCCAGATCACCGCGGGTCGCGCCCACGTAGACCGTGCTGCCCGACACCGAGAGTCCGTTGACCTCGTTACGCGCGATGTTCCGGCCGACAGGTCCCCAGCGCAGGGCGCCCGTGACTCCGTCGTACGAGAGGGTCGCCGTTTTCAGCTCGTCCTCGCCCGCGTCGGAGGTACCGGTGACGACGGCGTTGCCGGAGCCGTCCACGACGACTTTGAACGGAACATCGTCGCCACCGCCGTCGTAGGTCACCGGTCCCCAGAGAACGGAGCCGTCGCTGTCCCTGTACTTGATGAGCGCATAGTCGACGTTCGCGCCATTGGACACGCCGCCAGCCACGATGATGTTCCCGGAGGGCTCCAGGGCCAGGGCGACCGGAGTCGCCGATGCGGCGTCACCGACCGTCACGGGACCCCACATCGTCTCGCCCGTCGCGCCGCTCAACTTCATCGTTGTGATTCCGCCGCCCGAGCTCTCCCGAAGAATGTTCCCGGCCGAGTCGACGGCCAGCCCGACCACCGTGTCGGTCTGTAGCACGCGGAACCAGATGATGGACCCGTCCGACGCGGCGAGCTTGCTGACCTGGTCGTACGTCGCGACGACCACGTTTCCGGATGGGTCCGTCGCGATCCCGTTCGGAAAGGGAAATCCGACGCTGGTGACCGGACCCCACACCACCGTCCCGGTCGCGCCCGAGACTTTGACGGTCCCGCCGCTCGCACCCACGATCACGTCGTCATTCGGGTCGAACACGAAGCCGGCGAAATCGACCGGAGGCGCCAGCGCCGAGTTCCAAAGCTCGGCTCCCGTCGAGCCCGAATACTTGACCAGCGTCGTCCCGGCGTCCGTCTGCCCCGCGACCACGACATCACCCGAAGCGTCGCAGAGGATCTTCCAGGGCGAGGCGTAGGTAATCGAGCTCGACCCGAAGAGCATCGGCCCCCAGAGGACGGCTCCGGTCGTCCGGTCGAACTTGAGGGTCGCCCAGGCGACGGTGTTCGGTGAGAGCTCGACCTGGCCCGTCGCGACGACGTTGCCGTCGGCCGAAGCCGTCAGGTCCAACAGATTGGCCAGTCCCGCCGCGACGCCGGTGAAGTTGGCCGGACCCCATGCCGGAGCCCCCGTCGCGCCGTCGAGCTCGAGGATCACGGCGGGTGTGTCGTCGATCCCGGCGAGGCCCTGGTAAACGTTGCCGTTGGACTCGACGAAGACGACGTCGAAGTATTCGCTGCTGGAAGAGACTTCGGCCTCCCACAGGAGGCTTCCGCTGTTGCTGTCGTACCGCCACGTCTTGATTTTCGGGGAGCCGCCGCCCGGCTCGTCGGCAACCGATCCGCTCAGAATGGGATCGCCATCGCCGGCGAGGGTCAGGGCGCCGACGCTGGCCAGAACCGGACCCCACTGCAGGGCGCCGTCGGCGCCCCGAAACTTCAGCAGCACTTGATCGACGATCTGAGAGCCCTCGAACGTCGCTCCGGAGATGACGACGCTGCCGTCGGAGCCGACCGTCGCCGCTGCCAGACTGACCGCGCCCGTGGGCGAGGTCCAGATCGCCGGGCCCCAGATTTCTTGACCGGTCCGACCTGAGTACGTGACGGCCTCGAGTTGCCCGGGAGGGTTTCCCACGAGGACGACGTCACCGGCCGCGTCGAACCCGATGTTCTCGGCGCTGGTGGGCGAGACGGTCTGCCACACGATCGCGCCCGTCGAGCCGGAGTATTTCGTCAGTGAGTCCCTCAACAGATACACGTCCCCGGAAGGGTCCACAGCGGCGACGTACGAATACGGTCCCTTGACGCCTCCCCACAGCACCTGACCATCCGTGCCGCGAAACTTGGTGACAACCGTCTCGACGGAGATCGAGCGCTGAGAGACCATGATCAGATCGCCGGTCCGGTCGAGGAAGAACTGAAGGCCGATGTCGTCCGATTGGTTTCCCGCACCGAAGATGACGGCGGCCGGCCAGAGTCCCGCTCCGGTCAGGCCGTCGAACTTCATCAGCCAGATGTCGATCTCGGTGTTTGGCGTGTGGGCCAGGGACCCAACGAAGACGGCACCGAAGGAATCGATCGCTACGGTCTGCGGTATGTCCCTGGGATAGGCGGAGTAGAACGTGGCCGTCCCGAGACGGTTGCCGGAGTGGTCATAGTGAAGCGTCGTCAGACCGAAATTGTCGCCGACGACCGTCAGGGTCGTACCATCGACGAGCTCGCGCGCGGCGAGCAACCACTCCCGCTCGCCCAATGTGTCGGCCGGGTGAAATGTGTTCTCCCAGACCGTCACGCCAGAGACGGCGAATAGCGGCAGAGCCACCGCGAGGAGAAAGAGAAGGAGGGCCCAGCGGGCGACCGGGACCGTCGACTTCATGAGCGCTCCTGTTGATCGGGGTGCAAGGAGCATGATCGTCGACTCCCGCTCCCCGGGCAAGGTGCGTTCGAGTGAAGGCACACCGGGAAAGGTGCGTTTCGGCGGTGACGCTGCGCCTAGCGAGCCTTCTTCCGAGCCTTCGCCCTCTCCATCGTCTCGGTCGTCGCCGAGAACACGACGACCCAGACGAGACCGGTCAGCATCCCCGCGAACGTGTCGGTCGCCCAGTGCGCGCCGAGATAGACGCGCGACGTCGCCACCGCGACGACGATCGCGGCGGCCGTGAACGCGGCCGCGATCCGGGGCACGGGCTTCTTCGTGACGTGAAAGACGATCGCCGCGAGACCGCCGAAGAACACCGTCGCCATCGTCGTGTGGCCGCTCGGGAAGCTGTAGGTGGTCTCCTTCACGAGCGCGGCCCACTGCTCGGGCCGCGCGCGCGCGAGCGCGATCTTCAGGAGGGAGGAGAGCCCGAAACCGCCGAGCACGCTGCCCGCGAAGAGGAGGGCCGAGACGTGGCGCCGCCGCGCCCAGAGCGCCCCGGCGACGACCGGCATCGCGAAGAGGAAGAAGCGCTGGTCGCCCACGGCCGTGACCGCCCGCATCTCCCGCGTCCGCTCCGGGGACCGCTCGGCGACGATCGCGTTCCGGATCCGCGTGTCGACGGGCTGCGGCAGGCCCTTGTCCTCCCGGATCTCGTGCGCGAGCAGCCCCAGGGCGACCGCCAGCGCGGCGCACGTCAGGAAGCTCAGCGTGAAGGAGAGGCCGACCACCTCCTCGCGCGAGAACCGGCGGCGCAGAAACTCCCGCATGCGGGCATCGTAACGTCTCCGCGGGGCCCCGAATTCGTGCGGCACGGGACCGATCCCTGTCATAGAAAGGAGCCCGCCGAGCCACTCAGAGACGACAGGCCGACGCGATGACGCCAGCCGAGACCCGAGCCGAGATCGAGAGGTTGCATCCCGCGGGTTTCGCGTGGTCCATGGCGTGCTGCGGCCGGGAACGGGAGAGGGCCGAGGACGTGCTCCAGACGAGCTACCTGAAGATCCTGGAGGGGCGGGCGCGGTTCGAGGGGCGCTCGAGCTTCAAGACTTTCCTCTTCGGGGTGATCCGGAGGACCGCCGCGGAGGAGCGGCGCCGCGCGGCCCTCGCCGCCGTCTTCCTCGGGCGCGACGGCGCGCGGCCGGAGCCGGTCGCGGCCGGCGCCGACCCGGTCGAGCGGCTCGCCTTCGCCGCGGCGCTCGCGCGCCTGCCGTGGCGGCAGCGCGAGGTCCTCGAGCTCGTCTTCGCCCACGGGCTGACCGTCGGGGAGGCGGCGGCGACGCTCGAGATCGCGCCCGGTTCGGCCGCGGCGCACTACGCCCGCGGCAAGGGGCGCCTCGCCCACATCCTGCGCCGGAGGAAGTCTCCATGACCCGGGACGACTCCGATCTCGATCTCGAGGAACGCTTCGCCGAGAGGCGGCGCGCCGACGAGCTCGCCGCGCCGGACCTGGACCGGCTGCTCGCCCGACCGCGCCCGAGCCCGTCGCCCGCCCCCGGACGCCGCCTCGCGCTCGCCGCCGCGGCGCTCGTCTTCGCCGCCGCCGCGGCCGCGCTCTTTTTCCGCTCGCGGACGCCCGTCCGCGGTGCCCGCGACGCCGCCGCACTCCCACCCGCCGCCGCAGAGCTCGCCGCGTGGAAGTCGCCGACCTCTTCCCTGCTCTCGACGCCCGGCGCCGAGCTCTGGCGCCGCGTCCCGGCGCTCGTGCCGCGCGTTCCCGTCTTCGCCTCCGTGCCGCTGCCCCAGGCCACGAAAGGAGCCGACCGATGAAAGTCGTCCGCGGAATCTGCCTCGCCCTCCTGCTCCAGGGACTCGCCCTCGCCCAGGGCGGCGACGATCCGTTCGCCGCCTATCTCTACCCGCCCGAGCGCGTCATGGGCCATGCCATGGAGATCGGCCTCGACGACGCGCAGAAGGCGGCGATCAAGAGCGAGGTGATGAAGGTGCAGGGCCGCTTCACCGACCTCCAGTTCGAGCTGCAAGGCGAGTCCGAGAAGATGGTCCGTCTCCTCCAGGAGAAGCCGGTCGACGAGGCGCGGGTGCTCGCGGAAGTGGACCGGATTCTCGCGATCGAGAAGGACGTCAAGAAGATGCAGGTGGCGCTGCTGGTGCGGATCAAGAACGTGCTGACGCCCGCGCAGCAGGCGAAGCTGACCGAGATCCAGAAGGCGGGCGGGAAGTGAGGATGCGCGCCGCAGCGCTGGCCGTCGGCGCCGCGTGCACCGCCGCCGCCGCGGCGCTCGCGCAGGACCTCGGCGGGTCGAATCGGGGACCCGTCGCGAGGGCGGAGGAGCCGGCGCCGGTGCGCGCCATCGCGGAGCGCCGGTCCCCGCCGCAGATCGTCTTCACGGCGCCCGGCATCCCGGGCGACGACGTCGTCCAGGAGGTCTATGCGATGAACCTCGACGGGTCGAACCGGCGGCAGATCACGCGGGACGGGCGGAGCAAGTTCCTCCCGCACTTCTCGCCGGATGGGAAGCGGCTCGTCTACTCGAAGTTCTACGCGGGCAAGTACGGCGACCCGGATCCCGTGACGGACGTCGCGATCTTCGACTTCGCGGAGAACGCGGAGGAGCGCCTGACCGGAACGGGGAAGGCCTTCGCGGCCGCCTGGTCGCCCGACGGCACGCGCATCGCGTACGGCACGTATCACGGCGAGGGACTCTGGATCATGAACGCCGACGGCTCGAACCCGACGCTCGTCGGCCGTCCCACGGGACGCGACGACGACCAGCGGTGGAACGACATCGCCTGGTCGAGCGACGACTGGATCTTCTTTACCGTCGGACAAACCGTCGCCGGCTGCTTCAACGTTCGCGTCGACAAGATCCGCCCCGACGGCACGGGGCGAGCGATGACGAGCGACGGCGGTCCGTACTGCACCCCGCCCGGACGCGAGCAGAGCGGCGACGCGGATCCCGGGATCAGCCCCGACGGTCGGACGATCTACTCCTCGCGCGGCTTCCCGTTCCCGCCGCCCGGCTTCCCCGGCTCGGTCGTCCGCAAGCTCTACGCCTTCGCGAGCGGCGCGTGGGCGCCCGGCAAAGCGGAGGCGGACCTGAGCCTCGCGTCCGCGCCGGACTGCATCGAGGGCGTCCCGAAGGCCTCGCCCGACGGCGCGCACATCCTGCTGTTCCGCGCCTGCGCCGGCGAGCCGCACATGGGCGTCACGCTGACGGATTCCGCCGGCTCGTACCGGCGGTGGATCGCCGACGGGTTCGGCGCCGACTGGAACCCGGCCTACCGCGGCGACGCGGACAGGAACGGCAGCGAGGACTCGGGCAGCCGCGTCATCCGGTAGATGCCGTCGCGGAAGCCCTGCGGGGACACCGCGGGGTTGGCGAACTTCCAGACCCTCCGCCCATCCTCCGTGACCTCGACGGCGTAGCCCGTCTGCGACAGCGTGATCAGCGTGTCGCCGTTGGGCAGGCGCTGGCACGCCCCGCGGATGCCCGAGAAGAAGTCGTCGTCGGGCGGGGCGTACCGCCACGTCACCGAATCGGTCCGGGGATCGACCTCGACGATCTGGGAGCGGGAGGTCCCGTTGTCGAAGATCAGCACGTGGCCGTTGCCGAGAATCGTCGGATGGTGCGGCAGCGTCAGGTTCGTCGGTCCCCAGAGCCAGATCACCCTTCCGGTGCGCCCGTCGACGATCGCGACCGCGTTGAGGTTCTTCATGCCGAGGAGGAGGTTGCCGCGCGCGAACAGCGGCGAGAGCGCCGCGAGCGAGCCGTCGTACACCTCGACGTGGTTCGCGTGCAGGACGTCGACCGCATCGACGCCCTCCGGCAGCGCGAGTCCGAGCGTCTTCGGCAGCAGGAAGGCGTACGGCGAGTCCCGGACCGCGTCGAACAGGGAGATCACGCGGCGCACCTCTCCCTCGGGCGACAGCACCAGCACGTCGTCGAGGAGCAGACGATGTCGGGGATCGATCGCCGGGACTTGGCGGGTCGAGTGGACGAGCGCGTAGATCTCGCCGTCGTCGGCGACGAAGGCGTCGTGGTGGGCGAGCGCGTCGCGGCGCCAGAGGAGCCGCGAGTCCTTGTCGAGCTTGAAGAACGCCTTCTCGCCGAGGAAGGCGATCACGTCGCCGTTCGGATACACGTGGGTGAACCCGAAGTCGATGCCCGGCTTGACCTCGAACTCCGTGAAGAGCTTGCCGAGAGACCAGCGCCAGAGCAGCCTGCCCCGGGCGTCCACCAGGAAGGCGTCGCCGCGCCCGAGCGTCGAGTAGAAGTTGACGCCCGGCGCGACGGCGCCGGCGGCCGCCTCGATCACCCCGGTCGCCTTCGCATTGGGGTCGACGGACCCGGAGAGATACGGCACGTTCTTCAGGGCCGCGAGCGCCGGAGAGGCCGAGCGCATCTCGAAGGGCTCGCTCCAGCCGCGCAGACCGACGAGGACCGCGCCGCGCTTGATCCACTGGATCGGGAAGATCCGGTAGCGCTCCGTCGCGAATCCCCAGACGAACACCCCCGCGAGGACCGCGAGCGCGAGGAGAAGGGCGGCCAGGCGTTTCAAAGCGGCCGCGATCCTACACCGCGGCGAAGGAACGCCGCGCCGGAAGGCCGGGCCGAGCGGAGCGAGGGACGGGCTTCCGGAGGATGAACTCCGCGCCGGAAGCCGGGTTACGGCGCGGAGTCCCCGAGGAAGGTCAGCGGAGCGGCCGCCACGCGCGTCATCTGGAAGATGTTCTCGCGGATCCCTCCCGCCTTGACCGACGGGTTCGCATACTCCCAGACCGTGCGACCGGCCGGAGTGACCTCGAGCACGCGGCCGCCCTCCGACAGCGTGATGAGCGTGTTCCCGTTCGAGAGGCGCTGGCAGGCGCCGCGGCTCGCCGAGAAGAAGTCCTTCTCCGGCGCGTATCGCCACGTCACCGCGTTCGAGCGCGGATCGACCTGAACGACCTGCGAGACGCGGGTGCCGTTGTCGAAGAGGAGGATGTGGCCGTTCTCCAGGATGGTCGGGTAGTGCTGGAGCGACAGGTTCGTCGGGCCCCAGAGCCACAGCACCTGCGACGTCGCGCCGTCGAGGATGGCGATCGCGTTGAGGCTCCGCATCGACACGAGCAGGTTGCCGCGGCGAAACAGCGGCGAGAGGTGCGCGAGGCGGCCGTCGTACACCTCGACGTGATTGGTGTGGAGCACGTCCACGACGTCCGTGTCCTCCCGCAGCCGGAGCCCCTCGGTGCGCGGCATGAGGAACGCGTAGGGCGAGCGCTCGATCGCGTCGAAGATCGAGATCGTCCGGAGCCGCTCGCCGCCCGGGGAAAGCACCACGACGTCGTCGAGGAGCGACGGATGGCGGGCACTGATCGCCGGGAGCGAGCGCGTCTCGTGAACGAGCGCGTAGATCGTGCCGTCGTCGGCGACGAACGCGTCGTGGTGCGCGAGCGCGACGTGCCTCCAGAGGAGCCGCGACTCCCGGTCGAGCTTCACGATGCCGAACCCGTCGACGAACCCCAGCACGTCGCCGTTGGGGTACAGGTGCGTGAACCCGAACGCGATGCCCTGCCCCAGCACGGCGGAGGACAGCTCGCGCGACAGCGACCACCGCCAGAGCAGCCTGCCCTCGCCGTTGACCAGAAACGCGTCGCCGCGCCAGAGCGTCGAGAAGAAGTTGAGCCCGGGAGCGACGCTCCCCGCCTCGTTCACCATGACGCCCATGTCCTGAGGGTTCGGATCCAGCGACCCGCTCAGATAGGGAATGGACTTCAGGGAAACCAGCGAAGGCGACGGCGGATTGAGGACGGCCGCGCGGTTCCAGCGCTGGCCCAGCAGGACCGCGCCGCCGCGGATCCAGGGTCTCGGAAAGATCCGGTAGCGCTCGGTCGCGAAGCCCCAGACGAACGCGCCCACGAAGACGGCGAGCGCGAGGAGCAAGGCGGACCGCTTCTTCAAGCGGCGCGATCGTACTTCAAGCCGTCGATGAAACCGCTCTCGCGATGGGGAGACGCCGCCTCGTGGGGAACCAGTTCAATCCGCCGCGCCGAGACCGATCTCGATGCGATCGAGGATCTTCTCCAGACGGTGTTCGGCCTGAACGTTCACGGCCCTCCCGGGTGCACGTCTCTCCTGTAAGGTACGCGCCGGAGGCAGCATGGGCAGGCACATCGAGAAGATCGAGGCGATGCTGCGAGGGGAAATTCCGGGACCCCCCGCCGCGCGGCTGATCGGATTCGACCTCCTTCGATACGAGCCGGGCAAGGCCGTGTTCGAGATGGTCGCCGGCCCCCAGCACGCGAACCCGATGGGGACGCTCCACGGCGGGATCCTCTGCGACCTCGCGGACGCCGCGATGGGGATCGCCTGGGCCACCGAGCTCCGCGAGGGCGAGAGCTTCACGACGCTCGAACTGAAGATCAACTTCCTCAGACCGGTCTGGAACGCGCGCCTGACCGCCGAGGCCAGGGTGGTTCAGCGCGGCAGGACCGTCGGGCTCGTCGAGTGCGACGTCTTCGACGAGGCGCGCCGTCTCGTCGCGCGCGCCAGCAGCACGTGCCTCACGCTCGCGGGCGAAAGCGCCGAGGGCCGATAGGCGGCGCCGATCCGGACGCTCGTCCTCGTCCTGTGTCTCGCGGCCGCCGCGGCGACGGCGAGGGCGCAGCTTCCGTTCCTGACGGACGACGCCGAGGTGACCCCGAAGGGCCACTTTAACTTCGAGTACTCGAACTACTACGCGGTCCTGCCGCGGAGCGCCGCGCCCGACCACTGGCAGGACACGAACAACTTCGTGATCCAGTACGGCCTTCTCGGGAATCTCGAGCTGAACGTCGATTTCCCGATCATCCTGATCAACCGCTACACCGCCGGCGAGCTGCCGGACGCCTTCGGCTTCGGCGACATCGACTTCGCCGCCAAGTACAAATTCTTCGAGGAGGACCCGCGGGGATGGCGGCCGGCCTTCACGATGAGCGCGGCCGTCGAGGTGCCGAGCGGAGATCCGGCGACGCAGCTCGGCTCGGGCTACACCGACTTCGTGGTGAACACGATCGGGCAGAAGACGGTCCGGGAGGGAACCGTCGTCCACGTCAACGTCGGCTACCAGAGCAACGGCAACACGCTGACCGGCGCGATCGGCATCCGCACTCCAGGAAAGATCGTCTCCGAGGGGCTGTCGATCACGACCGACGTGACCCCGACACTCAACCTCGGCGCCGACATCAACGGCGCGCAGATCCACACCCCGCATGGCCACGAACGCCAGCTGCAGCTGACGCTCGGGGGCACGCAGGCGCTCGGTCCGAACACGAGCTTCGCGTTCTCCATGTTCACCGGCTGGTACCGCAGCCCGCAGTGGGGCGTCCTCGCCGGCCTGGTGTGGACCCCGTAGGATCCGCCCGGGCCCTCTGATTTAGACTCGCGGCGCATCCCATGACGAGCGCTTCCCGGAGCTCGACCAGGGCCACGACCCTCTCCCTCTCCGCGGCCTCGCCGTCCGCGCGCGGCAAGGCTCTGCTCCTCCCGCAGGAGATCGTCACGAGCCCCGAGACGAAGCTCCGGTATCGGGTCGACAGCCTGCTCGGCCAGGGTGGATTCGGCCAGGCCTATCTCGCGCGGCGCATGACGCCCTCGCGCACGGTGCCCCCGGTCGTCGCGCTGAAGGCCAGCCGCCACATCGACGGCTGGCTGCGCGAGGCGTACTTCGGCCAGCTTCTCGAGGAGCACCCGCACGCGATCCGGGTGTTCGACGCGTTCCCGCTCCCGCAGGCGGACGGCGGCGTCCTCTACTGTCTGGCGCTCGAGTGGGCGCGGCTCGGCGACCTGCGGGCGTTCCTCGATCGCACGCGCAAGGGCTGGGCCGAGCGGACGGCGCGACGGGAGATCGCCGGGATTCTCGAGGTCCTCGGGCGCCTTCACCGCGGACAGCTCCTCCACCGGGACCTCACCCCGATGAACGTGTTCGTCTGCCGGGATGGGAGCCTGAAGCTCGGCGATTTCGGCATCGTGCGGCACCAGAGCGACCGGCGCGGCATCAAGACGAAGACGCTCAACCCCTGGGGCGTGCCGAGCGAGATCCGGGACGCCGCGGCGCCGAAGTGGCAGGCGCGGGACGACGTCTACCAGGTCGGACAGCTGATCGGGATGCTCATCAAGGGAACGGCGAAGGCGCGGATCCGGACCGGCGAGGTGCGCGGGCTCCGCTGCACCGATCACCTGAAGGAAATCGTGTACCGCTGCATCGGCGAGCGCGGGAAGCGATACGAGAGCGCGCAGGAGCTGATCGAGGCGCTGCGGAATCCCCCGGCGACGCTCAAGGCGGGGCGACTGCGGACGCTCGACGGCGCCCACCTCGCCTTCACGGGCATCCTCACGCGCAAACGCAGCGAGGCGGCGAAGGCCGCGCGCCGCGCGGGAGCCACGATCCACGGCGCGCCGTCCGCGAAGACGAACGTCGTCGTCCGCGGCCGCCCGAATCCCCTGCAGGCCGCCGGCCGCGACGCGGGACGGAAGCTCATCGAGATCAAGCGCCTCCGGGAGAAGGGCCACCGCATCACGATCCTGAACGAGGCGCAGTTCTGGCGTCTGGCCTCGCCTTCCCCTCGCTCACGCTCCCGCTCGAGCGGGTGAAAGTGCGGATATGCTCCGCGGTCTTCCGGAGGTGACGGGATGACGACATCCGTTTCGCATCGGGTACCCCTGTCGGCGCTCTTGCTGCTGGTGGCGGGGCTCGCGGTCATGAAGGCAACGCCGACGGCCGGCGACGACCCGTATCAGTGGCTCGAGGACGTCGAGGGCGAGAAGGCGCTCTCCTGGGCGAAGGCGCAGAGCGCGAAGGCCCTCGCGGTGCTCCAGGCTCGGCCGGAGTACGCTCCGATCTACAAGAGGACCCTCGAGATCCTCGACTCGAAGGAGAAGATCCCGACGCCCGAGCTCCTCGGCGATGCCGTCTACAACTTCTGGAAGGACGAGGTCCACGAGCGCGGCATCTGGCGGCGCACCACGCTCACCTCCTACCGCACGGCGAACCCCGAGTGGGAAACCGTGATCGACGTCGACGCGCTCGCGAAGGCCGAGGGCAAGAGCTGGGTCTGGCACGGCGCGACCTGCCTGCCGCCCGCCTACGAGCGCTGCATGGTCAACCTCTCCCCCGGCGGCTCCGATACCCACGTGTACCGCGAGTTCGACACGAAGAAGAAGGAGTTCGTCGCAGGCGGCTTCACCCTGCCCGAAGCGAAGTCGCGCGTCGCCTGGCGCGACGAGAACACGCTGTGGGTCGGCACCGACTTCGGAGCGGGCTCGCTGACGACCTCCGGATACCCGCGGATCGTCAAGCTCTGGAAGCGCGGCACGCCGCTCGCCGACGCGAAGACGATCTTCGAGGGCAAGGCCGAGGACGTTGCCTCGGGCGGCGAGACCGAGATCCTGCCGGACGGCCGCTGGGACGTCGTCACCCGCGTGCCGGCGTTCTTCCGGCAGGAGACGTTCCTCCTCCGTGACGACAAGCTCGTCAAGCTCGACATCCCCGAGGACAGCGAGCCGCGCGCCTTCTTCCGGGGCCACCTTCTCCTCTCGCTTCGGAGCGACTGGACGGTGGACGGCAGGACCTACCGCGAGGGCTCGCTCCTCTCCGCGGGTCTCGACGACCTCCTCCAGGGCAGGCACAGGCTCGAGGTGCTCTTCGAGCCGAGCGCCCGCGTCTCGCTCGCCGCCGTCGGGAATACGCGGGACCGAGTGGTCCTCCAGACGCTCGACAACGTCCAGAGCAGGCTCTCCTCCGTCTCGCTCGATGGCGCCGCCTGGAAGCACGGCGAGATCGCCACGCCCGGGCTCGGCACGGCGGAACTCGCGGCGATGAACGACTGGTCGACGACCTGGTTCTTCACGTACGAAGACTTCACGACCCCGATGTCGCTGTGGCTCTCGGAGAACGGGGGCAAGGCCGAGAAGGTCAAGACGATGCCCGCGTTCTTCGACGCGGCCGGAATGACGACCGAACAGTACGAGGCGACCTCGAAAGACGGCACGAAGGTCCCGTACTTCGTCGTGCGCCCACCGGGCGTGAAGAACGACGGCACCGCGCCCACGCTCCTCCACGGATACGGAGGGTTCGAGATCTCCGAAGTCCCGACCTACAACGGCGCCCGCGGGGCCGCATGGCTCGCGCGCGGCGGCGTGTACGTCGAGGCGAACATCCGCGGCGGAGGCGAGTTCGGCCCGGCGTGGCACAAGGCCGCGATCAAGGAGAAGCACATCCACAACTTCGAGGACTTCGCGGCCGTCGCGCAGGACCTGATCGCGCGCAAGATCACGTCGCCGCGCCACCTCGGGATCATGGGCGGCTCTCAGGGCGGCCTCCTCGTCGGCGGCACGTACGTCCTCTACCCCGACCTCTTCCACGCGGTCGTGGTGCAGGTCCCGCTCGCCGACATGAAGCGCTACACGCACCTTCTCGCGGGCGCGAGCTGGATGGCGGAGTACGGCGACCCCGACAAGCCCGAGGACTGGGCCTACATTCAGACCTGGTCGCCGTACGAGCTGGTGAAGAAGAACGCCGCCTATCCGACGCCCTTCTACTGGACCAACACGCGCGACGACCGCGTCCACCCCGCGCACGCACGCAAGATGGTCGCGAAGCTCGAGGCGCAGGGCCACCCGGTCTACTACTTCGAGAACACCGAGGGCGGCCACGGCGCCGGCGCGGTCAACAAGCAGACCGCCGAGGTGACGGCGCTCCAGTACGCGTACCTCTGGATGATGCTGAAGTGAAGGCCGGCGGCCTGGGATACAGTCTGCTCAAGAGGAGAACGAGATGAAGAAGCTTCCGGCCTGGAGCCTCGTCGTGCTCTCGATTGTCGCCGCCACGGCGGTTTTCGCCCAGCCCGCCTCTCCGGTCGTCGCGACGGTGAACGAAGCGAAGTGGGGACCCGCGCCGCCGATGCTTCCTCCCGGGGCGCAGATCGCCGTCCTTGCCGGCAACCCGATGGGCACGGGCTTCTACTCGGTGCGCCTGAAGTTCCCGGCGAACTACACGATTCCCGCGCACTCCCACCCGACCGACGAGAACGTCGTCGTCACGAAGGGCGACATGACCTTCGGCATGGGGGACAAGCTGTCGAAGACGGCCGCCGGCAACAAGAAGATCCGCGTCGGCGGCTACGCGCTGGCCCCGACGGGAATGAATCACTACGCGTACGCGGGCGCGTCGGGCGCCGAGATCGTCCTCTACGGACAGGGGCCCGTCGAGTTCAAGTACGTCAACCCGGCCGACGACCCGCGCAACGCGAAGCCCGCCAAGTAGAGCTCGGGAAGTTGGAGCGCCCGGTCGGGCTCAGCGGGGAGCCGAGACCGCCGGGCGCACGCCCAGCGCCGCGTAGAGCGCGGCGGCGTCGTACACGTTGCCTCCCTGGATGACGGTCACGACGCGGCGGATCTCGGCGATGCGGGCGGTCGGGTCGCCGTCCACGAGGATGACGTCCGCCGCCTTGCCGGGGGCGATCGAGCCCGTCTCGGCGTCGCGCTTCATCACCCGCGCCGCGCCGAGCGTCGCGATCCGGAGAACCTGGGGAGCCGGAATCCCCGCGGCGACGTACTCCTCGAGCTCGCTGTGCAGCTCGAACCCGGCGAGCGCATCCGTCCCCGCCACGATCGGGATGCCGGCGTCGGCCATCATCTTCAGCATGCGGCGCATCGCCGCGTAGGAATCGCGGTAGCGCCGGTCCATTCCCTCGGGAACGGGGAGGCCGCCGTCGAGCGCGCCGCGGCGGACCTGCGCGGGGAGGCGGTCCGCGACCTCGACGAGCGTCGGCGCGACGACGCCGGGCCTCGCCACGAACATGTCGTCGAAGACGTTGACGGTCGGATCGAGGACGGTGCCGTGCTCCCGCAGGAACTGGACGAACGCCCGGACGCGCTCGGAGCCGAGGTCGAGCTCGGCCGCGTGCTGCGCGACCGCGCTGAAACGGTCGGGCGTGCGCGTGTCCGGAACGGTGTCGAAGAGGAAGTTCAGGAACCAGAAGTTGGCGTGCTGGACCTCGTCGTATCCCTGCGCCACCGCCTGCTGCATGGTCATGAACGCGGGCACGTGGCCGCTCACCCGCAGGCCGGATCGGTGCGCCTCCGCCGCGATCACGGGCACGAGCTCCGGCTTGACCGAGCTGTAGATCTTGATCTGCACGTAGCCGAGCGACTGGTAGCGATCGACGTCGGCCTTCGCCTCTTCCGGCGTGTCCGCGAAGACCTTGGTCGGCCCCTGGTACGGCCCGCGTCCGTCGATGAACCCCGCCTTGAGCACGTGCGGGCCGACGAGCGCGCCCGACTCGAACTGCGGCACGAGCTCGTTCAAGTGATCGATGTCGTTCGCCATGTCGCGCACGGTCGTCACGCCCGCGGCCATGTGCAGCAGACCGTCGTCCCAATCGCCGAGGTGGACGTGCATGTCCCAGAGCCCGGGAAGGACCATCCGGCCCCTCGCATCGAGGATCTCGTCCCCTTTCGCGGCCGCGATCGTCGCGTCCGGTCCGACGGCGGCGATGCGGTTCCCGACGATCCGGACCGAGATGCCGTCGCGGGCCGCCGCGGTCTCGCTGTCGAAGAGGCGCGCGTGCCGGATGAGGAGCGGCGCGGCGAGCTTCTTCCGGAGCCGCTTCGCGGTCTCCGCGCCCCGGGCAGCGGCGCGCGCCTTCTGAGCGGCGAGCATCTCGGGCCACGCGGACTCGGCACCCTCCCGGACGATCGCGAACCAGTCGCTGCCGCTGGCGACGAGCCGCCGATCCGCGTCGAGCCAGATGGCGCTCGGCGTGAAACCGAAGCCCGACTCCTCGTAGAGCGTGGCCCTGACCTTCTGGCCCGCGATCTCGATCTCGCGGTCTTCCACGCGCTCGATCGACGCCTCGCCCTCGGGCAGGAGCGGGAGCCGGTGGCCGGGAGCCGCGAGGAGGGCGCCCTCGATCTCGTCCGGCATCGTGGCGTCGAGCGGTGCGTAGAGCATCGGCGAGCGCGCGGCCTTCTCGCCGTGCTCCGCCTTGTTCTTCCAGGTGGCGGTGCCGCCGGCGAGACGAAACCGTTCGTTCACCGGGTTCTTGTAGTAGTCGTTGCCGGTCGCGTCGAGCTCCGTGATCAGCCCGGACCCGTCGACGACGACGCGGGTGGTCAGGTTCGGTCCGCGGCCGCGATCGTTGAAGGCGAAGAACGAATGCCGCGCGCCGTCGGGCGACGTCCACGTCGCGAGCACCCCGGCCCGGTTGTCCGCCATCCGAATGGCGTAGCGGCGCGCGTCGGCGGGCACCTCGGCCGGCACGGCGACGAGCGACGCCGGTGCGCCCGTTCCGGGCGTCTTCGTTTCCTGGGCCGCCGCCCGCGGGCCGGGAGAAGAGAGGAGAACGATGGCGGCGCAGAACGCCGCGAGCCTGCCGGTTTGCCACAGGTTCATGAACACACCCCCGCGGCCGAGGCCGTTCTCCGGATCATGTCACGGGAGATCTTCTCGCTCCCTCCCCCGCGATACGATCCCGACGATCGTGAGCGACGTCCCCCGCGAGACGCAGTTTCCGACGATCGGACTCCCGGAAACCTCGGCCGAGCTCCCGCCGCCGGCCGAGATCGGCGAGTTCCGGATTCACTCCGTTCTCGGGCGCGGCGGCATGGGCGTCGTCTACGAGGCCGAGCAGCAGAATCCGCAGCGCCGCGTCGCGCTCAAGGTGCTGCGCGGCGGCCGCCTCGCGGACGAGATGCAGCTGCGCCTCTTCCGGCGCGAGGCGCAGACGCTCGCCCGGCTGATCCATCCGAACATCGCGGCGCTCTACGAGGCCGGCCGCACCGACGACGGGCTGAGCTTCTTCACGATGGAGCTCGTCCGCGGCCAGCCGCTCGACGAGTACGTGCTCGAGCGCATGGGCGGCGAACGTCCGACGCCCGCGCAGCTGCGCGATCGGCTCCGGCTCTTCGCCTCGATCTGCCGGACCGTCGCCTACGCCCACCAGCGCGGCGTGATCCACCGGGACCTGAAGCCCTCGAACATCCTCGTCGTCGGCGACGAGAAGCCCGAGGGATCCTCGTCGGCCTCGCACACGGGGCCGGCGGTGCCGACGGTGAAGATCCTCGACTTCGGCCTCGCGCGCATCGCCGACACCGACGTCGAGGCGACGCAGCTCTCGCAGGCCGGAGACATCCGCGGCACGCTCGCGTACATGAGCCCCGAGCAGGCGCGCGGCGACGTCCGCGAGATCGACCTGCGCAGCGACGTGTACTCGCTCGGCGTGACGCTCTACGAGACGATCACCGGGCGCTTCCCCTACGACCTCAAGACGAGCTCGCTCATGGGCGTGCTCAGGATCATCGTCGACGAGCCGCCGAAGCCTCTGCAGCAGGCGTTCCGCGGAGGCTACCGGCTCGATCCCGATCTCTGGACGATCTGCGGCAAGGCGCTCGAGAAGGACCCCGACCGGCGGTACGCGAGCGCCGACGCGCTCGCCGAGGACATCGAGCGCTCCCTCGCGAACCGGCCGATCCTGGCTCACCCGCCGAGCACCGCGTACCAGATGCGCAAGCTCGTCTCCCGCCACCGGTTCGGGTTCGCGACGGCGGCCGGCTTCGCCCTCCTCCTCGTCGCGGGCGCCGTCGTCCTCGGCTTCCAGGCGGACAAGATCCGCCGCGAGCGCGACCGCGCGACGCAGGAGGCCGCGCGCGCGACGGCGATCAACCTCTTCCTCCAGAAGACCCTCGGCGCGGCCGACCCGTGGCAGCGCGGCTCGCGCGGCGTCTCGCTCGTCGAGGCGCTCAAGCAAGCGGAGAAGCAGGCGCACGGCTCCTTCGCCGGACAGCCCCTCGTCGAGGCCGACGTGCTCGAGACGATCGCGCGCACCTACCACGGCCTCGGCGAGTACGCGGACGCCGAGCGGCTGGAGCGCTCGGCGCTGAAGATCCGGATCGCGACCGAGGGACCGGACGGCGACCGCGTCGCCGAGGCGCTCATCACCCTGGGCGGGACGCTCCAGGTCGAGCGCAATGCGGAGGAGTCGGAGAAGCTGCTCCGCCAGGCCGTCGCGATCCGCGAGAAGCGGCACGGGAGGGAGAGCGCCGAGACGGCCGCCGCGCTCAACGAGCTCGCGCGGACGCTCGTCAGCAAGGGCGCCTATCCGGAGGCCGAGAAGCTGGCGCTCGAGTCGCTCGCGATTCGCGAGCGGATCTTCGGGCCGAAGTCGAGCGAGGTCGCCGACAGCCTCAAGGCGCTCGGCAGCCTGTACACCGAGGAGAACGAGTGGAAGCGCACGGTGGAGGCGGCGACCCGGCAGGTCGCGATCCTGCGCGACCTGCACGACGAAGGCCCGCTGCTCGAGGCGGCCTTGAACGACCTCGCGGTCGCGCAGACGCAGCTCGGCGAGTACGACGCGGCGGAAAAGAACTTCACCGAGTCGATCGCGATCGGCGCGCGGGTGCTCGGGGAAGACCACCCCGAGTACGCGAGCAGCCTCGAGAACCGCGGCAACGTCTGGTATCGGAAGGGCGAGTACGCGAAGACCGCGGAAAACCTGGAGAAGGTCCTGGCGATCCGGCGCAAGGCGCTGGGCGACGACGCCGAGCCGGTCGCGCGGACGACCGCGAACCTCGCGACGGTTTACGGCGCCTCGGGCAACGACGCGGCGGCGCTCCCGAAGTTCCAGGAGGCGCGGGAGCGGCTGACGAAGTTCCTCGGTCCGGACCACCCCGACGTCGCCTCCGTGCTGACCGGAGAGGCCGGATGCCTCATGCGTCTGGGCCGGCTCGACGAGGCCGAGGCCGCGGCGCGAAGCGGACTCCGGATCCGGCTCGCGAAGTTCCCGCCGACGAGCATCCCCGTGTCGCTCTCGCGCCTGCGGCTCGGCCAGATCCTGACGGCGAAGAAGCGCTATGCGGAGGCGGACGCGGAGCTGCGCGTCGCGGCGGACCAGTTGGCGTCCGCCGGCGCGGCCGCGGAGACGTTCCACCGCAACGCGATCAAGGCGCGCGTCGAGCTCTACAACGCCTGGGGCAAGCCCGCCGAGGCGGCGGCGCAGCAGGCGCTCCTCGCGCCGGAGGCCGGGGGCAAGAGCGCGGCGAAGTAGGAGCCTCGAAGATTCCGCCCGCGGACGGCGAGGACGAGGTCGACCGGAAGCCCTTTCCGAAGAGCCTCTGCCATCGCTGCGCGGCGCCGCCGCAGTACATCCACACGGAGCGCTCGACGTTCATCCGCTGCCCGATCCTGAGGAAGTACCCGCCCCAGCCGGTCGTCGCCTGCGACGCCTTCGAGGAATCACCCTCTCCCCCCACCGGGGGGAGAGGGCAAGAGTGACGGAGAGTCGTCAGCGCGTCGCGCGCGCGATCGTGATCTTGAACCCGTCGGGATCGGTGACCGAGATGTCCCGCACGCCCCAGGGCTGATCGGTCGGACCGCTGTCCAGCCGGCCGCCCTTCGACTCGATCCGCTTCGCCAGGTCGTCGACGCTCTTCTTCGTCTCGCAGTAGATGCGGAAGCCCTCGCCCTTGCTGCGGTCGCGGCCCTTCTTCCAGTCGTCCTGGCCGATCATGAACGACACGTCGCCCGCCTTGAGCGAGATCCCCATGACCTTCCCGTCCGGAGTCTTCCAAGTCTCCTCGACGTCGAAGCCGAGGACGTCGCGGTACCACCCGAGGCTCTTCTCGAGATCGTTCACCGTGAAGCTCGGCGAGGCGGAGCGCAGCGCCAGCACGTCTCGCCCGTTTCCGGGCTCCCGGGCCGCCGCCTTCGCCCGCGGCGGAGCCTTCTTCGTCGTACGACGGTTCTTCGCGGTCTTCTTCGCAGCCATTTCTGTCCTCCCGCCGCGGAGGCTACGACTCGGAGAAGCATCGAGTCAAAGTGTGCCGCTTCGTCTCGCCTCCCCCCGTGACGTCGATGAAGACGTCCGCGACGTAGGGCAGGGCGTCGCGAACGCGCCGGTCGAGGTCGTCCCTCGCGCGGCTCAGCCGGTCGATGTCGAGCGACCGCGACGGCCGGATCTCCGGGACGGCCACTCGAGCGGCTGTAGACGCTCGAGTGCCGGAGGATGTAGGATCTCTACATGCCTGCCGGCAAGGCGTCCGCGTCACGCATCGAGCTCCTCCAGGGAACGCTCGACCTCCTGGTTCTGCAGACGCTGCTCTGGGGACCGGACCATGGGTACGGAATCACGCAGCGGCTCCGCGCGGTTTCGGGAGACGCCCTGCGGATCGAGACCGGCTCGCTGTATCCGGCCCTGCACCGCCTCGAGCGCCGGGGAGCGATCTCGGCCGAGTGGAAGACGTCCGAGAACCGACAGCGCGTCCGCGTCTATCGGCTGACGGCCGCGGGCCGGAAGCTCCTCGGCTCGGAGCGCTCGCGGTGGCAGCAGCTCGCCGACGCGATCTCCGTCATTCTCGCGCGGACCGCCGAGACCGAGCCGTGAGATATCCCTGGTCCCGCTTCGGTCGGCGCGTTCGCGACGAGGAGCTGGACGACGAGCTCCGCAGCCATCTCCACATGGCCGAGGAGGACCGGATCGCCGGCGGGGAATCGCCCGAGTCGGCGGCCGCTTCGGCGCGGCGCGAGTTCGGCAACGTCGAGATCGTCCGCGAGTTCACCCGCGAGGCCCGGGGAGGCGTCCGGCTCGAGCGGCTCGCGCAGGACGTCCGCTTCGGACTGCGCCTCCTCCGGCGCGCGCCCGGCTTCGCGGTGCTCGCGATCCTCTGCCTGACGATCGGCATCGGCGCGAATGCCGCGGTCTTCGGGTGGATCGAGGGGATCCTGCTGCGGCCGTATCCCAAGGTCGCCCACCAGGAGACGCTGTTCGCGCTGGCCGGAACCTCCCAGGGCTCGCCGGACTTCGACGTCATCTCCTGGCCGGACTTCGTCGACCTGCGCCGCAGCGGCACGCTCTACGAGCCGATCGCCGAGAAGATCACGAGCACGACGCTCTCGGTGGGCGACCGGGCGGAGCGCGTGCACGGGAGCGTGGTCTCCGCGAACTACTTCGACGCGCTCGGCGTGAAGCCCCTCCTCGGGCGCGGCTTCGAGGCGGAGGAGGAGACCGGCCGCAACGCCCACCCCGTGACCGTGATCAGTCATCAGCTCTGGAAGCGGCGATTCAACGGCGATCCCGCGATCCTGGGGAAGACGCAGAAGATGAACGGCGTCGAGCACACGATCGTCGGCGTCGCGCCCGAGGGGTTCTTCGGGACCTTCGTCGGCTACGCGTTCCAGTTCTGGGTCCCCGTGTCGATGCAGGAGACGTTCGAGTCGAACGTGTACAAGCTGGAGGACCGGGGTCAGCGCTGGATCGAGGGCTTCGTCCGCGTGAGGCCGGGGGCGACGCTCCCGCAGGCGCAGGCCGAGATCTCGGCCGCGGCGAAGCGGCTCGAATCGGATTTCCCGGCGACGAACCTCGGCCGCGGCGCCCGCCTCCTGCCCCTGTGGCGGTCGCCGTTCAACAACGCCGGCGCCCTCCTGCCGACGCTCCGCATCGCGCTCGGGGTCGCGATCGTCCTCCTGCTCATCGCGTGCGCGAACGTCGGCAACCTGCTGCTCGTCCGCTCCTTCGCGCGGCGGCAGGAGATGACCATCCGGCTCGCGATCGGCGCCGGCGGCGGACGGCTGGCGGCGCAGCCTCTCGTCGAGAGCCTCGTCCTCGCCGCCTTCGCCGCCGCCGGCGGCCTCCTCGCCGCGTACTGGCTCCGCGACGCGCTGGTCCTGCTGATTCCGCCGCGGGGCGTCCCGATGAGCCTGGCCGGTCGGCTCGATGCGAGGGTCCTCGCCGCCTCGATCGGCGTGTCCGTCCTCGCGACCGTGCTCGTCGGCCTCGTGCCGGCGGTCCAGGCGAGGCGGCTCGACCTCGCCGGCGCGCTGCGTTCCGGGTCCGGCGGCGTCGTCGGGCAGGGCCGCCGTCGTCACCCGCGCTCGGGCCTGGTGGTCCTCCAGGTGTCGCTGTCCTTCCTGCTCCTCGTCGGCGCGGGACTGCTGCTGCTCTCCATGCGGCGGATCCACGACTCCCGCCCGGGCTTCGCGACGGACGACGTCCTCACGGCCGGCATCGATCTCGCCGCCGCGGGCTGCGGCCGCCCGCGCGCGGCGCTCTTCGAGGACACGCTGCTCGAGCGGGCGAGGGCGATCCCGGGAGTGCGATTCGCGGCCCTGTCGCGAATCCGTCCGTTCGGCTACCGGACGTACTCGTCGGCTTCGATCGAGACCGCCGCCTACCGGCCGCGCCCCGACGAGGAGCCGACCGTCGAATTCAACGAGGTCAGCCCGTCCTACTTCGAGACCGCGGGGATTCCCCTCGCGGCCGGGCGCGAGTTCATGCGCAAGGACGATGAAACCGCGGCGCCGGTCGCCGTCGTCAACGAGGCCTTCGTCGCGCGGTACTTCCGCGGCGAGGATCCGATCGACCGGAGCTTCCGGGCCGACGGCCGGTCGATCCGGGTCGTCGGCGTCGCGCGCCAGTCGAGGTACGAGAATCTCCTCGAGGCGCCGAAGCCGTTCTACTACGTGCCGCTCCGGCAGAGCTTCTCGGCCTCCGTCAACCTGTACCTGCGCACCGCGGCGCCTCCCGAGACCGTCCTGCCGGCGCTGTCGCGGGAGATCCAGGCGCTCGACCGCGACCTGACGCCGTCCGAGCTGATCACGATGCGCGAGCAGGTGCGGCGGTCCGCGGCGCCGCAGCGCGTCGCGGTCACGCTTCTCGCGGTCTTCGGCGGCGTCGCGCTGCTGCTCGCCGCCATCGGCCTCTACGGCGTCGTCTCCCACGCCGTTTCGCAGAGCGAACGCGAGCTCGGCTTGCGCCTGGCGCTCGGCGCCTCCGCGCCGAACCTGATGGGACACGTCATGTCCCAGGGGCTGCGGCTCGCCGCGGCCGGAGTCGTGTTGGGGGCCGCGGCGGCGATCGGCCTCACGCGGCTCCTCGGCTACCTGCTGTACGGAGTCGGTCCGCGGGATCCGGTGGTGTTCGCGTCGGCCGGCCTCGTCATGCTGGCCGCCGCGCTCGCCGCGTGCCTCCTCCCCGCGTGGCGCGCGATGCGCACCGATCCGGTCGAGGCGCTGCGGGGCTGAAGCCCCTCCCGCTCAGAGCTTCACGCACACGTTCTTCGCCTCCGTGAAGAACGCGAGCGAGTCGAAGCCGCCCTCGCGTCCGACGCCGCTCTCCTTCATGCCGCCGAAGGGAACGCGGAGATCGCGCAGCAGCCACGTGTTGACCCACACCGTCCCGCTGTCGATGGCCGCCGCGACCCGGTGCGCCTTCTGGAGGTCCCGCGTCCACACGCTCGCGGAGAGGCCGTAGCGCGTCGAGTTGGCGAGGGCGATCGCCTCCTCCGGGGAGTCGAACGGGGTGACGGTGACGACGGGCCCGAAGATCTCCTCCTGCATGCAGCGCGTGCCCCCGTCGAGGCCGGCGATCACCGTCGGCTCCAGGAAGTAGCCGCCGCGGACGCGCTCCGGGAGATCCGCGGGACGCTTCCCGCCGAGGAGGATCTCGCCGCCCTCTTCCTTCGCGAGCGCGACGTAGCCCTCGACCTTCCGCCGGTGCGCCTCGCTCACGAGCGCGCCCACCTCGGTCGACGCCTCCCGCGGATCTCCGATCGCGAGCTTCTTCGTTCCCGCGAGGAAGCGGTCGAGGAACTCGTCGTAGATCGGCCTCTCGACGAACAGCCGCGAGCCGCAGAGGCAGATCTCCCCCTGGTTCGAGAAGCTCGACGGAATCGAGGTCGCGACGGCCTGCTCGAGGTCGGCGTCCGCGAACACGACGTTCGGATTCTTGCCGCCGAGCTCGAGCGACACCTTCTTGAAGAGCGGCCCGGCGTGCGTCATCACGTCGGCGCCCGTCTTCGTGCCGCCGGTGAACGAGATGAGCGGCACGTTCGGGTGCGACGTGAGCGCGCGGCCGGCGCTCGCGCCCGTGCCGTGCACGATGTTGACGACGCCGGGGGGAATCCCCGCCTCCGCGATCAGTCCGGCCAGCCGGTCGGCGGTCAGGGGCGTCAGCTCCGAGGGCTTCGCGACGCAGCAGTTCCCCGCCGCGATCGCCGGCGCGATCTTCCAGCTCAGGAGATAGAGCGGCAGGTTCCAGGGCGAGATGAGCCCGGCGACGCCGAGCGGCTGCCGGAGCGTGTAGTTGAGCGCGCGGTCGTCGGTCGCGTGCGCGGAGGTCTCGGCGTGCAGGATCGCCGTCGCGAAGAAGCGGAAGTTCAGGATCGCGCGCGGGATGTCCATGCGGCGGGCGAGCGAAACCGGCTTGCCGTTGTCGTCCGACTCGAGCCGCGCGAGCTCGTCGAAGTTCTCCTCGATGAGGCCGCCGACGCGGAGGAGAAGGCGGGAGCGCTCCTCGGCGGGCGTCTTCCGCCACGACGCGAAGGCCCGGGATGCCGCGGCGACGGCGGCGTCCACGTCCTCGGGCTCGCTGTCGGCGATCTCCGCGATGACCTGGCCGGTCGCCGGCTCCACGTCCGGGATGTACCGGCCGGAGCCGGGCGGCCGGAACTGCCCGTCGATGAAGTTGAGAACGCGTTTCACGACCGGGAATCTTATGGTACGAAGCGCAGCAGCATGGAAAACGAGAAGCCGCGCAGCCCTCTCTACTACGCCGATTACCTACAGCTCGACCGGCTGCTCTCAAGCCAGAAGCTGCAGAGCGCCTCGCGCGGACGGCCGGCGCACGACGAGATGCTCTTCGTCATCGTGCACCAGGCCTACGAGCTCTGGTTCAAGCAGATCCTCTGGGAGCTCGACGCCGTGCTCGCCACCTTCCGCGGCGCGTCCGTCGCCGAGGAGGCGCTCGGCCAGGCCGTCCTGCGGCTCGGGCGAATCGTCGAGATCCAGCGCGTCCTGATCCAGCAGGTCGACGTCCTCGAGACGATGACGCCGCTCGACTTCCTCGACTTCCGCGACGACCTGTTCCCGGCGTCGGGCTTCCAGAGCGTGCAGTTCCGTCTGATCGAGAACGAGCTCGGGATGCGGCGCAAGGACCGCCTCCAGATCAACGACGCGCCCTACACGTCGCGCTTCACGGCCGAGCACGCCGCCCGCGTCGAAGCCTCGGAGAAGGAGCCGTCCCTCTTCGAGCTGATCGAGGACTGGCTCGAGCGGACGCCCTTCCTCCACTTCGGCGACTTCGACTTCTGGCGCGAGTACCGGCGCGCGGTCGACGCGATGCTCGCCGCCGACCGGGCCTCGATCCGCGCGAACCCCACGCTGACCGACGACGAGAAGGCGAAGCAGCTCGCGGGCGTCGACTCGACCTCGGCCAAGTTCGCGGACCTGTTCGCGCCCGAGACCGGGGAGCCCGACGCGTCGCCGGGCCGCCATTTCTCCAAGCGCGCGCTCCAGGCGGCGCTCCTGATCCATCTCTACCGGGACGAGCCGATCCTGCACCTGCCGTTCCGGCTGCTCGCGCTCCTCGCCGACATCGAGCGCAACTTCACGACCTGGCGCCAGCGCCACGCGCAGATGGCGATGCGGATGATCGGCACGCGCATCGGCACGGGCGGCACGTCCGGGAGCGAGTACCTCGATCGCGCCGCCGAGCGCCACCGGGTCTTCTCGGACCTCTCGGCGCTCTCGAGCTTCTTCATCCCGCGGTCGAAGCTCCCCGCGCTCCCGCCGGAAGTCCGCAGCCGGATGGGCTTCCGTTTCACGATGGGGTCAGGTCTCTGAAAGTGTGACTTTCAAAAAACTGAAGTTCACGCTTTCAGAGACCTGACCCCAACTCCGCGATGACCTTCAGCTCGATCGAGATCGGCACCGGGAGGGCGACGACACCGACGGTCGTGCGCGTCGGGCGGATCTCGCCGAAGAACTCGCCGTAGACGCGGTTGAACGCCGCGAAGTCGCGCTCGATGTCGGTCAGGAAGACTGTCACGTCGACGACCTTCTCGAGCGCGCTCCCCGCGTCCTCGAGGATCGCCCGGACGTTCTCGATGCACGCGCGCGTCTGCGCCTCGATGCCGCTCGGGATCTCCTCGGTCACGCGGTGCCGCGGGCCGATGCCGGAGAGGAAGAGCAGGCTTCCGACGCGGCGCGCGTGCGGATAGGGACCGAGGGGCCGCGGCGCGCGCGACGAGACGACGCCCCCGTTCTTCGGCGGGGTGGAATCCACGCGCATATACTACCGAGGCTTGCGCGGCGTCGAACGCCGCGAGAGACGAACGCGATGCTGCCGAAAGCGCTCAATTTCCAGCGGTGGATCGACGAGCACCGTGGGCTCCTGAAGCCGCCCGTCGGCAACAAGAAGGTCTTCGAGGACGACGAGTTCATCGTGATGGTCGTGGGCGGGCCGAACCAGCGCAAGGACTACCACATCGACGAGGGCCCGGAGTTCTTCTACCAGCTCGAGGGCGAGATGGTCCTGAAGACGATCCAGGGCGGCAAGGTCGTCGACATTCCCATCCGCGCCGGCGAGGTGTTTCTCCTCCCGGGCCGCGTCCCGCACTCGCCCCAGCGGATGCCGAACTCGGTCGGTCTCGTCATCGAGCGCCGGCGCCTCCCGCACGAGAAGGACGGCCTGCAGTGGTACTGCGACAACTGCACCTCGCTCCTCTACGAAGAGTTCTTCACGCTCCAGAACGTCGAGAAGGATTTCCCGCCGATCTTCGACCGGTTCTTCGCCGACGAGAAGAGGCGCACGTGCACGAAGTGCGGCACGGTGATGCCCCGGCCCGCTGCGCCCGGCGCCTGACTTGCTGAAGATCGACGTCCACACCCACATCCTTCCGGAGACCCTGCCCGACTTCCGCCGGTCGCCGGGCGGGGAACGGTTCGTTCGCCTCGAGCGTCCGGCGCCAGGAAGCGATCGCGCGCGGATGATCGTCGACGGCTCCGTGTTCCGCGAGATCGAGAAGAACACCTGGGACGCCGAGGCGCGGCTCTCCGACTGCGACGCGGCGGGCGTCGGCGTGCAGGTCCTCTCGACGGTGCCCGTCATGTTCAGCTACTGGGCGGAGCCGCAGGCCGCGCTCGCGCTCGCGCGGCACCTCAACGACCACATCGCCGGCGTCGTGGAGGCGCACCCCCGGCGCTTCGTCGGGCTCGGCACGATCCCGCTGCAGAGCCCCGAGCTCGCGATCCGCGAGCTCGAGCGCTGCGTGCGGGAGCTCGGCTTCGCCGGAGTCCAGATCGGCTCGAACGTCAACGGCGCGAACCTCGACGCCCCGGAGCTCTTCCCGGTTCTCGAGGCCGCCGCGTCGCTCGGCGCGGCCGTCTTCGTGCACCCATGGGAGATGGCGGGCCGCGAGCGGATGACGCGATACTGGCTCCCCTGGCTCGTCGGGATGCCCGCGGAGACGTCGCTCGCGATCTGCTCGCTCGTCTTCGGCGGCGTGCTCGAGCGGCTGCCGAAGCTGCGGATCGCGTTCGCCCACGGCGGCGGCGCGTTTCCGGCGACGATCGGGCGAATCACCCACGGCTTCGACGTGCGGCCGGACCTCTGTGCGGTCGCCAACGACGTCTCGCCGCGCGAGTACCTGAAGCGCATCTACCTCGACTCGCTCGTCCACGATCCGCTGGCGCTGCGCTACCTCGTGGACCTGATGGGCTCCGACCGCGTCGCGCTCGGCAGCGACTATCCCTTCCCGCTCGGCGAGGCGCAGCCGGGGGCGCTGATCGACGCGTGCGGATTCCCCGAGAGGACCCGCGCGCGCCTCCTTCACGGGACGGCGCTCGAGTGGCTCGACCTTCCCGCGGCGCGCTTCGAGTGAGCGAGGAGTTTCGGGCCGGCCGCGACTTCGCGGTCGCCCTCGATCGAGCCGACCCGCTCGGGCGGCTCCGGAACGAGTTCCACGTCCCGCGGCGCGGCAACGGCGAGGAGGAGATCTACTTCGCCGGCAACTCGCTCGGGCTCCTCCCGAAGCGCACTCGAAAGTACGTCGACGACGAGCTCGACAAGTGGAGCCGCTTCGCCGTCAAGGCGCACTTCTCCGGCGAGAACCCGTGGATGCCGTACCACGAGCTCCTCGCGGCGCCGATGGCGCGGCTGGTGGGCGCGAAGCCGGGCGAGGTCGTGACGATGAACTCGCTCACCGCCAACCTCCACCTGATGATGGCGAGCTTCTACCGGCCGACGCGCGAGCGGCACCGGATTCTCCTCGAGGAGCGCGCGTTCCCGTCGGACGACTACGCGCTCGAGTCTCAGGCGCGGTTCCACGGGTTCGATCCGGACGAGGCGCTCGTGCGCGTCCGGGCGGAGGACGTCGCGAGCGGGCTCGAGCGCGACGGCGCATCGATCGCGCTGGTGCTGCTTCCCGGAGTCCAGTACTACTCCGGCGAGGCCTTCGACCTCGAAGCGATCACCCGGCTCGCCCACGCGAAGGGCTGCGTCGCCGGCTTCGACCTGGCGCACGCGGCGGGGAACCTCGTCCTGCGGCTCCACGACTGGGACGTGGATTTCGCCGTCTGGTGCACGTACAAGTACCTGAACTCCGGTCCGGGCTCGGTCGGCGCGTGCTTCGTCCACCAGCGGCACGGCGCGCGACCGGATCTGCCGCGGTTCGCCGGCTGGTGGGGCCACGACAAGGAATCGCGCTTCCGGATGGAGCCCGGATTCCGGCCGATCCCGGGCGCCGAGGGCTGGCAGCTCTCGAACCCGCCGATCCTCTCGCTCGCGGCGATCCGCGCCTCGCTCGACGTCTTCACGGAGGCGGGCGGCATGGAGCCCCTGCGGGAGAAGTCGGTGCGGCTGACCGGCTATCTCGAGTGGCTGCTCCGGGGGGAGCTCGCCGGCTCGGTCGAGATCCTCACGCCCGCGGATCCGAACCGTCGCGGCTGCCAGCTCTCGCTGCGCGTCCAGGCGGCCGGCTCGGGGAAAAGCGTGTTCGAGAAGCTCGACGCCTCCGGCGTCACGTGCGACTGGCGCGAGCCGGACGTGATCCGCGTCGCGCCGGTGCCGCTGTACAACCGGTACGAGGAGGCCTGGCGGTTCGTCGAGATCTTGAGGGAATCGCTTTGAGCAGCTCTTGAAGACCCCTCGCTCCACTCCCGAGATCACCCTGGTCGGTGCCGGGCTCGCGGGGTCGCTGCTCGCGATCTACCTCGCCCGCCGCGGCTTCCGCGTGACGCTCCTCGAGCGCCGCCCCGATCCCCGCAAGACCGGCGCGTCCGGCGGCCGCTCGATCAACCTGGCCCTCGCCAATCGCGGCATCGCGGCGCTCGAGGAGATCGGCGTCATGGCCCGCGTGCGGCCGGAGCTGATTCCGATGGCGGGCCGGATGCTCCACGACGAGGAGGGGCGGCTCAAGCTCATCCCCTACGGCAACAAGCCGCACGAGGTCATCCACTCGGTCTCGCGCGCCGGGCTGAACGCGCTGCTCCTCGACGCCGCCGAGGCGACCCGCCGGGTCTCCGTCCGCTTCGGCGAGACGGTCGACGGCGTCGATTTCACCCGCCGTCGCGTTCTCCCCCAGCAGGCACCCTACGACGTCCTCATCGGCACCGACGGCAGCGCCTCGGCCGTCCGCGCCGCGATTCTCGAGCGAACCGGAGGACGCCTCGACGAGGAGCCGCTCGGCCACGGCTACAAGGAACTGTCGATCCCGCCGGCGGACGGCGGGGGCGGCGGCTTCCGCATGGAGAAGAACGCCCTGCACATCTGGCCGCGCGGCGAGTACATGCTGATCGCGCTCCCCAACATCGACGGCAGCTTCACCGTTACCCTCTTCCTGCCGACTCATGGCGACGAGAGCTTCGACGCCCTCACGACTCCGATGGCGGTGCTCGCGCTCTTCGAGCGCCGCTTCGCCGACGCGATCCCGCTGATGCCGCGCCTGACCGAGGACTTCTTCGAGAACCCCACCGGCCACCTCGAGACGATCCGGTGCGCGCCCTGGTCGTTCGAGGACCAGGCGCTCGTCCTCGGCGACGCCGCGCATGCGATCGTGCCTTTCCACGGCCAGGGCATGAACGCGGCGTTCGAGGACTGCAGCGCGTTCGACCGGTGCCTGGAGGATCCGGATCGCCCGTGGAACGAGGTCTTCGCGGAGTTCGAGCGCCGCCGCCGGCCGAACACCGACGCGATCGCCGACATGGCGCTCGAGAACTACGTCGAGATGCGCTCGACGGTCCGCGAGCCCAAGTTCCAGCTGAAGAAGGACCTCTCGTTCCGCCTCGAGGAGCGCCACCCCGGCCGCTTCATCCCCCGCTACTCGATGGTCATGTTCCACACGATGCCGTATGCCGAGGCGCAGCGCCGCGGCGCGATCCAGGAGGAGATCCTCGACGACTTGACGGGCCGGGCATCGAGCGTCGACGACGTGGACCTCGCCCGCGCCGACCGCCTGATCGCCGAGCGGCTCTAGCCGATCGGCTCGATCGGCGTTCGCTTCGGCTCCTTGCCGAACCGGATCCGCGAGCGCTCGATGTGCTTTCGGATCTCGACGTCGCGGTCCCTGGGCGTCGCGGTCGTGACCCATCCCCGGATCAGCCGCTCCGCGGCCGCGGCGACCTCGTCCACCGCGCGCCGAAACAGCTCCTCGTTCGCCTTCGACGGCTTGTTGGCGCCGCTGATCTTGCGGACGAACTGGAGGGAGGAGGCCCGGATCTCGGCCTCGGTCGACGGCGGGGCGAAATTGGCGAGCGTACGGATGTTCCGGCACATGGAGAGAACTGTAATCCCGGAACGCCCGGTGGGACGAGCAACAGCCCCCTCACCCTTGCCCTCTCCCCCCGCTGGGGGGAGAGGGATTCCCGAGGAGGAGCGGAACGGTGAGAGGGTCTCTCTTCCAGTCCGCTAGTTCTTCGCGGCCGCGCCCGCCTTTGTCTCTGCCGGAGCACTCCCCTTCGGCGACGCGTTCTTGACGTACTTGTCGAACCACCGCAGCTCCTCGTAGGCGAGCTGCTCGTTCGACTCCATCGCCGCGTACCAGTGCGGCTCGTGCGGCAGCATCACGAGGCGCGCCGTTCCCCCGTTGCCGCGAATCCCTTCGTACAGCTTGACGGACTGGATCGGGGTCGTGCCGGGGTTCGCGTCGTCGGCGCCGTGCACGATCAGGAGCGGCAGCTTGATCTTGTCGGCGAAGAAGAAGGGCGACACCTGCAGGTACACGTTCTGCCCCTTCCACACCGAGCGCCGCTCGTTCTGGAACCCGAACGGCGTGAGCGTCTTGTTGTAGGAACCGCTGGTCGCGACGCCCGCGCGGAAGAGGTCGCAGTGCGCGATCAGGTTCGCCGTCATCAACGCGCCGTGGCTGTGCCCGGTGACGCCGATCCGGTCGGGGTCGACGACCCCCGTCGCGACGGCGGCATCGACGGCCGCCTGCGCGTCGTCGACGAGCTGCTCGAGGTACGTGTCGTACGCCTTCTTCGGGTCGCCCACGATCGGAAACGCCGCGCTGTCGATGATCGCGTAGCCGGACAGAAGCAGCAGGCGATAGTTCCGGAGCATCAGGAACTTCTGCTCGGAGCCGCTGACCTGGCCGGCCGTCGAGGCGCTCGCATAGTCGAGCGGGTACGCGTAGAGGATCGCCGGGATGCGGGTGCCCTCCTTGTACCCGGGCGGCGTGACGAGGGTGAACGACAGCGGGGTTCCGTCCTTGCGCGTGTACTTGATCAGCCGCTGCTTGACCCCTCGCACGACGGGCGTCGGATCCGGAATGTGCGTCACGGCCCGAGCCGAGGACGCGTAGTCGGCCTCTCCTGCTTTCGCGGAGGAGACGCGCTTTCCGAGCGTGCGGAGCACCGCGTTCGGCGGCTCCGTCGGCGACTGGCGCCAGGTCAGAAACGTGCGGCCTCTGGCGTCGGTCAGCCGCAGGTAGTATTCGAGCGCGGTCGGCTCGCTCCGGAAGAGCCGGACCGTCCGGCGTGACCCGAGGTCGAAGCGGTCGAGAAACGGCCGGTCCCCCTCGGCCGACGCGCCGTCGCCCTCGAGGAAGATCGCGTCGCCGTCCTGCCGCATGACCCTCCGTCCGTTCGGCAGCGTCTTGTAGACCGGCTGGCCCGGATCCTTGTACCGCTCGTCGCTCGACAGGTCCCAGATGACCGGGAGCCTGGCCGCCGGATGATCGACGTCGATGAGGAACGTCTTCCGCCAGTGCTTGTTCTCGTCGTACTCGCCGAGCAGCGCGGTGCCGCGCCGTTCGCTCCAGTCGAAGCCCGCGTAGCGCTGTTCGACGCGCGCGACCTCCGAAGGCGTGGCCGTGAACGGCGCCGCGAGCATGAGGACCTTGTCGCGCTGCGGGACGGTGACGTTCCAGTCGCCGTTGTCGAGCGCCTCGGCCCAGACGAGCGTCGCCGGCTCCGTCGGACGCCAGTCGAAGTCGCGCGGCCCCGTCGGCACGCCCGCGATCGGCACGCGGTCGGCGAGCGGCAAGGACGCGATCGTCCTGAGCTTCCTGCCCGAGCGGTCCCAGACCTCGACGTCGTGCGGGAAGTTCGGGTACGTCGTCACGTACGAGTAGGGTTTGTGGATCGTCGTGACGAGCAGGTACTGCCCGTCCGGACACGGCTCGACGTCGGTGACGATCGCCGGCTCGCCGAGCGGCGTGATCGCGCCCGAGTCCGCGTCGACGAGCGCGAGCTGGCTCGACGCGTAGTAGTCGAAGAGGTCCTCGTCGTGCTGGTTCGAAAGCGTGTCGCGCGTCTCGTACGTGCTGCTCTCGCCGCTCTGTCCGGTCGACTCCTGGATGCCGGGGCCGATCGAGGCCGCCGAGTCCGCCGGAGCCGCTCCGGCGTTCGCGGGCACGAGTTTCACGAGCAGCGACTTCTGGTCCGGCATCCACTGATGCGAGCTTCCGAGCATCGGGTTCAGCCGAGCGTCGCCGAGCCGCCGGATCGCGCCGCTCGAGGCATCGCCCACCCAGAGCTCGACCGCGTCCTTCGCCGTGTTCCGGAACGCGAAGCGCCGCCCATCGGCGGACCACGCGAGGCTGTCCACGCAGCCATCCGCGGGCAGAGTCACCTTCGTCTCGCGGCTCGTCTTCACGTCGACGAGCGCGATCGTCTGGGCGCACGGCGCGATCCCGTAGCCGCCGGGCGTGTCGTGCTTGCGGCGAGTTCTCGGCTCGACGCGGACCCCGGCGAGCTTCAGAAACGGCTCGGCGACCTGAGCGATGGGCGGGTACCAGACCCACGAGACGAGGAGGATCCGATCGTTCGTCGGACTGACGTAGGGGTTCGGCGGCGCCGGCGCGTGCATCACGTCGAGGACGTACTGCGGCGGCTTGTCGTAACGGGAGGCTTCCGCTCGGCCCGGTTCGGCGGCGGCGGCGGCGCACAGAATCGCCAGGATGACGGCGGGCGGGCGAGTGGAGAGCGGGGTCCGCGGGCGCATCTTCATTTCTTCACCCCTTCGACGACGCTCGCGGCGGACCGCGTCGGCACCACGCGCGTGAGACGGAACCCGGCCCGGTCGAGGAGGGCCCCGTACTCCGCCTCGGTCCGCTCCTGCCCGCCGGGCATGACGAGCATCGTCAGGTCGAGGAGCTTCCCGGGATGCATCTCGTCGCCCGCGGGGAGGACGAACTCGACGATCAGGAGCTTCGCATCCGGCTTCATCGCCCGGTGGCAGTTGCCGAGAATCGTCAGGCACTGCTCCTCGTTCCAGTCGTGGATCACGTGCGAGATGACGTAGGCGTCGCCGAACGCGGGGACCGAGTCGAAGAAGCTCCCGCCCTCGGCGCGGAAGCGATCCGCGAGGCCGAGCGCGCGAAAGCGTTCCGGCGCGTCGCGCACGACGTGCGGCAGGTCGAACAGGACGCCGCGCGGGCCGGGATGGCGCCTCAGGATCTCGACCAGCATGTTGCCGGACGCGCCGCCGACGTCGACGATCGTCCCGAATCCCGAGAAGTCGTACGCCTCGGCGATCGCCGGCGGCTCGTCGCCGTGGACGCCGATCATCGCCTTCGTGAAGTTCGCGGCGTCCTCGGGATGCTTCGCGATGTAGTCGAAGACCGGCATCCCGAAGGCCTTCTCGAATCCCGTCTTCCCCGTCTCGAGCGCGTGCATGTATTCGCCGAAGGCGCCCCAGCCCATCGGTCCGCCGAGAACGAGCAGCGTCTCGCGCGCGTAGCCGTGGGCATTCGACTTCAGCGCCTCGCCGAGGGGCGCCAGGGAGAACCGCTGCCCGTCGCGCTCGGTGTTCAGGACGCCGAGCCCGGCGAGGAGCCGCATCAGGCGATGCAGCGCGGGCGCATGCGTGCCCGTCTCATTCGCGAGATCCGCCGCGCTGCGCGGTCCGGCGACGAGCCGGTCCGGGAGCGCGAGCTTCGCCGCGGCGTAGATCGCCCGCGAGACCCAGTAGCCGAATCCCATCTGGATGATCTGGACGTGAGGCGGTGGCGGCGCGTCCGGGTGTCTGGCCTCCGGGTTGGCCATGCGGTCCTCCGAAGAAGGCCGAAGCCTACCGCGTCCGGTCGTTCTCGCCTTCACGCACGCCATGGATCACTACGGACAGATGGTCGAGTACCTCCGGCTCAGTGGAACCGCCCCTCCAGGGAGCCGGCCGGCCGCCCGGCCTCACCCATAAAGCGGCCCCGGGGTGCTCCCGGCCGCTGTGATAGCCTGACCCCAGGTCACGTTTCGTACCTTTCCGATCGACGAGGTGGGTAATGACGATGCTTCGCTCCGGGCGAGCCTGTGCCCTGTCCGTGACCGCCGGCCTCCTGCTGTACGCGGCCTCTCCATTCGCGCTGCCGGCGGCGACCTTCGTCGTCACGAAGACGGCGGACACCAACGACGGGACGTGCGACTCCGACTGCTCGCTCCGCGAAGCGATCATCGCCGCCAACGCGAATCCGGGCGCGGACGTCATCACGCTTCCGCCCGGCACCTACACCCTCACGATCGCCGGACAGAACGAGGACGCCGGAGCCAGCGGGGACCTCGATATCACGGACAGTCTCACGATCAACGGAGCGGGGGCGTCGACCACCATCGTCGACGGCAACGCGCTCGATCGCGTGTTTCACGTCGTTTCGGGGGCGGCGGTCGTGACGATCAACGGCATCACGATCACCGGCGGGCTCGCCAACATCTCAAACGGCGGCGGCATCCTGAATGAAGGAACCCTGAACCTCAACAACTGCATCGTCACCGGGAACTCGACCCCGGGTGGCAACGGCGCGGGCGTCTACAACGATTTCATCTTCTCGGTCTCGGGCTGCACGATCTCCGGAAACACGGCCTCGGCCGGCGACGGTGGCGGCATCTACGACAACGGGAATTCCGGAACGATCACGAACAGCACGATCAGCGGTAACTCGACCCCGAACGGCGACGGCGGCGGGATCTTCGTCAACGGAAACCTGACGACGATCAGCCAGTGCACCATCAACGGCAACACCACGACGAACGGCGACGGCAGCGGGATCTACAACAACGGGAACGATCTCGAGATCACGAACTGCACGATCGCAGGGAACAGCGGGGTCGACGGCGCCGGCATCTACCATGGCGGCCTCACGCTGAACGCCACCACGCTGACGATCGCGAACAACACGGCATCCAACACGGGCGGCGGCATCGAGAGCATCGGCCAGGCCCCGCAGCTGACCGGCACGATCGTCGCGAACAACACGGGTGGAAACTGCAACGGGGTGTTCACCGACGGCGGTACGAACCTGCAGTTTCCGGGAACGACCTGCGGACTGTCGATCACGACGGCCGATCCGCTGCTCGGCCCCCTCGCCGACAACGGCGGCCCCACGCAGACGATGGCGATCGGACCCGGCAGCCCGGCGATCGACGCCAACACGGAGATCTGCCCTCCGACGCCCCCGACCGATCAGCGAGGGGTGGCGCGGCCGCAGGGTGCGGCTTGCGACATCGGCGCGTTCGAGTTTCAGGCGGGTGGCGCCCCCACGCCGACGCCCACCGTCACGCCGGCCGTGACCTCGTCGCCGACCCCGACACCGACGGCGGCGGGCGTCCCGACGCCGACGCGGACACCGGGACCGGGTCCCGTGGCCGCGGTGCCGACGCTCTCGCGGCCGCTGCTCGCTTTGCTCGGCCTGCTCCTCGTCGTCTCGGCCGCGGTCCTGCTCCGGCGTCACTAAGTCCGTCGAGATCCGGGCCCTCCATCGGACCGATGGATACGCGGGCACCCCGGCCTGAGATAATCAGACCCGACAGGAGGCCTGTCATGACTCGACCGGGCTTTCGTCTCGCCGCGCTCGTCTCCCTCGCGCTCTCCGTTCCCCTCCTCGCGGAAACGCTCTCCGATCTCTTCCAGGAGGCCAAGGCGCAGGTGAAGAGCCAGTCCTGGCAGGAAGCTCTGACGACCCTCGATCGGCTCGACGTCGAATCCGCCGCGCCCGGCAACGAGGCCGCGCGCCGGCAGCTCGCCGCGCCCATCGCCTTCTACCGCGGCGTGTGCGAGGCCAACCTCGACCAGAAAGAGAAGGCCGAGGCCGACATGGCGGCGTCCCCGGATACTGGTACATGGCCGCCACGAACTCGGTCCACTTCGACGGCTTCACGACCACCGACGCCTCGAGCGGTTTTCGAGAGACCTGGTACTACCGGCGCGAGACGCTGCCGAAGGCGGTCTCCGCGAGCGAGGTGGAGGCGACGTTCGTCACCAAGGTCCGGCTCGGCCAATTCGTTCTTCAGCGTCAGCCCGCGATCCTCTCCGCGCTGGCGGCGGCTCGCTCCGGAGCCGCGGAGGCTCGCGTCGCCGGCGGGACGACTCCGCAATGACAACTCCGTAATATTTCGTCCTGCGTCGAAGGGAGACAGCATGCGCTCGAGACTCATCGCGGCCGCCATCGTTCTCGCCACGACGGCCAGCCTGTCCGCGGCCGCGGAGAACAAGGGTCCCAAGCCGGACGTCGGCGACGGCCACGCGGCCTGGTTCGACATCACGACGACCGATCTCGCACAGTCGAAGGCGTTCTACGCCGGGCTCTTCGGCTGGGAGTTCACGTCGGTGAACGGATACGAGAACCTGGCGGCCGAGATCGTCTCCGGCGGCCGAGCCATCGGATCGCTCCGCAAGGCCGAGGGCAAGATCAGCCCCTACGACGGCGTGGTCTACATCCAGGTGAAGGACCTGCCCGCCCTCTGCGGGAAGGCGAAGGAGCTCGGCGGCACGGTCGTCCCCGGGTTCCCGTTCAACCTCGAAGACGGCCGGGGCGCGATCGCCCTCGTCGTCGACCCGGCGGGACACCCGATCGGGATGTATTCGCGGACCGCGCTGCCGAAGAATTAGCGGGGAAAGAAGAGCGCGAGGGTCAGGGCCGACCCGATCGCGAGCGAGACCCACGCGTTCGTGACGAAGTAGCCGTACGCCATCAGCGCGATGCCGAGGAGCAGCGGCCGGGGCTCGCCGTTCTTGCGGCCGTAGCGGAAGGCCGCGAAGCCGACGAGGCCGAAGAGGACGGCCAGCAGAATCGTGTAGAGAGAAAACCCGCCGAGCAATCCGCCGAGATCCAGGCCGCCGTCCATCGCCGTCAGAATACGCGAGTTCGAGCCACTCCTCGACACCCCGTTTCGATAGCATCCCTCCGTGGCCGACAAGCCCAAGTCCTCCTACGAGCTCGCGATGGAACGGCTGAGGGCGGCCGATCCGGATGCCGGCAGGGAGAAGCCTCTGACCGCCGGGCAGAAGGAGAAGATCGCCGAGGCGCGGCGGGTCGCCGCCGCGCGGCTGGCGGAGATCGAGATTCGATTCCATGACGCGTCGAAGCGGCGCCGGGACCCCGCCGAGCAGGAGAAGGCCGAGGCGGAGTACCAGATCGACCGGCAGCGGATCCACGCGGACCTCGAGCGCGCGATCGCCGGCATCCGGCGCGGCCGTAAGGCGTAAAGATCGCTTCTGGCTTCCTCACAGCGGACTCCGACTCCGAACCACCTCGATGGCGCGCGTCTTCATCACCGGCTCCACGGACGGCCTCGGCCTCGCCGCCGCCCGCACTCTCTTAGACGAGGGACACGAGGTCGTGCTGCACGCGCGCAGCCGGAAACGCGCTGCCGCCATGTCCGACCTCGCCCCGCGCGCAAGAGGTGTGGCCATCGGCGATCTCAGCAGCAAGCGCGACACGCGCGCCATCGCCGACCAGGTCAACTCGCTCGGCCGCATGGACGCCGTCATTCACAACGCCGGCGTCTATCTCGAGCCCGCGCGCGGATCGACGCCCGAGGGCCATGCGCAGACCCTCGCCGTGAACGTCCTCGCTCCCTGGATGCTGACGGCGTGGATCGACCGTCCGGGCCGTCTGATCTATCTCAGCAGCGGGCTGCACCGCGACGGCGGCGGATCGCTCGACGACATCGACTGGACCAAACGGCGGTGGAACGCCGGCAAGGCCTATGCCGAGAGCAAGCTCTACCTCGTCGCGCTCGCGCTCGCGGTCGCGCGCCGCTGGCCGGACGTCTCGAGCAACGCCGTCGATCCGGGATGGGTCCCGACCAGGATGGGCGGCCCCGGCGCGACCGACGACCTCGAGGAGGGCCACCTCACCCAGACCTGGCTCGCCGTGAGCGAGGATGCGGCGGCGAAATCGAGCGGCGGCTACTGGCACCACCGCAAGAGGGAAAAGCCGGCGGCGGAGGCGCTCGATCCGGACTTCCGGGAGAAACTCGTCGAGAAGCTCGAACAGCTGACCGGGGTTCGAGTCGTCTGAACTGAATGGAAGGAGATCCCGACATGAAGCCGAAGAACACGATCTGTCTCTGGTACGACAAGGACGCGGAGGCGGCGGCGCGCTTCTACGCGGCGACGTTTCCGAACAGCCAGGTCACCGCCGTTCACAAGGCGCCTGGCGACTACCCGAGCGGGAAGAAGGGCGACGTCCTGACGGTCGAGTTCACCGTCCTGGGCATTCCCTGTCTCGGCTTGAACGGCGGCCCGATGTTCAAGCACACGGAGGCGTTTTCCTTCCAGGTCGCGACGGACGATCAGGCCGAGACCGACCGTTACTGGTACGCGATCGTCGGCAATGGCGGCCAGGAAAGCGACTGCGGCTGGTGCAAGGACCGCTGGGGCCTCTCCTGGCAGATCACGCCGCGCGCGCTGACCGACGCGCTCGCCGCGGGCGGAGCCGAGGCGAAGCGGGCGTTCGAGGCGATGATGACGATGCGGAAGATCGACGTCGCCGCCATCGAGGCCGCGCGGCGGGGCTGACGGCCCCGGCTGACGATCCGCGCATGCGTGCGTCGCTGCCGGCCGTTCTTCTGGCGCTGACCTCCCTGTCCGCTGCGGGGCCCCGGCCCTGCGGCACGAAGGGAATCGCCGTCCAGGTCCTCGGCTCGGGCGGCCCCGAGATGCAGGACCAACGCGCCTCGGCGAGCTACCTCGTCTGGCGGGACGGCCGCGCCCGAGTGCTCGTGGACGCGGGCGGAGGAAGCGCGCTGCGCTTCGGCGAGAGCGGCGCGACGATGTCGCAACTGGACGCGATCCTGTTTTCCCACTTCCACGTGGACCACAGCGGCGACTTCGCCGCGCTCGTCAAGTCGTCGTGGTTCGAGGACCGAACGCGCCCGCTGCCGGTCTATGGACCGCACGGCAACGACTTCATGCCGTCCACGACGGAATTCGTCCGCGACCTCTTCGGCGCAGAGCACGGCGCGTACCGGTACCTGAGCGACCTCTACGAGCCGAGGGAGCGAGGCAGCTACAAGCTCCAGCCCCACGACGTCGCCGGCGGCGCGCCGAGGACCGCGGCCTTCCGCGGCGAAGACCTCGCGGCCTACCCGGCCCGCGTCGTCCATGGCGGCGTTCCCGCGCTGGCGTGGCGGATCGAGGTTTCGAGCGCGGTCATCGTCTTCAGCGGCGACACCAACGGCGAGGGCGGCCTCGCCGATCTCGCATCCGGCTCCGATCTGTTCGTCGCCCACAACGCCGTGCCGGAAGGCGCGACGGGAGTGGAGCGGAACCTGCACATGCCGCCGTCCGTCATCGGCCGGATCGCCGCCGACGCCCGCGTCAAACACCTGGTTCTGTCCCACCGGATGCTTCGGACTCTCGGCAAGGAGGATCGGACGAGGGCCGAGATCCGGAATCACTACGACGGGCCGCTGGAGTTCGCGAACGATCTCGACTGCTTCGCGGTTCCCTGAGTCTGCGGCTTCGCGGACCCCGGCTGACGTATCGTCATCGCCGTTGCCTGACTCCCCCACCCTCCGCCAGCTTCGCCGCTACGCGATCGCGCGCAGCCTCTTCCCGCCGACCACGCTGCCTCGGGCCATCGCGCGCCTGGGCTTCGTCCAGGCCGACCCGATGCGCGCCCCCGCTCGCGCCCAGGACCTGATCCTGGCGCACCGCGTCCGGGACTATCGCGCCGGCGATCTCGAGCGCCGCTACGAGCGGCTGGACGTCGAGGAGGCGTTCTTCATCAACTACGGCTTCCTCCCGCGCGAGACCGTCGCCCTGCTGCATCCGCGGCCGGCGCCTCGCAGCTGGGACGCCCGGATGCGGGCGCGCGCCCGGAAGGTCCTCGCCTTCGTGCGGGAGCGTGGCCCCACGTACCCGCGCGACGTGCAGGCGCACTTCGATCATGGTCGCATCCATCGCTGGGGCGCCGACCTGGACGTCGGCAAACACCTGCTGGAGGGCCTGCACTATCGCGGGGAGCTGCGCGTGGCGCGGCGCGAGTCGGGCACGCGAGTCTACGTGGCGACCGGGCACGCGCCGCACGGCGACGGACGGGAGGCCCGTCTCGCACGCGCCGGAAGCCTGCTCGACGTCGCGGTCCGTCTCTATGCGCCGCTGCCGGCGTCCAGCCTGGCCTACGTGTGCGGACTGCTGCGCAACGGCGTGCCGCCGGTGGCCGCCGAGACGCGGCGGTTTCGGCAGCAGGCCGGATCCCGTTATGCGCATGCGAAGGTCGACGGCCGGCTGTGGTTCTGGCCGCCGGACGAGAACCCCCTCTCCGCTCGACACCAGGTGGACGATCGGCTGCGCATCCTCTCGCCGTTCGACCCGCTCGTCTGGGACCGACGCCGCTTTCACCTCTTCTGGGGCTGGGAGTACAAGTTCGAGGCCTACCTGCCGGCGCACAAGCGCCGCATGGGCCACTACGCGATGCCGGTGCTCTGGGGCGAGTCGGTCGTGGGCTGGGCCAACGTGAGGGTCGTCGACGGCCGGCTGCGACACGACCTCGGCTTCGCCGGACGCCGTCCGGCCGGCCGCGCCTTTCGACGGGCGCTCGACGACGCGCTGGAGCGGATGCAGGAGTTCCTGACGGGGACGGGCTGACGCGGCTCCGCCGGGATCAGCGAATCAGGACTGACCCCTGGCGCGCTCCTGTCTCAGCGGAACACGACGTAGCTCAGGCCGAGCGCCCTGGCCAGAAAGATCGCCATCTGCCGGCGCGTCACCGGATTGTCCGGGCAGAAGTTGCCTCCCCCGCAGCCGCCCGTGATGCCGGACAGCGCGAGCGCCTCGATGTACGGGTATCCGAAATCGGTCGTCGGGACGTCGTTGAAGGTCGGAGAGCCGGGTGCCGGGCTGACGGCGGGCCGCCACCAGACCTGGACGGCTCCGATGTACTGGTAGTTCGCGCTGGCGTCGAATTCGAGACGAAGCAGGTACGTGTTGAAGTTCGGGCTTTCCAGAGTGATCCCGAACGGCGCGTCGTTGAAGTCGGTGTACCAGTAGGCATGCGGCGTATTCGAAGAGCCGGCGACATAGGTCAGGTCCCCGTTGACCGAACGGACGTACAAGGCGGCGCCGACCACCAGTGGCGTGCCGTCGTTGAGGTTGTTGATTCCGATGTAGTCGACGATGGCCCCGGGGGGAACGGGAAGCGCGGTCCAGAAAAACTGCTGCTGATTGTTCGGTATGAACCGCCCGGCGCTCCCGGAGAGGAAATACTGCTGACTGCTCTCCGCCGGCTGGAAGGCCGTCGCGGAAATGTTCGTCACCGTGTAGGGGTACGGCTGCGCGGCGGCGACGGCCGCCAAGAAGAGGCCGGACAGAGCGATTGCGGCGACGCAACGGGACCAGACTCTCGGCATCGAGGCCTCCTCGGTGGCTTTGGGATTTCCGGAGCCCGCAGCCTATCCCTTCCCCTGCCATCCCGAGCGCAGCGACGGATCCCTTTCTCCGGACACGGCTGCTCCAGTCCGTCGAACCCTTCCGCGGCGTCCGCGTGTATTTGGGCGTGACGGGAGGCCCCATGCGGAAGCTGATCGCCGGAATGAAGATCTCGCTCGACGGAAAGTACGAGGGCGCCGACGGAATGGCGGACTGGGTCGAGGCCTGGTCCAACGACTACGACGTGCTGCCGGAGATCGACGCCTGCATCCTCGGCGCGGGCATGTACTCCGGCTACGAAGGCTACTGGACGGGAATCGAGAACGAGCCCGAGAAATCCCACTGGATCACCGGCAAGGCGCCGACGGCGGGCGAGCTCGAATGGGCGCGCGTCGGAGCGAAGCTGCCGCACTACGTGCTGTCGAGCAGGCCGATCTCCGCGAAGTGGCCGAACACGCGGCAGCTTCGGAGCGTCGACGAGGTCGCGGCGCTGAAGCGTCAGCCGGGCAGGAGCATCTATCTCGTCGGCGGCGGGCGCACCACGGCGGGCCTCATCGATGCCCGCCTCGTGGACGAGCTGCGGCTCATCGTCTATCCCGTGATCGCCGGAAAAGGGAAGGAGCTGTTCGCGAGCGCCGCGCGACGGCAGGCTCTCGAGCTGAGGACGGTGAAGCCGGTCGACGGTGGGAAGGCGCTGCTGACCTACGGGATGGCCTCCTGAACAAGTCAGGACTGACCCCCGAAGGAGCGTCGTATCATTTCTAGCCAGATGGAGGCGAAGCATCCGCGATTCTCGTCGCTGGCGCGCGCGGTGAAGGCTGGCATCCAGCTCATTCCGGACGAGGCGCCCCGCGGCCGCTACTTCGGGGTTTCGCCGGCCACCGGTCGTCTCGGGTGCGATGCGCTGGCGGCGGCCTGGTTCGCCGAGTACTACGACGGCGAGCGGCCTGACCACGAAGACCGCGGCCTCGATCTGTTCCTCGCTCGACCGCTTAACCAGGCCTATCCAGTGTTGGCCGAGGAGATGGGGCCCGGCTGCGCGTTGGGCGTCCCCGGATGCCCCGCTCCGGATCGGCCGCCTGGGCAGGTCCTCGAAGCGAAGATCATCCACCTTGAGGATCAGCACGGGTTTACTCGCGAGCAGGTCTCGCAGTGGCTCGACGACCGGAACCTCTGACGGGGCTGAGAGGGTCAGTCCGAGTTGTTGATCTCCGCCTGACGAGACGAGGGCCCGACGCTCGGCAATGAGCGACGTCGACGAGTCGGGACTGAACCCTCACATCAGCTGGAACGTCTTGACCAGGAACACGGCCATCTGCCCGCGGCTGTTGGGAGTCGAGGGGCAGTAATTCCCACCGCCGCAGCCGGCCGTGATGCCTTCCGCGGACAGCTCCTCGATCCAGTCGGCGAAAAGACTCGGGCAGGCCACATCCTGGAAGAGGCCGCCGCGGGGAGAGCCTATATATCGGAAGGGGGTCAGTCGACTTGTCGACTTCCACGCGCCGGCCGATCGGCCTGGCGTCGCGATGCCCCTGCTCCCGGGCGGATCGGTGCCGGGGCGGGCCCCAAAACCTCGGCGAACCTTTCGCGGGCGCCGGCGTATCCTCCCTTTGTGATGGCCAAAGGAAAGCCCGATGCCCGCAAGAAATCGGACGTGCTGCAGGGCACGCTCGACCTGATGATCCTGAAGACGCTCCAGGGGATGGGGCCGCTGCACGGGTTCGGGATCGCCCGCCGGCTCGAGCAGTTGAGCGAAGAAGTGCTCCGTCTGAACGAAGGCACGGTCTACACCTCCCTCCTGAGGCTGCAGCAGGCGGGGTGGATCGTCGCGGAGTGGGGCGCCTCGGAGAACAACCGTAAGGCGAAGTTCTACTCGATCACGAAGAGCGGCCGGAAACAGCTGGCGAAGGAGACCGAAGACTGGGAGCGGATCTCCGGCGTGATCGGCCGCGTCCTGCGGCTGGCGAGCGAGGAGTCATGACCGGCCGGCTGCGGACACTGTGGACGCGGCTCCGCGGCACGGTTCGCCGTGAGGATGAGGAGCGCGACCTCGAGTTCCGGGACGAGATCGAAGAACACGTCCGACTCCTGGCCGAGCGATACCAGCGCGAGGGCATGGCGGCGGACGACGCCGTGCTCGCGGCGCGGCGGCAGTTCGGCAGCACCACGCTGCTCGAGGAAGACCGGAGGGACATGCAGGTGATTCCGGCCCTCGAGGCGCTCCGCGCCGATCTGATCTATGCGCTCCGGATGCTTCGAAAGAATCCCGGCTTCGCGGCGGCGGCCATATTGACGCTGGCGCTCGGGATCGGCGCGAACACGGCGATCTTCACCGTGTGCAACGCGGTGCTGTTCAAGCCGCTGCCCTACGCCGAGCCGAATCGCATCGTGACGCTCTGGGAAAGGCAGAAGGACGGGGCGCTCGGCGAAGTGGCGCCGGCGAATTTCGTGGATTGGCAGAATTCCAGCCGGTCCTTCAGCGCGATGGGGGCGATGAGGGCGCGCAGCTTCGCGTCCAGTTTCGTTCTGGGCGGACAGCGCGAGGCGTCGCGGCTGGCCGGAGGGGACGTCTCGTCGGGTTTCTTTCCCGTTCTGGGCGTCCGCTTCCTGCTCGGACGCAATTTTCTTCCGGAAGAGGATCGGTCCGGCGGGAATCGGGTCGCGATTCTGAGCTACCCGACGTGGCGGGATCGATTCGGCTCGGACCGCGACATCGTGGGCAAGTCGATCAGCCTCGACAGCCAGAGCTACACGGTCGTCGGCGTGCTGCCGGCGGATTTTCGGTTCGGGAGCGCCGCGGCGGACTTCGAGCCGCGCAGCCAACCCGACGTCTGGATTCCGCTCGCGCTCGATCCCCGGAAGCTGCAGCGGGGCGCGCACATGTTCCACGTGATCGCGCGGCTCGCGCCCGGCGTGACGCTGGCGCAGGCCCGGGCGGAGCTCGACCTGATCGGGGCGAACCTGGCGCGGGCCTATCCGGACCAGGACCGCGACCGGGGCATTGCCGCGGTTCCGATGGCCGACCGGGTCACGGAGACCGTTCGCGGGCCGCTGCGGATGCTCCTGGGCGCGGTCGGGCTGGTGCTCCTGATCGCCTGCGCGAACGTCGCGAACCTTCTGTTGAGCCGGGCGGCGGCGCGCCAGACGGAGATGGCGGTCCGGGTCGCCCTCGGCGCCAGCCGCCGGCGGCTGGCCCAGCAGCTTCTGACGGAGAGCCTGATGCTAGCCGGCATCGGCGGAGCCGCGGGCCTTCTCGTCGCGCTGGCCGTGACGCGCGCCCTCGCTCCGCATCTGCCCCCCGACCTCTCGCGCGCGGCGGGCATGGCCGGAGACGTGCGAGTCCTGGCGTTCACCGCGGTGATCTCGCTGGCGACCGGCATTCTCTTCGGACTGGCTCCGCTGGTCGGCATGAGGCGCGTCAGCGCGGGAGAATCGCTGAAACAGAGCTTCCGCGTCGCGGGTTCATCGCACAGCCGCCTGCGGAACGTCCTGGCCGTGGCGCAGATCTCGATCGCGATCGTTCTTCTCATCGGCGCCGGCCTGATGGCGAAGAGCCTGTGGGCGCTGATGCACGTCCCGCCGGGGTTTCGCGCGGACAACATCCTGACCGCGCGTCTGTCGCTGCCACCGTCGTATTCCGACAACAAGAAGATCGTCGCCTTCGAACGCCAGCTGCTGGAGACCCTGGATCGAAAGCCGGGCGTGCAGTCCGCCGGGCTGGCGACGTACCTGCCGCTCGGCGGTCTGGACAACGATGCATCGTTCATCGTCGAAGGCCGGCCGCCGCTGCCGGTCGGGATGTACAACCCCGCGGAATACCGCCCGGCGAGCGCGGGCTATTTCGAGACGATCGGGATTCCGGTCAAGCGCGGACGAACGTTTGCGCCGGCGGATACGGCGGATGCGCCCTGGGTCACCGTGATCAACGAGTCGATGGCGCGCCAGTATTGGGAACGGCGAGACCCGATCGGTCAGCGTATCCAGTTCGGACCCGGTGACCCATGGCGCACGGTGATCGGGGTGGTGGGCGACGTGCGGTACGAGGGACTGGACGGGGAGACGAAGCCCGAGATGTACGTACCGATGGACCAGTCGTTCAACACCGAGAGCGGCCCCACCCTCGTGCTCCGGACCGCGCTCGATCCCGGTGCTGCCGCGAGAGAGCTCCGCGCGACCGTTGCGGCGATGGATCGCGAGATCCCCGTGGACCAGATCCAGACGATGAAGCAAGTGGTGTCGGGGTCGGTCGCGCAGCCGCGTTTCCGCACGGTGATCCTGGCGGCATTCTCGATCCTCGCCCTCGTGATGGCGTCGATCGGAATCTACGGGGTGATGAACTACCTCGTGATTCAACGAACGCGCGAGTTCGCGATTCGAATGAGCATGGGAGCGACGCGAGCCGACGTCCTGCGGCTGGTGCTGGGTCGGGCCGCGGCGCTGATCGGTGCGGGTCTCTGCCTGGGGCTCGCCGGGTCCGTGGGCCTGGTGCGAGTCATCGCGGGGCTGCTCTTCGGCACGGCTCCGCTGGACCCACTCGCGTTCGCGGCGGCGCCGACGCTGCTCGCCGGCGTCGCCCTGGCCGCCAGTTATCTCCCGGCATCGCGGGCGACGCGGGTCGATCCCATGATTGCTCTGCGCTGCGACTGAAGAATACTTCCGCGTTGCTCCTCCCCCCTCCGGGGGATCCGGCCCATCGTCATAAGGCGATCGCCGGGAAAGGGAAGGACCTGTTCGCGAGCGCGGCGCGGCGGCCGCCGCTCGAGCGCGACGAACAGCACGCGGCGCAGACGCGGGCGAGTCACCGGCACAGCACGCGATTCTCGCCCACGAACGGAACTCCTCCGCCCTCGAAATCCGCAAACCAAACCGACCCCAATCCGTAAAAGGGATCGACGATGACGCTCAATCGACGCGAGTTCGTTCGGTTGGCCGCGGCGATGGGGGCCTCGCTGGCGTGGGGCGGCTCGGCTCGGGCGTCGACGACCGGATGGCACGAGCGGCGTGACCTGTATCCGGAGGGCGTCGCCTCCGGCGATCCCGATTCGGAGAGCGTCATCCTCTGGACCCGGCGGCCGTTCGAGTCGGGCGGCCGGCGTGAGCTCACGGTGGAGGTCGCCGAGGATGCCGCGTTCCGCCGGGTGGTCGCCAGGGCGTCGGCGCCGGTCTCGGCGGAATCGGACTGGACGACGCGCGTGCTGGTCGGTCATCTGAAGCCGGCGCGCGTCTACTGGTACCGCTTCACCGATGGAGAGGGGAACGGCAGCCGCGTCGGCCGGACGATCACCGCGCCGCTGCCGACCGATCCGCGGCCGGTCCAGTTCGCCTTCGTCAGCTGCCAGAGCCTCAACGACGGCAAGCTCAACGGCTATCGCCGCATGATTTTCGAGGACGAGCGCGCGGCGCCCGCCGATCAGCTCGGCTTCGTCCTCCACCTCGGCGACTTCATTTACGAGGTCGTCCAATATCCCGACGAGCAGCCGAAGCGGTACGACCGCACGGTCTACGACGTCGGTCGGATTCCCGACGGCGGCCAGACCGGCAAGTGGCATTACCCGCTGACCCTCGAGGGCTACCGCATCGTCTACAAGGGCTACCTCGCCGATCCCGACCTGCAGGACGCGCGAGCGCGCTGGCCGTTCGTCGCCATGTGGGACAACCACGAATTCTCCTGGCAGGGCCGGCAGAGCATCCAACAGGCAGGAGGCGAGCCGCGACCGGGCCAGACGATCAAGGTCGCCGCCAACCAGGCATGGTTCGAATACGTCCCCGCGCGCGTGAAGGCGCCGAGCGGATCGTTCGACACGTTCGGCACGGTGGACGTGAAGAACGTGAAGATCGAACAGTGGGACGACAGCTTCCTCGGGATCGAACCCAACAACCTGAAGGCCATCAACAGCCTGATCGGCTATCGATCCTTCCGCTACGGCCGGCACCTCGATCTCCTTCTCACCGACCAGCACAGCTTCTGCGGCGACAACCCGACCGATGGGGAGGGCGTCGAGAAGATCTACGACGAGGCGTTCGAAGGCATGTTCTCGGAGCCGGCGACGATCGCGCTCGACGCGGGCCGGACCTTCGACGGCGGCAAGCCGCCCGCCGAGCTGACCTTCGGCGAGGTGCGCATCCCGAATCCGCGAAAGGACTCACCGCCGCGCACGGTCCTCGGAGCCGCTCAGAAGCAGTGGTTCATGGACGCGCTGCGCCACTCCACGGCCACCTGGAAGATCTGGGGCAATTCGCAGGGCGCCCTCGACGAGCGCGCCGACCCCCAGAACCTTCCCGAGGGATTGACGAAGCAGAAGTGGCCGGCCGACACCTACGCGGTGTTCCTCCCCGGCTACGACTGGGGCACCGCCTTCCACGAGCGGGCCGAAATCTACGACCTCGTCCGCGATGCGAAGATCACCGGGTTCGCGATCGTGTCGGGCGACCGCCACGCCTTCGGGGCCGGCTACGCCGCCTCTCTATTGCCGCCCGCCAAATTCGAGCCGGTCGGGATCAGTTTCGTCGGCGCCTCGCTGTCCAGCCCCGGGGGGATGGAGGCTCTGGAGCACAAGCTTCCCAAGGATCATCCGCTCCGTGCGCTGTTCCTCGCCGACCGGCCCTCGGGTCCGCCCGACTGGACCCACAACATGCTCTTGAAGCACGGCGTCCGCTCGTGCCTCGAATACGCGAAGAGCTTCGACTTGAAGCGCGCCCTCGCCCTTTCCAATCCGGCCCTTGCTCCGCACGTCGAATTCGTGGATCTGGGCGGTCACGGCTATGCGACGGTCCGGCTCACCGGCAACGAGATGCGGACCGAGTTCGTCTGCATCCCCCGCCCGATCACGCGCAGCGATCGTCCCGATGGCGGTCCCCTCCGCTATCGGGTCGTCCACACGGCATCGCTCTGGAAACCGGGCGAACGGCCTTTGCTTCGCCAGCAAGTCATTGAAGGCGATCCCGGCCTTTCGATCTGAGATGGCCCTAGGCCGGTTGATCGCGGCCGCTGCTGATGCTTGCGGTGGGGACCTCGCTGTCCGAAAGGGGGACGGGAAGCCAGCTCTCACTGACCCCGTCTAGCCGAAATCAGAAATCAGGACTGACCCCGTTCTCGTCCTCGCTTCGACTTCGAATGCTAAGGTTCCGTCCCCAACTGACGTTCGAAGCGAGGTGTCGCCATGGCAACCAGAGTGACCCGCCAGACCGTCGATCTGTCGTCGTACCCCGGCCTCGTCGTGATCTATCTCGGAATGCGCGTGAATCGCTTGGCCGGGCTCAAGACCTTGCTCGGGTTCGGGCCGCGGATCGCGAGCTCCGCCGCGGATCAGCCCGACGGCCTGCTGCTGCACGAGAACATCGTCTATTCGCTCTTTCCGATGAACGTCGGGATGCGCCAGTACTGGCGCGATATGGATAGCCTTCTCGCCTGGTCCCGCTCCGAACCACACCGAACCTGGTGGAGGAACTTTCTTCGCGACTCCGGAGGGACGGGCTTCTGGCATGAAACCTACCTCATGCAAGGGGGCATGGAAGCCGTCTACGACGACGTTTTCAAGCCCATCGGCTTCATGAAGTTCGCCCCGGTCCTCCCCGCCCGAGGACCCATGTTCGGATCCGCGCAGCGCGCGCGTCACGGCCAGAGCGGCGATCCGGTGGTCAGCGAGAAAGAGCTCTACGAGTAGCGGTCGACCGCGACCAAGTCAGAAATCAGGACCGACCCCGTCCCCCAGGCACAATTTCTGCAGAAATACCCCTGCAGGAGGGCTGTATGTACCTGTTGGTCGAAGCGAACACGGACAGGGGCCGTCGGCGCTTCCTCATCGGAGGCGACTCCGGCCGCGCGGCGGAGGCCCTGATTCGGACCTTCGTCGGCGAGGATGACCGCATCATGGATGAGTCGGGCGAATGGTTCGAAGCCTCTGAGATCGACCTCGCGAGCATCGCGGCCAACCACCTTCCGGCGCGCCGCAGCGAAGCGCTGCACCTGGTGATGTAGCCGCACTCGTCAGCCTGGTGTTCGTGAGGCGGATCCTGCGTCTTGAAGAGCGCAGGGCGGAGTCCGTCCTGATCTCTGACTTGGGCAGGACTCCGCGGGTCAACCGCTAGATCAGGGACGAAATCAGAAAGCAGACCCCGTCTTTCCCAAATCAGAAGTCAGGACTGACCCCGTTCCGCCCCGGAACAAGGGAACCCCTCCTAGGGAACTCCAAAACCTCGCCCCAACGATTCGCAGCATCGTGCTCCGCAATCAATATCTTCGTGAGAATAATGAAGTTGTGGAATTGTCGGTTCGGAGTCATAAAGGGTGGGGGGCCGCCACATCGGCGCCCGCCTTTCATGAAGCTGGCATCAGCGAACGCAGGAATCGCACAGCAATCTGAATGCAGCCGAGAACAGGAGATGTCTATGAGAAAGATTCGAACGAGAACGATTGCGGGCGCGGTCGCGATGGCGGCAGTGCTAAGCCCTGGCCCGCTGCGCGCGCAGACCACGCAGGCGGCCCTGTCCAAGGAGGCAGGGACACTGTCCGACAAGTTCGCCGGCTTGGCGCGGGTCATGGCGGGGAAATACAACTGGAAGCCCGCTGAGGGTGTGCGTTCCGTTGGCGACGTCTTCAACCTGATCGTCAAGGAGAACAGCCTCCTCATCGCAACGCTTACCGGCGCAGGCGACGGCCAGGGCGGCGGCCGCGGAGCGCAGGTCCTCGAGCCGGAAAAACTGCAGGAAGCGCTGAGGGACTCCTACGCAAACCTGCAAAAAGCCATCGAGGGACTCTCGGACGCCGACCTGAAGGCGCCGGTGAAACTGTTCGGCAAGGATTTCACCAAGGAAGGCGCCGTCCGCTATCTCTTCGCGGACCAGCATGAGCACCTCGGCCAGTCGATCGCCTATGCGCGCTCCAACGGTGTCGTACCGCCCTGGTCGAAGTAAGAAGAGACCCCGACATCCCGGGGAAGCGGGCAGCATCTGAAGGGGTCAGTCTTGATTTGCTGACTTCGCGGCGATCAGGGCTGACCCATTCTTAGCCCTCCTCGGGCCATCTCCCAAACATTAGCGACCTCACCAGGTCCGACACGACGGCCAAATCAGCAAATCAAGACTGACCCCATTTGCCAGCGATGCGAAGATCACCGGATTCGCGATCGTGTCGGGCGACCGTCACGCCTTCGGGGCCGGCTATGCCGCCTCTCGATTGCCGCCCGCCAAGTTCGAGCCCGTCGGGATCAGTTTCGTCGGCGCCTCGCTGTCCAGCCCCGGGGGGATGGAGGCTTCGGAGCACAAGCTTCGCCAAAGAATGGGCGAAATGGAAGAGCAAGTACTCCCCAGAACCTAAGTCCGGACACTGAACCATCCGGTCAGCTCTGCAGCTTGCGGGCGTGAAAGCCCGGCCATGCCCCAGCTTGTTTCGGAGTTTTGCCCCTCAACATGCCCCTCTCCCCTACAAGCGGGGAGAGGGGAAAGCAGCTCGGGAAAGAGCTGCGTGCGTTCTAGCTGCAGCCCGACGTAGCCCCGCAGTTCATGCACTTGTAGCAGGCCGCTGACCTCACCATGATGCTCCCGCACTCGTGACACGCGGGCGCGTCCGTCGACGTCTCGAACGTCAGCTTGTTCGCCTCGCTCGCCACGCTCCGCGCGACCGGCGTCAGCGCCGTCAGCGGCGCCGGCTCGTTCGCGCTCGTGTCCCGGGCGATGATGCCGACGCCGACCTTGTCCTCCGCCGACAGGAACTTCGACCCGAGCCACCGGAACACGTAGTCGACGAGCGACTTCGCGATCGGGACCTCCGGGTTCTTCGTGAAGCCGGCCGGCTCGAAGCGCATGTGGGCGAACTTCTTCACCAGCGCCTCGAGGGGCACGCCGTACTGCAGAGTCAACGAGATCGCCGTCGCGAACGCGTCCATCAGGCCCGAGACCGTCGAGCCCTCCTTCGACATCTTCAGGAAGATCTCGCCGGGCTTGCCGTCCTCGTAGAGGCCGACGGTGACGTAGCCCTCGTGGCCGCCCACGTCGAACTTGTGCGTGATCGAGCGGCGCTCGTCGGGGAGCTTGCGCCGATACGGCGCCGGCGCGGGCTGGACGGCCTTGCCGACGTACTCGAGCGTGCCGCGCGCCGTGGGCGACTTCGTGTCCGACTTCGACGCGGCCGTGTTCAGCGGCTGGGTGCGCTTGCAGCCGTCGCGGTAGATCGCGATGGCCTTCAAGCCCTGCTTCCAGCCGTCCATGTAGACGCCGGCGATCTCGTCGGGCGTCGCGTCGGGCGGGAGGTTGACGGTCTTCGAGATCGCGCCGGAGAGGAACGGCTGGACGGCCGACATCATCCGGACGTGGCCCGAGTAATGGATCGAGCGCGAGCCGTTCAACGCGCGGAACGCGCAGTCGAAGACCGGCAGGTGCTCGGGCAGGAATCCGGGCGCGCCCTCGATCGTACCCTTCTCGTCGACGTAGTCGACGATCGCGACGATCTCGTCGGCCGCGTAGCCGAGGCGCTTCAGCGCGAGCGGCACCGTCTGGTTGACGATCTTGATCGTGCCGCCGCCGACGAGCTTCTTGTACTTCACGAGCGCGAGGTCCGGCTCGACGCCCGTCGTGTCGCAGTCCATCATGAAGCCGATCGTGCCGGTCGGCGCGAGCACCGTGACCTGGCCGTTCTTGTAGCCGTGCTCCCGGCCCGACTCGAGCGCCGCGTCCCACACCGCCTTCTGCGCCTGGAGGAGCTCGGCCGGCACGCCTTTCGGCGGGACCTTCGTGGCCGCCTCGCGGTGCATGTCGATGACGCCGAGAAACGCGTCGCGATTCGGCGCGTAGCCGGCGAAGGGGCCGAGCTCGGCGGCCACCTTCGAGGACTGGAGGTACGCCTCGCCGCACATGAGCGACGTGATCGCGGCCGCGTACCCGCGCCCCTCGTCCGAGTCGTACGGCACGCCCGCCGCCATCAGCATGGCGCCGAGGTTCGCGTAGCCGAGTCCGAGCGGCCGGAACTTGTACGAGTTCTCCTCGATCGCCGGGGTCGGGTACGAGCAGTTGTCGACCAGCATCTCCTGCGCGGTGATGACGACGTCGCACGCGTGCTTGAAGGTCGCGACGTCGAAGGAGCCGTCCTCCGGGTGGAAGAACTTCATGAGGTTCAGCGACGCGAGGTTGCACGCCGAGTCGTCGACGAACATGTACTCACTGCACGGGTTCGACGCGTTGATGCGGTGCGTCGCCTTGACCGGGTTCCAGCGGTTGATCGTCGAGTCGTACTGCATGCCGGGGTCGCCGCAGATCCACGCGGAGTCGGCGATCTTCGCCATCAGGTCGCGCGCCTTGTACGTCTTGTAGGGCTGGCCCGTCAGGACTTCCTTCGTCTGCCACTCGCCGTCCTTCTCGACGGCCTCCATGAACTCGTCGGTGACGCGCACGGAGTGGTTGGCGTTCTGGTAGAAGATCGACGCGTACGCCTCGCCGTTGAACGAGCCGTCGTAGCCGGCGTCGATCAGCGCCCACGCCTTCTTCTCCTCGTTCGACTTCGAGAGGATGAACTCCTCGATGTCGGGATGGTCGATGTTCAGGATGACCATCTTCGCCGCGCGGCGGGTCTTGCCGCCCGACTTGATCGCGCCGGCGAAGGAGTCGAAGCCCTTCATGAAGGAGAGCGGGCCGGAGGCCGTGCCGCCCGCCGACAGGCCCTCGTGCGAGCCCCGGATCGCCGAGAGGTTCGACCCCGTACCCGAGCCGAACTTGAAGAGCATGCCCTCGGTGCGGGCGAGGCGGAGGATCGAGTCCATCGAGTCGCCGCACGAGTTGATGAAGCAGGCGGAACCCTGCGGCTTTGGCTCGATGCCGACGTTGAACCAGACGGGGGAATTGAAGGAGGCGACCTGGTTGACGAGGATCGCGGCGAGCTCGTCGTGGAAGGCGTCGCGGTCGGCGGAGGTCTTGAAGTAGCCGCCCTTCTCGCCGTACCCCGTGATCGTGCCGGCGACGCGCTCGATGAGCTGGCGCACGGAGGTCTCGCGCTCGGGGCTGCCGGTGCGGCCGTGGAAGTACTTCTGGACGACGATGTTGGTCGCGGTCTGCGACCAGGACTTCGGCACCTCGACGTTCTTCTGCTCGAAGATCGTCTCGCCCTTCTCCGACGTGATCGCCGCCGTGCGCAGCTCCCACTCGATCGCGTCGTACGGGGAGACCGACGGGTCCGAATAGACCCTCGCGAAGGTCAGGCCGCGAAGGCCCTTCGCGGGCGGCCTCTGTGGAGACTCCGTCTCGATCGCCGCCTGCCGAACTCCGACACCTTTCTCCGAAGTGCTCATCCCGCCCTCCTCCTTCCCCCCACCGAGGCAGATGGTCCCCACCGCTTGCCCGACCTGGTCACCGTCCGTGCTTTCAAGTTGCTTGCGGAGGAGCTGCCAGCGTTGCAATCGAGGGTACGGCTGGCAGGAGGGCGAGTCAAGCGGAAATACAACATGTAGTGGTTTCTGTGCATCGGGGCGCTTGGAATAGTGGCACGGGAGTTGCTGTTCTTGAAGGCGTGAAACGAGAAAAAGGCGCCGTTCATCAAATCGACATGTGGGAACCGCGCGACGCCGAGAAAAAGGCCGCGCACGCCAAGGTTTCCTTCCGGTCCGTCTTCCCCGTCGCCGACGGGAGGCTCGCGATCGGCTCGTTCAACCGGCCGCTGCTCGACGACGAGTGCCGCCGGCTGCGCGCCGCCTGGGAGCGGTCGACCCTGCCCGGCGTCGAGGATTTCGAGGTGACGCCGAAGCAGGTCTCGTTCGTGACGCCCGAGGGATCGGTCGACGCGACGTGGCGATCGATCGACCGCCTGCTCGCAAATCCCTCGCTGCGCAAGGCTTCCTGAGCGGTTGCACCGCCGTCCGGAAGCGGACCATAATTCACGGTTGAGAGGTAACGAAATGTCTACCGTTCCGTCCACGCCGATGCCGATCACCGGAGCGCCCGGATCGGGAGCGCTGCTTTCGCTGACCGACGCCGCCGTCGCCAAGGTCAAGCACTTCGCGGGCACGATGCCCGACTCGCAGAACAAGCCGCTGCGCATCTTCGTCCAGGGCGGCGGGTGCTCGGGATTCCAGTACGGGTTCACGTTCGACGACAAGAAAGAGGGCGACGCCGTCATCGAGACGGGCGGGATCGAGGTCATCGTCGATCCGCAGAGCGCCCAGTATCTGAAGGACGCCAGGGTCGACTACGTCGAGGACTTCCGGGGAGCCGGGTTCTCGGTGACCAATCCCAACGCCAGCGGGGGATGTGGTTGCGGCAAGTCGTTCCAGGCGTAAGACTCGGATTTTCAGGGTCCCGACCGAAGCCCCGCGAAAGCGGGGCTTTTTGATTCTTGGGGTGCCGTATCGCCCTGAGATGATGCGCGCCATGTCTTCCTGGCGCGCGAAGCTTTCCTGGATCGGCGCGGTCGCCGTGATCGTGGCGGTCGTCGCGCTGGGACGCGTCGTCCCGTACCGCGAATGGGTCCGGGACTTCGCCCGCTGGATCATCGGGCTCGGCCCCGCCGCCTACGTGCTCTTCGTCTTCGCCTACGTCCTCGTGACGGTCCTCATGATGCCGGCGATCCTGCTGACGCTGACCGCCGGCTTCGTCTTCGGCCTCGGCCGCGGCTTCGCCATCACCGTTCTCGCGGCGACCTGCGGCTCGGCCGCCTCGTTCCTGATCGCCCGCCACCTCGCGCGCGAGCGCGTCGCGCGCTATGCCGGCGGCAACCCCCGCTACTCGGCGATCGATCGGGCGATCGGCCGCGAGGGCTGGCGCATCGTTTTCCTCCTGCGCCTCTCGCCGCTCGTGCCCTTCGTCTTCTCCAACTACTTCTACGGCCTCACGGCGATCCGCTTCTGGCCCTACGTGTTCGCGAGCCTGACGGGCCTGCTGCCGCTGACGTTCCTGTATGTGTCCTTCGGCGCGGCGGCCCGCGGCGCGCTCGTCGAGCCGGCGGGGCCGCCCGGCACGTGGAAGTGGGCACTGCTCGCGGCGGGGATCGTCGTGACGACGATCGCGACGCTGTACGCGAGGAGGGTGGTGAAGAAAGCGCTGGAGGCGTAGGGACGCGGAGGTCGCCCCTCACCCCTACCCCCTCTCCCGGAGGGAGAGGGGTAACGCTCTTTTTATTGCGGCTTCTGCTTCGCGGCGGAGAGCGTCGTCAGGATGTCGGGCTCGCGCTGCAGGATGTTGTCGCCGTAGCCCTTCTTCGTCACGAACACCGCGTCGACCTGCAGGTACGACACGTTCTTCGGCAGCAGTTCCTTCCGGTAATGCCAGACCTCCTGGTAGTCCTTGCTCGCGTTCGCGGCCTCGGTGCCGGGCCCGACGTAGCGGTCGTTGGTGGTGGCCATCTGCGCCATCGTGACCTTGCCGCTCCCCTGTCCGTTCGCCTGCGCCTGCGCCGCCTGCACCTGCACCCGCTTCTGCGCGATGAACGAGTCGTGGTCGTCGACGGACGACATGCCGGCGTTCTCCGACTTGTCCTCCTTCGCGCCGAGCTTCCGTCTTCCGCCGTACGTCGGCGGGCCGAGCAGGACGAACACCATCCCGCGATCCGTCAGGCTCCCCCGCTTCTCGCCCTGCTTGAAGTTCACGTCCGCGAACGCGACCCGCTTCTCGAACCCCGGCTGGAACGACGGATCGTCCTCGAGATTGCGGGCCTTCCAGAACTGGACGACGAAGGCCTGCCGGGCGTCGTCCGTCGATGCGGCCGCCCACCCCGCCTTCTCCGAATCGGACATCAACCACTTCACCGGTCCGTCGCCCCACTCCGCGTTCACCGGGTCCGGCTTCGTCTCCGGCCGGAAGTTCGCGTACGCGCGCGCGATCGACGGACCCTGGGACGCGATCGACTTCTGCGCCGCCGCGAACGCCGCCACCGCCTTCTTCGAGTACGCCTTCTCGTCGATGCCCGCGTCGGGCTTGACGTTCAGGAACGCCTCGAAGTCCGCCTGGGCCTTGTCCGCCGACCCCAGGTTCGCGTCGCACACCCCGCGGTAGAACGCGAGCGGCCCCTCGAGCTGCGCCTTCATCCCCGAGTTCGCCGGTTTGGCCGCCTCGACGTCCATGACCTCGATCGTCACGAGCGCGTCGGCCCACTTCTCCGCCTTCACCTGTTCCTTCATCTGCTGGAACAGCTCGGGGAGGGTCGGAGCCGCCAGACTTCGTCCGGCCGCCGCGAGACCCAGGAGAACGATCCGGATCCGTCGTGCCGCCGTCGTCATGGCCCACCTCCCGACGCGTCGTCCCTCGTCACTCTACACAGGCGGAGAAGGACTTTGTGTCCGGTATTTCTACCTTTCGACAACCCGACGGCCCTAGGAGGGCTTCTGCTTCGCCGCGGACAACGTCGTGAGGATGTCCGACTCGCGCTGCAGGACGTTCTGCCCGTAGCCCTTCCTCGTCACGAAGACCGCATCCACCTGGAGGTAGGAAATGCCCTTCGGCAGGAGTTCCTTCCGGTAGTGCCAGACCTCCTGGTAGTTCATGTTGGACTCGGGGGCGACCGTGCTCGGCGAATTCTGTCGGTCGGCCATGGCGGCGATCTGGCTCGACGTGTGCGTGCCGGCGGTCGCCTGATTCATCGCCCTCGCGTCGCTCATCGTGTTGCGCGAGGACATCCCCGACGCCTCCGAGGAATCGTCGCCCGTCTTCAGCGGCTTGCGTCCGCCGTACGTGGGCGGGCCGAGCAGGACGAACACCATCCCGCGGTCCGTCATGCTCCCCCTCGTCTCGCCCTGCTTGAAGTTCACGTCCGCGAACGCCACCCGCTTCTCGAACGTCGGCTGGAACGTCGGGCTGTCCTCGAGGTTTCGGGTCTTCCAGAATTTGTCCACGAACGCCTGCCGCTCGTCGTCGGTCGTCGCGGCCGCCCACGCGGACTTCTCGGAGTCCGTCATCAGCCACTTCACCGGGCCCTCGCCCCACTCCGCGTTCGCCGGCTCCGGCTTCGCGGGCGGCGGCTGGAACTCCGCGTAGGCGCGCGCCAGCGACGGACCCTGGGACGCGATCGCCTTCTGCGCGGCCGCAAAGGCCGTCACGGCCTTCTTCGAGTAGAGCTTGTCGTCGATGCCGGCGTCCGGCTTGGTGCGGAGAAACATCTCGAAGTCCGTTTGCGCCTTGTCCGCCGACCCGAGGTTCGCCTCGCACACCCCGCGGTAGAACGCGAGGGGGCCCTCGAGCTGCGGCTTCAGCGCCTGGTTCGCCGGCTTCGACGACTCGACGTCGATCGCCCCGATCGTCGCCACGGCGTCCGCCCACTTCTCCGCCTTCACCTGGTCCTTCATCTGCTGGAAGAGTTCGGGAATGCTCGGAGCGGCGGTGAGGAGGGAGGAGGAGAAGAGAAGCAGGAGGACGGGGGCGATTCGTTTCATGGCGTCTCCTTCATCACGCCCCTCTCCCTGGCCGTGGGGGAAGAGGGTTTTCGAGGCCGTCGTGCCGTCGCGCGCTCCGGCTTCTACCCTCCGGGGTTCGGGGCCGCGGGGAGCGGGGGGACGGCCCTGGCCTCGTCCGCGGGCTTCTTCTTCGCGGCGTCGAGCGTCTGGAGCGTCGCCGTGTCGCGCTGCAGGATGTTCACGCCGTAGCCGTGCTTCGTCACGAAGACGACGTCCACCTGGAGGTAGCCGACGTTCTTCGGCAGCAGCTCTTTCCGGTAGTGCCAGACCTCCCGGTAGTTGTTGTTCGACTCGGCCGCCTGCGTGCCGGGTCCCGACATGCGGTCGGCGATCGCGGCGGCCTGTCCCGACGTGATGCGGTTGTTCGGCGAGAGGCGTTGCGCGCTCGACTGCGCCGCCGCGATGTCGCCGTTCGTCACCGTGGACATGCCGGCCGCCTCCGACGTGTCCTCGCCGTTGCGGATCGGCCGGCGCCCGCCCCACGTTGGCGGCCCGAGCAGCACGAAGACCATGCCGCGGTCGGTCAGGCTCCCCCGCTTCCTCTCGTCCTGGTTGAAGTAGACGTCCGCGAAGGCGGCGCGCCGCTCGAATCCGGTGCGGAACGTGTTGTCGGCGCTGCCCGGGTGCGGGTTGCGCGCCTCCCAGAACTTCTCGACGAACTCGGCGCGCTCGTCGTCGGAGGTCAGGGCCGCCCACCTCCGCTTCTCGTCGGCCGTGATGATCCACTGCACCGGGCCGTCGGCCCATTGCGCGTCGGGCGGGTCGGCCGCGTTCGGCGGCGGCCGAAACTCCTGGTACTTCTGGAAGAGCGAGGGGCCGCCGGAGGGGATCGCGGGCGGAGCGGCCGCCTCCCCGCCCGACCGCCGCGCCTGCTCGAACGCCGCGACCGCCTGCTTCGAGTACATCGACGGGTCGATCGAGGCGCTCGGCGTCTCCGCGAGGAAGGCCTGGAAGCTCGCGCGCGCCTCGTCGGTTCGGCCGAGGTTCGCCTCGCAGACGCCGCGATAGAAGGCCGTCGGGCCGCCGAGCTGCCGGCGGTAGCTCTCGTTGCCGGGTTTCGAGGCCTCGGCGTCGAGCGCGTCGAGCGTCTTCAGCGCCTCGGCCCACTGGCCGCCCTTCACCTGCGCCTTCGTCTTCTGGAAGAGATCGCCGAGCGACTCGGCATGGAGGGAAGCGGAAACGACCAGGAGGATCAGACCGAACTTCAGACGGGTCATGACAGGACTCCGGAACGGATTCTATGCCCGCCGGGCCGTGGCCGGACATTCTTCCGGACGGCGGCGGACTTGCAATATATTGCCGACCGCGCCCCATGGCTCAGATTTTCCATCGGTCGACGAACACTCTGTCCCGCGTCTCGGTGTTCGGGGCCGTCTTTTTCATCGCCTTCCTCCTGTGGCTCTTCGACGCCGTCAACCGCTCGCCGTACATCACCCAGCAGGGGATCGCGCGGGTCCAGCCGGTCCAGTTCTCCCACCAGCACCACGTCGGGGCGATCGGCATCGACTGCCGCTACTGCCACACCTCGGTCGAGAAGGCGGCCTTCGCCAACATCCCGCCGACGAAGACGTGCATGAACTGCCACGCCCAGATCTGGAACCAGTCGCCCGAACTGGAGCCCGTCCGGGAGAGCTGGCGGACCGGCCGCTCGATCGAATGGGTCAAGGTCTACGACCTGCCGGACTACGTCTACTTCAATCACTCGATCCACGTCGCCAAGGGCGTCGGCTGCGAGACCTGTCACGGGCGCATCGACCGGATGCCGCTCGTGTCGCAACATCCCTCCCTCGAGATGTCCTGGTGCCTCGACTGCCACCGGGCGCCGGAGAAGTACATCCGGCCCCGGGAGGACGTCTTCACCATGGGCTACGTGCCCGCCGGAAGGCAGGAGGAGATCGGCGAGAAGCTCAAGGCCGAGTACCACATCCGTCCCACGCGCGAGCTGACCGACTGCTGGACGTGCCATCGATGAATTTCGAGAAGATGGACATCGCGGAGGCCCGGTCGAGGCTCGGCGCCCTCGAGGGCCGCGAGTACTGGCGGAGCCTCGAGGAGCTCCTCGACACGGAGGACTTCCGCGAGCATCTGCATCGCGAGTTCCGCGTGCCGATCGATTCCGGATTCAACCGCCGCGAGATCCTGACGCTGATGGGCGCGTCGATCGCGCTCGCGGGGCTGACCGGCTGCGTGCGCCAGCCGACCGAGCGCGTCTTCCCGTACGTCAAGGCGCCCGAGGAGCTCGTGCCGGGCGTGCCGCTCTACTACGCGACCGCGCACCTGATGGGCGGCTACGCGCGCGGCATCCTCGCGAAGAGCTACGAGGGACGCCCGATCAAGATCGAAGGCAACGAGATGCACCCGGGGAGCCTCGGCGGGACCGACGTGTTCATGCAGGCGCACGTCCTCGGGATGTACGACCCGGACCGCTCGCAGACGCTCACCGAGCGCGGCGAGATCCGGGCGTGGAGCAGCTTCCTCGCCGCGGCGCGCCTCGCGCTCGAGAAGGAGCGGGAGAGCCGCGGCGCGGGCCTGCGGTTCCTGACCGGCACCGTCACGTCCCCCACGCTCCAGAAGCAGCTCGGTGACGTGCTCGCCGCGTTCCCCGAGGCGAAGTGGATCTCGTGGGAGCCGCTCAGCCGCGACAACGCCTACGAGGGCGCGCGCCTCACGTTCGGCGAGCCGGTCGAGACCCGGCCGGACTTCGGCAGGGCCGACGTGATCCTGTCGCTCGAAGCGGACTTCCTCGGCTCGGGCCCCGACATGCCGCGCGCCGTGCGGGGCTTCGCGTCCCGCCGCCGCGGCGCGAACCCGAACCGCCTCTACGTCGTCGAGCCGACCCCGACGCTCACCGGCGCGCGCGCGGATCACCGCCGCCCGATGCGCCCGGCCGACATCGAGGCGTTCGCCCGCTCGGTCGCCGTGGCGGTCGGCGCGCTCCAGGCCGCCGCACCGACCGACCCGTTCGTCGAGGCCGTCGCCGCCGACCTGAAGGCGCATCGGGGCGCGAGCCTCGTCCTCGCGGGCGACGCGCAGCCGCCCGAGGTGCACGCGCTCGCCCACGCGATGAACGCGGCGCTCGGCAACGCCGGCAGGACGGTGACCTACGCCGAGCCGGTCGCGGGCGCGCCGGCGCAGACGGCGGCGCTCGCGGGACTCGTCCACGACATGGACGCCGGGAAGGTCTCGACGCTCGTGATCGTCGGCGGCAACCCCGTCTACGACGCGCCGGCCGACCTACAGATCTCGAAGACGCTCGGCAAGGTCGGGCTGCGGATCCATCTCGGGCTCTACAACGACGAAACGTCGCGCCTCTGCCACTGGCACGTGGCGGCCGCGCACCCGCTCGAGTCGTGGAGCGACGCGCGCGCGCTCGACGGCACGGTGACGATCCTCCAGCCGCTGATCGCGCCGCTCTTCGGCGGCCGTTCCCCGCACGAGCTCCTCGCGGCGTTCTCGGACCAGCCGGAGAAGACCGGCCACGACATCGTCAAGGACTTCTGGAAGGGACGGCTCCCCGGCGGCGACCCGGAGTTCGCGTGGCGCAAGGCGCTCCACGACGGACTGGTCGAGGGCTCCGCGACGCCGGGCAAGGCCGTGACGGTCCGGCCGGACTTCCAGGTCGAGGGCCGCGCGCCCAAGCCCGAACCCGGCGAGCTCGTCCTTCTCATCCGTCCGGATCCGACGATCCTCGACGGCTCCTACGCGAACAACGGCTGGCTGCAGGAATGCGCCAAGCCGCTCACGAAGCTGACCTGGGACAACGCGGCTCTGATCGCGCCCTCGACCGCGCAGCGCCTCGGGGTCTCGAGCGGCGAGATCGTCGAGCTCGCCGTCGAGGGCCGGAAGGTCCGCGGGGCCGCGTGGGTCATGCCCGGCCAGGCGGAGGACTGCGTCACGGTCCAGCTGGGCTACGGCCGCACGCGCGGCGGCCACGTCGCCAACGGGTGCGGCTTCGACGCGTACCCGCTCCGCACGACCGCCTCGCTCTGGACGGCGAAGAACCTGCAGGTGACGCGGACGCTCGGCCACGCGCTGCTCGCGTCCACGCAGCACCAGTGGAGCATGGAGGGCCGCGACCCGGTGCGCGCGACGACGGTCGACGCCTACGGGAAGGACCCGGACGTCGTCGCGAAGATGGGCGAGAAGCCGCCCGGCCCCGATGACACGCTCTACCCGCCGATCCCCGCCGCGGCGTACGCCTGGGGCCTCGCGATCGACCTCTCGGCCTGCGTCGGCTGCAATGCGTGCTCGGTCGCCTGCTACGCGGAGAACAACATCCCGGTCGTCGGCAAGGACCAGGTCTCGCGCGGCCGCGCGATGCCGTGGATCCGCATCGACCGCTACTACAAGGGAAGCCTCGACGATCCGGAGACCGTTTTCCAGCCGCTCCCATGCATGCACTGCGAGAACGCGCCGTGCGAGGTGGTCTGCCCCGTCAACGCGACGACGCACAGCGCCGAGGGCCTGAACCAGATGGTCTACAACCGCTGCGTCGGCACGCGGTACTGCTCGAACAACTGCCCCTACAAGGTGCGGCGCTTCAACTTTTACCTGTACCAGGACTTCACGACCGAGATCAAGAAGCTCGGCCGCAACCCCGACGTCACCGTGCGCAGCCGCGGCGTCATGGAGAAGTGCACGTACTGCGTCCAGCGGATCAACCGCGCGCGCTACGACGCCGAGAAGGAGAACCGGCCGATCCGGGACGGCGAGATCGTGACGGCCTGCCAGCAGGCGTGCCCCGCGCAGGCGATCGTCTTCGGCAACGTCGGCGACCCGGGCTCCGAGGTCTCGCGCCGGAAGGCGGAGAAGCGGAACTACGGGCTGCTGGCGGAGCTCGGCACGCGGCCGCGCACGACGTACCTCGCCTCGCTCTCGAACCCGAACCCGGCGCTTCCGCCGCGCGGCGGCGCCGAGGAGAAGGCGCATGGCTGACGCGGCCACGCCGACGCCCCCCGCCGAGAAGCCGGCGACGACGACCGGGATCCTCGCGCCGGGCTACTCCTTCACGACGCTCACCGACAAGATCGCGTCGATTGCGCTGTCGCGTCGGACGCCGTTCGTCTGGTTCATCGGCGCGGGCGTCGGCTTCCTGCTGACGATGATGCTGCTGACGGCCCTGACCTGGCTCCTCTTCCGGGGCATCGGCATCTGGGGCGTCAACCAGCCGGTCGGGTGGGGATTCGAGATCGTCAACTTCGTCTGGTGGATCGGCATCGGCCATGCCGGCACGCTGATCTCGGCGATTCTGCTGCTGCTGCGCCAGCCGTGGCGCAACTCGATCAACCGGTTCGCCGAGGCGATGACGATCTTCGCCGTCGCGTGCGCCGGTATCTACCCCGCGTTCCACACCGGCCGGCCCTGGCTCGACTACTGGCTGATCCCGTACCCGAACTCGATGGGCATGTGGCCGAACTTCCGCAGCCCGTTGATCTGGGACGTCTTCGCGGTCTCGACCTACGCGACCGTGTCGCTCCTCTTCTGGTACGTCGGCATGATCCCGGACCTCGCGACCCTGCGCGACCGCGCGAAGAAGCTGTGGGCGAAGATCATCTACGGCATGCTGGCGATGGGCTGGCGCGGATCGGCCCGCCACTGGAGCCGGTACGAGACGGCCTCGCTCCTCCTCGCCGGCCTCGCGACGCCGCTCGTCGTCTCGGTCCACACGGTCGTGTCGTTCGACTTCGCCGCGGGCATCGTCCCCGGTTGGCACGCGACGATCTTCCCGCCCTACTTCGTCGCGGGCGCGATCTACGCGGGTTTCGCGATGGTCATGACGCTCGCGATCCCCCTGCGGAAGCTCTACGGCCTCGAGGACCTCATCACGATGAAGCACCTCGACAACATGGCGAAGATCCTCCTCGCGACCGGCCTCATCGTCGGCTACGGCTACGTCGTCGAGGCCTTCATGTCGTACTACAGCGGCAACACGTACGAGCGGTTCATGATCTGGAACCGTCTGCACGGCCCGTACAAGCACGCGTACTGGGCGCTCCTCTTCTGCAACCTCGTGATGCCGCAGGCCCTCTGGTTCCGCAAGGTGCGCCGCAGCGTGCCCTGGCTCTTCGTCATCGCGATGGTCGTCAACGTCGGGATGTGGCTCGAGCGCTACGTGATCGTCGTCGTCAGCCTTTCGCGCGACTTCCTGCCGTCCTCGTGGGGTCTCTACAAGGCGACCGTGTTCGACTGGGCCACGTTCATCGGAACGATCGGTCTTTTCCTCGCGCTGATGTTCCTCTTCATCCGCTTGCTGCCGATGATCTCGATCTTCGAGATGCGCGCGATCCTGCCCGAGGCGAAGGTCCGCGAGGAGGAGGCGGAGGCGTGAGCGGACCGAAGCTCTACGGCCTGATGGCCGAGTTCGAGAATCCGCAGGACCTCGTGGAGGCGACGCGGCGCGCGCGCGAGGCGGGCTTCACCAGGCTCGACGCGTACTCGCCGTACCCGATCGAGGCCCTCACCGAGGCGCTCGACATCCACGACCGCAAGCTCCCGGCCGTCGTCCTCGGCGGCGGCATCCTCGGCGGGCTCTGCGGCTACGCGCTCTGCTACTGGACGACCGTCGTCAACTACCCGCTGGTCGTCGGCGGAAAGCCGTACCACAGCGCGCCGGCCTTCATCGTGCCGACGTTCGAGACGACGATCCTGTTCGCGGCCTTCGCGGCCGTGCTCGGCATGCTCGGGCTGAACGGCCTGCCGATGCCGTACCACCCTGTCTTCAACTCGCCGCGCTTCGCGCTCGCCTCGCGCGACCGCTTCTTCCTCTGCATCGAGGCCCGCGACCCGAGGTTCGACCACGACGAGACCTGGGCGTTCCTGACGAAGCTCGGGCCGCGCGTGGTCATGGACGTCGAAGAATGAGGCGCCTTCGCTTCGCCGTGCTCGTCGCGCTCGCGCTGGCGTCCGCCTTCTGCCGCCAGGACATGCAGGACCAGCCCAAGTACAAGAACCTGCGCGGGTCGGCGTTCTTCGACGACAAGCGCTCGGCGCGGCCGGTCGTCGAGGACACGGTCGCGCGCGGTTCGCTCTGGCAGGACGACCGCTTCACGACCGGCAAGGCCGACGGCAAGCTGGTCGCGGCGCTGCCGGTGCCGCTCACCCGCGAGCTGCTCGAGCGCGGCCGCGATCGCTACGGCATCTACTGCACCCCCTGTCACGGCCTGACGGGCAACGGCATGGGCATGGTGGTCCAGCGCGGCTTCCGGCAGCCGCCGTCCTTCGAGATCGACCGGCTGCGCGAGGTCCCGGTCGGCTACTTCTTCGACGTGATGTCGCACGGCTTCGGCGCGATGCCCGACTACGCCGCGCAGATCCCGACCGCCGATCGCTGGGCGATCGCCGCGTACCTGCGCGCGCTACAGCTGTCGCAGCGCACGACGATCGCGGACGTGCCGGCGTCGGCGCGTCCCGCCCTCGAGAGCCCCGACGCGCCCGCGAAGGCCGCGCCGCTGCCCGTGGACGTCGACGACTGGCGGCGGGCCGTCGACGAGGGGCCGACCGAGCCGCCGGAGAGGGAGCACTGATTTGATGGACGCCACCAACGATTCCCGGCTCGCCGGCGAGACGGTGCGTCTCTCCCGCGCGGCGTTCGTCGTGGGCCTGGTCGCCCTCGGGGGCGCCGTCGCGTACGGCACCGCGCATCCGGACCAGTTCTTCCACTCCTATCTGCTCGCGTTCATGTTCTGGAACGGCCTGACGGTCGGCTCGCTCGCGGTCCTGATGCTCCAGTACCTGACGGGCGGGGCGTGGGGGATCTCGATCCGGCGCGAGCTCGAGGCGGCGACGCGCACGCTGCCGCTGACCGCCGTCGCGTTCCTGCCGATCGCGTTCGGGATGCACTCCCTCTACGAGTGGACGCACGCGGACGCCGTCGCGCACGACGAGGTCCTGCTGAAGAAGGCCGGGTATCTCAACGCGCCGTTCTTCCTCTTCCGCGCGGCGCTCGCCTTCGCGATCTGGATCGCGATCGCGTGGGCGCTCAACCGCTGGTCGCGCGAGCAGGACTCGAGCGCGGATCACCGCGCGGTCGATCGAAAGCTGCAGCTGCTCTCCGGGGGAGGGCTCGTCGCGTACGCCCTGACGACGACGTGGACGGCCGTCGACTGGGTCATGTCGCTCGAGCCGCACTGGTTCTCGACGATGTACGGCGTGATCTACATGGCCGGACAGGGGCTCGGCGCGCTCGCGCTCGCGACGCTCGCGGTCGTCCGCCTATCGAAGACGCGCCCGGTCTCCGAGTTTCTCGGCGGCCGGCACATGCACGACCTCGGCAAGATGATGTTCGCGTTCACGATGTTCTGGGCGTACGTCACGTTCTCCCAGTACCTGATCGTCTGGTCCGGCAACCTGCCCGAGGAGATCTCCTGGTATCTCGCGCGGTTCCGCGGCGGCTGGGGCTGGGTGGGCCTCGCGGTCCTGATGCTGCAGTTCGTGCTTCCGTTCCTGCTGCTGCTCTCGCGGCGCGCGAACCGCGACCCGCGGACGCTGACGCTCGCGGCCGCGCTCGTCGTCCTGATGCGCTTCATCGACTTATCGTGGATGATCCTGCCCGCGTTCTCGCAGGGCCACTTCCGGATCCATCCGACCGATCTGACCGTCCCGCTCGCGCTCGGCGGCATCTGGGCCGGGCTCTACCTGAGGAACCTCGCGGGGCGGCCGCTCCTGCCTGTGCACGACCCCGGCTTCGAGGAGGCGCTCGCGCATGGCCGCGACTGAGCATCCCGAAACCGGCCACGGCGTCGCGGTCGAGCCCGACCGGGTGCCGCTGCGGCTCGTGATCGGCATGGCGGCGCTCCTGACCGGAATGGCCGTCGTCGCCGCCATCCTCATGGTCGTGTACTTCAAGTTCATGGCCCGGGGCGCGGCGAAGAGCGACGCGAGCGTGGTCGCCGAGGCGGGCCTCGAGCGCCGCGAACCGGCGCTCCCGCCGGCGCCGCGCCTCGAGATTCGCGGGGTCCGGCGCTGGACGGATTTCCAGGCGGCCGAGCGCGAGCGGCTCGGCTCCTACGGGTGGATGGACCGTTCGACCGGCGCCGTGCACATCCCGATCGAGCGCGCGATCGAGCTGATCGCCGAGCGCGGCGTGGGACCGCTGCCCCAGGCGCCGGTGGCGCTGCCGCCGTCCGTGCAGATGCCCGCGGCGCCGCCCGCCCCGGCCGTGCCGACGCCGCCAGCGCAGCGAGGGACGAAGTGACGCGCGGGAACGGAACGCCCCCACGCGTCATCCCGAGGGCCGAAGTCCCGAGGGATCCCTTTCTCCACCGCATGATCGCTTCAAAGAGATTCCTCGCTGCGCTCGGAATGACAGTCGTTTTCGCCGCGACGGTCCTCGCCCAGGCCATGGAGCCGCCGCCGGGCCGCATCATCCGCGCGGACGAGAAGCCGGAGATCCTGAAGGACATCGGCATCGACCAGCGTCTCGACGCCCCCCTGCCGCTCGACGTGCCGCTGCGCGACGAGGCGGGGCGCGCGGTTCGGCTCGGCGACTACTTCGGGAAGCGCCCGGTCGTGTTCGCGCTCGTCTACTACAACTGCCCGATGCTCTGCACGCAGGTCTTGAACGGCCTCGTCGGCGCGCTCAACACGATCTCGCTCGAAGCCGGCCGCGACTTCGACGTCGTCGCCGTCAGCTTCGATGCCCGCGACAAGCCGTCCGACGCCGCCGCGAAGAAGGACGCGTACCTGACCCGCTACAAGCGCCCGAACGCCGCCGAGGGCTGGCACTTCTTGACCGGCGATCCGCCGGCGATCGAGCGCATCACGAAGGCGGCGGGCTTCCGCTTCAAGTGGGACGAGTCGCGCGGCCAGTTCGCCCACGCGAGCGCAGTCATCGTCGCGACCCCGGACGGCCGTCTCGCGCGCTACTTCTACGGCATCGAGTACTCGCCGCGCGACCTGCGCCTCGGCCTCGTCGAGGCCTCGGCCGGCCGCATCGGGACGCCCGTGGACCAGGTCCTCCTCTACTGCTTTCACTACGACCCGACGAGCGGCAAGTACGGCGCGGTCGTCATCCGGATGATCCGCATCGCCGGCCTCGCGACGATCGCGGCGATCGGCTTCTCGATCTGGATGATGTCGCGGCGGCGGCTGAAGGTCGTTCGGGCCGCCGGAGAGGCTCGCTGATGCATTTCCTGCCGGAGGAGGCCTCGTCGTTCGCCGGGCACGTCGATGCGCTCTATCTCTTCCTCATCCTCGTGACGGCGTTCTTCTCGCTCCTGATCGGAACGCTCGTCGTCGTCTTCGCGATCCGGTACCGGCGCAAGTCCCCCGACGAGATCGCGACCGACGTGCACGAGTCGGGAGCGCTCGAAATCATCTGGACGGTCATTCCCTTCGGCCTCACGATCGTCATGTTCTTCTGGGGCGCCAGCGTGTACTTCCGGATCACGCGGCCGCCGACGAACGCGATCGACGTGTACGTGACCGCCAAGCAGTGGATGTGGAAGCTCCAGCACGCCGACGGCCACCGCGAGATGAACGAACTCCACGTCCCGATCGGCCAGCCCGTGCGGCTCACGATGGCCTCGGAGGACGTGATCCACAGCTTCTACGTTCCGGCGTTCCGCTTCAAGCGGGACGTCGTGCCGGGCCGCTTCTCGGTCGCGTGGTTCCAGGCGACGAAGCCGGGCAAGTACCACCTCTTCTGTGCGGAGTACTGCGGCACGCGGCACTCGAACATGATCGGCTGGGTCTACGCGATGACGCCCGCGGACTACCAGGCGTGGCTCGCGGGCGGCAATCCCGGCGAGTCGCTCGCCGCCGCCGGCGCGAAGCGCTTCGTCGAGAACGCGTGCAACACGTGCCACGGCGACGTGCCCGGCGCGCGCGGCCCGTCTCTCGCCGGCGTCTACGGCCACGCCGTGCGCCTGTCGAACGGCCAGACCGTCATCGCCGACGAGGCCTATCTGCGCGAATCGATCGTGAATCCGCAGGCGAAGCTGGTGGCCGGCTACCCGACGATCATGCCGACGTTCCAGGGGCTGATCGGCGAGGAGGGCCTCCTTCAGCTCATCGCCTACATCAAGTCCCTCTCGCCGCCGGCGCCCGCGGGCGCGGCGGCGGCTTCCCCGGCGCCGGCGCCGGCGCCGACGCCCGAAAGGAAGGCCTCGAGGCCATGAGCACGTCCGAACCCGTTCCCGCCGTCCGTCCGGCCCGCCCGGACTATCTCAACGCGAGCTACGGCGTCCGGTCGTGGCTGCTGACGAGCGACCACAAGCGAATCGCGATCCTGTACCTCATCACGGTGACGTTCTTCTTCGCGATCGGCGGCGTGGCGGCGGCCCTCGTGCGGCTCGAGCTCCTCACGCCGGCGGGCGACGTGTTCCAGGCGGAGACCTACAACAAGATCTTCACGACGCACGGCATCATGATGGTCTTCTTCTTCCTGATCCCCGCGATTCCGGCGGTCCTCGGCAACTTCCTCGTGCCGCTGATGATCGGCGCCAAGGACCTCGCCTTTCCGAGGATCAACCTGCTCTCCTGGTATCTCCTGGTCATCGGCGGCCTCATCGCGCTGTGGGCGCTGATCCACGGAGGGCTCGACACGGGCTGGACGTTCTACACGCCGTACTCGACCGTGTACTCGAACGGCTGGGTCGTCGTCACGGCGGTCGGCATTTTCATCGCCGGCTTCTCCTCGATCCTGACCGGCCTGAACTTCATCGTCACGCTCCACACCATGCGCGCGCCGGGCATGACGTGGACGCGGATGCCGCTCTTCTGCTGGGGCATGTACGCGACGGCGATCATCCAGATCCTCGGAACGCCGGTCATCGCGATCACGCTGCTCCTCGTGGGGGCCGAGCGGCTGTTCCACCTCGGCATCTTCGACCCGGCGCAGGGCGGCGACCCCGTGCTGTTCCAGCACCTCTTCTGGTTCTACTCGCACCCCGCCGTCTACATCATGATCCTGCCCGCGATGGCGGTCATCAGCGAGCTCGTCACCGCGTTCTCGCGCAAGCCGATCTTCGGCTACAAGTTCATCGCCGGCTCCTCGATCGCGATCGCGGCGCTCTCGTTTCTCGTCTGGGGACACCACATGTTCGTGTCGGGACAGTCCGTGTACGCCGGGCTCGTCTTCTCGATCCTGTCGTTCATGGTCGCGATCCCGTCGGCGATCAAGGTGTTCAACTGGACGGCGACGCTCTACAAGGGGTCGGTGTCGTACCAGACGCCCCTGCTCTACGCGCTCGGCTTCATCGGTCTCTTCACGTTCGGCGGCCTGACCGGGCTCTTCCTCGCGTCCCTCGGGCTCGACATCCACGTGCACGACACGTACTTCATCGTCGCGCACTTCCACTACATCATGGTGGGCGGGACGATCATGGCGTACCTCGGCGGCATGCATTACTGGTGGCCGAAGATCTCCGGGAAGCTCTACCCGGAGTACTGGTCGCGCGTCTCCGCGTGGGTCATCTTCATCGGCTTCAACCTGACGTTCTTCCCGCAGTTCATCGTGGGTTACCTCGGCATGCCGCGCCGCTACCATCAGTACCCGGAGGAGTTCCAGGTGCTGAACGTGATGTCGACGGCGGGCGCCTCGATCCTCGGCATCGGCTATCTCATCCCGCTCGTCTACTTCATCTGGTCGATGCGCTACGGCAAGGACGCCGCGGACAACCCGTGGGGCGCGACCGGTCTCGAGTGGCAGACGCCGTCGCCGCCGCCGACCGAGAACTTCGTCGAGACGCCCGTCGTGTCGGGGCGGCCCTACGACTACGCGACGGGCCGGGAGGAAGTCGCCCTTGGCTAGCCCGACGCACGCCGCGCTCGCGCACGACGACGCGCCGCCGGAGCTCCGGCACCACTTCCCCGACCTCGCCAAGCAGCGCGAGGCGTCGTCGCTCGGCATGTGGGTCTTCCTCGTGACCGAGGTCCTCTTCTTCGGCGGGATGTTCCTCGCCTACGCGATCTATCGCGAGACCCACCGGCGCGCCTTCGAGGGCGCCTCGAACCTGCTCGACCTGAAGCTCGGCGCGACCAACACCATCGTGCTGATCGTGTCGTCGCTGACGATGGCGCTCGCCGTCTGGGCGAGCGGCCGCAGCAGAAAGAACGCGACCGTCCTCTTCCTGGTCCTGACGATGCTCCTCGGCGCGACGTTCCTCGGCATCAAGTACGTCGAGTACAAGCAGAAATTCGAGCGCCACGAGGTCCCGGGACCCCACTTCGTGGTGCCGCAGGACGAGGAGACGCACCAGCCGCTGCCGCGGCAGAGCGAGATGTTCTTCTCGCTCTACTTCTGCATGACGGGGCTGCACGCGATCCACATGATCATCGGCCTCGGGCTCGTGTCGTGGCTCGTGGTCCGCGCCCGGCGCGGCGAGTTCTCCGAGCGCTACAACACCCCGGTCGACATGGTCGGCCTGTACTGGCACTTCGTCGACATCATCTGGATCTATCTCTTCCCGCTGCTGTATCTGCTCGGGAGGCACACGCTGTGAGCGCGCACGGGAAGGGCCACGGCGGCGTCGGTGCCTACATCGGGGTCTTCCTGACCCTGATGGCGCTGACGCTCCTGACGGTGTGGGCCGCCTACCAGCACCTCGGGATCTGGAACACGCCCGTCGCGCTCGGCATCGCGACGACGAAGGCGGCCCTCGTGGCCCTGATCTTCATGCACCTGAAGGACTCGCCGAAGCTGACGGCGATGGTCGTCGGCTCGAGCCTCCTCTTCCTGGCGTTCCTGATCTTCGTCACGGCGTCGGACTACCTGACGCGGAAATGGGTCCCGATCTACTTCCGCTAGAGGCGGGCGCCGCGCGCCGCCGCCCCGGCAGCGCCGCCAGCAGCACCGCCACGAGGATCAGCCCGGCCCCGACCAGCACGCGCGGCGAGAACGACTCGCCGAGGATCAGCGCCCCGAGGGCGACCGCGATGACGGTGTCGACGATCGGGATCGTGCCGATCACCGCCACCGGCACGCGGCCGAGGAGCCAGAAGAGGCCGGCGAAGGGCAGAGCGGTCCCGAGCACCGCGAGGTAGACGAGCGCGGAGATCGAGCGGGGCGTCCAGGCGAGGCGGGCGGAGGGCTCGAAGGTGACGGCGAGCAGCAGGAGCAGCGCCGAGCCCGACAGCGTCTGCAGCCAGGTGTTCCAGTCGGCCGCGACGCCGGCCAGCTTCTTCTTGTTGTAGACGTTGGCGTACGCCGCGACGATCGAGGACACGAGGACGAGGCCGCTGCCCTCGAGCAGGGACCGGTCCGGCGCCGAAAACAGCGTCCGGAGCGCCGGCCCCTCGATCACGGCGACGCCGACGAGCCCGAGGCCGGCCGAGACGGCGATCCGGGCGGTGAGCGGCTCGTCCGGAAGCATCGCGTGCGCGAAGAGCCCGACGAAGAGCGGAAACGTCGCGAAGAGCACCGCCGACAGGCCCGAGTCGATCCGCTCCTCGGCGAGGAAGATGCACGCGTAGTTGACGCCGATCTGGAGCGACCCGCTCCAGAAGATCCGCGCCGTCCGGCCGCGAGCCGTGGCGCCTCCGCCGCGGCCGAGCGCGAACGGCGCGATCAGGGCGCACGCGAGCGCCATGCGGATGCCGCCGAACCACAGCGGCGGCAGGTCGCGCAGCCCGATCTTAATGACGAGCCAGGTCGAGCCCCAGACGGCGCAGAGAAAGACGTACATCGCGAGGGAGCGCCCGCGGAGCGCCGACATCGGCGCATCCTAGCCCACGGTGGCGATAAGATCGTCCCGTGCACACGCAGACGATCCCGCGTGGCGCCGACAAGCCGGAGCTGTACCGCGAGCTCGCCGCCTCCCTCGTCGGGCTGCTCGAGGGCGAGCCGGATCCGATCGCGAACCTCGCCAACGCCGCCGCGCTCCTCGGGCAGTTCCTGGCCGGGGTCAACTGGTGCGGCTTCTACCTCGCGCGCGGCGGCGACCTCGTCCTCGGTCCGTTCCAGGGCAAGCCCGCATGCGTGCGCATCGCGTTCGGCAAGGGCGTCTGCGGGACGGCGGCCGAACGGCGGGAGACGCTCGTCGTGCCCGACGTGCAGGCGTTTCCCGGACACATCGCCTGCGACGAGGCGTCGCGCTCGGAGATCGTGGTGCCGATCGTCGCGAGCGGCGAGCTCCGCGGCGTGCTCGATGTGGACGCGCCGGCAACCGGCCGCTTCGACGAGGACGACCGCAAGGGCCTGGAGGCCTTCGTCGCGGCACTCGTGCCGCTCGTCGACTGGCGGAGGGCGTGAAGGCTCGATGAGCCGGGAGCACTGGGAGAAGGTCTACGCGTCGAAGTCCCCGGAAGAGGTCTCCTGGTTCCGCCCGCATCTCGAGCAGTCGGTCGGCTTCCTGGAGGCGGCGCGCCTCGGGCCGGAGTCGGCGATCATCGACGTGGGCGGCGGCGCCTCGACGTTCGTGGACGACCTCCTCGACCGCGGGTACGAGAACGTCACCGTCCTCGACCTGTCCGAAGGCGCCCTCGCGGCGGCGCGCTCCCGTCTCGGCCACCGGGCGTCGCGGGTGCGCTGGCTGTGCGCCGACGTGACCGACGCCTCGCTCGCGCCCGCCGCCTACGACTTCTGGCACGACCGCGCGGTCTTCCACTTCCTCCGGGATCCCGCGGCCCGCGCGCGCTACGTCGCCAACGTGCGGCGGTCGCTCAAGCCGGGCGGCCACGTCGTCGTGGCGACGTTCGGCCCGCACGGTCCGGAGAAGTGCAGCGGCCTCGAGGTCATGCGTTACTCGCCCGAGGAGCTGCACGCCGAATTCGGCTCCGACTTCGCCCGCCTGGCGAGCGCCACAGAGCACCATCGGACGCCCTGGGGCACGGAACAGGAGTTCGTCTACTGCTACTGCCGGATCCCCTCGCGGTCCTGAGTCCGAGAGACGGCGCCTGATCTTGACGCCCGTGTCTTCCTGGCCTGCGGCGGCGGGCATAAGATCGCTCCCCCGCAGGTGGGAGGAGAGATGGCGAGCAAGAAGAGTTTCGGCGGCAAGGTCATCTGGCTCGGTCATGCGTCGTTCCTCATCGAGTCGCCGAAGGGCATGCGGGTCGCGCTCGACCCGTTCATCGAGCACAACCCGAAGTTCCCGAAGGGGTTCGACTACGGCAAGGTGGACGTGATCGCTGCGACGCACGGGCACTCCGACCACTTCGGGGACGACGCGATCCACCTCGCAAAGAAGACACACGCGACCGTCGTCGGGATCTACGAGCTCGCCCTTCATGCGGGCAGCCACGGGATCGAGAAGGCGTCGGGAATGAACAAGGGCGGCTCCCAGAAGGTCGCCGGGGTCGAGTTCCGGATGGTTTCGGCGGACCACTCGGCGGGCGCCGCCGGCGGAGGAGACGTCGCCTACACCGGCGAGCCCTGCGGATACGTGATGACGTTCGAGGATGGGTTCCGGATCTACCACGCCGGCGACACGAACGTCTTCGGAGACATGGCCCTGATCGCCGAGCTCTACGCGCCGGACCTCGCGCTCCTGCCGATCGGCGACTTCTACACGATGGGCCCGCGCGAGGCGGCGAAGGCCTGCGAGCTCCTCCGGGTGCCGCGGGTGATCCCGATGCACTGGGGCACGTTCCCGGCCCTGGTCGGGACGCCCGACGCGCTCCGCAAGGAGCTCCGCGACCGCGGCGTCTCCACGGAGGTCATCGAGCTCTCCCCCGGCTCCTCCTGGCCGAAATAGGGGGTCAGGTGAGGGGGAGCCGGCCTCCGAAGCCTTCCTCGTACGAGTGGAAGTGGCCGAGATCCTTCTCGGGATACTTCCAGCAGTAGTAGCCGGCGCCGGAGTCGAAGTCGACGAGCCACAGGCCCTTGATCTCGAGCCCGAGCGCCATGAGCTCCTTCGCCCACGCCTCCGCGACCTCGCGGCGCTCGTCTTCTCCCGCGAGCTTGCCGTAGCGCTCCACCGCCGCGGCGGTGATCTCCTGGACCCGCGGCATCAAACCGCGCGCCTCGTCCAGCGTGAAGACGCGGGGCGAAACCCGGGGATCTCCGGCGTCGGGGCCGCCGCGCGCCGACGCGACGAGCCGGGCCGCGGCCTCGGCGTCGTCCTCTCCCACCCCGGCGGCCCAGCGCTCGAGCACCGCCACCCCCTCCTCGCGCCGGCCGCCGCGCAGCAGCAGGAGCCCCCGCTCCTTCATGCGGTCGGGGTCCGGCGGCGCGAGCGCATCCGAGAAGTCGAGGGCCGAGAGCGCCTCCTCCCAGCGATGGCGCTTCTCCCACGAGCGCCGCAGGTTCAGGAGGACGCGCGCGAGGATCTCGCGATTCGAATCCGGACGGAGCGCATCGTCGCCGAGCGCGACCGGCGCCCCGAAGATCGTGGACAGCCGGCGCGCGAGCTGCTCCGGGTCGCCGACGACGCCGCCGTCGAACGGATCGAGATAGGCGCCGCCGAGGGCGGGCCCGCCGACGACGAAGTGGCCGGGGAGACCGACGCCCTCGACCGCGACGCCGGCGCGGCGGCCGACCTCGACGGTGACGATCGACAGCGTGATCGGCATGCCGCGCTTCCGCGCGAGCACGCGCGCGACGGAGGAGTTCGACGGGTCGTCGTAACCTTCGCGGTCGCCGCGGAAGCCCTCCTCGTCGAAGAGTACACGGCGCAGGGCATCGACGCTCGCGCCGAACGGACTCCGACGCACGCGGTCGACGAGGCCCTCCATGCGGCGGCGGGCGGCCTCCAGGTCCTCGGAGGGGTCGACGAGGAGCGAGACCAGGAGCGCCCCCTCGAACAGATCGGGCTCGTCGGCCCCGGCCAGAATGCGCCAGCGCCGGAGGAGGTCGTCTCCGGCCCGCGGCGGCGCGGTCACCCCTCGCGCCGCGCGATCGCGACGCCGTCCCGCAGCGGAACGATCACCGCACGGAACTCGTCGAGGGAAAACAGCATGCGGTTGAACTGCCGGAGGCCCTCCGTGGCGCCGTCGCGGGCGCCCACGTCCACGACCTTCCCGGACCAGAGCACGTTGTCGGCGAGGAGGTATCCGCCGCGGCGGACGCGAGGCGCCGCGGATTTCAGCGCCGCCGGGTAGCCGTCCTTGTCCACGTCGATGAAGATGACGTCGAAGTAGCCGGTCGTCTCCTCGAGCGCCTTCACCGCATCGCCGATTCGGAACGCGACGCGCTCCGACAGCTCCATCCGGTCGAGATAGCCGCGCGCCCTCTCGGCGTTCTTCGGATCGCCGTCCGTGTAGAAGACCTGGCCGCCGCGGCCGACGGCCCGGGCGAAGAACGCCGTCGAGTAGCCGATCGCGCTCCCCATCTCGAAGACGCGCGCGGCGCCGATCGAGCGGGCCAGGATCTCGAGCAGGGTCGCCACGACGGGACCCACGATCGGCACGTCGTGCTCGGCGGCGTACGCCTCCATCTCGGCGATCACGGGGTCGCGGGGCGGCACCAGCTCCCGGACGTACAGGTCGAGCTCGGGGGCGATGATGGGCGTCACATCGGGATTCTATGGCGTCCTCCCCTTCCGTCCGGGAGAGAGCCGGGGCGAGGGAGCCGTATCGCCGCGGTCCCTCCTATAATCCCGCCCCCATGGCTTCCCTCGAGGCGCTGCTGGCCGCCTTTCCGTCGCCGGAGCTCGACGAGCTCGTCGCGACGCGGCGCGACCTGCACCGGCATCCCGAGCTGGCCTTCGAGGAGCGTCGGACCGCGGGGATCGCCGCGGGGCGGCTGCGGTCCTACGGGCTCGCGCCGCGCGAGGGCGTCGGGAAGACGGGCGTGACCGCCGACGCAGGCGGCGCCGGACCCCGCCTCATGCTGCGCGCCGACATGGACGCGCTGCCGCTGACCGAGGCGACCGGCGCGCCGTACGCGTCCGAGGCCCCCGGACGCATGCACGCGTGCGGCCACGACGGGCACGTCGCGATCGCGCTCGCCGTCGCCCGTCGCCTGACCGCGACGCCGCCCCCGGCGCCGCTGCGCTTCCTGTTCCAGCCGGCCGAGGAGGGTCGGGGAGGCGCGCAGGCCTGCGCCGCCGACGGCGTGCTCGACGGCGTCGGCGCGGCGTTCGGCCTCCACCTCTGGACGCCGCTGCCCGCCGGCAGGATCGGGATCAACCGCGGGCCGCTGATGGCCGCGGTCGACCAGTTCGAGATCACGGTCGAGGGCCGCGGAGGCCACGGCGCGGCGCCGCACGAGACCGAGGACTCGATCCTCGCGTCGGCCCGCATCGTCGACGCGCTGCAGTCGGTCGTCGCGCGAGAGATCTCGCCGCTCGAGCCCGCGGTCGTCACCGTCGGCTCGATCCACGGCGGCACCGCGTTCAACATCATCCCCGGCTCGGTGCGCATGGAGGGCACCGCCCGCTCCTTCACCGAGGCGGTGGGCCGGGCGCTTCCCGAGAAGATCCGCCGCATCGTGGAGGGCACGGCGTCCGCGTGCGGCGTGCGCGCCACCCTGCGGTACGAACGCGTCAACGGCGCGACCATCAACGACGCGAAGATGGCGGACCTCGTCATCGAGACGGCCTCGCGCGTTCTCGGCGAGGAAAACGTCGAGACGGACACGCGCACGCTCGGCGGCGAGGACATGTCGGTCTTCCTCGAGCGCGTCCCCGGCTGCTTCTTCTTCGTGGGCTGCGGACTCGAGGGACCGCCCCGCGCGCACCACTCCCCCCGCTTCGACGTCGACGAGCGCGCGCTCGCCGTGGGGACGCTCGTCATGGAGGCCGTGGTGCGCGAGGCGGCGCGACGCCTCGCCTGACGGGCGCCGCGCCGCGATCCGGCGACGCCGGAGCCCGATGAGCCCGCCGTGCCCGCGCTGACCCTCGCCGCGCTCGCGCTGTATCTCGCCGCCGTGCTCGCGATCGGCTTCGCATGGCGGCGGCGCGCCGGCCGCGACGCGGTCTCCTACTTCGTCGCCGACCGCTCGCTGAACACCTTCTGGGGCTTCCTCGGCCTCGCGTCGCTGACGACCGGCGGCTCGACGACGATCGCCCTCGCCGCGCTCGTGTACACGCACGGGATCGCCGGCCTGTGGCTCGACCTCTCGGGGGCGCTCGGGCTCCTCGTGCTCGGCCTCTTCTTCGCGCGGCGGGTACGCCGCGAGGAGGCCGTGACGCTGCCGGAGATCCTCGGCCACGCGTACGGGCTGCCGGCGCGCCGCGTCGCGGCGTTCCTCGTGCTCGTGTCGGAGATCGTCTGGTTCGCGCTCCTGACCGAGGCGACGCAGGTCGTGCTGACCGCGGCCTTCGGGCTCGAGCCGACCCGCGCGATCGTCCTGTCGACCGCCGTCTTCGTGGCGTACACGGCGCTCGGCGGCCAGTACGCCGTGGTGCGGACGGACCTCCTCCAGTACGGACTGATGGTCGCGGGGATCCCGGGCGTCGCTTGCGCGTGCGCGCTCTCCGGTTCGCGCGGTCTCGGCGGATTGCCCGCCGCCGCCTGGAGCTTCCCGACGTCGCCGACCTTCTCCGCCGGCGACGCGCTCGCGATGCTGGTCCTCGTGGGCCTTCCCCACGTCGTCGGCAGCGACGTGTACCTGAAGCTCTCCTCGTGCCGCGACGAGGCGGTGGCTCGCCGCTCCGCGCTCCTCGCGGCCGCCTCGAAGGTCCTCTTCGGCCTCTCGGTCGCCGCGATCGCGCTCGCGGCCCGGAAGGCGCTGCCTCCGGTCGCGCCCGAGAGCGTGCTGCCGGCCGCGGTGCTCGGCTTCGCGCCACCGGCGCTCGCCGCCCTCGTCCTCGTCGCGCTCGTCGCGACGATGCAGACCTCCGCGGACATCGTGCTGCTGTCCGCCTCCGCGGTCACGGCGCGCGACCTCGCGCCGGCCGTCTCCGGGGGGCGGCCGATGTCGGTCGCCGCCGCGCGCTTCCTGCCGGTCGTCTACGGCGTCCTCGGCCTCGCAACCGCGCTCGCCCTCGACCGCGACGTGCTCCGGACGCTCCGACTCGGCTACTCGATCTTCGCGTCCGGCCTGATCCTGCCGACGCTCGTCGCGCTCGCGCCCGAGCGCTTCCGCGCGCCGACGCGCGGCGTGATCGCCGCGATGGTCGCCGGAGGCGCCGCCGCGATACTGGGACGTTTCGCCCCGGCGCTCTCCGGCGGGAGGGACCCCGTGCTCATCGGCACGGGCGTGAACGCGATCGTGCTGCTCGCGGCCTACGCGCGGTCGAGAGCCGCTACTGTCCCCCGACGCCCCTGAGCGGCGCCTCCCCGAGGCACTCGTACGCCGGCTCCTCGGCCGCGCGGATCGTGGCGAAGTCCCAGATGCTCTTCTCGCCCTCCGCGGGGCGGAGCGGCTGATAGACGACGAGGTGCGCGGGGCAGCCCGGCCGCTCGAATTCGACGACCGCGACGCCGACCTGCTTGACGCCGACCCGCACGTCCTTCGCGTCGACGAACCGCCGCTTGACCGTCTCGACCGGGTCGAACGCCCACGCCTCGGCCTTCTTCTGCCGTTCGGCGATCCGCGCGAGGTCCGGCGCGAAGACGGGCTGCCGCACGAGCCCCCAGTAGGCGAGGTCCGTGTCGGCGTGTTCGCTCCACTCCGGTTCGACGCTCTCGGACAGGATCCGGAACTTGCGCTCGCCGAAGACGAAGTTCGAAACGAGGGTGAAGCTGCGGTAGCGCGGCGGCAGCTCCTTGTTGATGAAGGTGTCGACGGCGATCCGGCGCGTCAGCCCGTCCGGCGAGATGGTCACTTCGATGGCCGACTTCGGCGCGGTGATCGAGAACGTCGGATCGAGGCGGCCGTGGTCCATGCGCAGGATCTGCGTCTCGACGAGCCGCGGCTCGCCGGCGTGGACGATCTGGAGCGCGACCTGCGGACGGTCGTCGAACCGGAAGAGGACCGTGCGAAACGTCTCGAGCTGGTCGCACTTCGACGGGTCGTCGGTCTGGGAGCAGCGGAGCGGGAGGTGTCCGACGAGCAGAGGATTCCAGTCGCTCCCCTTGCCCTTCTGGAAGACGGCGAAGATCGGGTTCTCGAACGGCAGCCTCGCCCGTGAGACGAAGCCGACCGCGAGCATCCAGGGCGGGAGGCTGCGCACCGTGCCGATCCCCTCGACGAGCGCCTCGGCCGCGCCGTCGTTGTCGAGGTCCGCCTCCTCGACGCGCGTGATCTTCGAGAAGGAGATGTACGGGTTCTCGTAGCGCGCGAGGCCCTTGCCCGAGACGGACCCCTTGTGCAGCGACGAGGGCACGCGCTCGGGCGGGACCGGCGTCGGGATCGGCGTCGGCGCCGCCGTCGGGCGCGGCGTCGGCGGAACCGGCGCGCCGGGCGCGAAGGCGGCGCACACGAGGAACGCGGCGGCGCCGAGCGCGGGGCCCCTTCCCAAGAGCCTTGTCATGATCCGTTGCCGATGAATCTACCAGATTCGGCCCGTTTTCCCGCGCCGAAGGGCCTTCGGGACGAGCGTCGGACGGCGCGGGGTGCATTACCCTACGACCTCGATGCGCGTCTTCGACTGCCACGTCCACGTCCAGCCGTGGGAGCAGATGCATCCCGGCGTCCGCGCGGTGATGTCCGGGAACCGTCCGGACCTCCCCGAGATCCAGGAGGCCCTCTCGGACCCGGGGCGCCTCCTCGCGCTCATGGACCGCGAGGGCGTCGAGCGAGCGGCCCTGATCAACTATGTCGCCCCCGAGGTCATGGGCTTCGACCGGACGGCGAACGACTGGGTCTCCCGCTACGTCCGCAGCCACGAGGACCGCCTGCTCGCCGTCGGATCCGTCCACCCGCGCCACGAGCCCGACGCGGGCGCCGAGACGCGCCGCCTCTTCGAGACGCTCGGCATCCGGATGATCAAGATCCACCCGCCGCACCAGGTCTTCGCGCCGAACGCGTACCGCGACGGTCTCGAGGGTCTGGGCGACGTGTACGCCGAGGCGGAGAAGGCCGGCCGTCCGGTCATGATCCACACGGGGACGTCGATCTTCCCGGGCGCGCGCAACCGGTACGCCGACCCGATGGCGGCGGACGACGTCGCCGTCGACTACCCGAGGCTGAAGATCGTCCTCGCGCACGCGGGGCGTCCTCTGTACATGGACACCGCGGTGTTCCTCGCGCGCCGCCACCCGAACCTCTGGCTCGACCTTTCCGGCATCCCGCCGAGGAAGCTCCTCGAGTACCTGCCGCGGCTCGAGGACCTCTCGGACAAGTGCCTGTGGGGGACGGACTATCCGAGCCCCGGCGTGGCGTCGATGCGGAAGAACGTCGAGGACTTCCTCGCGCTCCCGCTGTCGGACGCCGCGAGGCGGCGCATCCTCTGGGACAATGCTGCGGCGCTTATGGGGTGAGCGACGCGGCGGCGCCGTTCAGATAAGCTCTTGCCGCTCGTGGAAACAGCGGCGAAATCCGTGCCGGAAGGGCGAATCCTCGTCGTCGGGGCCGGAACGATGGGCCGGGGAATCGCCGGCCTCTGCGCGCTTACGGGCTACGACACCTGGGTGTTCGACGCGGACCCCGGCGCCCAGCGCGCGGTGCGCGCGTCGATCGAGACGTCCTGGTCTCGCGCCGTCGAGAAGGGCAAGGTCACGGCCTCCGCCGCCGACGCGGCCCGCCATCGCCTCCGGATCGCCGAGCGCCTGCGCGACGCCGCCAACGTGGACTTCGTCATCGAGGCCGTGCCCGAGGCCCTCGACCTGAAGCGCATGGTCCTCTCCGAGCTCGACGACGTGTGTCCGGACCGGACCGTGTTCGGGTCGAACACCTCGTCGCTCCCGATCACGCGGATCGCGCACGCGACGGGACGCCGCGACCGGGTGATCGGCATCCACTTCTTCAATCCCGTCGCCGCGATGCCGCTCGTCGAGATCGTCCGCGGCCGCGAGACCTCGCCGGAGACGGAGGAGCGCGCCGTCGCCTTCGCCCGCTCGCTCGGCAAGGAGGTCGTCCGGGTCGCCGACTCGCCGGGGTTCGCCACGTCGCGGCTGGGCGTGGCGCTCGGCCTGGAGGCGATGCGGATGCTCGAGGAGGGCGTCGCGGGCGCCGCGGACATCGACCGGGCGATGGAGCTCGGCTACGGGCACCGCATGGGCCCGCTGAAGACGAGCGACGTCGTCGGCCTCGACGTGCGCCTCGCGATCGCCGAGACGCTCTCGGCCGAGCTTCCCTCCGAGCGCTTCGCGCCGCCGGGGATCCTCCGCGAGCTCGTGGCGGGGGGAAGGACCGGCAAGAAGGCCGGCGAGGGCTTCTTCCGCTGGGAGGGCGAGAAGGCCGTCGCCGAGGGACCCCGCGCGGCGGAACTGGCGAAGAAACGATGACCGACGTTCGCGACCGCCGGGGCGTCAATCTGGGCCTGATCTTCGTGTGCGTGGGCCTCTACCTCATCCTGAAGCGGTCCTTCCACTTTCACGGCCCGGCGCCGGTCCTCCTGCTGATCGGGACGGTCCTGCTGTTCGTGTCCGCCCTGCGGAACTTCCGCGGGCCCCTCGTGGCGGCGGGCGTCCTGCTCGGCCTCGGGGCGGGATACCTGCTGCGCGACCCGCTCGAGCCCTGGATGCCCGCCTGGGCGACGCTGCTCCTCGGCCTCGGGTCCGGGCTCCTGCTCGTCGGCCTCCTCGACCGGAGCGCCGGCCGCGAGCGCCGGCCCGCCCCCGTCGTTCCCGGCGTCATCCTGGTCGCGATCGCCGTCATTACCGCGCTCGCCGGCAACCTGCGGGTCCCGCCCGCCCTCTACGACGCGCTCTGGCGCTTCTGGCCGTTCGCGCTGGTCGCGGCAGGGATCCTGCTGGTCGTGAGCGCCCTCCGAGGCCGAAAGGGCTGATCCCCGAAAACGATTCGTTTCGACCATTCGCGGCCAGCATCCCGCGCCCTTACACTCCTCCTGTGGCAGGCCATGGTCCGATCCAGCGGCGCGTCGGTCACGTGGTCACGCGCCTCATGATGTGGGAGCCCCTGCGGCGCTCGCGGCTCGGCCGCAGCGTTTACGGATGGATGTACCTCTTCGGCAAGTCCCGCGCCGAACGCTCGGAGTCGGAGTTCTTCCGGAGGCTCGTCGGCCCCGGCATGACCATCGTGGATCTCGGCGCCAACGTCGGCTTCTACACAGCACAGTTCTCGGAGAGCGTCGGCAACGGCGGCTCCGTGATCGCCTTCGAGCCGGATCCCTTCTGCGCGGATATCCTCCGGCGCCGCATCGGCGCCCTGGAGTCCGCCGGCAACGTGCGCATCGAGGACGCGGCGCTCGGCGCCGCGCGCGGCGAGACAATTCTCTATTGCAGCCACCGGGACCGGGCGGAGAGCCGCACCCATCCGCTGGATCCGGCGATTCCGGGCGAGACGGTCCGCGTGCCCGTGTGCACGCTCGACGAATACTGCCGCGAGCACGGCATCGAGCGGATCGACGGCGTGAAGGTGGACGTCGAGGGCGACGAGGTCAGCGCCCTGAGGGGCATGCGCGAGATCCTGACCACGCGCCCCCCGGGGTGGATCTTCATCGAGTTCTCGCCGGACCAGCTCCGCGGCGCTGGGGAGACCCCCGAGTCCTTCTGGTCGCTGCTGCGGGAGCACGGCTACCGCACCTACGCGCTCGAGAACGGACGGACGGCCGGGGCGATCGAGGACACCGACGCGTTCACGCGCGCCCACCAGCACGAGGACAGCAACGTCTTCGCGGTCCATCGCAGCCGTCCCGAGGCGGCGCTGCCCTCCTAGGAGAGGTCCAGGATCTTCGGCTGCGGCTTCGGCGCGGGCGCCGGGCCCGGGGGCGCGGAGCGCCGCTCGACGAGGAGCCGCGACGTCACCACGACGACGAGGAGCGCCGCCGCGATCTCGAGCCAGAAGAATCCCGTCGCGAGGCGGTGATACCGCGCGAGGAGCACCCGCGACGGATCGCCCGCCGGAAGGTTGTCGATCAGCCCCGGCGCTTCGCGGCGGATGCGGTCGATCGGCGGGATGAGAAGCTGGCGGATCACGAGGGCGGCGAAGAAGCCGAGGATCGGCAGGCGGGTCAGCAGCGCCCGGGAGGCGCGCGCCGCGCCGCGGGTGAGGAGCCACGACGTCCCGAAGAGGAGAACGAAGCTCGCCTCCGCGATGGCGCAGAGCCTCGAGAGGATCGGGCTCTGGAGCGCCCCCGCCATGTCCCGCGTGGGGAGCACCGAGAAGACCGCCGGCGCGACGACCGCCCCGAAGAACACCGGCGGCGCGAAGGCCATCGCGAGCGCGAGGAGATGGATCGTCAGGACCAGGGAGTCGAGGCCGGCGACACGCCTCACGGCGCGTACTCGGCGGTCACCTCCGGGGTCAGGCCGGCGGCGTGGGCGCGGTCGAGCAGCCGCTGCACCGCCCTCCGCCCGGCCTCGCCGTAGCCCTGCGTCCAGGCGTTGACGTACATGCCCACGAAGCGGTCCGCCTTCGCCCGGTCGAGCCCGCGCGCGTATCGCATCGCATGATCCAGCGCGTCCCGGCGGTGCGCCAGGCCGTACTCGATCGACCGCGAGAGCGCGCGGGAGATGCGGGCGATGCGGTCCGGGCCGAGGTCCCGCCGCACGACGTTGCCGCCGAGCGGCAGCGGCAGGCCGGTCTCTTCCTTCCACCACCGGCCGAGGTCGACGACGGCGAGGAGCCCCTCGTCCGAGTAGGTGAGCTGCCCCTCGTGGATCAGGAGTCCCGCGTCGATCCGGCCCTCGAGCACCGCCCCCTGGATCCGGTCGAACGGCATCGAAACGGTGTCGACGCCCGGCGCCCACAGGCGCAGCGCCAGCGCCGCCGTGGTCCGGTCCCCGGGGGACGCGACGCGCACCTGGCCGGATGCGATCTGCGCGCGCGTGACGGCCGCGCTCGCGACGACCACCGGGCCATACCCGTCGCCGAAGGAGGCGCCGTGCGGCAGCAGGAGATAGCGATCGGCGAGGTACGCGTAGGCATGGAACGAGACGGCCGTCACCGCGAGCTCGCCCGACATCGCCCGCCGGTTGAGGGACTCGATGTCCGACAGCTCGTGGACGAACTCGAGGCCCTCCGTGTCGACGCGCCTCTCCGCGAGGGCGTAGAACATGAACGCGTCGTCGGAATCGGGGCTGTGGGCGACGGTGATGGTCTCGGCGGCGGTCATGGGCGGATTCTATTTCGTGCGATGCGAGCCGGAGACTCGCTTCCGACCCCGCTCGACTTGACTTGCAACGGGCGGATCGCCACAATGAAGTCAAGTGCTAAGTTCGCTGGGAAGCTCGTTCGACGGAAAGCACATCGACGCGGAAAAAGAAATCGCCGGATGGGTGGTCGCCCATCCGGCGAAAAAGCAAGAACGTATGACCCATCAATCGTTCGGCAGCGGCAGACTGAAGGCGATACGCCCTTTAGCGGGGGCGCAAAAAGTAGCACCTCGCCCGCAGGCTGTCAATTGGCTGTCGGGAGGGAGGTGACGTAATGGCCACGAAGAAGAAGGCGGCGAAGAAGGCGAAGAAGGCGACCAAGAAGAAGAAGTAAGTCAAGCACTTACAGCTTCGAACACGGTTTCTCGGGGGCCTGCGGGCCCCCTTTTTTTGTCCCCAAACGGGGACGCCTTCTGCCTCCGGGAACACCGCGATTCGGGCCCAGCTATATCGCTATTGATATAGTTGCCGCGATGTCGCTCCCTCACGTGCTGCTCGGTCTGCTCCACGAATCGCCGAAGACGGGTTACGACCTCGCGCGCGCGATCCGCGACGAAATGGATCCCGCGTGGAGCGCGGGCTTCTCGCAGATCTACCCCGCCCTCGCCCGTCTCCGGCGGCGCGGCTGGGTGCTCCTCCGGGTCCTCGGCCCCCGCCACGGACCCCGCCGGCTCCTCTACCGGGTCACGGCCGCCGGCCGCCGCGAGCTCGCGCGCTGGCTCGCCGAGACGCCCCCCTCCCGGGCGGGGAACGACCCCGCCCTCGCCCGCCTCGCGCTCCTCGACGCCCTCCCGCCCGCTCCGAGACGCGAGGCTCTCGCCTCGGCGGAGGACGCCGCGGAGGCCGAGGTGGAGCGCCTGCGCCGGCTTCCGCCCGCGGCCGGAACCCGGGCGCTCGCGCGCCGGGCGGCGATCGAGCGCGCGGAGGCGGTGCGGCGCTGCGTCCATGCCGTCCCGCGGCGGGAAAACGCCGCGTCGGAATCCGGGCCGGCGAAGCCGGGCCGGATTCCGAAAAAGGAATCGCTCCCGGCCTCGCCTTCCCACTCCGCCCGCCGCATCTCCCCCCGCAAGAAGCGCTGACCTCGCCCCGACCCGCGAGGCGCTCGCAGGGAGGGACCCGAAACACCGGCCCCCTGCGGACGTATGATCCGGAGTCCGGGAGGCGCGACATGAGCGACGAACCCGACGAACCTCGTAGCGGTTTCACACGGCGCGACCTGGTGCGCGGCAGCCTCGTCGGCGCGGTCGCGGCGACGATCGGGGGCAAGGCGAGAGCGGCCGAGCCGGAGAGCATGGGTCCGGGCGCCGCGCCGCTCGAGCTGAACGTCAACGGCTCCGTCCACCGGCTCTCGCTCGAGCCCCGCGTCACGCTCGCCGACGCTCTGCGCGACCGGATCGGCCTGACGGGGACGAAGGTCGTCTGCGGGCGGGGCGCCTGCGGGGCCTGCACGGTCCTCCTCGACGGCAAGACCGTCTGCTCGTGCCTGACGCTGGCACACGAGGCGGCCGGCAAGCCGATCACCACGATCGAGGGGCTCGCCTCCGACGGCCGCCTGACGCCGCTGCAGGAGGCCTTCATCGCGACCGACGCGCTCCAGTGCGGCTTCTGCACGTCCGGGATGATCCTCTCCTGCAAGGTCCTCCTCGACACGAACCCGAAACCCACGCGCCAGGCCATCCGCGAGGCCGTCGCCGGGAACCTCTGCCGCTGCGGCACGTACAACCACGTCTTCGAGGCCGTCGAGCGGGCGGCAGGACAGAAGACCGCGAAGGAGGGCGCGCCGCATCCCGCGCCCCGCACCCAGCAGCCCGAACCGAATTACGAAGACGACCCGCGCGTGGCCGAGGCCCTCCGCCAGGTCCTGGACGAGGAGGGAATGGCATGAAAGAGAAGATCCGCGTCGGCTTCGAGGGCGACTTCCAGTTCAGGGAGATCGAGATCGCGGCCGGCGACCCCGCTCCCTGGGATCCCTCGCAGAAGTTCTCGGTCGTCGGGACGCGCCAGCCGCGGCTCGATGGCAAGGCGAAGGCGACCGGCGAGGCGAAGTACTCGATCGACGTCCGCCTGCCGGGAATGCTGTACGGCCGCATCCTGCGCTGCATGCTCCCGGCGGCGACGGTGAAGTCGCTCGACCTCTCCGCGGCCCGGAAGATGCCGGGCGTGCGGGCCGCGATCGCGCTCGCCGAGCCGGGCGAAAAGCTGCGCTTCGCGGGACAGGAGGTCGCGGCCGTCGCGGCCGAGACACCCGACCAGGCGGAGGATGCCCTCGCGGCGATCCGGGTCGCCTACGAGGCCCGGCCGTTCGTCGTCTCGCTCGACGACGCCCGGAAGTCCGGCGCCCCCCTCGTCTTCGAAGGCAAGACCGAGACGAAGACGAGCGGCGGCGACGTCGAGAGCGGCGGGAAGAATCTCGCGCGCCACGGCAACGTCCTCGGGCCGCGCTCGACCGTCAAGGGCGACGTGGATGCCGGATTCCAGAAGGCCGCCGGCGTCGTCGAGGGGACGTACGACACGCAGGTGCAGACCCACTCGGCGCTCGAGACGCACGGTCTCGTCGCCCGCTGGGAGGGCACGGAGCTGACGGTCTGGGCGTCCACGCAGGGCATCTTCGACATGCGCGACCAGCTCGCCGAGACGCTCCAGATCCCCGTCTCGAAGGTCCGCGTCATCACGGAGTACATGGGCGGGGGCTTCGGCGCCAAGTTCGGCCCGCGAGTCGAGGGGCTCGCGGCGGCCAGGCTCGCGAAGGAGGCGGGCGCCCCCGTCAAGCTCTTCCTGGACCGCAAGGAGGAGCAGCTCGCGAGCGGCAACCGGCCGTCGGCCCGACAGACCGTCAAGGCGGGCGCCACGAGGGACGGCAAGCTGACCGCGCTCCAGCTGACCGTGTACGGCAACGGCGGGACGAACGGCGGGACCGGCACGAGCGGCCCGGTCAAGAACGTCTACGCCTGCGAGAACCTGAAGGTCGACGAGTACGACGTCTTCACGAACGCCGGGCCGGGCACCGCCATGCGCGCGCCCGGCCACCCGCAGGGCGCCTTCGCCCTCGAGGCGACGATGGACGAGCTCGCGAAGGCGATCGGGATGGATCCGCTCGAGTTCCGCCTGAAGAACGACCCGTCCGCCGTGCGGCGCGAGCAGTTTCGCGTCGGCGCGGAGAAGATCGGGTGGAAGGACCGGGACGCGCGCCGCAAGACGTCGGACCCCGAGATCCTCCGCGGCGTCGGCGTCGGCGCGGCCGTCTGGTACAACACCGGCGGCACGGGCCCGCGGGCGACCGTGACGATCCACAAGGACGGCTCGGCCGAGGTCGAGCACGGCGTCCAGGACCTCGGGACCGGCTCGCGGACGATGGTCGCGATGGTCGCGGCCGAGGAGCTCGGGGTGCCGCTCGACGAGGTCTCGGTCTCGATCGGCGACTCGCGCCTCCCCTTCGCCCCGGACTCCGGCGGGTCCACCACGACGCCCTCCTCGGCGCCCGCGATCCGCCGCGCGGCCTGGGAGGCGAAGCAGGCGCTCGCTCGCGCGGTCGCGAAGGAGTGGAAGGTGCCGGCCGAGTCGGTGAAGGTCGAGAAGGGCCGGGTCTCCGCCGCCGGGAATCCCCCGCACGAGGCAACCTGGGCGGCCGCCTGCAAGCTCCTGCCGAGCGAAGGCGTGGCCGCCACGGCCGAGCGCGCCGACAATCACGAGGACGCCTGGAAGCGCTTCACGACCGGCTGCCAGTTCGCGGAGGTCGAGGTGGATACGGCGACCGGCAAGGTCCGGGTGAACCGCGTCGTCGCGGTCCACGACTGCGGCGTGCCGATCAATCCCCTGACGACCGAGAGCCAGATCCAGGGCGGCGTCATCCAGGGGGTCTCGTACGCGCTCTTCGAGGACCGGATCCTCGACCGGCCGACCGGGCGGATGGTCAACCCGAACGTCGAGGCCTACAAGATCGCCGGGGCGCTCGACGTGCCGGAGATCGACGTCACGCTCGTCTCGGTGTGGGACGGGATCAACAACACCAACTCGGTCGGCATCGGCGAGCCGGCCACCGTTCCGACGGCCGCCGCGATCGCCAACGCCGTCTCGCACGCGCTCGGGGTGCGGATCCGGCAGATCCCGATCACTCCCGAGGTCGTCCTGGCCGCCGTAAGAGAGAGGGACTCGAAGGGAGGCCGGTCATGAAGCCGTTCACGCTGGTCCGGCCCACCTCCCTCGCCGAGGCGGCGCGGCTCTCCGCCGCCTCCGACGCCGAGATCAAGGCGGGCGGCGTCGACCTCGTCGACCGCATGAAGGAAGGGATCGACAGCCCGAAGACGGTCGTTTCGATCGTCGAGATCGCCGGGTACGACCGGATCGAGCCCGGACCGCCGGCCCGCCTCGGCGCCCTCGCCACGCTTGCGCGGATCGCCGACGACGCCGGGCTCCGGAAGGCGTACCCCGCGCTCGCCGACGCGGCCGCGGGAGCGGCGACGCCGCAGATCCGCCACATGGCGACGCTCGGCGGCAACCTCTGCCAGCGGCCGCGCTGTTGGTACTACCGTCTCGAGGAGTTCGAGTGCCGCAAGAAGGGCGGCGACGACTGCTTCGCGCGGGACGGCGAGAACCGGTTCCACGCGGTCTTCGACACCGACCTGACCTGCTGCTGCGTGCACCCCTCGGCGACGGGCACCGCTCTCCTCGCCTACGGCGCCTCGCTCGACGTCGTGGGTCCGAAGGGCAAGCGGACCCTCCCGATCGACCGGTTCTTCCACCGCCCCGTCAAGGACCCGACGCGCGAGAACACGCTCACGGCGGGCGAGATCGTCGCGGGCGTCGCGATCCCGGCCCCGGCCGCCGGCTCCCGATCGGCGTACCGGAAGCTGAAGGAGAAGGAGTCCTTCGACTGGCCGCTCGTCGAGACGTGCGTCGCGTTCACGCTGTCCGGGGGGACCGTGCGCGGCGCCCGCGTCGTCTTCGGCTCGGTCGCGCCGACGCCATACCGCTCGATGGCCGCGGAAAGGGCGCTCGAGGGCGGCACGCCGTCCGACGCCCTCGCGAAGAAGGCCGCGGAGGCCGCGATCGCCGAGGCGAAGCCGCTCTCGCAGAACGCGTACAAGGTCACCCTCGCGAAAGTCGAGCTCGAGCGGGCGCTGCGCCAGGCGTGGGCCTGACGCGATCGTGACGGACGATCCCTACGCACCCATGCGCCGCTTCGCCCGGCGCGAGGGCGGCGGCTCGGCCGATCCCTTCCTCTGCCGGCACCTGAGGACGAAGAGCTGGCTCGCGCCGGACGCCTTCGGCCAGGGCGACCCGCGCCAGTCGCCGTCGACGTCGCAGTACTGGTGCCTGAAGACGATGCGCCCGGACGGGCCGGACGGGGACCTCGTCGTGCCCGAGTCCTGTACCGACGAGCGCATCTGCTTCGAGCCCGCGGTGGCGAAGGGCGGGGAGAGCTAGGCACCGCCGCCCTCGACGAACGAGAGTCCCGGAGGGGCCGCCTCAGGGACAGGTGGCGAACGCGGAGGTGTCCTGGACCGGCGCGAAGGCCGTGTCGATCGGGTTCGTGTAGGTCTTCGAGCCCCCCGTCTGGAGATCGGTGACCGTCGCGTCGACCCGGACGTTCGTCAGGCCTCCCTGGAACACCCATTTCCGGCCGTTGAGGGCGCATCCGTCGAGGGTCTTGACCATCATCTCGAGGTTCGAAGGGGCGAAGAACCAGAACGTGCCCGTGTCCGGCGTCAGCGCCAGCGCGTGGCCGCTGCCGGCGCCGGAGGCGCTCGTCCATGTCGTCGTCACGCTGAACCGGGCGCCCAGGCAGAGCTGATCGTCGCTCGAGAAACACAGGTTCGCGCCCGACGGCTCGAAGACGACTTCGTCGACGTTGCCGAGAACGGTGCCGCCGTCGCCGACCTTCCGGAATCCGATCAGCGCGAAGGCCGCGACCGTGCCGAGAGGCGCCACGAAGGGCTGCGTGTCGAGGCGCTGCCACGCGTCCGTCGCCGGCTCGAGGACCGGGGAATCGGCGCTGCTGAGGTATCCCGTGGTGCAGTCGGACGAGGAGTAGAACTGGGTCGTCAATGCGAAGAGGCCGCCCTGGGCCTGGCCTCCGGGCAGCCGAAAGCTCGCCCCCTCGTGGTAGGACTGCCCCGCCGTGACCGCGACGCAGATCCCGAACACGTTGAAGCCGAAGTTGTCGACCGGAGTCGTGTTCGTGATCTGGAGTGAGCCGGAGCCCGAGCTCCCTCTCGCATCGAGACCGTTCCAGGCGAGGGCGATTTCCCCGCTGTAGTTGGGCGCCCAGCCGCTGATGCTCGTGTTGAAGCCCGGGTTCGGCAGCAGGTTCTGCGCGAGGGCCGAGGCCGCCGTCCAGAGTCCGCACAGGAGCAAAGCTGAAACACTCGTCCGCCAAGAACGGCCGATCGCCATGAGACCCTCCTTCTCGGTTTTGTGGAGGATTCTAGCGACGGGTCGGGCCGACCGCGCGTGACGCAGGTCGCAGGCGATCCCACCGCGCGAGCGGCGCCGCCGAGTCGTCTCGCTTCCTCGCCCGAGCTCTCCCTCGGCGCTCACGCGCCTCGGGATGACCGCCGCGAGAGCGGCGGCTACTTCTTCTTCAGATCCATCAGGACCTGGCGCGCCACGGCCTTGAGCGTGTCGAAGACGCCGGCCCCGGTCGTCGCGACCGCTTCGAAGGTCGGCTCGCGTTTGATGTTGAGCCGCCGGTAGAGCTCGTCGGCCGCCATCGCCGTCGGCAGGTCCCGCTTGTTGAACTGCAGCACGTACGGCATCGTCGCGATGTCGTAGCCCTGCTCCTTCAGGTTCTTGTCGAGATTGCGGATCGACTCGACGTTCGCCTCGAGCCGCGCCTCCTGGGAGTCCGCGACGAAGACCACGCCGTCGACGCCCTTCAGGATCAGCTTGCGCGAGGCGTCGTAGAACACCTGGCCGGGAACCGTGTAGAGGTGGAACCGCGTCTTGAAGCCCTTGACCGTGCCGAGGTCGAGCGGCAGGAAGTCGAAGAAGAGCGTCCGGTCCGTCTCGGTCGCGAGCGAGATCAGCTTGCCCTTGGCGGCCGGGTTCGTGCGGTCGTAGATGTACTGGAGGTTGGTCGTCTTGCCGCACAGCCCGGGCCCGTAGTAGACGATCTTGCAGTTGATCTCCCGGGCGGCGTAGTTGATGAACGTCATCGAGACACCCTGACCGGCCGGCGGCGCGCGCCCTCGCCCTACTCCGAGAACAGGCGGTCGATGTCTTCGTCCGTGATCTCGGCGAAGGGGGAATCGAAGTCCGCCGCCAGCACCTGCTTCTCCTTCTCCGCCTTGCGCGCGATGTCCTCGAAGATCTTCTCGAGCTCCGACATGGCGCGGCGGACCCGCAGGCGCACGAGGCCGAGAGAGGTGCGTTCGTCGAAGATCACGACCAGGATGACCCGCTGCGCGACGATCGAGATGTGGATGTTGTCCCGCTCGCCCTCGTGGAACAGGATCGAGAACTCGCGCTCGCCGATCAGCCGCGCGAGCCCGTCGGTGGCCGCGACGTTGCCCGCCGTCAGCGACGCGAGCGAGGTCGTGTCGAGCGTCGTGAGGTCGCCGACCGCGGCGATCTGCTGCCCGTTCTTGTCGACGAGGAACACCACGTTGGCGTTCGCGTCCGAGGCGAGCCGCTGCAGCGAGTCCTTGATCTTGCGAAACTCGTCGTCGTACAGGACGAGATCGGGCAACGTCATCGGATTAAGTAATTCTCCAGTCTTGAGTTAATTGTAACAGACGGCCGGAGGGGCGGGAGGCGGGACGCCGGGCCGAGCCGTTCACAGCTCGCGGCGGTTCTCGAGCGAGCGCGCCATCGTCACCTCGTCCGCGTACTCGATGTCGCCGCCGACCGGGAGACCGAACGCGATGCGCGTCAGGCGCACGCCCGTCGGTTTGAGCCGGCGCGCGAGGTAGAGCGCCGTCGCCTCTCCCTCGACGTTCGGGTTCGTCGCGAGAACGACCTCGCGCACCTCGGGTGTGACCCGGGACACGAGGCCCGCCACGTCGATCTCGTCGGGCCCGATCCCTTTCAGCGGAGAGAGCGCGCCCCAGAGGACGTGGTAGCGGCCGCGGAACTCGCGCGTCTTCTCGATCGCGGCGAGGTTGCCCGGCTCTTCGACGACGCAGAGGATCGTCGCATCGCGCTGCGGGTCCGAGCAGATCCCGCACGGGTCCTCCTCGGTCAGCGTGTTGCACACCGAGCACCGGCGGACGGCCGCGCGCGCGTCCCGAATCGCGGCGGCGAGGCGCTCGGCCTCCTCGTCGGAGGAGCGCAGCAGGTAATACGCGAGCCGCGCCGCGCTCTTCGCGCCGATGCCGGGCAGCCGCTGGAACTCGGCGGCGAGGCGCTCGAGGGACCGGGGGATTGCCGCCAACGCCTACCGCATCCCCGGCATCATCCCGCCGAGGAGCGAGGCCGTCTTCTTCTGCACCGCCTCGTCGACGCGGCGGGAGGCCTCGCGGCACGCGGCGAGGATCAGGTCCTGCAGCGTCTCCACGTCCTGCGGATCGACGGCGGCTTTCTCGATCTCGACGGCCTGGATCTCCTTCGCGCCCGACATCGTCACCTTCACCATGCCACCGCCGGAGGTCGCCTCGATGCGCATCGCGGCGAGCTCCTCCTGCATCTTCGACTGCATGGCCTGGGCCTGCTGCATCATCTTCTGGATGTTCATGCTGCAGTCGACCACGTAGGGGCGGCCCTTGCGGCCGCCCGAGGGCGGGGACGAGCCCCGCCCCTACGCCGGTTCATTCCTCCTCCTTGATCTCGGTCAGCTCCCCGTGGAACAGCTCCATCGCCGACCGGACCATCGGGTCCGACTCCGCGCGGGAACTCGCGCGCTCGCGGGCGATCGTCGCCCGGGGCACCTCGCGGGCCGCGTTGCCGAGGTCGCCGTCCGCGGGAGGCCCGGTCTTGAGCACGATGCGCATCGGCCGGCCGAACGATTCGCGCGCGGCCTCCGTCAGCACCTTCTTCGCGGCGATGTCCTCGAGCGCCTCCTTGGCCGCGGCGCGGTCGATGCCGAAGCGCAGGACGAGGTCGTCGCCCTCGACCCGGATCGACGCGGCGAGGCTGACCTGCGCCGCCGTCACCATGCGGCGCGCGCCGAGGAGGTCGTGGAAGCGCTCGAGCGGGTCTCCGCCGGCCGGGCCGGCCGCTGCCGACGCGGACGGATCCTCCCGCTCGGGCTCGACCGGGACGAGGGACACGATGCGGGGTCCGGAGCGCGGCGGCGCCGCGGGGGGCGGCGGCGGAGTCGGACCGCCCTGTCTCGCGGGGGGGAGTCCGGAGAGCGCCTCCTCGATGCCGCGCAGCCGGGGCAGCTCGGCCAGCCGCAGCACGAGCATCTGGATGGTGAGCGCGGCGTCCTCGACGCGGCGGGTCAGATCGCCGGCCTCGAGCGCGAGCGAGACCGCGCGGAGCAGGTTCTCGTACGGCATCGCCTTCGCGAGCACCGTGACGCGCTCGCGGTCCTCGTCCGCAGCCTCGGCGGCCCCTCCGGCGGCCACGAGCAGGAGCCGCCGCAGGAGGGCGGTGAACTCCTTCAGGACGTGCTTGGGATCGGCGCCGCTCTCGACGAGCCGGTCGAGGTGCGCAATCGCCGCCGCGCGGTCCCCGGAGGCGACCGCGGAGTACATCCCCTCGAGCAGCTCTCGATCGACGAGCGCGAGGATCTCCGCGCAGCGGGCCTCGTCGACGGCGCCGCCCGAGAGCGTCGCCGCCTGGTCGAGCAGCGACAGCCCGTCGCGCAGACTCCCCTCGGCCGCGGTCGCGAGCAGGCGCAGCGCCCCCGGGGTCGCCGAAATCTTCTCGGCCTTCGCCACCTTCTGGAGCTGCGCGGTGATCTCCTTGACGGTCAGCGCGCGGAACGAGAAGCGCTGGCAGCGGGAGACGATCGTCGGCGGGATCTTGTGGAGCTCGGTCGAGGCGAGGATGAACTTCGTGTGGGCCGGCGGCTCCTCCAGCGTCTTCAGCAGCGCGTTGAAGGCCTCGTTGGTGAACATGTGCACTTCGTCGATGATCGCGATGCGGAAACGGTCCCGCTGAGGCGCGTAGCGGACGGTCTCGATCAGCTCGCGAGCGTGCTCGATCTTGCGGTTCGAGGCGCCGTCCATCTCCAGGACGTCGAGCGAGTCGCCGCGCGCGAGAATCTCGCGGCACGAGGCGCAGACGCCGCACGGCTGGACCGTGGGTCCCTTCTCGCAGTTGAGCGCCCGGGCGAGCATCCGGGCGGTCGAGGTCTTTCCGACGCCGCGGGGGCCGGTCAGGAGGTAGGCGGGAGCGATGCGGCCGGCCTCGATCGCGTGTTCGAGGGTCTTCGCGACGGCCTCCTGGCCGACGAGGTCCTCGAAGACTTTCGGACGCCACTTGCGGGCGAGGGCGACATGCATGTTCGGGCTTTCGGGTCGAATTGTCCGGCGGCCGAAGATGAGCTCAGGTTGACCTGCGGCGCACGGGGGCGCCTCCTGATCGCTGCTTCCTTCCGGATCTGACGAGGTTCGGAGACTTCCGTCGCACAGGGCCCGAACTCATCCTCGGCCGCCGGAACGGGGATTCTATCAGGCGGAGGGCCGCCGGAAACCGGTCAGGAACGGCCCCGCAGGAGCACCACGAGGAGAGCGACGGCGAAGAGAACTCCCGCGATGAGATCCGTTCCGGCGAAGCCTCCGAGCGGAGGGCCCGGCCACGCGCCGAGCGCGTGCCCGATCGAGAACAGCAGCGCGAAGGCGGCGAGCCCCGCGAGTCCGGCGATGGCGAGCCGGGCCTGCGGGCTCCGCGGCTTCACTCCTCCTTCCGGCAGCGTGAGATCACGAACCCCCACACGGCCTCGGCGAGGTTCTTCGGAACGTCCTTCGGCTTGAGCATCCGGAGCGTGCGGCCGGTGGCGCGGTACTCCTTGAGGAAGACGAGGCAGGGCGGGCAGTGTTCGAGGTGCCACTCGAGATCGCGGCGCACGTCCTCGGGCATCGCGCCGTCCTCGTAATCGACGAGATACTCGAGGATCAGGCGCTTGCAGGTGATCGCGTCGTGCGTCATGGCGCCACCCTCCGCTCTCCGCCGCCCGCGGGAGGCGCGGCCGCGACCTCGAGGAGGCGCTGCCGCACGAAGAGGCGCGCGCGGTGCAGCCGGGACTTCAGCGCCGCGAGCGAGATCTCGAGCACGTCGGCCACGTCGGCCGGCTTCATCTCCTCGACGTCCACCATCCAGATCGCGTCCCGGTACGGGGGCGGCAGCTCGTCCATGAACTCCGCGGCGTGCTCCGCGAGGTCGCGCGCGATCGCTTCGTCCTCGGCGCCGTCGACGAAGGCGGCGAACTCGGGCGAGGCCTGGCCGTCGTCGCGGTACCGCGGGACGTAGTCCTCGAGGGAGACCGTCGTGATCGGCTTTCGGCGCCGGGCCCGGGAGTAGGCCGCGTTCAGCGCGACCCGGTAGAACCACGAGAAGAACTTCTTCGAATCGTCGAAGGTTCCGATCTTGCGGTAGAGGGTCAGGAAGGCGTCCTGGGTCGCCTCTTCGGCGTCCTCGCTGTTGCGGAGAACGCCGTAAGCGAGTGAATAGACCCGCGCGTGATATCGATCGACCATCTCGCGAAACCCCTGCTCGTCGCCCCGCTTGATGCGGCGCACCAGCTCGAGATCCGAGGCGTTCTGGTCTTCGTGTGCCGCCATGTGCAAGTACGACTCTCCCTGAGGGTACGGTTCCGATTAACCCGGGTTTTCAACGTGGCGGAGAGGGGGGGATTCGAACCCCCGGTACGTTTTGCGTACACACGCTTTCCAAGCGTGCTCCTTAAGCCACTCGGACACCTCTCCGGGGGCGGGGAATCCTACCAAACCGTGGGGTCAGGTCTCTCAAAGAGCGACTTGCCCAGCTCGAGGGGAAAGATCACCGTATGGAGACCGGACCCATTGACTGTGCCTCCCCTCACCCGGGTAACCTCCGAAACCGCGCTACACTGAAGCTACCGTCCGTCCATGAGCACAAACGTCGAGTCGCTGGACTTTTTGTTCCTGGCAGGACACCCCGTGCTCGATTTTCTCAACACCCGTCCCGTCGTGAAGGGCAAGGCGGTCGAGCAGCTCGGGACGCTCGAGGAGTTCACGCGCTGGCTGATCCGCGCCGGGCGCATCGACGCGAAGGCCGCCGCGGACGCTCTCCGCCGCTGGAACGACGGACCGGAAGGCGAGCGCATCGCCGAGCGGGCGCGGGCTTTCCGGGAGACCCTGCGCGCCATGACCGATGGGCTCGTCCGCGGCCGCGGCGCGTCGACCGAGGGCGTCGCCGCGATCAATTTCGTCCTCGCGGAAAACGACGGCACGCTGCGCCTCGAGCGCCAGGGCGCGAAATTCCGAACCCGTTTCGCCGCGCGCTCGACCAGCCCGATCAGCCTGCTCGGCAGCGTCGCCGAGGCCGCCGCCGATCTGCTCTCGCGCGCCAACCTGGCGCTCCTTCGCCGATGCGGCAACCCCGACTGCGTCCTCTTCTTCTACGACGGCACGCGCAACCACCGCCGGCAGTGGTGCTCGATGGGAACGTGCGGCAATCTCATGAAGGTCCGCGCGTTTCGCCGACGCCACCGCAAGCTGCGAACGGCTCCGTAGCCCCTCCTGTGCGCCGGGTCACGGCCGGGCCCGCCGAAAAGGCGCACACTCGGAGAAAGTTTCGAACATGTCGAGAAGCGTCGATCCCCCGGCCGGGGAAACTCCCGCGGAGCGGCGGACGGTCGCGTTCGGAATCGTCTCCGATTCGCTCGAGAGCGGCGACCATTCCGACGGCGACTCCACGTCGGTCACGCCGCGCCGGCGCCGCACCGACCCCGGGCCCGAGGCGAACATCATCCAGATCGCGCACCCGAAGGGCCTCGGCCTCGGCACGCGCTATCGGTTCCGACCCGGCTCGACCGTGGTTCTCGGGCGCGGCCGCGAGGCCGACGTCAGCCTGCCCGAGGTCTCCGCGATCTCGCGCAGGCACGCGTCGCTCACCTATCGCATCGAGTCCGTCATCCTCGAGGACCTCGGGTCGACGAACGGCACGTTCGTCAACGACGTGCGCATCGAGCAGCCGGCCGTCCTGAAGAGCGGCGACCGCTTCGCGCTCGGGGCCGTACACTTCAAGTTCCTGCAGGAGCGCGACGTCGAGAACGCCTACTTCCAGGCGATCCACGACATGATGGTCCGGGACGGGCTCACGCAGATCTCGAACAAGCGCAAGTTCGAGGACGAGGCCGTCCGCGAGGTCGCGCGCGCCCGCCGCTACGGCCGTCCGCTCTGCCTGCTCCTCTTCGACGTCGATCGCTTCAAGTCGATCAACGACGAGCGCGGCCACCTCGCCGGCGACTTCGTCCTGAAGGAGGTCGTCCGCCTGGTCTCCGACTTCTGCCGCAAGGAGCAGGTCTTCGCGCGCGTCGGCGGCGACGAGTTCGCGATCCTCACTCCCGAAGCGAAGATCGACGGCGCGAAGACGCTCGCGGAGCGCCTCCGGAGCCGCGTCGCCGGCCACGAGTTCGACTACGGCGGAGCCTGCTTCCGCGTGACGTGCTCGTTCGGCGTCGCGGAGCTGTCGGCCGAGATGAAGTCGCCCGAGGAGCTGTACGAGGCGGCGGACCGGGCCCTCTATGCCGCCAAGCGCGGGGGCCGCGACCGCGTCGAGTCCTTCGTACGCCCCGCGATCCGCTCGGTCGGCTAGGAGAGGGGTCAGACCCCTGCGGAGTCAGACCCCTGCTCGGCGCCGAGGCGCCGCAGCGTCTCGAAGCTGTAGATCCCGTCGTTGTGTCCGTCCGCCCAGTCGAGCTGGAGCGCGTAGGCTCCGACACGCCGGTGGGCCACGGCCTGGAACGCGCGCGGCGTGAGCGGGCGCTCCGGGGGCTTGTAGACGTTGCCGAGGATGTCCTTCTCACCCTTGCACATGGCGCAGGGGCAGGCCCGACGCAGCTTCTCGAGCGGAAAGTAGTCCTCGCGGCCGTCGTCCCAGACGAGGACGAGCTCGTTGCCCACGAGAAGAACGTCGCGAGGCGTCGGGCTGGCCACGAACCTACTTCATCCCCTCGACGAGCTGGAGGTAGGACAAGACGCGCAGGTAGCTGTACGCGTACGCCGAGGCGTCCCGCGTCAGCACGATGCGCGAGATCGAGTTCAGGCCGGCGAGGTCGGCCGGCGAGAGGTCGCGCCAGGTCTCCTTGCGGTGCGTGACGACGTCGTAGCGGAAGACCCTCCACGGATAGCTCGTCGGCTCGAGAACGTAGAGAGTCCTGCCGTCGGCCGCGAATCGCGCCGGCCGGTCGTCGGGCGAGATGCCGTCGAGAGGCATCGGCTCGCCGCCCTGGATCGGATAGAGATACACGCGGCGGTCGGGACCGCGGACGACGCCGCTCTTGCCGTCGGGCGTGATCGTGCCGCGAAAGAGGGTGTATCCCTCGGGGGTGAAGGCGCGCGGCTTTCCCCCGGCGAGGTCCTGCAGGTAGATGCGGAGGCCGTGCGTTCCCTCGCTCGCCGTCACGACGAGGCTCTTGCCGTCGGGCATGAAGTCGGCCGTGACCGGAGAGAGCCCGTCGTTGGGGATCGGGCGCGGCTCGCCGACGCTCGTCGGCAACAGGACGATCTGAGGATTCGACGAGACGTTCTTGATCGAGATGGCCCACGCGCCGTCGGGTGAGAGGGCCTCGGTCGCCCCCTCGCCGAGACGCACCGCCGGCGATCCGTCCATCTTGCGCAGGTACGCCGAGTAGCCGGGCCCTCCGCCCTCGCCCGATTCGGTGATCACGAGCAGCTTGCCGTCGAGCGAGATGTCCGAGGCGAGCGAGTAGTCGAGCCACGACAGCTCGCGCTCCTTCTCCTCCCCCGGCCCCCGTCCGAGAACGCCGAGGCGCGCGCTCTCGTTCGTCATCAGCACGCGGCCGTCTTTCGAGATGTCGCGGATCGTGCTGATCCCCGGAACGCGTCCCACCAGGCGCGTCTTGCCCGATCGCGTCACCGCGTGCACCGCCCGGTTGAAGCCGCCCTCCGCCGCCGTGTACCAGATCTCTCCGCCGTCGGTCGACCACGCGAGTCCCTGCGCGGTGGCATAGACGGGCGTGAGCGTCGTCTTCTTGCCGGCGAGGTCCACGATCGCCACCGAGCCGCCGTCGTCGCCCGGCGACGGGTGATCGATGAAGGCGATGACGTCGCCGCGGGGCGACATTCTCGGATGGCTGATCCAGCCGGAGGTCTCGAACAGGACCTTGCCGATCGGATACTCGAGCCGGTTCCGCGACCCGGCATCCCGGACGATCGCGAGATCCTTGCCGTCGGGCGACCAGTCCGCCCACTGCACGTCGTCGAGGATGTCGCGCGGAGCGCCGCCCGCGATCGAGATCCGCGCGAGCCGGCCCGAGCGGATGAACGCCTGGGTCTGCCGGCGGTTGAGAGAAACGGCCATCTCCCCCGTCTTCGAGATCGAGAGGACCTCGGCATCGACCAGTCCGAAGGGCCGGGACTCGGGGCTCTCGGGCCGATTGATGAAGATCTCGATCGGCTTCCCCTCCCAGCTCGCCGAGTAGAGGATCGTCTGGCCGTCCGGCGCGAAGAGCGATGAGGCGACCTCGCCGCGCGAGAACGTGATCTGGCGGAAGGATGGCGGCTGGACGAAGCCGGCCTTCTTGCCCGCCGAGTAGATGAACGGCGCGACGATCGCCGCGCCGACGAGCGCCGCGAGCGCGAGCAGGCCCCACGGGCGCTTCGGAGCGGCGAGAGGAGCATGCACGCCGGTCGCCGCGGAGGGCGCGGAGATGGTCGACAGCGCCTCGAGATCGAAGGCGAGGTCTCGCGCCGACTCGAAGCGCTCCTCGGGGTTTTTCTCGAGACAGTGGCGCACGATCCGGTCGAGACCAGGATGGATCTCCTTGTTCGTCTGCGACAGGTCGGGCGGCTCCTTCGAGAGGATCGCGGTGATCGTGTCCGCCGCCGTGTCCCCGCGGAATGCGCGCTGACCGGAAAGCATCTCGTAGAGGATCGTGCCGAAGGCGAAGAGGTCCGAGCGCTTGTCGGCCGTCTTGCCACGCACCTGCTCGGGCGCCATGTAGCCCATCGTGCCGAGGACGACGCCGGGCGTCGTCCCGCCGGAGACCGTCTGCAGGTCGGTCTGCGAGCCCTCCGGCTTCTCCGACTTCAGCTTCGCGAGGCCGAAGTCGAGGATCTTGACGCGGCCGTCGCGGGTCAGGAAGACGTTCTCGGGCTTCAGGTCGCGGTGAACGATCCCCTTCTCGTGCGCTGCGGCGAGCCCCTTCGCGAGCTGCACGGCGTAGTCGATGGCCTTGCGCACCGAGACCGCGCCGGGCCCGAGACGACTGCGCAGCGTCTCCCCTTCGAGGAGCTCGGTCACGATGTACGGCGCGCCGTCGGCCGTGCCGATGTCGTAGACGGCCGTGATGTTCGGGTGGTTGAGGACGCCGGCCGCGCGGGCCTCCTGCTCGAAGCGCTTGAGGCGGTCGGCGTCCTGGGCGAACGACGCGGGCAGCACCTTGATCGCCACGTCGCGCCCGAGGCGCGGATCCGTCGCGCGATAGACCTCGCCCATGCCGCCGGCGCCGATCGGCGCGAGGATCTCGTAGGGACCGAGCGTGGTGCCGGCGGCGAGAGTCATCGAGGATGTCCCGGGAGAGGATGCCCGGGGAGCATCACTTCAGTCCTTCCACGACGTACATGTCGGAGAGCGTCCGCGAGTAGCCGTAGACGTACGCCTGGCCGTCGGGGGTCGGGATGATCGGCGCGATGTCCTGGATCCCCGCGCCGTCGCCCGGCATGAATTCCTTCCACGGCTCCTTGCGACCGGTGGCGACGTCGAGCCTGGAAACCCGCGCGGGCACGTCGCGGCGCCGGAAGACGTAGAGGAACCGGCCGTCGGTCGACCATCCGGCCGGGGTTTCCTCGGGCGCCAGCCCCGGAATCGGCTGAGGCTCGCCGCCCTCGATCGGATAGAGGTAACGCCTTCGGTCGGGGCCGATGACGGCGACACGCTTGTCGTCGGGCGAAACCGTTCTCGGCACCAGCCGATACCCTTCCGGGGTCAGCGCCCGGGGATTGCCGCCGGCCGTGTCGATCAGGAAGATCCGGCTCCCATGGCCCGGTTCATTCGCGGTGAAGATGACCCTCCGGCTGTCGTGGAGCCAGTCGCCGGACGACTCGATCTCGAGCCCTCCGGTCGGCAGGAGTTTCTTGTCGCCGGCTCCGGTGGGATAGAGCCACAGTTTCGGATGCTCCTCGCGAGGCGTGTCGGCCGTGACCCACCGGCCGTCCGGCGAGATTGCCATGCCGACGCCATCGCCGAGGCGCACGGGGGCCGAGCCGTCCGTTCCCCGAATGAAGCAGGAGTACCCGGGCCCGGAGCCCTCCCCCGTCTCGGCGAAGAGCAGAGTCTTGCCGTCGGCGGTGAGGTCGAACGCCGCCGACCAGTCGAGCCAGGAGAGATCGCGTTCCTTGACTTCGCCGGCCCCGCGCCCCAGCACGCCGATCCGGATGACGTCGTGCGAAACGAGCACCCGCCCGTCCCTCGCGATGTCCTGGAGCGTGAGGCTCTCGGTGACGCGAGCGAGCAGCCGTTCGGAGCCAGAGAGCGTCACCGCGTGGACCGCGCGATTGCCGCCGGTGCGCGTCCCGGTAAACCACACCTCCTTGCCGTCGCGCGACCACGCGAGACCCTGGGCGGAGGAGTAGACGCCGGCCAGCACGGTTTTCTTCCCCGCGCGGTCCACGATGACGACCGAGCCTCCGTCGTCGCGCCGGATCGGATGATCGAGGAAGGCCACGATGCTTCCATCCGGCGAGACACGCGGATGACTGATCCAACCGCTCGTCTGGTAGAGCACCTTTCCCGCCGGATACTCGATCTGGTTGCGCTGGTTCACGTCGCGCACGAGCGCGTAGCTCGTGCCGTCGGGACCCCAGTCGGCCCATTGAACGTCGGTCGAGATCTCGCGGGGCGCCACGCCGCCCGAAACGCTCACCTGGGCGAGCGTGCCGGCCCGGATGAAGGCCTCCTCGATGTGCCGATCCACGAAAACGAGCATCTCTCCGGTTTTCGAAATGGAAGCCACGTCCGCGCCGACGAGGCCGAAGATCCGTGACTCCGGCCGGTCCGTGCGCGTCGCGAACACCTCGACCGGCTTGCCGTCCCAGGCGGCCGCGTAGATGACGGTCTGGCCATCGGGGGCGAACCGCGCCGTGTAGAGCTCGCCGCGACGAAAGGTGAGCTGCTGGTAGTTCGGCGGCGGAACGTAGCCCGCCTGCTTGCCCGAGCGGTAGCCGGCCACGAGCCCCACGGCCAGGGCGACCGCCGCCGCGGCCAGCGCGGGACCGATCCACCGTCTCCTGGCTGCCGGCACGGCCGCGGCGACTGCCCCGGTCTGCGCCGAGATGCTCGAGAGCGACTCGAGGTCGAACGCGATGTCGCGCGCGGACTGGAAGCGCTCCTCGGGGTTCTTCTCGAGGCAGTGCCGCACGATCCGGTCGATGCCCGGATTCACTTCCTTGTTCGTCTGGGAGAGGTCCGGGGGCTCCTTTGACAGGATCGCGGTGATCGTGTCGGCCGCGGACTCGCCGCGGAACGCCCGCTGCCCGGAGAGCATCTCGTAGAGGATCGTGCCGAGGGAGAAGAGGTCCGAGCGCGCGTCGGCGGCCTTGCCCCTCACCTGCTCGGGCGACATGTAGCCCATCGTCCCGAGGACCACGCCGGGCTGGGTGCCTTCTACCGTCTGCAGATCGGTCTGCGATCCGCCTTCCTTCTCGGCCTTGAGCTTCGCGAGGCCGAAGTCGAGGATCTTGACGCGCCCGTCTCTCGTCAGGAAGAGGTTCTCGGGCTTCAGGTCCCGGTGGACGATCCCCTTCTCGTGCGCCGCGGCGAGTCCCTTCGCGATCTGCACGCCGTAGTCGATCGCCTTGCGCACCGGCAACCCGCCGGTCAGCAGACGCGCCCGCAGCGTCTCGCCCTCGAGCAGCTCCGTCACGATGTAGGGTGCGCCGTCCGCCGTGCCGATGTCGTGAACGGCGGTGATGTTCGGGTGGTTCAGAATCCCCGCGGCCCGGGCCTCCTGCTCGAAGCGCTTGAGGCGGTCGGCGTCCTGCGAGAAGGTCGCCGGCAGGACCTTGATCGCCACCTCGCGCCCGAGGCGCGGGTCCTTCGCCCGGTAGACCTCCCCCATGCCTCCAGCGCCGATGGGCGCAAGGATCTCGTAGGGCCCGAGGCGTGTCCCGGTGGAAAGCGGCATCGAGGTGAGGCGATTCTACCTTCGAGCGGGCGTCACCTGAGGCCTTCGACGACGTAGAGATCCGCCAGGACGCGCTGAAACGAGTAGACGTACGACTTCTCGTCGGGCGTCGCCCAGACGGGCGAGATCAGGGTGATCCCGGCGGGATCGAGCGGCATGAGCTCCTTCCAGAGCTCCTTCTTCCCCGAGGCGAGGTCGAGCTTCGAGAATCGCTCGGGGACCTCGCCGCGCACGCGCACGAACAGCGACCGGCCATCCTGCGAGAAGCCGCTGGGAACGTCGCCGGGCATCAGTCCGTTGATGGGAGTCGGCTCTCCCCCTTCGAGCGGATAGAGGTAGAAGCGGCGATCCGGACCGATCGAGGCCACGAACCTTCCGTCGGCGGTGACGCTCCGGGCGAACATCCGGTATCCCTCCGGGGAGATGGCCTTGGGCTTCGGGTCGTCCAGGCCCTGCATCCAGAGGCGCGAGCCGTGATCCGGCTCGTTGCCGGAGAAGAGGATCCGTCGGCCGTCCGGCAGCCAGGAGGCCTGCTCGATGCGCACGCCGCTCGGCGGCAACGGTTTCGGCTCGCCGGCGCCGATCGGATAGAGAACGACGCGTCGCGCCGTGCTCGAGCCCGCAATCGCGAGGACCGTCCGGCCGTCGGGAGAGATGCCGAAGGCGAGCCCGGGCCCGAGGCGCACCGCGGGCGAGCCGTCCGCCTTGCGGACGTAGACCGAGCCGCCCGGACCGCCCCCCTCGCCGCTCTCGTCGAAGAGGAGGACCTGGCCGTCGGGCGTCATGTCCCGGATGAGCGACCAGTCGAGCCAGGAGAAGTCGCGCTCCTTGGGCCCGCCCGGAACGAGTCCCGAGATGCCCTGGCGGGCCTTCTCCTGAACGACGAGGACCTTGCCGGACTTCGAAGCGTCCTCGATCGTGAGTCCGCCCGTGCCCTGAGCCATGACCCGGACGCTGCCGCCGCGCGTCGCGGCGCACAGAGCGCGCTCGTTGCCGACGAGGGCTCCCGTGAACCAGACCTCGGAGCCGTCGGGCGACCAGACGAGTCCCTGGGCGCTCTCGAACAGGCCCGAGATCGCCCGCACCTTGCCCGAGTGATCGACGAGCGTGACGACGCCGCTGTCGTCCCCCTGAACGGGGTGATCGATGAAGGCGACCTCGCCGCCGGGGGACACGCGAGGATGGGAGATCCAGCCGGCCGTCTCGTAGAGAGAATGGCCGATGGGGTACTCCAGCCGAACCTTCCCTCCCTGCTGGCGGACGACGGCGAGGTTCGACCCGTCGGGAGCCCAGGAAGCGAACTGGACGTCTTCGAGGACCTCCTTCGGCGAGCCTCCGCCGGTCATGCCGATCCGCGCGAGCGTGCCGGTCCGGGTGAACGGGATCGAGGTGTGCCGGTTCAACGACACCGCCATCTCTCCGGACGGGGACACGGAGAGCACTTCGGCGAGCGACAGGCCGAAGGATCGCGATTCCGGGCTGTCGAGCCGGGAGACGAAGACCTCCATCGGTTTCCCGTCCCAGCTCGCGGAGTACAGGATCGTCTGGCCGTCCGGCGCGAATCGCACCGCGCCGATCGAGCCTCGTTGAAACGTGAGCTGCCGGAACGACGGCGGATGCACGTAGCCCGCCCGCCTGCCGGCGAAGTAGGCCGCCGCCATGCCGGCGAGGGCGATCGCCACGCCGAGGAAGAGCGGCACGCGCCGCGTCCGCAAGGGCGCCGAGGGCGCCTCGTGCGCCGCCCGCGGGGACGAGAGACCGGACAGCGCCTCCAGGTCGAAAGCGACGTCGCGCGCCGACTCGAACCGTTCCTCGGGGTTCTTCTCGAGACAGTGCCGCACGATGCGATCGACGCCCGGATGCACGTCCTTGTTCGTCTGCGAGAGGTCGGGCGGCTCCTTCGTCAGGATCGAGGTGATCGTGTCGGCCGCCGTGTCGCCGCGGAACGCCTTCTGGCCCGCGAGCATTTCGTAGAGGATCGTCCCGAACGAGAAGAGGTCGGAGCGCTTGTCGGCCGGCCGGCCCCGGACCTGCTCGGGCGACATGTAGCCCATCGTCCCGAGCACGACGCCGGGCTGAGTGCCCGACATGGTCTGCATGTCGGTCTGGCCGCTCTCGATCGTCTCCGGCTTCAGCTTGGCGAGACCGAAGTCGAGGATCTTGACGCGGCCGTCGCGGGTCAGGAACAGGTTCTCGGGCTTCAGGTCGCGGTGGACGATTCCCTTCTCGTGAGCGGCGGCGAGGCCCTTCGCCATCTGCACCGCGTAGTCGATCGCCTTGCGCACCGGGATCGGGCCCGTCGAGAGCCGGGCGCGCAGCGTCTCTCCCTCGAGCAGCTCCGTCACGATGTAGGGCGATCCGTTCTCGGAGCCGATGTCGTGGACGGCGGTGATGTTCGGGTGGTTCAGGATGCCCGCGGCTCGCGCCTCCTGCTCGAAGCGGTGGAGACGGTCGGCGTCCTGAGAGAACGACGCGGGGAGGACCTTGATCGCCACCTCGCGCCCGAGGCGCGGGTCCTTCGCCCGGTAGACCTCTCCCATTCCGCCGGCGCCGATCGGCGCCAGAATTTCGTACGGACCGAGCCTCGTCCCGGCCGAGAGAGCCATTGGGTCGGGAGGATTCTAAGGCGGCGCTGGAATATTCTTGCCGCACTTTTTCGAGAGGATTTTCGATGAGATCAAATCCGCGCCTCTGCGCCGGGATTCTGGTGCTCGCCGCCGCGCCTCTTCTCGGGCAGGCGGGGAGGGAGATCACGGTCGCCTGGTGCTACTCGGACGACGGCGAGGCGGTCGGCAAGACTCCGAAAACGTACTGGACCTCGGACGACGACGTGCTCCTCCTGGACGAGACCCGGCCGACCGCCGAGCGCGTCCTCGAGAGAGTCCGCGCCACGGGCGAGCGCCGGGCCGCCTTCGACGCCGCGAAGGCCATGGCGAGCCTGAAGGCGGCGCTTCCGGACGCTCCCGAGGCCCTTCCCTGGCCGGACTCCTTCGATCGCGCCGGACGCCGCGCCGTCTGCGTCATCGATGACGCCCTGTTCCTCCTCGACCTCCCCTCCTCGACCCTCGAGAAGGTCGCCGGCGCACCCGGCAAGGTTTCGATCGCGCGGCTCTCGCCCGACGGCAGAAGGGTGGCGTTCGTCCGCGGCAACGACCTCTGGGTCTACGACGTGACGTCGAAGGCCGAGACGCGCCTGACCTCGGACGGCGGCGCGAACGTCCTGAACGGCGCGCTCTCCTGGGTCTACTGGGAGGAGGTCTTCAACCACAACGAGGCGGGCTACTGGTGGTCGCCCGACTCGACCGCGATCGCCTTCCTGCGCACGGACGAGACGGGCGTCGACGAGGTCGGCTTCCAGAAGTACGCGACGGCGGTCCCGGAGATCGCGATGCAGCGCTATCCGAAGGCCGGCAACAAGAATCCCGTGGTCCGTCTCGGCATCGCCGACCTGGCGAGCGGAAAGACCGCCTGGATGGACACGGCCGCCTTCGAATACGTGCTCGACGTCCGCTGGCTGCCCGGAAGCCGCGCCGTCGCGGTGCAGACGACCGACCGTCCGCAGACGAGGCTCGACCTCTGGCGCGTCGCTCGCGACACCGGCCACGCCGTCGACTTCCTGACGGAGAAGGATGACGCCTGGGTCGACCAGAAGGAGCTTCAGTTCGTCGGCAACGGCGACTTCGTCGTCACCTCCGAGCGGGACGGGCACACGCACCTGTACCGCTACGACGCGGACGGGCGGCTCCTGAACGCGGTCACGCGCGGGCCCTGGTCGGTGCGCGGTCCGCAGGGCTTCTACGGCGCGCCGCTCGACTCGGCGTGGATCGACCCGAAGGGGCAGTGGATCTTCTTCACGGCGCGGCAGAAGCCCGAGGACGAGCGGCAGCTCTACCGCATCCGCCTCAACGGTACGGGCATGCAGCGGATCACCCGCGAAGACGGCATGCACGCGATCACGATGAGCCCCGACCGGCGACTGTATCTCGACGTCCACTCGACGACGAACACGCCGCCGTCGCTCTCGCTCCATGCCGCCGACGGAACACGGATCGCGCTCCTCTACGGCCCGCGGACGGATCTGATCGCGGCCTTCGACTTCCAGAAGAGCGAGATCCTCACGGTGCCGGCGGCCGACGGGTTCCCGCTGCCGGCGCGGATCATCAAACCGCGCGGCTTCGATGCCGCGAGGAAATACCCGGCGATCGTCTACATCTACGGCGGGCCCGGCGCGCCCACGGTCGGCGACGAGTGGCACGGAAATGCGCTGTTCGACCAGGTGCTCGCCGCGCGCGGCTACGTCGTCTTCTCGGTCGATCCGCGCACCGCGACCGGGCAGAGCAAGACTCTCGAGAACCTGGTCCTCCGCCACATGCAGACCGACGAGGTCCTGAACGACGTCGTCGCCGGGGTGAAGTGGCTCAAGACCCAGCCGTTCGTCGATCCGGCGCGCGTCGGCATCTGGGGCTGGAGCGGCGGCGGCACGGACACGCTCCTCTGCATGACGCGCTCGCAGGAGTTCGCGGCCGGCATCTCGGTCGCGCCGGTGACCGACTGGCACTTCTACGACACGAAGTTCACCGAGACCTACATGAAGACGCCGCAGGACAACCCGGAGGGCTACGCGCTCTTCAATCTCTCATCGCGCGCGAAGGACCTCCACGGGAGGCTGCTGCTCGTCTTCGGCTCGGGCGACGACAACGTCCACCCCCAGAACGAGTGGGCGTTCATCGACCAGCTGATCGCCGCGGACAAGCCCTTCGACCTGATGGTCTACCCGCTGCGCAAGCACACGATCGAGGACCGGCCCGCGCGCATCCACCTCTTCGAGAAGATGCTGGAGTTCTGGAAGCTGTACCTGTAGGCGCTAGCGCACGCCCTCGACCAGATACAGGTCCGACAGCGTGCGGATGTAGTTGTAGACGTAGGCGTCGCCGCTCGGCGTCGGGCCGGGGGTGAGGCCGTTGACGCCCGAGCCGTCGGCCGGCATCAGGGTCCGCCAGAGCTCCCGGCGGCCCGTCGCGACCTCCAGACGATAGACCTTCAGCGGGAGCTCTCCACGGCGAGAGACGTAGAGGAAACGGCCATCCGCGCTGCGTTGCGTCACGCGATCGCTCGGCTCGAGGCCCGGAACGAGAGTCGGCTCGCCTCCGGCGAGCGGGTAGAGGTAGCGCTTTCGGTCCGGACCCTGGACGACCGTCCACTTGCCGTCGGGCGACGTCACTCCCTGGGCCGTGTACCCCTCGGGAGTCAGGGCTCGGGGTTTGCCGCCCGCGAAGTCTCTGACGTAGAGCCTCGGGCCGTGCCCCGCTTCGCTTCCCGTAATGAGGATCTGCTTCCCGTCCGGCGGCAGGAAATTCGCCGTGAACACCGACACCCCGTCCTTGGCGAACACCTTCGGTTCCCCGGCGCCGGTCGGGTACGCCACGAGCTGCGGATCCGACGCGGAGTGGATGATCGCGAGCGCCCACTCTCCGTCGGGCGAGAGGTCCTGGGTGTTTCCTTCGCCGAGACGGACCGCCGGCGAGCCGTCCGTCTTGCGGATGTACACGGAGTAGCCGGCCCCGCCGCCCTCTCCCGACTCCGAGAAGAGAACCGTCTTGCCGTCGGGGGAAATGGCCGCCGGCAGCGACCAGTCGAGCCAGGTCAGGTCGCGCTCCTTCGAATCGCCCGCGGGAAGCGCCAGGATCTCCGACCGGACCGCGTCGCGCGTGACGAGCAGCCGACCGTCCCGCGAGATGTCCTGAAGCGTCAGGGAGCCAGGGATGCGGACGCGGGCCCGGGCCTTGCCCGACAGGTTCGTCCGATAGAGGGCACGGTTGCCGCCGACTTCGGTTGCCGTAAACCAGATTTCACCGCCCGGGGACCAGGCCAGCCCCTGCGCCGACGCGAATGGCTGCGAGACGTTGCTCTTCTTGCCCGAACGGTCCACGACCGCGATCGAGCCGCCGTCGTCCCCGGGAGTCGGGTGATCGATGAAGGCGACGAGGTTCCCGTCCGGCGACACGCGCGGATGGCCCACCCAGGCGCTCGTCTCGTAGAGGACCTTTCCGATGGGGTACTCGATCCGCATCCGGCCCGGAACGACCCGCACCACGGCGAGACTCTTGCCGTCGGGTCCCCAGTCCGCCCACTCGATCTCCTTCAGGATCTCTCGGGGCGCGGCCCCGCCGGCAACGGAGAGCTGGGCGAGGGTGCCGGTCCGACGGAAGGCATCGGATGTCGTCCGGTTGAGCGACACGATCATGTCGCCCGCTTTCGAGATCGACATGACCTCCGCTCCGTCCAGTCCGAACGGGCGCGATTCGGGGCTCTCGGGCCGACCCACGAAGATTTCGACGGGCTTTCCATCCCAGGCCGCCGAGTACAGCACCGTCTGGTTGTCGGGTGCGAAGCGCGCCGAAAAGATCTGGCCGCGTCGAAACGTGAGCTGGCGGAATTTCGGGGGGGGTTGGTCGGCCGTCTTGCGAATCGCGACGAAGGCTGCGGCGCCGCAGGCGAGCGCCGTGACCACGACCGCCGCGGCGACCGCGAGCCAGGAGGGCCGCTTGCCCGCCTCCCGTACGTTCGCGGTGGCGGCCTGCGGCGCGGAGAGCCCGGACAGCGCCTCCAGGTCGAACGCGACGTCGCGCGTCGAGTAGAACCGCTCCTCGGGATTCTTCTCCAGGCAGTGCCGCACGATCCGCTCGAGCCCCGGCTGGACGGACTTGTTCGTCGCCGAGAGGTCCGGCGGCTCCTCGCGCAGAATCGCCGACATCGTTTCCGCCGCGGAGTCGCGGTGAAACGCCCGCTGGCCCGACAGCATCTCGTAGAGGATCGCCCCGAACGCGAAGATGTCCGACCGCTGGTCCGCGGCCTTCCCCTTCACCTGCTCGGGAGACATGTAGCCGAGCGTGCCCATGACGACGCCGGGCTCCGTGCCCGCCGCCGTCGGCAGGTTCGTCTGCGGTCCCGTGCCGGATTCCAGCTGCGTGAGCTTCGCGAGGCCGAAGTCGAGAATCTTCACGCGGCCGTCGTTTGTCAGGAACAGGTTCTCGGGCTTTAAGTCGCGGTGGATGATCCCCTTCTCGTGCGCGGCGGCGAGGCCCTTCGCGATCTGCACGGCGTAGTCCGTCGCCTTGCGCACCGCGATCGCGCCGCCCGAGAGCCGCGCGCGCAGGGTCTCGCCCTCGAGGAGCTCGGTGACGATGTACGGCGCGCCGTCGTGCGAGCCGAGGTCGTAGACCGCGGTGATGTTCGGGTGGTTGAGGCCGCCGGCGGTCTGCGCCTCCTGCTCGAAGCGCCGCAGGCGGTCCGCGTCCTGCGAGAAGGTCGCGGGGAGCACCTTGATCGCGACGTCGCGCTTCAGGCGCTCGTCGCGCGCCTTGTAGACCTCGCCCATCCCGCCGGCGCCGATCGGCGAAACGATCGTGTAGGGGCCAAGCTTCGTGCCCGCCGAAAGACTCATCGCAGACCCTGGATCCGATAGAGAGTCGAAAGAATCCGGTTCGTTCCGCCGGTCATCGTCGCGCCGTCGGGAGTGACCCGAGCGGGCCCGAAATCGGTAATGCCCGACGCGTCGGCGCCCATCAGATCCCGGACGTGCCTACGCTGGCCGCTCGCGAGGTCGATGCGATCGACCGAGCATGGAATTCCCTTTCGTGAGACGTACAGGCCGCCGTCGGCCGAGAACCCGCTCGGGTAGTCCCCGGAACGGGAGGCCGACAGGTCAATGGGCTTGCCGCCCGACGCGGGAAAGAGATGGACGCGGAAGTCGGGACCCACGGCCGCGACGAAGCGCCCATCGGGCGAGACGCAGATGCGCGAGGGGTTGATGCCCTCGTCGCTCATCGGCCTGGCGGCGCCGCCGGCGAGATCCTGGGTATAGAGACGTGACCCCTTGCCCTTCTCGTTGCCCACGAAGACGAAACGGGATCCGTCCGGGAAATAGGCGCCGTACGCGAGGCGGCCGAACCCATCGGGCGGGAGGGCCTTCGGCTGCCCGGCCTTGACGGGCACGAGGACGAATCGCGACGCGTCGGCGATCGCGCGGGTCAGCGCCCACTCGCCGTCCGCCGAGAGCGCGACGCCCACCCCGTCGCCGAGCCGGACCGCCGGCGATCCGTCCGTCGGCCGGAGGTACGCTCCACCGGCGGAGCCGCCTCCCTCGCCGGACTCGTCGAAGAGCAGGAGCCTGCCGTCGTTCGACAGTCCGCGGTCGCTCGACCAGTCGAACCAGGTGAGGTCCTTTCCGCCGGACTCGCCGGGCGGGAACACGAGGACGCTCGAGCGGTAGTCGTCCTCGGAGACGAGAGCCGTTCCGTCCGGCAGGACATCCAGGAGTGCGGGAGTGCCCTGCATCGTTCGTATGAGGCGGAGGCCCCCGGCGGGGGTAACCCCGTAGAGCTCCCGCTCGATCCCGTCCTTCGCGGCGGTGAACCAGATCTCGCGGTATCCCGGCGACCAGGCGAGTCCCTGCACCGTCGCCCAGCCGGTCGACAGGTCCGTCTTCTTGCCGGCGAGGTCCACGACGCAGACGGTGCCGTCGTCGCCCTGCGACGAATGCTCGATGAAGGCGATGCGCCGGCCGTCCGAGGCGAACCGCGGATCCTGAAGCCACCCCGCCGTCTCGAACAGCACCTTTCCGATCGGATACTCGAGCCGGTCCTTGCCCCCGACGCGATGCACCACGGCGAGCTCGGAAGTGCCCGGCGCCCACTCGGCGTAGCTGACGTTGGCGAGCACTTCCTTCGGAGCCGCTCCCGAAATCGGAACCCGCGCGAGGGTACCGCTGAGGGCGAATCCACTGTTGGCATAACTCGGGTCGAGGAGGATCGCCATCTCGCCCGCGGAGGAGATCGAGAGCAGCGACGCCGACGGGAACGGCAGCACGGAAGATTCCGGATTGCCCGGACGCAGCGAGTAGATGCGCGCCGGAGGCCCGTTCCACGCCGCGGTGTAGTAGACGGTGCTGCCGTCGGGACCGAATCGCGCCGTGCTCACCGTGCCCCGCTGAAAGGTCAGGCGCTGGAACTTCGGCTGCGTGACGGTGCCGGTACGACGCCCTGCCCACAGACCGAGGAGCGCTGCCGCGACGATGGCGGCGGCCGCGAACGGCCACCACGCGCGCTTGGGCGAGGGCTCCACCACCGCCGCCGCACCGGAAACGGACGTCGTCACCTCCGCGAGGTGCTCGCGCACGCTCTTCAGGTCCCGCGCGAGGTCGCGCGTCGAGGCGTATCGCTCGTCCGGGTCCTTGGCGAGGCAGCGCTCGACGATCCAGCGGAACGGCGGCGCGGTCTTCGGGCTTGCCAGCGCGACCGACTCCGGCTCGTCCTGGATGATCGCCGCCATCGTCTGCGCTCCGGTCGGGCGCTGGAACGCGCGCTTGCCCGTCGCCATCTCGTAGAGGATCGAGCCGAGGGAAAACTGGTCGGACCGGAAATCGACTTGCCGGCCGCTCGCCTGCTCCGGCGACATGTAGCCGACCGTGCCCATGACCGAGCCCGGCTGCGTGTGCTGGGGCGCCTGGGTGGGCGCGGCGGTCTCGTCCCCGGCGGGCGCGACGAGGAGCTTCGCGAGGCCGAAGTCGAGGATCTTCACGTAGCCGTCGCGGGAGACCATGACGTTCTCGGGCTTCAGGTCGCGGTGGACGATTCCGGCGCCGTGCGCCTTCGCGAGCCCCTCGGCGATCTGCACGGCGACGTCGAGCATCCGCTTCGGCGCCATCGGTCCCGAGGCGAGCAGCTCGCGCAGGCTCGCGCCGTCGACGAGCTCCATCGCCAGGTACGCGGTGCCGTTCGCGGAGCCGATCTCGTGGACCGTGACGATGTTCGGGTGGTTCAACGACGAGGCCGCGCGCGCCTCCTGTTCGAAGCGGCGCAGCCGGTCGGCGTCGGCGGCGAGCGACTCGGGCAGGACCTTCAGCGCCACCTCGCGGCCGAGCCGCGAGTCCTTCGCCCGGTACACCTCGCCCATGCCCCCGGCACCGAGGGGCGATATCACTTCATAAGGTCCGAGCTTCGTACCGGCTGGCAGCGTCACGGCGACTCGATCAGGAGAGGGTACAACAGGAAACGTTCCCTCTCTCTCCGTTCGGCCCGCGCAGCGGGTCGCTCAGAAACCGAGTCCGAGCGTGACGCGCAACGCCTCATCCACCGCGCGCATGTCGTCCTCGGACAACGTGTCGAAGCGACGGCGCATCCGCGACCGGTCGAGGGACCGGATCTGGTCTCCGAGCGCGCGTGCCGGCTTGCCGTCCACCTCGACGAGCGCCTCTCCCGGATAGAAAGACTCGACGTGGCTCGTGACCGGGAGAACGACCACGCGGCTCCCGTACCGGTTGCACGAGTCGTTGGAGACGACCACGGCCGGCCGGGTCTTCCGGATCTCGGTACCCACCGCGGGATCCAGGGCGACCCACCAGACCTCGCCGCGGCGGGGCCTCCTCACGACGGCCAGCCCTCGACGTCGGCCGCCGACCAGTCCCTCTCGAGCCCGCGCCGCCACTTCTCCCCGGCGGCCCTCCGATAGGCGGCGTCGAGGACCCGCGGCTCCGGGAAGAGACGCTCGCGCACGGCGACCTCGATGAAGGCGCTGATCCCCTTGGGCGGCAGCTCGCGCTTGAGCCGACGATAGAGGTCCTCGTCCATGGTGATGTTCAGGCGCACCGGCATCGATCCTGTATTGTATACAGTATTGTCGCGAGGCGGGTCTCTCCCGTCCTCGGGAACCGTGGGACCTCTACTCGTACCGGAGGGCTTCGATCGGGTCGAGCCGCGACGCCTTCACGGCCGGGTAGAGGCCGAAGAACACGCCGACCGACATCGAGACGAGCAGGCCGACGAGGATCGCCCAGAAGGGCGTCTCGGCCGGCAGCGCCGCGAACGCCGCCTTGATCGCCGCCGGCACGGCCACGCCCACGACGACGCCGATCACGCCGCCGAGCAGCGCGAGCGTCGTCGCCTCCGTCAGGAACTGGAGGACGATGTCGCGGCGGAACGCGCCGACCGCCTTGCGCACGCCGATCTCGCGCGTCCGTTCCGTGACCGACACCAGCATGATGTTCATGACGCCGACGCCGCCGATCAAGAGCGAGATGAACGCGATGAAGACCATCGCGCCGGTGATGCCGCGCGTGATCCCCTGGAAGCTGTTGATCATCTCGTCCGGCGTCAGGATGTAGAAGTCGTCCTCGGCGTTGAAGGGAACGCCGCGCCGCGCCCGCAGGAGGGCCCGGCCTTTCTCGATGACCGTCGGCACCTGGTCCGGCCGATACGGCACCGTCGCGATGTGGATCGTGTCGCCGTGGCTCGCCTTGATCTGCGGGAACTGCCGGTCGAAGGCAGAAAACGGGATGATGAACCAGTTGTTGTTCGAGCCGCCGAAGAAGCCGCCCTTGTCGTCCATGACGCCGACGACCGTGTATTTCCAGCCGTTCAGCTCGACCACCTTGTCGAGCGGGCTCTCGCGAGGGAACAGCGCCTTCATCACGTCCGAGCCGATGACGCAGACGGGCGTCGAGTGCTCGATGTCCGATTCCGTGATGAAACGGCCGAGCTGGACGAAGTGGTTGTTCGCCAGGGTGTAGTCGGGATACGCCCCGACCACGTTCGGCGCGTTCGACTCGCGGCCCCGGTACTTGGCGTTCGGCGTCGTCCCGTCGAAGAGATAGCGCTCGGGCGACACGCCGCGGATCTCCGGGATCCGGGCCTTCAGCATCAGGGCGTCGTCGAGGGTCAGGTCCTTGCGGTTGCGCTCGGACTGCGAGCGGTGCCCCGGCCCGAAGCGCATCGAGAACTTCTGGAACTGGACGAGCGTCGCGCCGTAGTCCTGGAACTGCCGGATCATGTTGTTGTTGAAGCCGTTGACGATCGACACCATCGCGATGACGGTCGCGACTCCGACGACGATCCCGAGAACGGTCAGGCTCGCGCGCAGCTTGTGCGCGCGCACGGCGAGCATCGCGAACCGGACGTTCTCGGTGAAGCCGCGGCGCAGGTGCGAGATCAGCGAGGACACGGTCTACTCGTAGCGGAGGGCCTCGACCGGCGGCAGCTTGCTCGCCTGGTTCGAGGGGATCCAGCCGGCGAGGAGCCCGGTCGCGGTCGCGACGAAGATGCCGAGGACGATGAACGACGGCCGCACCTGCGCCGGGAACACCTGCTTGACCGCGAACGCGATGAGCGCGCCGAAGATGACGCCGATGACGCCGCCGACCGACGAGAGCAGCGCCGCCTCGAGCAGGAACTGCCGCCGGATGTCCTTGCGGCGGGCGCCGAGCGCGCGGCGCACGCCGATCTCCTTGGTTCGCTCGACGACCGACACGAACATGATGTTGGCGATCACGATCGCGCCGACGATGAGCGAGATCCCGGAAATCAGGATCATCAGCAGGAACGCGCCCGCCGAGATGCCGCGCCACAGCGTCTGCAGCAGCTCCGCCGTGACCAGGCCGAAGGGGTCGTCGCCGTTGTAGCCCGTCTTGCGCAGCGAGCGCAGGATCGTGCGCACCTCGTCCGTCGTGGCCGCCACGCCCTCGACGCCCCTTCGCGGCTTGATGAAGATGCCGATGTCCTCGGTCGGCGCGATGTGCTTGTGGAAGACCGTCAGCGGCATGTACACGACGTTGTCCTGGCTCTGTCCCATGACCGAGCCCTTCTTGGCGAGCGTTCCGATGACCTTCACCGGGTAGCCGTCCACCTTCATCGTGCGGCCGACCGGATCGACGTTCGGGAAGAGCTCGTCCTGGACGTCCCACCCGATCACGGCCACCGCCACCGACTGGTTGTACTCGGCCTCGGTGAAGTAGCGGCCGTTGACGATGTCGAAGTTCTGGGCCGAGGCCATGTTGGGCGTGTGGCCCTGGATCTCGACGTCCGCGAGCACGTGGTCCTCGTATTTGACCGGGCGGCGCCGGTCGCCGCGCGCCCCGACCTCCTGGCACTGGCGGCACTCGCGGCGCACCACCTCCATGTCGGTGAGCGTGAGGTCCTTGCGCTTGCGCGCGAGCAGCCACTCCTCGCGGCTGGTGATGATCCCGTACTTGTCGAAGATGACGATGTCGGGGTTCAGCCCGATCACCTTGTCCTTGACGTAGGTGTTCAGTCCCGAGATCACCGACACCACGCCCACGACGGTCGCGACGCCGATGATGACTCCGAGAAGCGTCAGGAATGCGCGGAGCTTGTGTCGCGTGAGCGCCGAGGACGAGACGCGGAAGAGCTCCGGGAGGGTCATGCGGACTTCGCTCCGCCCTTCTTGTCCCCGCCCTCGCCCTTGTCGATCAGCACCTTGTCGCCCTCCTTGACCTGGCGGAGGGTCTTGAACGGTCCGGTCACGATCTGGTCGCCCGGGGAGGGTCCCTTCTTGACCTGGATCATCAGCTCGCCCGCGATCCCGGTCTCCACCTTCTCGAAGGTGAGCTTGCCGTCCTTGACGACGAAGACGCCTTCCTCGGTCTCGGGGCGTCCGCCCGAGTTCGGCTTCTTGTCCTTGCTCGGGACGTCGCGGACGACGAGCGCCTGGATCGGGATCGCCGTGGCGCCCTCGACCGTTCCCGTGACGATGTCGGCCGTCACCGAGAAGCCTGGCCGGATCGTCTCCGGCGGGTCGTCCATGCGGATCTTGACCTTGAAGTTGATCGCCTCCGAGTTGGCGACGAGCGTCAGGAGGTCCGGATCCGTCTTCGGAATCGGCGAGGAGCCGACCTCGCTGACGGTTCCCGAGAACTTGCGGTTCGGGTAGGCGTCGATCGAGAGGCTCGCCTTCTGGCCGATCTTGACCTGCGGCACCGACGTCTCGTCGACCATCATGACGGCCTCGACCTCGGCCATGTCGGAGACCGTCATCAGCTCGGTCCCGGCGTTGTTCATGGTGCCGACCACCGTCACCTCGCCCTCCTTGATCGGCAGCGAGGTCACGATCCCGTTGATCGGGGAGGTCACCGTCGTCTTCGACAGAGAGTCGCGGCTCGCGACGAGGTCGGCCGAGGTCGAGTTCATGCGCTGCTCGGTCGCGGCGAGCGTCGCGTCTGCGGACTCCATGGCCGACTTCGCCTTCTGGTAGTCCGCCTCGGCCAGGATCTTGGCCTGGAAGTTCTGCTTCGCCCGGTCATAGTCGGAGTGGGCCTGCTCGGCGTTCGCCTTCGCCGCGTCGAGGTCGTGCCGCATGGCGGAGAGGCTCGCCTCCTTGCCCTGCGCCTGCGCGGCGAGCTGGACCCGGTCGATCTGGAGGAGGAGCTGGCCCTTCTTGACGTGGTCGCCCTCTTTGACCGCCAGGTTGACGATCTGGCCCATGACCAGGGCCGACATGTCCACCTTGTTCTTCGCCTGGATCTTCCCGTTGGCGGTGACCTTGGCCACCAGGTCGACCTTCTCGACCTTGGCCGTGGTCACTCGCGGAAGGTCCTTGTCCCGGCTCCGGATGAAGGCGGTCAAAGCGATCACGACGGCCGCGAGCGCCGCCAGACCCCCGATGATCTTGAGCTTCTTCGACATGGCCTCAACCCTCCGGCCGCAAGCAGCCTTCCAGAGTATCTTTTTCTACGGACGGGGACCCCGAAAGTTCCGGTATCCGCAGGCCGTTGAAAACGCTGGGAGTTTTCGTTAGCCTCACGCCCCCTGCGCCCATAGCTCAACTGGATAGAGCGTCTGACTACGGATCAGGAGGTTGGGGGTTCGACTCCCTCTGGGCGCACCAAATCCCCCTGAGATAGCCTGCCGGGGTGCCGTTTTCCGCCGACGACGAGCGGTTCATGCGCGAGTCCCTGGCCTTCGCCCGGATCGCCTACGCCGAGCAGGAGGTGCCGATCGGGGCGGTGGTCGTCCGGGACGGACACATCCTCGGGCGGGGGCGCAACCGCCGCGAGCGGCTCGCCGACCCCACCCATCACGCGGAGATCGAGGCGATCCGCGAGGCGGCGCGGGAGGGCGGCACCTGGAGGCTGGACGGCGCGGTCCTCTACGCGACCGTCGAGCCCTGCGCGATGTGCGCGGGAGCGGCCGTCAACGCGCGGATCGCCCGGATCGTCTACGGCTGCGCGGACCCGAAGGCGGGCTACTGCGGCACCCTCGGGGACGTTCCCCGGGACGCGCGGCTGAATCACCGCTGCGCGGTCGAGGGCGGCCTCCTCGCGCAGGAGTCGGCCGCGCTGCTCCAGCAGTTCTTCCGGGCGAAACGGACGGGCTGAAGTCGCCGGCTCGGCTGGAGCTAGTGGACCCCCGGCGCTCCGCTCGCGACGCTCCTGCGGCGCCAGCGCAACGCGTCGAGGCTCCACTCCCCCGGACCCCAGGCGGCGAGGAAGAGAAAGAGGAAGCAGTACAGCACCGCGGGTTCCCCGTGGTTCTGGATGGGCGCGAGACCCTGCGGCTGATGAAACTGGAAGTACGCGACCGCCATCTCGCCCGCGAGGACGAACGCGACGGGACGCGTGAAGAGCCCGAGGAGGACCAGCAGCCCGCCGAGAAACTCGATCACTCCGGCGATTCCGGCCTGCGTCCCCAGGGGCGCGGGGCCGCCATTCGGCGGGATGCCGCCGAACCAGCCGAAGAGCTTCTGCCCGCCGTGGTGCATGAAGAGAAATCCGACGACGACGCGCAGGAGGAAGTGGGTCACCGCTCGAGCTCGCTCCATGCCGGCCTCCTCGTGATTCATCGGGTCCGTGCAAGGAATTCGCCAGCCGGCGAAGATCCCCGCGGGATGGGCACGGGCATTCTCTCCCTTCCTTTCGCCGGCGAGGGGTTTTCGCGAAGGGGGCACCCGTCATAGGCTGAACCGAAGGGAGGTCCGTGCATGGATCGACGGCAATTCCTGCGTTCCGCCGCCGCCGCTTCGGCGACCCTGAGCGTTCCCCGGCTCGTCCGCGCATTCGGTCCCGCCGCCTCCGCCGCGCCCGGATGGCGCACGTTCGAGGTCACGACGCGCGTGGAGATCCTGAATCCCTCGGGCGCTTCGATGGTCTGGCTGCCGGCCGCGCAGCTCCAGCCGGCGCCGTATCAGAAGACGCTCGGAAACGAATTCCACGCCGAGGGCGGAACGGCCGAGCTCGTCCCGCACGACGGCTTCGGGATCGTCGCCGCGAGGTACCCGGAGGGATCGAAGCCCGTCCTGACCCTGACGTGCCGCGTCTCGACCCGCAATTACTCGGTCGACCTCGCCAAACCGGGTCGGCCGGCCACGGGCGACTCGGCCGAGATCGCGAAGTGCCTGCAGGGGACGAAGGTCGTGCCGACCGACGGCATCGTCAAGGACACGGCGGACTCGATCACGCTCGGCGTCTCCGGCGACGTTGCGAGGGCGCGGGCGATCTACGACTGGATCGTCGACAACACCTTCCGCAATCCGAAGACGCGCGGCTGCGGGCTCGGCGACATCCGCTACATGCTGGAGTCGAAGGACCTCGGCGGTAAGTGCGCCGACTTGAACGCGCTCTACGTCGGTCTCGCGCGGGCGGCAGGAATCCCGGCGCGCCACGTCTACGGGCTCCGCATCGCGCCCTCGCAGGCCGGGTTCCAGAGCCTCGGCCTCGCGACCGACAACGCGACGAAGGGCCAGCACTGCCGCGCGGAGGTCTACCTGAAGGACTACGGCTGGGTGCCGGTCGATCCGGCGGACGTGCGCAAGGTCGTCCTCGAGGAGCCGCCGGGAAACCAGTCCCTGGATTCCGAGGTCGTCCGGAAGGCCCGCGCGCGGCTCTTCGGCTCCTGGGAGATGAACTGGATGGCCTACAACTGCGGCCACGACGTCGCGCTGCCGGGGTCGAAGAACGCCCCGATCAACTACTTCATGTACCCACAGGCCGAGACCGCCGGTGCGCGCGTCGACCCGTTCGATCCGGACAAGTTCCGATACGAGATCACCTCGAAGGAGCTGCCGGCGGCCTGAGGCCTGGCCGAACTGACAACCGCGGGCGAATCGGCTAGGATTCGCGCTCCCAACCGCCCGGAGAGGTGCTGGAGTGGTTGATCAGGCCGGTCTCGAAAACCGGTGAGCCCGAAAGGGTTCCGTGGGTTCGAATCCCACCCTCTCCGCCATAGATAAGGACCCGGCGGCCCGCCTCCCAAAAAACCGCGCCCCAGGAATTCCGTAATAATCCTCGATCCCATGGACACCGCAATCTCTCTGACCGGTGTGTCGAAGGCGTTCGGCAAGTTCCGGGCGGTGGACAACCTGACGTTGTCCGTGCCGCGCGGCGCGATGTTCGGCCTGCTCGGCCCGAACGGCGCCGGAAAGACGACGACGATCCGGATGATCATGAACATCACGGCGCCCGACTCGGGCGACATCCAGATCCTCGGCCACCCGATGGACCGGAGGACGCAGAACCGCATCGGGTATCTGCCCGAGGAGCGCGGCCTCTACCGGAAGATGAAGGTGATCGACCACCTCTACTTCCTGGCGGCGATCAAGGAGGTCGGCCGCGACGAGGCGCGGCGCCGCATCGACGACTGGCTCGACAAGATGGAGCTGCGTCCCTGGCTCAACAAGAAGGTGGACGAGCTGTCGAAGGGCATGCAGCAGAAGATCCAGTTCATCGCGACGATCGTGCACGATCCGGACATCCTCATCCTCGACGAGCCGTTCTCGGGCCTCGATCCGATCAACGTCGCGCTCATGCGCGACTTCTTCGTCGAGTTCCGTCAGCGCGGCAAGACGATCGTCTTCTGCACCCACGTGCTCGAGCAGGCCGAGAAGCTCTGCGACGAGATCTGCCTCATGGCGCGCTCGCGCAAGATCCTCGAGGGCTCGATGAAGGAGCTGAAGCGACGCTACTCCCAGGACCTGCTGCGCATCTCGGTGGACGCGTCGCTCGCCGACGTCCAGGGGCTCCCCGGCGTCGCCTCCGCCAAGGCGCTCAACGGCACGTTCGTCGTGGGCCTCACGCCCGGCGCCGACCGCCGGGAGTTCCTCCGACGGGCGCTCGAGCGCTATCGGATCGACGCGTTCTCCCAGAAGGAGCCGGAGCTCGAGGAGATCTACATCGACGCCGTCAAGAGCGCGGGCATCGAAGACCGCGTGATCGAGTGAGAGAGCGATGAACTGGAAGAAGACCTTCGCCGTCGCCCGCCGCGAGTACGTCGAGCGCGTCCGCACGCGCGCGTTCTGGATCGCGACTCTGCTGATCCCGATCCTGTTCCTCGGCTACGTCGCGGTCCAGATCTCGATCTCGCGCAAGACCGGCGGCGAGCGTCAGCTCGTCGTCGTGGACCTGACCGGCAAGCTCTATCAGCCGCTCGTCCAGGAGCTCGCCGAAACGGAGGCCAAGCAGAAGGAGAAGGGCTCGAGCTCGAGGGGACCGCACTGGTCGCTGACCCAGCAGGCGCCCGCCGCCGACCTCGCGGCGCAGAAGGAAGCGCTCCGGAAGGAGGTCCTGCAGAAGAAGATCAACGGATACCTCATCCTCGAGCCGGCGAAGCTCGACAAGGACGAGGTCGAGTACTACTCGACGACGGTCTCCGATTACATCGCGCAGAGCCAGCTGCAGTCCGCCATCGGCCGGATCTGGATGCGCCAGAAGATGACCGCGCGCGGGCTGCCGGCGGACCTCGCCAGGGAGCTGGAGACGCGCATCGATCTGAAGGCCTTCAAGGTCACCGAGAAGGGCACCGCGGAGGAGAAGGGCGCCGGCATCATCGCGGCGCTCGTGCTGCTCATCCTCATGTACTCGACGTTCTTCATGTACGGCTACCAGGTAATGCGCGGAACGATCGAGGAGAAGTCGAACAGGATCGTCGAGATCATCGTCGCCTCGGTGCGGCCGACCGAGCTCATGGTCGGGAAGATTCTCGGGATCGGTCTCGTGGGCCTGACGCAGTACTTCGTCTGGTCCCTGGTGGCGGCGAACCTCTCGCTGCCGGCGTTCGCCTCGCTCCTGTCCTCGAGCGACATGGGCATGCCGCGCGTTCCGGTGTCGCTGCTCGGCTACTTCATGCTGTTCTTCCTGCTCGGCTACTTCCTGTACGCGAGCGTCTACACGATGATCGCGGCACCGTTCAACACGGACCAGGAGGCGCAGCAGCTCGCGATGATCCCGATGGTCCTCATCGTCGGCGGCATCGCGGTGTACCCGGGCGTGATGAACAACCCGACCGGCGGCATGGCGCTGTTCTTCTCGCTCTTCCCGTTCACGGCGTCGCTGATCATGTTCCTGAGGACGGCGGTCTCCGAGCCGCCGGTCTGGCAGATCCTCCTGTGCGTCGCGATCCTGCTCGGAACGACGGCGGCGCTCGCCTGGTTCGCCGGCCGGATCTACCGGGTCGGCATCCTCATGTACGGGAAGAAGCCGACCATCCCCGAGATCATCCGCTGGGCCCGCTATTCGCCGGGCAAGGTCACGCAGCCGGCCGTCAAGCCTTCGTAAGCCGCCCCGCCCTTCATATTGGTCTAAAGTCCCGATTTACACCGGGCCGCTTCTTGCATATAGGAGTGGACATAGATGCAGGAGGAGAAATGTGCGCTCGGATTCGGAAGTCCCTGGCGCTCCTGGCCGTGGTGGCGTCCCTGGGGGTCCTCTACGGCTGTGCCGAAATGGAGTACGTCCCGGGAGGACAGTACTTCCTCTACCACAAGCAGTTACCCGAATCGAAGCGGGCGATCGAAGCCGCCCGCGCCGCGGGGAAGGACAAGCAGTGCCCCGCGGAGTTCCAGGCGGCCGAAGCCGCGATGAAGGAGGCGTACAAGCTTTATTACGCCTGCCACACGGAGGAGGCCATCGCCAAGGCCAATGAGGCGATCGCCATGGCCCATGCGCTCTGCCCGGCGAAGCCGACCCCGGCACCGGCACCGGCGCCGGCGCCGGCCCCCCGCGCTGCGGCGCCGACGGCCTCTCTCTCGGCCGCTTCCGCCTCGGTCGATCCGGGCTCGTGCACGACGCTGAACTGGAACACCACCGACGCGAGCAGCGCGTCGATCGAACCGGTGTTCGGCAACGTCGAGCCGAACGGCTCGCGGCAGGTCTGCCCGAAGAGCACAACGACCTACACGCTGAACGCGAGCGGCCCCGGAGGCTCGACTTCCGCCACGGCGACGGTCTCGGTGGCCGAGAAGCCGAAGCCGACCGACAAACTCACGATCCACGTCAACTTCGAGACGAACAAGTCCGCCATTCGCAAGGCGGACGTGGACGACCTGAAGAAGGCCGAGGCATTCGCCCGCAAGTACTCGAACTGCAAGATCGAGGTGGACGGATACACGGACTCGACCGGCAACGACAAGATCAACAATCCGCTCTCCGAGAGGCGCGCCGACGCGGTCAAGGCCTATCTGGTCGAGCATCACGCCATGGACGCCGACAGGATCACGACGAAGGGCTTCGGCTCGTCCAACCCGGTCGCCGACAACAAGACCGCGAAGGGACGCTTCCAGAACCGCCGGGCGGAGATCCTGGTGTTCTGCCAGTAGCGCAAGACTTCCGGTGATCCCGAGGGCCGGCACGCGGCGTGCCGGCCCTTTCTCTTTCGGGGCGCGTTCATGCGGAGCGAAGACCGCGCCCACTCGACGTAAGTTTTTGATGAAGCCGCTGGCGTCCTGGCGCGTTCGAACCGTGTGAGCAAGGTGTGAAGCGTGCACGCGCCGCGCGCCGGCTCACGGGAGGATCCCGCTCCCGGCCTCGCGCTTTCGTGTAAACAACGCGCGAAGAGCCCCGGCGTCATGGCGTTCGCTCCCGTGGACATCCCTCGATCGCTGCGATATAGACCGCGACATTTGGAGGAGGTTCGATTCATGCGTGCGCGAATTGTCCGCAGACTCATCCCGGCTTGTCTCGCCGCCGTCCTCGCGATCGTCGTGGGCTGCACCACGGATGTCGAGGTCAAGAAGGCCCGAGAGACTCTCGAAGCCGCGCGCAGCGCGGGAAAGGCCACGCAGTGCCCGGCCGACTTCAAGGCCGTCGAGGACATGGTGACCCAGGCCGAGAGCATGTGCACGAACTGCAAGTACGACACGGCGGATTCGATCGCCGCCGCCGCGGTCGCGAAGGCCAACGCGCTCTGTCCGCCCCCGAAGCCGACGCCGCCGCCGGCCGAGATCCGGACGGTGCCGGCGCCTCCGGCGGCTCCGACCGCCTCGATCGCCGTCGGGCCGAGCTCGGTGGATTCCGGAGGGTGCGCGACGCTGACGTGGGCGACCGCGGGCGCGACCGACGTGTCGATCGACTCCGGCGTCGGCAGCGTCGGCGCGAGCGGCACGAAGCAGGTCTGCCCGACCAGCACGACGCGGTACACGGTCACCGCCAACGGCCCCGGCGGATCGCGCACCGAGTCGACGACCCTGACCGTCAACGAGAAGGGCGCGCCGGCCCCGGGTCCCAGGCCCACGGACAAGATGACGATCCACGTCAACTTCGACACGAACAAGTCGGACATCCGTAAGGCGGACATCGACGACCTGCAGAAGGCCGAGGCGTTCGTGAAGAAGTACTCGAGCTGCAGGATCGAGATCGACGGCTACACGGATTCGACGGGCGGCCCGAAGATCAACCAACCGCTGTCCGAGCGACGGGCCGATGCGGTGAAGAACTGGCTCCTCGATCACGGCGCCACCTCGGCCGACCACATCTCGGCGAAGGGCCTCGGCGCCTCCAATCCGGTCGCCGACAACAAGAGCGCCAAGGGCCGCTTCCAGAACCGCCGCGCGGAGATCCTCGCCTTCTGCCAATAATTCGAGGCCAGGACCCCTTCACCCACGCCCTCTCCCCCTCACGGGGGAGAGGGTTTTGTTCTTGGAAGACCGCCTCGAGAGAGCGCTCGCCGAGGTTTGCCCGCCGCCGATCGCCTGTGCTACCTTTCGCGGCCCGTTTGGCCCATTCGTCTAACGGTTAGGACGCAGCCCTCTCAAGGCTGAAATACGGGTTCGATTCCCGTATGGGCTACCAGTTCAACCCCCGCTCCAAGTCTCACGCCGCGTCCTGCGGACGCAGCCCTCTCAAGGCGGCTGCCTTTGAGCGCGCCCTTTCGGGCGCGACACGGGTTCGAACTGGCGCCCGTATGGGCCACCAGTTCTCTCCGCCCGGTCGGCCACCGCCGAACGCGGTCAGCGCTCGCGCGGTAGCCCCATTTTCTTCAGGCGATCGTCAAACCGGCCATCATCGCGCAGGCCGTCCCAGTCCGGTGCGACCGCCAGGTGAACCAGCGCCGGGTCGCGCTCGGCGATGGCCTGATCGAGGCAGTCGAACGCTTCATTGAGCCGGCCCGCTGCCCCATACAGCTTGGCGCGGAAGAATGACATCTTCAGCAACACGTCGAAGTCCAGCTTCGGGTTCGTAATTTGATCCACCCAGAATCGGTTCACCCCGGCGAGGCCGGCCGTCGCGTACACCTGCTGCGCGTCCGCGGTGACCTGCTTCAACACCGCCACCATCTCTTCGGGTAAGCCGAACTCGATCGCTACGCTGACGGTCCAGGCCGCGAATCGATCGATGTCCCCGATCTTCGCGTAGACGTAGTTGATGAATTGGCACGCCTGCAGATGCTTCGGGTTGACGTCAAGCGCTCGCCGAGCCCAGACAAGCGCGTCGTCGTACTTCCGCTGATTCCAATACGAGATGGCGATCTGCACCAGAACGCCGGGCGATCGGGGATCGCGCGCGAGCGCCTGTTCCTTGCAACGCAACCCGTCGTCGAGCCGACCGAGCGCTTCCTGGAGCGACCCATACTGCAGGAGCGCCTCCGTGTGATCCGGATTGATTTCGAGCGCGCGCTGCAGGCTGCGCTCCGCCGCCGTCCAGTCCCATTCGCCGAGAAAAAGGACCGTGCCGAGGGCAACCTGCGCATCCGCCGAGGCGCTGTCCATCGCCAGCGCGCGCAAGGCAGACGCCTTCGCCTCTCCAAACGCCTCCAGGTGCGGCACCGCGCGTAACACGGCTTGCACGCACCGTGCGCGCGCCAGTCCGGCGTGCGCCGGCGCATAGGTCGGATCGATCTGGATCGCGGAACGAAAGGCGTCCACGGCGGCCGGCAGTTCGAAAAACGAGTCGGACAGCAGGTGAGAGCGGCCGCGGCCGACCAGCTCGTAAAGTTCGACGGGTCGAGCCCCGGCGCTCCATGCGAATGGCTTCTCGTCCTGCGATTCCAACCTGACTGGAGCGATGAAGCGATACCCGGACCGCGCCACCGTTTCGATGTAGGTCGGCCGGCGGGCGTCCTCGCCAAGCGCCTTGCGCAGCGCCGACACGTAAACGTTGAGACTGCCTTCTTCGACGAATGACCCGGGCCAGAGGCGCGTCAGCAGCTCATCCTTCGTGAGCAGATGGCCGCGGTGTCGTACCAGCGCAACCAGCACGTCATAGGCCTTCGGTGACAGATGGACGACTTCCCCGCCGCGCAGGAGACGCCGCTCTCGCACCTCGAGCGTGAACTCGTCGAAATGAAATGTCTCACTGCCGGCCATTCAAATTCAGGCGAATCGTAACAACTCCTTAAGGACGCGCCACGGCGGGGACGGCTGTCATGAACGCGCTTCGAAGGAGGAGAACAGGAGGATTCGATGAAGACGACACTCGGCCTGGCCGTCGGACTCGTGGCACTGACGCGGACGGCCTTGGCCGGCTCCCCGGGCGCCGTTTCCGGCACGGCCACCTCGGCGGACGGGGTTCCCATCCGCTATGACGCGGCCGGGAAGGGCGATCCGGCGCTAGTGTTCGTCCACTGCGGGGGCTGCAACCGGGGCTTCTGGGACGGGCAGATGGCCCTCTTCGCCGCGACGCACCGCGTGGTCGCGCTCGACCTGGCGGGCCACGGCCAGAGCGGACGGGAGCGCAAGGATTGGACGACGGCCGCTTTCGGCCAGGACGTTGTCGCGGTCGTCGAGGCGTTGGGCCTGAACCGAGTGGTGCTGATCGGCCACTCCCTGGGCGGGCCGGCGGTCCTGGAGGCCGCGCGCCGCATGCCGGACCGGGTGGCCGGTTTGGTGCTGGTGGACAGCTGGGTGGACTTCGAGGGGAGGATCCCGGCGGAGGAGATCGAGAAATTCGTGTCGGCGTTGCAGGCCGACTACAGAGGCACGACGACCGCCATCACGGCGCAATACCTTTTTTCGGCGAGCACGCCCGAGCCCGTCAGGGTGCGCGTGCTGGAAGCGGTGCTGTCGGTGCCGCAGGAGATTGGCGTGGCCGCCGCCCGCTCCAGCATGGCCTACAGTCCGCTGCCGGCGTTGCTTGAGATCAAGGCTCCCATCCGTGCCATCAGCTCCGACCGGTTTCCCTCAAACGTGGAGGGCAACCGCAAGTACGCCCCCGGCTACCAGGCGGCCATCATGGAGGGCGTGGGGCACTACCTCATGCTCGAGCAGCCCGAGGCCTTCAACGAGCTCCTGGCGTGGGCCCTGCGCGAGCTGGCCCGGAGTGGCGGAGGGCGGTGAGAGGGCAACCGCATTTCCCGACTTCGCCAGAGCCAGCAGCGCCCTCCCCTGTCCTCGAGCCCCTCGCCGGAATAAATATCGCACTGCGATATGTTGCTTCTGTCGGGAAGATGTCCGGAACGCCTCATCACGAGTTCGACGGGACCCACTGAGACACGCGGCTGCTTCGGCGGATCCGCGAGGGTGGCTGGTTCCGACTGCATGAGTCGGAGATGATCCGCGACGCTCTCCGCCGGCGCGCGGAGCTCTCCGAGGCCGAGGCCCGCCGGCGCTCCGGCCGCTATCCCTGTCCGAAGTGCGGCAGTGAGGCAACGTCCCTGAAGAGTCGTGGAGGAGTGACGGTCGGCGAGTGCTCGTCCTGCGGATGGCTCTTCGTCGAACGCGGCGACCTCGACCGCCTCGTCGCGGAGCTGACGGGCCGGCGTCAGCCCGGAACCGGGCCGGCGCGGCCCGACTCCGGCGAGTGACCGCCGGGATTCGCGCCGCTCTGACCCCGCGCCGCCGGACCCGGAATCGGAGGCACGAACGCCTTCCCCAGGCGCTCGATCGTCTCGAAATGGGCGGTCGCCAGGCGGCGTAAGAGGGCCGCCCCTCGCGGCGTCGTCTGCACGAGGACGCGCCGGCGGTTGGCGGAGTCCCGCCGCCTCCGGACCAGGCCCGACCTCTCGCACCGGTCCACGAGACCCACCGCGCTGTGATGGCGAACCTGGAGCCTTTCCGCGAGCTCGGTGATCCCCAGGGCCCCGTCGGCAGAGCCTCGGATGAACAGCAGCAGCTGGTACTGAGTGGCCGAAACGCCGGCCTTGCGCGTGATCTCCTCGGAGGAGCGGAGGAAGCGCCGGAGCGCATACCGCCATTCCGCGAGGGCGCGATAATCCGAGTCCTCCAGACGCTTCCGCCGCCGCATGGGCCCTCCAGTATCCCACGCGCCCATCGGCGGCATATATCGTGCTACGATGTGTTGCCGAAGGAGAGAAAAGTCATGCGCACCGCGGTTCGGAGATCCCCTTTCGTCGTCCTGCTGGGAGGGCTGGTCGTGCTCGCTTCCTGTTCGAAGAAGCCGCCGACCACGGCGGCCCACGTCCAGGCCAGCCCCTCTCCGTCCGTCTCCCCCGCTCCCGTCCGCTCCGCTCCGGCGCCCGTCGCCGCGCGCGAAGACGTCCTCTCCGAGGACCTCGCGACGTTGAACCGGCATGGCTACCTGAAGGACGTCTACTTCGACTTCGACAACTCGACGCTACGGGACGACGCGCGGACGAGCCTCGCGACCGACGCGAAATGGCTCGAGCGCTACCCCTCGGTCCGAATCGTCATCGAGGGACACTGCGACGACCGCGGCACGGAGGCGTACAACCTCTCCCTCGGCGATCGCCGGGCGAACGCGGCCCGCGAGTACCTCTCTTCGCTGGGCGTGAACGCCACCCGGGTCCAGGTCGTCTCGTACGGCAAGGAACGGCCCTTCTGCGATCAGGACTCGGACTCCTGCTGGCAGGAGAATCGACGCGGCCATCTGGTCGTGACCGCGAAATAGACGAAGTCGAGCGAGGGTCCGGCGCCCCCCGCCTGCGAGACCGCGCCGCTCAGGCCGGGCGCAGGCGGCGGAGCGGCGGAGCCGACCCGCACACCACGACCGTGACGCCGTCGTAGCGGAACGAGAAGGCGTGCCCGACGGAGCACGCGCTGACGCCCGTGCGGCCCGCCTTCTCTCCGTACGGCAGCTCCACCGTCTGACGGCGCCCGCACGAAGGACAGCGAACCGGCCATCGCATCGGATACGCGGGCGCGCCGGCGGCGGTCCACGGCCTGTCCTCGCCCGCGCTCATACTCTTCGTACGTCGCGCGAAGCGCCGGCGTTTCACCCGCTCCGAAGAACTCGTCCGCATCGGCCGTCACGACCGGATGGGAATGGTCCTTCCGCCGGCCGCGTTCGGGCGGGCAGCGACGACAAGGAGAGTGCATGAGACGCCTCGCAGCGCTCGCGGCCGTCCTCTTTCTCGGACTCTCGCCCGATCCGACGCCCACGCCCGCGCCGCCGGTCGCCCCCCCGGCGCCGCCGCCGATGATCGACCTGCGCATGCTGCGTTTCAAGATCTCGACCGGGGACCTCTACAGCGCGGAGTCGATCCTCGAGACGCACCGCGCCGAGTCCGGGGAGGACGGAGAATACGTGCTCGGCCTCGCCTGGCTCGCGCGCGGCGCCGCACTCCTCGGCGACTGGAAGGCGGCGTCGCGCTACGCCCGGTCGGCCCGCGAGATCGCCGTCGCGCGCCTCGGCAATCCGCCGGTCTACGAGGGACACTCGGAAGCCACGTACGCGCTCGGCGCCGCGATCGAGGTCGAGGCTCAGGCGCTCGTCGTTGACGGAAAGAAGGCCGACGCGCTCCGTCTGCTCGACGAGAGCGCGAAGGCGCGGGAGAACGCTCCCTACAATCTCCGCGCGCGCATCGAGAAGCGCCGGAACCAGATCGCGCTCGTCGGACAGAAGGCGCCGGAGTTTCGGGTGGATGACCGTGTCGGCGCCGAGTTCGCGGGGCTCGGCGCGCTCGCGGGCAAGCCAGTCGTCCTCTTCCTCTGGTGGGAGTCCTGCGGCGACTGCCGCGCGGAGGCGCCGGCGCTGCGCCGCACGGTCGAGCGCTTCACGCCGCGCGGCGTCGTCTTCGTCGCGCCGACGCGCTACTACACCGACGATCCCGCGGCCGAGAAGGCGAAGATCGAGAAGACGTGGAGGGACACGTACGCGCTGCCCCCCGCGGTTTCCGTGCCCATCAGCGACGAGGCGATGCGGCGCTACGGCGTATCCGCGACGCCGACCTTCGTCTTCATCGACCGCGGCGGAACGGTGCGCGCCTACCTGCCGTACCGCATGACCGAAGAACGCCTCGCCGACGCGATCGAGCCCCTGCTGCGCTGATCGGCGCCAACCCATTCAAATCAAAGGAGTTGATTTTATGTCTCCCGCGCTCCGCGGGCCGACCCGGAAATTGCCGGTGCGGACTTCGCCCCTACTTCAATAGAATCCGCCCAGAACCAGCAGGAAATTGGGAGTGGTGTCCCCTTTTTGAATGGAAGTGGAGGAGGAGAAATGACGAAGTCCCGGTTTTTCATGGTGGCTCTGGCGGCCTGCGCGCTGCTCGCGATCGCGGGCGTGGCGTCGGCGCAGTACACGGTCGTCGCCGTCATGCCCGACGGCACGGTGGTCCTGAAGGGACCCACCGGTACGAAGTCCTATCAGGTGCCCCCGGGCACGACGTTCAACGCGAACGGTCAGGCCAACGTCGCCGTCGCCGACCTCAAGCCCGGCATGACCGTCACGGGCCAGGAGTCCGGTCTCGCCAACTGGAAGCCGACGGACGTCATGGTGCACCAGGAGTTGAACGCCAAGGTCATGGCCGTCGCCGGCAACTCGCTCCTGATCCGGGGCGCCAAGGGTGTCGAGAAGTACGAGTGGCAGGACGCGAGCGACATCACGATCGTCAAGGACGGCAAGGTCGTCGACGCGTCGGCGATCCACGTCGGCGATCACATCACCGGCATGATCGTGCAGAAGGCGGTTCCCGGTAAGGCGGCTGCTCCGGTCGCCGTCGCCCAGAAGGCGGCCCCGGCCGCTCCGGCTCCGGCACCGAAGAAGGCGGAGCCCGCGCCCGCTCCGGCCGCCGCGGCGGCTCCCGCTCCGGCTCCGGCTCCGGCGGCTGCCCCGGCCGAGCCGGCTCCGGCTCCGGCGAAGGCGAAGAAGCTCCCGAAGACGGCGAGCGAAGTCCCGGCTTTCGGTCTCGCCGGCCTCGCGGCCCTCGCCGCCGGCGCGGCGCTCACGGGAATCCGCAAGTCCCGCTCGAACTGAAGTCGATCCCCTGTTTCTCACGCGCCCGTCGCTTCGGCGGCGGGCGCTTTTTTTCGGCTAGACTCCGCAGCCGATGAAGATCTCCCGCGCGGTCATCCTCGTCGCCGTGGCCGCGGCCCTCGGCTGCCGTCCGAACGAGCAGGAGGCGCGCGAGGCTCGGAAGGCGGCGCAGGAGGCCGCGAAGAGCGCGGAGGAGGCGGGAAAAAAGGCCGCCGAAGCCGCCCGCGAGGCCGCGTCGGCCGCGTCGGCTGCCGCGCACGAGGCCGGCCCGGCCGCCGGCGCGGCGGGGCGGGAGGCGGCGCACGACGCGGCCGAGGCCGGGAGGAAGGCGGGCGAGGAGGCGCGGGCGGCCGCCGAGCGCGCCGCCGCATCGGCGCGCCAGGCGGGCGAGAAGATCCGCGAGTCGGTGACGCCGAAGCCCTGACCTCGGCCGCGGCGGGTCCCCTCCTGAACTAATCTCGTGGTTCCCATGCCGCGCACGAAGATCGTCTGCACGATCGGCCCCTCCTCCGCCTCTCCCGACGCGCTCGCGCGGCTCGTCGCGGCCGGGATGGACGTCGCCCGCCTGAACTTCTCGCACGGCACCCACGCCGAGCACGCGTCGGTGATCGCCACCCTCCGCGCCATCGCCGCGGACGCGCGGCGGCCGATCGCGGTGCTCCAGGACCTCGCGGGGCTGAAGATCCGGATCGGCGAGATTCCCGCCGGCCCGGTCAAGCTCCGCGCGGGCGACGCGTTCACGCTGACGACGCGGCCGGTGCCCGGCGACGCGGCAGGTGCCTCCGTGAGCCTGCCGAACCTGCCGCGCCTCCTGCGTCCCGGCGACCGCCTCCTCCTCGCGGACGGGGAGATCGAGCTCGCGGCCGAGGGGATCGGCGAGACCGACGTCCTCTGCCTCGTGGTCGCGGGGGGCACGCTCTCGTCCCACAAGGGGATCAGCCTTCCGAACGCGGTCGTTCCGGGTCCCGGCCTGACCGAGAAGGACCGGCAGGACCTGCGCTTCGGAATCTCCCAGGGCGTCGACTACGTCGCGCTCTCCTTCGTGCGGTCGGAAACGGACGTCCGGCAGGCGCGGGCGTTCCTGGCGGAGCACGGCGCCACGATCCCGATCGTCGCGAAGATCGAGAAGCACGAGGCGATCGGATCGATCGACGGGATCCTCCGCGAGGCGGACGGCCTGATGGTCGCGCGCGGCGACCTCGGGGTCGAGACGCCGCTCGAACACGTGCCGCTCCTCCAGAAGATGCTCATCGAGAAGGCCAACCGCGCCGGCAAGCCCGTGATCACCGCGACGCAGATGCTCCTTTCGATGGTGGACAATCCGCGCCCGACCCGCGCCGAGGTGGGCGACGTCGCGAACGCGATCCTCGACGGCACCGATGCCGTCATGCTGTCGGAGGAGACCGCGTCCGGCCGCTATCCCGTCGAGGCCGTCGCCACGATGCGCCGCATCGCCGAGGACACGGAGGCGGCGTTTCCCTTCGCCCAGTGGATGCGGCGCTTCGAGCACGAAGGCCTGCAAACACTGCCGGAGGCGGTCGCGGGCGCTGCCTGCGAGCTCGCCGAGCACGTGGGCGCCGAGGTCATCGTGGCGTGGACCGAGTCGGGCGCCACCGCGCGGCTCGTCGCGAGTCATCGCCCGCGCCGGCCGATCCTCGCCCTCTCGACGGTGCCCGCGACGGCGCGGCGCCTCGCGCTCGTGTGGGGCGTCATCCCGGTGCTCGCGGCGCCGCCCGGCAGCGCGGACGCGATGCTCGACGCGGCGCCGGGAATCGCCGCCGCCGCGGGACTCCTACGCTCCGGGGAGCGGGCGGTGATCACGGCCGGCATCCCGATGGGCATCGCCGGGAGCACGAACCTCATCAAGGCCGCGGTGGCGCCGTGAAGGAAAAGTCCTCGCCGCGCCGCCGCCGCCGCAGCAAGACCCAGAACCTCGTCTACGCGATCTTCTTCTTCGTCGTCGGGGTGATCGGCGTGCTCGTCCCGATCTTGCCGCAGGTGCCGTTCTTCATCATGAGCGCTCTCTTCTTCTCGCTCGTGTTCCCCGGACTGCGGCGCGCCCTCCGACGCTGGAGGCTGAAGCACCCGAAGCTCGACGCGGCGTATCGGAAGTGGCGGGCGAGAGCGAGGAGGAAACGGCTCGCGAAGAGGCACCCCCGTCGGGGCGCGGCCTTCGGCGAACCCGGCTAGCTCCTAATCCATCTGCCGGCGCAGCACCGTCGGGATGTCGAAGTCGTCCCGCGTCGACGACGCGTTCGGACCGAAGCCGCCCGAGTCGTCGCCGCGCAGGAACGGCGGGCGCAGCGTCTTCGTGGCGACCGTCATCGGCTTCGGCTCCTCCTCGATCTCGGCGAGATCGCGCTCGAGGCGATCGAAGCCGGTCGCGATGACCGTCACCTTGACGGTGCCGGCCATGCGCTCGTCGTGCACGCAGCCGAAGAGGATCTCGGCCTCGGGATCGGCGGCCTGCTGGATGATCTGCGCCGCCTCGGTCACCTCGAAGAGCGTCAAGTCCGCGCCGCCGGTGATGTTCATGAGCACGCCGCGGGCGCCCTCGATCGACGCATCCTCGAGCAGCGGCGAGGAGATCGCGGCCTGCGCCGCGTGGATCGCCCGGTTCTCGCCGTCCGCGACGGCGGTCCCCATGAGCGCGCGGCCCATGTCGGACATGATCTTGCGCACGTCGGCAAAGTCGAGGTTGATCTCGCCCGGGCAGTTGATCAGGTCGGAAATGCCCTGGATCGCCTGGCGCAGCACGTCGTCCGCGATCTTGAAGGAGTCCTGGAGCGGCGTGTTCCGCTCGACGAACGCGAGCAGACGCTGGTTCGGGATCGTGATCAGCGTGTCCACGTGCTCGCGCAGCTCGCGCGAGGCGCGCTCCGCCTGGCGCATCCGCTTCTTGCCCTCGAACTCGAACGGCTTCGTGACGACGGCGACCGTGAGCGCTCCCGCCTCGGCCGCGAGCTTGGCGATGATCGGTCCGGCGCCCGAACCCGTCCCGCCGCCGAGGCCCATCGCGAGGAAGACCATGTCGGAGCCGGCGACGGCGTGCGCGAGCTTGTCCTGGTCCTCGAGCGCGGCGTTGCGGCCGACGTCGGGATCCGCGCCCGCGCCGAGCCCCTTGGTCAGGCGCGATCCGATCTGGAGCTTGTTCGACGCGGCGCACTTGCGCAGCGCCTGGAGGTCCGTGTTGCACGCGAAGTACTCGACCCCCTTGACGCCGGCCGAGATCATGCGGTTCACCGCGTTCGAGCCGCCGCCGCCCACGCCGATGACGCGGATCGTGGCGGGCGATGCGTCGCCGCCGTCGAGCTCGATCGAAAGTTTCGGCGCCTCGTCGTCGGTGAACTCGATCATGCGTCCTTCCCTCCGTCGCCGCGTCCTGTTCGAAGTCATCAGAAAAAGTCCCGGATGAATCGGGAGACCGAGTTCGCCGCCTGAAAGAACGCCCTGGCCCGACGGCGGGAGGGCTTGTGGCGGTGACCGTATAACAGGAGGCCAGTCGCCGTCGCCCACTCGGGCCGCGACACCACGTCCACGAGCCCCCCGACCCCGGCGGGCACGCCGCGCCGGACGGGCCCGTCGAAGATGCCCTCCGCGATCTCGATGACGCCCTCGAGCTCGGCGCCGCCGCCCGTGAGCACGAGTCCCGAGCGGATCTCCTTGTCGAGGCCGAGCCTCTGGAGGTCGTCGTGGACCAGGCCCAGCAGCTCCTCGGCGCGGGGCTGCAGGATGTCCGCGAGCGTCGAGCGCGGACAGAGCTTGGGTGCGCGGCCGCCGACCATCGGCACCTCGACCATCTCGTCGTCGCCGACCGCCGAGCGCAGGGCGCAGCCGTACTTCTTCTTCAGGCGCTCCGCGTCGGTGATCGGCGCGCGCAGCACGACCGCGAGGTCGTTGGTGAAATGGTCGCCCCCGATTGGCACGACGGCCGTGTGGACGATCGTCCCCTTCTGGTAGACGGCGACCTCGGTCGTGCCGCCGCCGATGTCCACCAGGCCGATGCCGAGCTCCTTCTCGTCCGGGGTCAGCACCGCCTCGGCGGCCGCGAACTGCTCGAGGACGAGCTCGATCACCTCGATGCCCGCCTTGTTCATGCAGGTCTCGACGTTCTGGGTGACCGCGACCGGCGCCGTCACGACGAGGACGTCCGCCTCGAGCCGGTTCCCGATCATCCCCACCGGGTCGGGAATGCCGTCCTGCCCGTCCACGGCGAAGTCGCGGGCGATGGAGTGCACAACCACATGATCCTGAGGGATTTGCACGCTCTTCGCCGCTTCGATGACCCGGTCGACGTCTTCCTTCGTGATCCCCCGGTCCTTGCCCGCGACCGCCACGACGCCGCGGCTGTTGAACGAGCGGACCTGAGAGCCGGACAGGCCGACCCAGGCGCGCGAGATCTGGACGCCCGCCATGATCTCGGCTTCCTCCGCGGCGCGCTTGATCGCCTCGATCGTCGCGTCGACGTTGATGATGTTGCCCTTGCGGGTGCCGCGGTTCGCGGAGGCGCCCTTGCCGATGACGTCGAGCGCCCCGCCGGCGTTCTGCTCCCCGATGAGGATGCAGACTTTGGAGGTGCCGATGTCGCAGGCGACGAGGAAGTTCTCGGGCTTGGCCATCAGAAGGACCGGACCATCAGAGACGGTTCCCCGCGCCGTACGCGCCGACGAGAATGATGCGATCGGCAAAACGAAGATCGATGGCCCGCGCCTCCCACCCGCGACTCTCCACGAAACCACGCGCCTCGAGCAACGCGCGAATCTTGGACGGCGCGTCGGCCCGCAGCACGCGAACCGGTTTTCGAAAGATCGCATCCATCATACCGAATCCCCCGTCGGGGAGCGAGGCGATTTCCGAGAGCGCGGCCACGTAGTCGGGCCGCGCGGCGCGCAGGTCCGCGAGGAGCCCGACCGCCTCGGGAAGGAGGCGGCGCTCGCCCGAGAGGATGACGTACTCGGTGCGGTCGCGCCTCGGATCGTAGGACGCGATCAGATGTCCCTCCTCCCCCACGAACCAGAAGCCCGTCTCGTCCCGGTAGAGCGCGACCGCGCGACGCTCGGTGACTCGGACGGCGAGTCCGTCCGGGAATCGCTTCGAGATCGTCACGCGCTCGATCCACGGATGCCCTGCGATGCGGCTCGCCATCGGCGCGAGGTCGAGCGCGAGGACGTTCGTTCCGGTCCAGCGCGCCGCGATCTCGAGGATCTCCTCGGTGCGCGCGCGCGCATTGCCCGTGACGTCGAACCGCCGCAGCGCGAACCGCGGACCCGACACGAACCGGAAGAGACCGAACCCCGCGCCCGCCAGGAGAACGGCCGCCAGGAGGAAGCGGAGCGTCGGCCGGCGCCGCTTCCGGCGCGGCACGGCGGCCGGACGCCGCAGGAAGGGAGACTCTTTCTTATCGGACGGCGCCACGCTTCAGGTACTCCTCGCCGAACTTCACGACGTCGCCCGCGCCGAGCGTCAGCAGCAGATCTCCGGGCGCGAGCGTCCGCTCGAGAGTGTCGACAACCTCTTTCTTTTCATGAGTATAGATGACCGGACCGGGTCCCACCCGGCGCGCGGCGTCCGCCACCAGCTCCCCGGTGACGCCCGGGATCGGGGCCTCCCGGGACGGGTAGACGTCCATAACGATATTCATGTCCGCGGCGGCGAGGGCCGCGCCGAACTCGCCGGTGAAGTCGCGCGTCCGCGAGAAGAGGTGGGGCTGGAACAGGGCGACGATCCGGCGGTCCGGGTACACCTGCCTCGCCGCCGCGAGCGTCGCGCGGATCTCCGTCGGGTGGTGCGCGTAGTCGTCGACGACGAGCACTCCGGCGCGCTCCCCCTTCAGCTCGAAGCGCCGCACGACGCCCGTGAACGCCGAGAGGGCGCGCGCGATCGTGTCGAACGGGATGAGGAGCTCGCGGCCGGCGGCGACCGCGGCGAGAGCGTTCGCGACGTTGTGCCGGCCGGCGAGCCGCAGGCGCACGGCACCGAGCCTCCCCTGCTCCCCGTTCCAGACGTCGAAACAGGTTCCCGAGGCGTCGAGCCTGACTTCGCGGGCTGAGAGGTCCGCGTCCGCCGAGAGGCCGTAGGTGACGGTGCGCCGCTGGATGCGCGGGAGGATCGCGCGCACGCCGGGGTCGTCGGCGCAGGCGATCACCGCGCCGAAGAACGGCACCCGGTTCGCGAAGGCGGCGAACGCGTCGTGGATCTCGCCGAGATCCTTGTACGTGTCGAGATGGTCGGCCTCGATGTTCGTGATCACGGCGACGACCGGCGTCAGCTCGAGGAACGAGCGGTCGAACTCGTCGGCCTCGGCGACGAGGTACTCGCCCCGGCCGAGCCGCGCGTTGGTGCCGAGGATGTGCACCTGGCCGCCGACGACGATCGTCGGGTCGAAGCCCGCCTCGGTGAGGACCATGCCGGTCAGGGACGTCGTGGTCGTCTTGCCGTGGGTTCCGGCGACGGCGACGCCCTGCTTGAGCCGCATGATCTCGCCGAGCATCTCCGCCCGCCGGATGACCGGAACGCCCCGGGCTCGCGCGGCGGCGACCTCGGGGTTCGCCTCCGAGACCGCCGAGGAGATCACCACGAGGTCGGCGCTCTCGACGTGGGCCGGATCGTGGCCGAGCGCGATCCGGGCGCCGAGGCGCTCGAGCCGCTCGGTCACCCCGGAGCGCGCGAGGTCGCAGCCGCTGATCTCGAGCGGCGTCGCCTGGAGGAGGATCTCGGCGATCCCGCTCATGCCGACGCCCCCGGCGCCGACGAAGTGGAGACGCCGCAGCCGGAGGAACCTCACCGGGACCTCTCCGCCTCGAAGACGAGGCGCGCGAGGTCTCGCGACGCGTCCGGTTTGGCGAGCGTGCGCGCCTTCTGCCCCATCGCCGCGAGCCTCGCGCGGTCGCCGACGAGCGCGACGATCGTACCGGCGAGGCTCTCCGCGGACAAGTCCTTCTCCGTGATCACGACGGCCGCGCCCGCCTTCTCGAGCGCCCGCGCGTTCTCGAGCTGGTGGCCGCCGGCGGCCGCGTCGAACGGGACCAGCACGGCCGGGCGCCCCGAGGCGGCGAGCTCGGCGACCGTCAGCGCGCCCGCGCGGGAGATCACGAGGTCCGCCGCGGCCATCGGCTCCCAGAGGCGCGGCAGGAACGGCTCGAGCTTCCAGCGCGCCGGCAGGCGGGCATACCTCTGACGCGTCCCGGTCAGATCCTTCTCGCCCGTCTGGTGCACCACCTCGAGGTCCGACTTCTCGAGCAGCACGGCGGCGCGCGCCATCGCGCGATTCAAGACCCGCGAGCCCTGGCTCCCGCCGAAGACGAGGACGCGGCGCGAGGCGCCGGCCGGATCGAGCGGGGGCGCCCCGAAGAACTCCTTCCGGACCGGGGTGCCGGTCACGACACCCGGATGGCGGAAGTGCCGGTTCGCCGCCGCGAGTCCGAGCGCCGTCCGCGTCGCGAAGCGATTCAGGAAGCGGTTGGCGACGCCCGGGAAGGCGTTCGACTCGTGGATCAGCGTCGGAATCCCGAGCGCGCGCGCGGCCACGAGCACCGGAAGCGTCACGTAGCCGCCGACGCCGACGACCGCGCGGGCGCGCAGCCGCCGCAGGAGCGCCCGGGACTGCAGGAAGCCCTTCGGGAGGCGGGAGAGGGAGCGCAGCCGCTTGCCGACGCTCTTGCCGACGAAGCCGGACGCGTCGACGAGCTCGAGGCGGTATCCGGCGCCCGGGACGATCCGGCCCTCCAATCCGTGTGCCGTGCCCACGAAGACGATCTCGGCGCCCGCCTTCTGGGCCCGGATCTCGTCCGCGAGCGCGATCCCCGGAATGATGTGGCCCCCCGTTCCCCCGGCCGCGATCACGTACGCCCCGAGGTCGCTCATTTCCGGATCGTAAACCGTGCCGGTTCCCGGTTCACGGTTCCCGCTGCACGACTTCGTGCTGCGACACGTTCAGGATCAGTCCTCCCGCGATCCACGACGCGATGAGCGACGAGCCGCCGTACGAAACGAACGGCAGCGGGATGCCCTTCGTCGGCATGAGCGCGAGCACGACCGAGAGATTGATCGCCGCCTGCACGACGATCATCGCGGTCGCCCCGGCGGCGAGGAAGGCCGCGAACGCGTCGGGCGCGCGGCGGGCGGCCCGGAGGCCGCGCCATGCGACCACGCCGAAGCAAGCCACGAGAGCGACGGCGCCGACGAACCCGAGCTCCTCGCCGACGATCGCGAAGATGAAATCGGTGTGCGGGAACGGCAGGAAGAAGAGCTTCTGGCGGCTCCCGCCCAGGCCGTTGCCGAACCATCCGCCGGCGCCGACGGCGATGAGCGACTGGGCGGCCTGGAATCCGCGCCCGAGCGGGTCCGCCTCGGGGTGGAGGAACGCGAGGAGCCGGGCGCGCCGGTAGTCGGCCGAGAGGAGGAGCGCGGCGAGCACGGGAAGCAAGCCGAGCAGCGCGAAGCCGAACCAGCGAGCGCGCGCGCCGGCGAGCCACAGCAGCACGGCGCAGAGCACGATGTAGCACGCGGCGGTCCCGAGGTCCGGCTGCACGACCACGACGGCGGCGGCGAGACAGGAGAAGAAGGCCGCGGGCAGGAGCGCGCGCTCGGGATCTCCCGCCTTCTCGGACTTCCGGGCGAGCTGGTGCGCGAGGAGCAGGACGAGCGCGACCTTCAGGAGCTCGCCCGGCTGCAGCATCGTGACCCCGAGCGGGATCCAGCGGCGGGCCCCGTTGATCGGCGGGCGGAAGAGCGCGAACACGGCGAGCGCCAGCGAGAGGCCGTAGGCGCCGTAGACGACCCAGGGTTTCGCGAACCGCCGGTAGTCCGTCCGGTACACCGCGAATGCCGCGAGGCCGCCGAGCGCGAGCGCGGCGATCTGCTTGATCAGGTAACGGTACGGATTCCCCGACGTCTCGCCGGCCGAGACCGCGGAGGCGCTGTAGATCATCACGCAGCCGAAGAGGGACAGCGCGACGAGCGCGATGAAGAGGACCTTGTCCGACGCGAGCTTACGGGCCATGGCGTTGCCCCGCCGCTTTCCGGGCGAGCGCCGCGAAGTGGCGGCCCCGCTCCTCGAAGTTCCGGTACTGATCGAACGACGCGCACGCCGGGGACAGCAGCACCGTGTCGCCGGGCTTCGCGAGGCGCGCCGCGCGCGCGACCGCCTCCCCCATCGTGCCGCAGGCCTCGACGCGCGTGGTGCCCTCGAGCGCGCGCTCGATCGCGGTCGCCGCCTCGCCGATCGTGAACACGGTCCGGGCCGTCGACCGCACCACGTCGCGAAGCGTCGCGAAGTCGCCGTGCTTGTCGCGGCCGCCCAGGATGAGCAGCACGCTCTTCGGCGGCCGGCCCTCCAGCGATTTCGCCGTCGCGTCCACGTTCGTGCCCTTCGAGTCGTCCACCCAGCGGACGCCGTCCTTCTCCGCCACCAGCTGGCTGCGGTGCGGCAGCCCCTCGAACCCCGTCAGCCCGGCGACGATCGCGCCCTCGGGGACCCGGAGGCACGCGACGGCGGCGAGCGCCGCGAGCGCGTTCTCCAGATTGTGCGCGCCGGGAAGCGCGAGCCGGTCGGCCGCGACGACGACCCGGGCCGTGCCGCCGACGTCGCAGCGGAGCGCTCCGTTTTCGAGCCAGGCCGCGGCCTCGGCACGGCGGGGCCGCCCGCGCCGCGAGAAGAGAACGCGCCGGGCGCGCGTCGAGACCGCCTCCGCGACGGCGTCGTCGGCGTGGAGGACCGCGAAGTCGCCCGCCTCCTGCCGCGCGAAGAGGCGTGCCTTCGCGGCGGCGTAGGCGGCGAAGTCGGCATGGCGGTCGAGGTGATCGGGCGTCACGTTCGTCAGGACCGCGACGTGCGGCCGGAACCGCTCGACCGTCTCGAGCTGGAACGAAGAGACCTCGAGCACGAAATCGCGCGGCCCGTCCGCGTCGAGGAAACCCGACAGCGGCGCGCCGATGTTGCCCGCGAGCACCACCGGACGCCCGGCGCGCTTCAGGATCTCGGCGATCCATGTCGTCGTGGTCGACTTCCCGTTGGTGCCGGTGACCGCGATCCAGCGGTGCAACCCCGGTTGCTCCGCCTCGGCGATCCGCCAGGCGATCTCGAGCTCGGAGAGGACCTGGATGCCGCGCCGGGCCGCCTCGACGACCGCGGGCGCCGAGAGCGGCACGCCCGGCGACACCGCGAGCCATCCCGCGCCCTCGAGAAACTCCGGCGCCGGGCCTCCGAAGGAGAACGCGGCGCCGCGCCGCGCGAGCGCCTCGAGGCCCTCGAACTCGGCCTCGGGCCGGCTGTCCCCGACCGCCACGGAGACGCCGCGCGCGAGGAGCGCCTCCGCAAGGGCCTTCCCGCTGCGGGCAAAGCCGAGAATCGCCACCCGGTCGGGCAATTCCTCCGCGGTCTGCGGTCGGCGGTCGGGCGTGGGCTTCGTCATCGCAGCTTCAGCGTCGAGAGCCCCAGCACCGCGAAGAGGATCGCGAGGATCCAGAAGCGGATGATGACCCGCGACTCCGCCCAGCCCAGGAGCTCGAAGTGATGGTGGATCGGCGCCATCTTGAACACGCGCCGGCCCGTCGTCTTGAAGGAGGCGACCTGGATGATCACCGAGAGCGCCTCGATGACGAAGAGGCCGCCCACGATCGCGAGCAGGACCTCCTGCTTCGTCATGACGGCCACGGCCGCGATTGCCGCGCCGAGCGGCAGCGCGCCCACGTCCCCCATGAACACGTCGGCCGGATGGCAGTTGAACCAGAGGAATCCCAGCGAGGCGCCGACGAGCGCTCCGCAGAAGACGGCGAGCTCGCCCGACTGCGGGATGAACGGAATCTGCAGGTAGCGCGCCGCGACCGCGTTGCCCGTCACGTAAGCGAGCAGCGCGTAGGTCCCGGCGGCGATGCCGACGGCGCCCGTCGCGAGGCCGTCGAGCCCGTCGGTGAGGTTCACGGCGTTCGACGAGCCGACGACGACCAGCGCCACGAAGGGAATGTAGAGGACGCCGAGGTCGGGGAGCACTCGTTTCAGGAACGGGAGCGTGATCACCGTCGAGATCGCGCCGTGGCCGGCCCACTGCTGAATCGCGAAGGCGACCGCGAACGCCACGAGGAACTGCGGCACGAGCTTGCCGCGCCCGGTCAGGCCGAGCGAGCGGCGCTTGGTCACCTTGGTCCAGTCGTCGGCGAAGCCGACGGCGCCGACGCCGACGAGCGTCGCGAGCGCGATCCAGACGAAGCGGTTCGAGAGGTCCATCCAGAGGAGGGTCGCCGAGACGACCGCGAGAAGGATCAGGAGTCCCCCCATCGTCGGCGTGCCGGCCTTCGCGAGATGCGAGCGCGGTCCCTCCTCCCGGATCGACTGGCCGATCTGCGCCTGCCGCAGCCGGCGGATCATCGCCGGGCCGAGGAGGAGGGCGAGGGCGAGCGCGGTCACGGCCGACATCGCGGTGCGGAACGTGATGTACCGGAAGACGTTGAAGACCGGGAAGCGCGCCGCGAGCGGAAACAGCAGCCGGTACAGCACGTCAGCGCTCCGGCGCGAGCAGCGCGACGGCGCGCTCGAGACCGACGCCCCGGGACGCCTTGAACAGGGCGGCGTCGCCCGCGGCGAGAACGCCCGCGAGGAGGTCCGCGGCCTCCTCGGCGGACGCGACACGGCGCACCGCGCTCTCGGGCAGACCGGCGCCGACGGCGCCTTCGCCGTAGAGCCGCGCGCGCGCGCCCACGCACACGAGGAGATCGGCGCGGCCGAACGCCGCGGCGCCCGCCTCGCGATGCCACCGATCCTCGTCCGGCCCGAGCTCGAGCATGTCGCCGAGCACCGCGATGCGGCGGCGGGCGGGCAGGGCCGCGAGCGTCTCGAGCGCCGCCCGCATCGAGGCGGGATTCGCGTTGTAGGCGTCGTCGTACAGGATGGCGCCGGACGCGTGGCGCCGGATCTCGCCGCGGTGCGCGGCGGGCGTGAGCGTCTCGGCGGCGGCCGCGCACTCGGCCGGCGGCACGCCGACGGCGTGGCCGATCGCGGCGGCGGCGAGGAAGTTCGAGACCTGGTGCGCGCCGGGCAGCGGCAGGCGCACCGGCGCCTCGCCCTGGGGCGTCGCGAGGACGAAGCGGCTGCCGTCCGGTTCGGCGGCGACGCCGCGCGCGGTGACCTCGGCGCCGGGGCCGCGCCCGAACCGTACGACTCGCAGCCGGCCGCGGTGCCGCGCCGCGATCGCGGCCACGCGGGGGTCGTCGGCGTTCGCGACGAAGGTGCCGCCGGGCTTCAGCCCCTCGAGGATCTCGGCCTTGCCGTCCGCGATCGCATCGACCGAGGCGAAGTACTGGAGATGCGCGGCCGCGACGAGGAGGATCGCCGCGACGTCCGGCTCGAAGGCGCGGGAGAGTCTCGCCAGCTCGCCCGGCTCCGACATTCCCATCTCGCCGACCATCCACTCCGGCGCCCGCGGCAGGTTCATGACCGACATCGGAAAGCCGATCTGGCTGTTCTGGCTGCCCGGCGTCTTCTCGACCGCGAATCGGCGGGCGAGCACGGCCGCCGCGAAGTCCTTCGTCGTCGTCTTCCCCGCCGAGCCCGTGATCGCCGCGAGGCGAAAATCCGACGACCTCTTCGTCGCGGCCGCGAGGCGCAGCAGCGCCGCCAGCGGCTGATCGACGAGAACGGCGGGAAACTCGGGCGGCAGGTCCACCGGATGCCGCTCGCCGAGCAGGGCGGCCGCGCCCCGGGAGGCCGCGTCGCGCGCGAAGTCGTGGCCGTCCACCCGCGCGCCGCGAATCGCCACGAAGAGGTCGCCCGGCTTCGCCCGCCGCGAGTCCACGGCGACGCCCGTCAGCGACGCCGCGCCGTGCGCGGGAGCCCCCGCCGCCGCCGCCACGGCCGCCAGATCGAACCTCATGCGAGCCTCGCGAGCTCGGCGGCCACGCGGCGGTCATCGAACGGGTGCTCGACGCTTCCCACGACCTGCGTCGTCTCGTGGCCCTTGCCGGCGATGACCACGACGGTGCCGGCATCGGCCTCCGCGAGCGCCGCGCGGATCGCCTCGCGGCGGTCGGCGATCGAGCGCCAGCGTCCGCCGCCGGTGCGGCCGAGACCGACCTCCACCTCGCGGAGGATCCTCTCCGGATCCTCCGAGCGAGGGTTGTCGGAGGTCGCGATCGCGAAGTCGGCGAGCCGGCCCGCGATCTCGCCCATCGGCGCGCGCTTGCCGCGGTCGCGGTCCCCGCCGCAGCCGAAGACGAGCACGAGGCGCTGGTCGGTCAGCTCGCGCACCGCCGAGAGCAGCCGCTCGAGCGCGTCCGGCGTGTGCGCGTAATCGACGAGAATCGGAAACGCCTGGCCCGCGCGCACCGGCTCGAGCCGCCCCGGGACGTTCGAGACCTTCGCGATCGCCGCGGCGACGTCCATGGGCGGAACGCCCAGCACGAGTCCCGCCGCGGCCGCTCCGCAGAGGTTCGCGACCTGGAACCGGCCGAGCAGCGGCGACTCGATCCGCACGCGCCCGCCGGCGTGGTCGAGGTCGAAGGCGACCCCGCGGAGATCGCACCGCGCGTCCCCGGCGCGGAAGTCCGCCTCGGCTCCGGCTGCGGAGAAGCTCGCGAGCGGCGGCGGGACCTCGGCGAGGAGGCGCCGGCCGTACGGGTCGTCCGCGTTGACGACGCCGAAGGCGCCCGGCTTGCGCAGCGCGAAGAGCCGGCGCTTCGCGACGTAGTAGGACTCCATGTCGCCGTGAAAGTCGAGGTGGTCGCGCGTCAGGTTGGTGAAGACCGCGACGTCGAAGCGGCACCCGTCGACGCGCTCGAGCGCGAGCGCGTGGGACGAGACCTCCATCGCGGCGGCCCTCGCGCCGTCTTCGAGCATCTCGGCCAGCATCCCCTGGATCACGGGCGCCTCGGGCGTGGTGCGGTCGGCCTCGTGGGCGCGCCGCGGCGTGCGGTAGCCGATCGTGCCGAGGAATCCCGCGGCGCCGTAGCGCCTCGCGAGGATCGCCTCGAGGAGCTGCGCCGTCGACGTCTTCCCGTTGGTGCCGGTCACTCCGGCGAGCACGAGGCGCTCGGCGGGATCGCCGCAGAGCCGCGCCGCGACGAGCGCGAGCGCGCGGCGGGGCGCCTCGATCGCGATCCACGGCACCGCCGGGGCCGGGCCGTCGGGCGCGGGCCGGTCGGAGACCACGGCGACCGCGCCGCGGCGAATCGCCTCGGGAACGTGCGCGATCCCGTCGCTCTTCGCGCCTCGCAGGGCGAAGAAGAGATCGCCGGGCTTCACGAGCCGGGAGTCGATCGCCGCCCGCGCGACCTCGATGTCCTTCGCGGAAGGAACGGTCTCGGCGCCCGAAAGGACGGCGGCGAGGTCCATCAGCTTCACGGAGCCGAGGGAGCCGGTGCCGCTTCCTCCGCGCGGCGTCCTCCCGCCCGGGAGGGCGACGCAGTGCTGTCGGCCAGAAAGAGGGTGTGCACCGCCCCCGGTCGGATGGGCGAGCCGGCCGGAGGATCCTGAGCGACGACGAATCCGGTTCCCTGGAGGCGGGCGAGGACCCCGAGCCGGGCGAAGGCCGCGAGCGCCTCGCGCGCGGACATGCCGATCGCGCTCGGCGTGCGGTCGTCGGCGCTTCTCGACGCCGGGTCGCGGCGGGACGCCGGGAGGACGCCGGCGGCGTACCGCGGCGGACGTTCCGGCGCCGCCTCGGCGAGAACGGCCATGGGGACACGCTGCTCGCGGGGCGCGACCCGGAGAATGCCGAGGGCCTGGGACATCACGCGCGAGAACAGGGGCGCCGCCACGTCGGCCGCATAGTACTTGCCCTGGGGCTCCTCGACCACGACGACGGCGACGCAGCGCGGCGCGTCGGCGGGCGCGAAGCCGACGAAGTTCGGTATGTGGTGCCCGGGCATGTACCCGCCCATGCCGGCCTTCTGAGCCGTGCCCGTCTTGCCCGCGACCGAAAAGCCCGGGATCGCGGCCTTGCCGGAGTTGCCGCGCTCGACGACGCCGATCATGATGTTCGCGAGCGACCGAGCCGTGGCTTCGGAGACGACGCGGACCGGCTCGGGGGCGGCGACCGCACGGACGGCGCCGCCGGGCTCGACGATCTTCGTGACGATGTGCGGCTGGACGAGCTTGCCGCCATTGGCGATCACGGCGCCGATGCGGGCCAGCTGGAGGGCGTTGAGCGACACCTCCTGGCCCATCGAGATCTCGGCGTTGGACAACGCCGACCATCGCGGGAGCGGGCGGAAGATCCCGGAGTTCTCGCCGGGCAGATCGACTCCCGTCGACTGTCCGACGCCGAAGGAGCGGGCGCCGTCGTAGAGACGCCGCGGACCGAGACGCATGCCGACACGGATGATGCCGATGTTCGAGGAGTGCTCGAGGATCCCGCCGAGCGTGAGCGCTCCGTAGCGGTGGCGGTCGGCTTCCTGGATCGTCGTGTTCGCGACGCGGATCGTGCCGTCGCCGGTGTCGATGATCTCGTCGAGCGAGACGACGCCCTCGTCGACGGCGAGCGCGCCCGTGACGATCTTGAACGTCGAGCCGGGCTCGTAGCTGTCGGCGATCGCGTGATTGCGGCGCGCGTCGGGCGCGTAGCGCGCGAAGTCGTTCGGGTCGAAGTCGGGCCACGAGGCCATCGCCAGGATCTCGCCGTTCCAGGGATCGAGGACGACGACGCTGCCCGACTTCGCGCGGTGCTCGGCCATCGAGGCGGCGAGCTCGTTCTCCGCCGCGAACTGGATGCCCGAGTCGATCGAGAGGACGAGCGAGGCGCCCTCCTGCGCGGGACGGCTGCTCGCGGTCTCCGCCTCGCCGTAGCGGCTCCGCCGCGCGTCCGTCAGCGCGATGATCTCGCCGGGCTTGCCCCGGATCGTCTTGTCGTAGAGGTGCTCCAGTCCCGCGAGACCCGCGTCGTCGGTGCCGACGAAGCCGAGCACCGCCGCGCCGAGGTGTCCCTTGGGATAGAAGCGCCGCGGCTCGGCCACGAGATGGACGCCGGCGAGCTTCAGCGCGCGGACGCGCTCGCCCGTGGCGGCGTCGATCTGGCGCTTCACCCACGTGAACCCGCGCTCCGAAGTCAGCTTCTCCTGCACCTCGGGCGCCGGCATGCCGAGGAGCGGCGAGAGCGCCTGCGCCGCGGCGCGCGGACTCTCGATCTCGTCGGGAATCGCGTACACCGACGCCGCCTCGACGGAGACCGCGAGCTCGCGACCCTCGCGGTCGAGGATCGAGCCGCGTGAGCCCTTGATCTCGATCCGGCGCTCCTGCTGCCGCGCGGCTCGCGCGCGATACCTCGAACCCTGAGCAATCTGCACCTGCGCGAGACGGGCGACCACCACGGCGGCCCACAGCGCGAGAAACAGCATGAACAGCCGCGTGCGGCCGCGACGGACGGCGTTCACGGTCTGCTCCCTCTCCCTCCGGGAGAGGGCGGGGGTGAGGGGGCGTCTGCCGCCGAAGCACTCGTCGGCGCCTCGACGTACTGGATCTGCCCCGGGTGCGGCGGACGGAGTCCCTTGCGCTGCGCGAGCGACGCGACGCGATCGGGGGCTGACGCCCGCCCGAGCTCGGCGCGGAGCCGGCGATTCTCCTCGTTCAGATCCGAAATCGTCGCCTGCCGCGCCTCACGCAGGTAGCCGACACGCACCGTCTCGATGTGGAGGGCCGCGTAGCCGAGGAGCGCGCAGGCGACCGGCAGGCCGGCGAGCACGAACGTCGCGAGCTCGCGGCCGCGGCGCCGGTCCCGCTCCCGCGTGAGGTGCAGGTTCTCGACTCGCTTGGAGTGGGCGTACAGGGCGCTCATGGACGGACCGTGACTCCCTGGATCAGACCGCGATCTTCTCGGCGGCCCTCAAACGCGCGCTGCGCGAGCGCGGATTGCGCTGGATCTCCGCGTCGGAGGGGCGGATCGCCCGGCGGGTCAGGACCTCGAGCGCCTTGCGCGCCCCGCAGACACACGCCGGCAGGCGCGGCGGGCACAGGCAGACGCCCGATTCGCGGCGGAACGCGTCCTTGACGATCCGGTCCTCGAGCGAGTGATACGAGATGACGGCGAGGCGGCCGCCCTGCTGCATGCGGGCGACGGCCGCGGCGAGAAACCGGGCGAGCGCGACGAGCTCCTGGTTCACCTCGATGCGGAGCGCCTGAAAGACCCGGGTCGCCGGATCGATCTTCTCGCGGCTGCCTTTCTGCTCCGCGACCACCCGCGCCAGGTGCCGGGTGGTGGTGATGGGACCTCGAGTCCGCTCTGCCACGATTCCGCGCGCGATCTTTCCCGCCATTCGCTCCTCCCCAAATTCACGGAAAATCCGTGTCAGCTCCTCCACCGAAGCGGTCGCCACGACGTCGGCCGCGCTCCGTCCGCTCTGCCCCATCCGCATGTCGAGCGGCCCGTCGCGGCGGAACGAGAAGCCCCGCTCCGCGCGATCGAGCTGCATCGACGAGACGCCGAGGTCGGCGAGGACGCCGGCCGGCGCCGGAGAATCCGGGAGGACGGCATCGAGATCGCCGAAGTCCGCGCGGCGCAGCTCGACGCGCTCCCCGAAGCGCGCGAGGCGAACGCGAGCCGACGCGAGCGCGTCCGGATCGCGGTCGAGACCGAGGAGGTGCACGCGCGGCCCCGCGTCGAGCAGCGCCTCCGCGTGGCCTCCCGCTCCGACCGTCGCGTCGACGAAGAGGCCGCCGCGCTCCGGCGCGAGCAGGCGCACGACCTCGTCGAGGAGGACCGGAACGTGCGCGGCGTTCTCAATCGGCCTGGCTCACAGGAGCAGCTTCGAGAGCTCGTCGTAGTCCTCGGGACCGAAGTCCTCGGTCGCGAGCTTCTTGGCGAGGCCGCTCCGGTCGGAGACGACGAGGTGATCGATGTTGCCGGTGACGACGACGTCCGGCGGCAGCTTCGCCGCGTCGCGCAGGATCTGCGGCACGAGCACGCGTCCCTGCCCGTCCAGGATGGAATCCTGGCCGTAGAAGTTGACGCGTTCGAGAAACTTCGTCTTCGCGCGGTGGATCGCCGGCTGCTGCGCGAGCTTCTCCTCGAGCGCCCGCCAGATCGGCATCGGATACAGAAGGAAGTTGCGCCCGTGCAGCGACGTCACGAAGAGGTCGCGACCGAAGGCTTCTTCGATCTGCTGCCGAAAGAGGTTCGGCACCTTCAGCCGGCCCTTCTCGTCGAGACGGGCCGGTGCGCTCCCACGAAAGCGATCCATCCTTCAAAAATGTCGTCCCGCCACGCGATGCCGGGACCACTTTCTCCCACTTTTGGCCAATTTTGGCCACTGGGCGGATGTTAGGAGCGCCGTGGTTTATTAGTCAAGGAAAGTTATTTGCCTAAAAAAATTAGGAGCGTAAAGGGGGCGTAACACGCGGAGAGAGAAGCGAGCGGCATACCGCCCAACCCGTTGTGCATCGCCCGCCGCGAGCCGCGAGCGGTCGCGTTTCGCGGACGTCTTCTACGGGGATTTCTCCCCTCCATCCCAGGACGGAACGTCTCCCTCGTGCCAGTCGCGCGTCAGGTCGAGCCACAGGGCGAGGCCGCGATAGTTGCCGAAGCGCGCGTAGCGGCGCGCGATCGCGCGCTCGACCTTCGCGCGCCCCGGGTACATCCGGCGGTACTTCATCCGCACCCACGAGTCGACCGCGAAGAACTCGTGGCGGCCGAGAATGCGCAGCAGTCCCTCGGCCGCATAGGGGCCGAACCCGTGTTCGCCGATGATGGCCTCGCGCACGCGCTCCGCGGGCGTGTCGCCGTCTTCCCAGACGGAGAGGTCGAGGCGACCCGAGTCGACGCGGCGCGCGAAGCGCGAGAGCGCCGGAGCGCGGTAGCCGCACCGCACGCGCGAACGCAGGGTCGCGGGTCGGATCCGGGCGATGGCGGCGGGCGTCGGGAAGGCGCCCCCCTCGCCCGCCACTTCGATGAGCCGCACCACCATGCCCTGCGTCGCGGCCCAGGAGCAGTTCGTCGTGAGCAGCATCTTCACGGCGTCTTCGAAGAGCGTCGGCGCCCGCAGCATCCGGCCGCCGCCCCTCGCGAGGGCGCGTCGGAGCGCCGGCGCGTCGACGAGCCGCGCGTCGAAGGCGGCGAGATCCAGGTCGAGCGAGAAGACGCGGCGAGCGACCCGCGCGAGCGCCGCGCGTCCTCCCGGACCCGACACCTCGAGCCGTCCTCGAGCGTCGCGAAAGGTGATCGCACCGCGGGAACCGGCAATCGCGAGGACGCCGCGCCGTCGGTCGTACGAGAACGGCGGCAGGTCGTACCAGCCGTGCGAGCGCACGACCGCGTCGAAGGAGAAGCCCGGAGGCAGCGAAAGGGCGAAGCGCAAGCGGTCCGGTCTAGCCGCCCGCCTTCTTCTCGTCGAGCTTCGCGAGCTCCGGCACGTAGATCTTCACGAAGGCGTCACGACGCAGCTTGTCCATGTACTCGCCGAACCGCTTCTCGTAGAGGTCGTCCTGGATCCGCTTGCGCAGGTCGTCCTTGACCTCCGTGAACGGCTTGAAGCCCGCGCCCTTGCGGTCCGTCACGCGGAAGAGGTGGACCGAGTCGGACATCAACGCGGGCGCGGGGTACTCGTCCGGCGGCGTCACGAAGATGGCGACGTCCAGCGCCTCGACGAGCTCGCCCTTCGACACCGTCCCGAGATCGCCGCCGCGGTCCTTCGTCGAGCCCTCGGAGTCCTGCTTCGCGATCTCGGCGAACGAGACCGTGCCGCCCGCCTTCAATCCGCCGCGGATCGCCTCGATCTTCTCGACCGCCTTCTGCCGCGCCTCGGCGTCGCCCGGCGGAAACTTCAGAACGATCTCCGCCACGTGCGCCGATTCCGGGACGGCATAGTACTGGTCCTTCTTGCGCTCGTACTCGAGCCGGAGCTGATCGTCGGTCAGCTGGAGCTGCGAGGCGACGTCGCGGCCGACGACCTTCTGCAGCGTGATCGACTGGCGCATCTGGCGTTTCAGCTCGTCGCGCGTCATCCCGGACTGGGCGAGCGCCGCATCGAACTCGGCGTCGGTGGTCAGGTTGTACTGAGCCTTGACGCGGGCGACGGCGGCGTCCACCTCCTCGTCGGTGGCGCCGACGGACATTTCCTTGGCGCGCTCCTCGAGGAGCTTCTCCTTGATCAGGTCCTCGAGCACGTTGCGCTCGAGCTCGGCCGCATCGATCGGATGGTTCGGCGCCCTGGCGGCGATGGCGAGCCGCTTGTCGAACTCGGACTGGGTGATCAGGCGGTCGTTGACGCGCACGACGATCTGCTCGACGAGCTCGGCGCCGAGAGCGGCGGACGCGGGCACCGCGACCGCGAGGACGATGGGGACGAACACCTTGTTCATCGAAGCCCTTTTAACACCCTTTGGGGTTCAGAATTCCTGGATCCCGCCTCCGGCATCCCCGGGGGGAGGCTAGAGCCCGGGGTCAGGCTGAAGCCTGACCCCGCTTCTTCTTTTCACGCCGCGTCCCTCCGCTCGAGGGACGGCAGGAGCTCGACGAGCCCGGCGATGAGGGCGTCGCCCGCCGGGGACGGCAGCGTGAGCACTCCGTTGGGCGACAGGCTCGCCCCGGGCGTCGCGCCGACGAACTCGAGCACGCGGTCGGGATCGACGGCGGCGTCCTCCGCGAAGCGCAGGTGGACCTTCCCGGCCTGCCGGGTGATCGCGGTGACGCCGAGCCGCTCCGCCCGGCTCCGCAGGCGGGCGTACTCGACGAGGCGGCGCACGACGGGCGGCGGCTCGCCGAAGCGGTCGGCGATTTCGCGGGCGGTCTCCGCGAGCGCCGCGTCGTCGCCGGCCCGGGCGATCTTCTTGTAGACCATCATCCGCCAGTTCTCGTCCTCGATGTAGGACGGCGGAATCGCGAGGTCGACGCCGAGCGAGAGGGTGACCGCGCGCTCGGGAATCGGCTCCTCGCCCCGGATCTCCCGGATCGCCTCCTCGAGGAGCGAGAGGTACGTCTCGAAGCCGACCGCGGCGATGTGGCCCGACTGCTCGCCGCCGAGCATGTTCCCGGACCCGCGGATCTCGAGGTCGCGCGCGGCGATGCGGAAGCCGGCGCCGAGGTCGCAGAACTCGCGGATCGACGCGAGGCGCTGCCGCGCGACGTCCGAGAGCGCGGATGTCTCGGACACGAGCAGGTACGCGTACGCCGGCTTGTCGCTCCGGCCGACGCGCCCGCGCAGCTGGTAGAGCTGGGCGAGACCGAACGTGTCCGCGCGGTCGATCAGGATCGTGTTGGCCGACGGAATGTCGAGGCCGTTCTCGACGATCGCGGTCGCCAGCAGAACGTCCGCCTCGCGCGTGACGAAGCGCAGCATCGCCTTCTCGAGCTCCGCCTCCGGCATCTGTCCGTGCGCGGTGGTGATCCGGACCGACGGAAGCAGCTCCTCGAGCGCCCGCTTCACGCGCCCGATCGACTCGACGCGGTTGTGCACGAAGAAGACCTGGCCGCCGCGGCCGATCTCGGCCTCGATCGCCTCGCGGATGATCTCGGGCTTCGAGGGCACGACCTGCGTCTCGATCGCGAGGCGGTCGCGCGGCGGCGTTTCGATGATCGAGAGGTCGCGCAGGCCGGAGAGCGAGAGGTGGAGCGATCGGGGAATCGGCGTCGCGGACATCGCGAGCACGTCGATCGAGGCCTTCCACTCCTTCAGGCGCTCCTTCTGCGCGACGCCGAAGCGCTGCTCCTCGTCGACGATCAGGAGGCCGAGGTCGCGAAACGCGAGGTCGCGGCCGAGCATGCGGTGGGTCGCGATCAGGATGTCCACCGTGCCCTCCGCGACGCGGGCGATGACGTCCTTCTGCTCGTTCCGCGTGCGGAAGCGCGACAGGAGCTCGATCGTCACCGGGAACGCGGCGAACCGGCGGCGAAACGTGCGGAAGTGCTGGTCCGCGAGGATCGTCGTCGGCGCGAGCACCGCGACCTGCTTGCCGTCGAGCACCGCCTTGAACGCCGCGCGCATCGCGACCTCGGTCTTGCCGTACCCGACGTCGCCGCAGAGGAGCCGGTCCATCGGCTTGGCCGACTGCATGTCGCGCTTGACGTCGGCGATCGCCTGGGCCTGGTCGGGTGTCTCGGTGTACTCGAAGGCGTCCTCGAACTCCTTCTGCCACGGCGAGTCCTTCGAGAACGCGAAGCCGTCCGCGAGGCTGCGGCGCGCGTACAGCTTCAACAGCTGATCGGTCATGTCGCGCATCGCCTTGCGCACGGACGCCTTGCGCCGCGCCCAGCCCGCGCCGCCGAGCCGGTCGAGCACGGGCTCGACGCCCTCGACGCCGGAGTACTTCTGCACGAGATCGAGCCGCTCGACCGGCAGGAGGAGAGACTTCGCCTCGGCGTATTCGATCTCCATGAACTCGCGCTCCTCGCCCTCGACCGGCACGCGCTTCAGCCCCTTGAAGCGGCCGATGCCGTAGTCGGCGTGGACCACCGCGTCGCCGAGCTTCAGGTCGCGCAGGTCGGAGAGGAACGCCTCCGAGGGCCGGCGGCGCGCCGCGGAGGAGCGGCGCTCCTCGCCGAAGATCTCCTCCTCGGAGTAGACGGCGAGGCGCGGCTCGCGCAGGCGGAACCCGGCCGAGATCTCCGCCGGCACGGCGACCACCGCGCCCGGCCGCCGCTCGGAGGACACGTGGAACCCGTACTCGACCGCGAGGCGCTTGAGGTTCTCCGCGCCGCCGGTCGGCCGGGCCGCGACGAAGACCTCCTCGCCCGATTCGAGCGCGCGCGTCAGGTCGGCCGCCGCCTCCTTCGCCCGCCCGCCGTGACCGGCGATCGCCTCCGCGGGCAGGCGCACCGCGCGCGCGCCTTCGCCATCGAGGCCGAGGCGGTCGAAGCGCAGGCACACTCCCGCGAGCGCCTCGCGGATCCGCCCCGCGCCGTGCATGAGCTCCTCGGGAGCGAACGCGTCGCGGTCCGGATCCCGGTCGGCCGCGAGCCGCTCGGCGAAGCCCGCGACCTCCTCCTCGACCGCGGCTGGCTCGACGAGCACGACGAGGGCGCCGTCCGCGTAGTCGAGCCAGCCGGCGGGCATCGCCTCGACCGCCGGCGCGAAGACGCTCCGCTCCGCCTCCGACGGCGGCCGCCCGATGCGCTCGGTCAGGAGGCGGCGCGCCTCCTCGGATTCCTCCGCGGCCGCGAACGGTGGCAGCGCCACCTCCTCGAGCCGCTCGCGCGAGCGCTGCGTGTCCGGATCGAAGAGACGGAGCGACGCGATCCGATCGCCGTCGAGCTCGACGCGCACGGCGAAATCGCGGTCGGGCGGAAACACGTCGAACAGCCCGCCGCGCACCGCGAGGTCGCCGGTCTCGATCACGAGATCGCCGCGGCGATACCCCCGCCGAGTCAGCGTGGCGACGGTCGACGACAGCGAGATCTCCGCGCCGACGGCGAGGCGGAGCACCATTCCCGAGAAGGCGGAGGGATCCGGCAGCCGCGTGAAGAGGGCCCGCGCCGGAAGCACCGCGGCCGGAGCGGCGCCACCCGCGAGCGCCGTCAGCAGCGCGTGCTCGTCGCGCCGCGCCTTGAGCGAAGCCGGGATCCGCTGGTACGGCGTGAGCGTCGGGGCGGGCGCGTGGAACGCCTCCCCCGCGCCGGCCGCCGCGAGGTCCTCGAGCATCCGCTCGGCGTCCTTCTCGTTGCCGACCACCGCGACCAGGGGCCGCCCGAGGTCCTCCGCCAGCGCGGCGGCGAGCAGGGCGGGCAGCGCGCCGACGCCGCCCGAGACGACGAGACGGTCCTCTCCCGTCCGGGCCTCCTCGAGGAGGCCCGCGTAGAGGGGCAGACCGCGAACGAGATCCCTGAGCACCGAGCTTCCGGTTGTTCTGCCGCCGACACCGCGTCCGGCGGGGAGCGGGCCGGCGGCCCGCGGACGAAGCCTATCGCGAATGGGCGAGCGGCGACTTCTCCCTCAACCGCTCGACGGTCCGCACCGCCGCCTCCGCGGCGAAGTCCACCTCATCGGCCGCCGTGGACCGGCCCAGGCCGTAGCGGATCGACGCGTGCGCGAGGTCGGCGGGCACGCCGATCGCGGTCAGCACCGGCGAGGGCTCGAGCGACGCCGAGGTGCAGGCCGAACCCGTCGAGACCGCCACCTCCTTCATCCCGACGAGGAGCGCCTCGCCGTCGACGCCGGCGAAGGAGACGTTGAGGTTGCCCGGGAGCCGCGTCTCGACCTCTCCGGGCGCGAGCTCCCCGTCCCGGCCGATCGCCGGCAGCGCGGGACCGTTCAGCGTGACCCCGGAAAGGCGGCCGGCGAGCGCGTCGTGCAGCCGCCCGCGGAGAAGGCGCAGGCGGCGGCTCTCTTCGGACCTCTCCTCGACCGCGATCTCGGCCGCGCGCGCGAGGCCGACGATGCCGGGCACGTTCAGCGTGCCCGAGCGAACGCCGCGCTCCTGTCCGCCGCCATGGAGCATGGGCTCGAGGCGGACGCGGGGATGCCGCGCGCGCACGAATAGGGCTCCGACGCCCTTCGGCCCGTAGATCTTGTGCGCGGAGAAGGACGCCAGGTCGACCGGCAGCGCCCCGAGGTCGAAGGGGACCTTGCCGAACGCCTGGACCGCGTCGGTGTGGAACAGCACGCCCCGCTCGCGGCAGACGGCGCCGATCCCGGCGACGTCGTGGAGGACGCCGATCTCGTTGTTGGCCGTCATGAGGGACACGAGGAAGGTCCGGTCGGTGATGACCTCGCGCACGCGCTCGGGGGCGATCCTGCCCGTGCCCTTCTCCGGCATCAGGAACGTGACGGCGAACCCCTCCCTCTCGAGCCGGCGGCACGCGTCGAGGACCGCGGGATGCTCGGTCGCGGCGGTGACGATGTGGCCGCCCTCGCGGCCCGGGAGGCGCGCGACGCCGAAGATCGCGAGGTTGTCGGCCTCGGTGGCGCCGCTCGTGAAGACGATCTCCTTCGGCGAGACGCCCAGAAGCCCGGCGAGCGTCTCGCGGGCGCCGTCGACCGCCGCCTCCGCCTCCCAGCCGAAGACGTGGCCGCGCGAGGACGGGTTGCCGAACACGCGCGAGAAGAACGGCATCATCGCCTCGAGCACGCGCGGATCGACCGGCGTCGTCGCGTGGTGGTCGAGGTAGACGGGCAGCTGCATGGCCGCCCTAATTATGGTCCGACGGGGCGTCCCGGTTCGCCGTGCGAAGGACGTATCGAGGCGCCCGGGCTATTGCAGGTGGAACGTCTTCGTCAGGAAGACCGCCATCTGGCCTCGGGTGTTCGGGTTCGAGGGGCAGTAGTTGCCGCCGCCGCAGCCTCCCGTGATGCTCTCGTTGGCGAGCTGTTCGATCCAGTTGGCGAACGTCGAGGGACAGGGAACGTCCGCGAACATCCCGGTGCACGCCGGCGGCACGTAAGACGATCCGTGCTCGCCCTTCAGGAGAAACACCGCCATCTGGTCGCGGCGGACCGGATTCTGCGGGCAGAACTTGCCGCCGCCGCACCCGCCCGTGATGCCTTCGTTCGCCATGGCCTCGATCCAGTTGGCGAAGGTCGAGGGGCAGGGCACGTCGGCGAACATGCCGGTGCAGGGGGGCGGCGTGTAGCAGAGGCCGTGCTTGCCCTTCAGGATGAAGACCGCCATCTGCTGGCGCAGCGTGTCGTCGTTGACGCCGTACAGGCCTCCGCCGATGCCGGCGGTGATGGCGTTGGACACCAGCGTCGTCACGTAGGAATAGAACTGCTGCCCGTTCGGCACGTCGAGGAAGTCGGCGACGAAGCCTTTGATCAGGGTCCCCGTCGTCGCGTCGGTGTTGGTCACGACCAGGTCGTTGGCGGTTCCGGCAGCGAGGGCGGGAGTCGTGGCGGAGATCGACGTGTACGAGTTGACCGCGACGCCGGTGGCCGAGATGCCGCCGATGGTCACCGCCGCTCCCGCGAGGAAGTTCGTGCCGGCGATCATCAGCGCCGTGCCACCCGCCGCGGGTCCCGACTTGACGTTGACCGAGAACGGCAGGCGCTGCGAGAACTCCGACGTGTTCCCGGACGGATCGGTCGCCGTCACGGAGATCTTTGAACCGGCCGCCACGGGCGGCAGCGTCGAGACCGTGAATGGAGCGTTGCCGGAACCGTCGGTCGTCACCTGCGAAGAACCCAGGTAGGTCTCGCCCTGGACGTAATCTCGGGGGAAGTTGGAACACGCCGAATTGGCGTAGAAGTCGAGGTCGAAGGTCGTGCCGGGCGTCGAGTTCAGCAGGCCGGACACCGTCGTGTTCGCCCCTCCGTACGTCACGGACGAGACGACCGGGAAGTTCTGCAGGTCGTTGGTTCCGCTGTCGCCGTCGCCGAGGTCGTTCGGGGTCGGGGCATTCAAACCGAAGGAAAGCGAGATCCCGAGCGTCGCATTGTCGTGAATGGAGTTTCCGCGCATCGTGTGACGCGTACCGCTCCGCACGACCAGTCCCTCGCCGCCGTTGAACGCGATGACATTGCCGCCCGGTCCTCCCGGCGTCGACGATCCGATGATGCTCGGAGAGGCGGGCGTCGCCGTCGCGGACTGAACGCTCACGCCGACGCCCCCGTTCGGCAGCGGGAGGAGGTGCGAATCGTCGACGCCGATGAAGTTGCCCTGGATGAGCGCGCCGTCGGCCTGGATGTTCATGCCCGTCGTCGTGTTGCCGGAGAGGAGGTTCCCCTCGCCGGCTCCGGTCCCGCCGATCACGAGGCCGGTTGGGGAGGGAGCCACGGTCACGATGCCGGCAGCGTTGGGAAGCGCGACGGTCCCGTTGACGTCCGTCCCGATGAGGTTGCCCTGGATCGTCACGTCGACGGCGAAGAAGCCGACGTCGAGGCCGTCGCCTGTGTTGCCCGAGATCAGGTTCCCCGTGCCCGCTCCCCCGACCAGAATCCCCGACCCGCTTCCCCCCTGGATGTTGACGCCGATTCCGTTCGGGAACGCGACCGTCCCCGAAACGTCCGTCCCGATGTAGTTGTTCTGGATCGTGCCCCCCGTGAAGGACCCGATGAAGATTCCCCAGTCCGAGTTGCCCGAGATGATGTTGCGATCCGCGGCCGCGGGACCGCCGATCAGAAACGCACTCTCCGCCAGTGAAATCCCCTGGGTATTCGGCGTCACGGTCGTTCCGGCCGCGTCCACTCCGAGGTGGCAGGCCTGAACCGTGGTCGACGCGTTGCCGTTGGCGCTGACCGCCACTCCGCAGTTGCCGATGGCGAGTCCCTTGATGGTCCCACCCGAACCCCCGAGCTGAAACACAATCACGCTCGCGCTGCCGCAGTCGATGGCAATGAGTGGCGACCCGGCGTAGCCCGGCTGCGTCGTTCCGTCGACCGTCACGCCGCCGCTCGAAACGTCGAGTATCGGGAGCGCACTCGCCAACGTGATCGTCTGGACGCTCGATCCGGGAATGTCGAAGGCGATCGTGTGCGGGCCTGCACCGGCGCCATTGGCATCGGTGATCGCCTGGCGCAACGACCCGACTCCCGAATCGTTCGTATTCGTGACTGTGAAGGTCGCGGCAACGAGGAGAGGAGCCGCGATCCCGAGGACCAACGACGCGATGAAAACGCCAACGCGGTGGACCATGGCGCCCTCCGGATGACGCGGGAGCTTACACCCGATCTACAATGAGGCGGTGTCGAGCCTTCCCCGTCCCGCCGCGGCGGCCTCCGGCTTTCTCTCCGCGCCTCCGGCGGTGCGCCTCGTCCACGCGTTCGACCGGCCCTACGAGAACGTCGTCGCGACGGCGCGCACCTGCTACTCCGCGAAGGGCATCGTGTCGGAGGACCAGGCGTCCGCGCGGCCGGAACGGCGGGACGCGCTCGCGAAGTCGATCTACGAGGCCGGCCACCACACGACCTTCCAGCACGCGCACTTCCAGTTCGCGCTCGAGAACGTCTCCCGGCAGTTCCTCTGGACGTTCCTGCACTCGCATCCTTTCTACAACTCGGAGCAGGTCTCGCAGCGGTACGTGGAGGTCGGACGCGGCCAGTACGCGATCCCGCCGCTCGGACCGGCCGAGCGCGATCTGTACGAGAAGACGGCGCGGCGCCAGCAGGAGGCGTACGCGAGGCTGACCGAGCTCCTGACGCCGCTCGCCGCCGAGCGCTACTTCGGCCTCTTCCCGGGGCGGACGCGCGGCGACGGGGGCACTCGGTTCAAAGGTGCGATCCAGAAACGCGCCCAGGAGATCGCGCGCTACGTCCTGCCGGTGGCCACGTTCTCGTACCTGTACCACACGATCTCGGGCATCACGCTCTTCCGCTACTGGCGGCTCTGCGAGTCGATGGACGCGCCCGCCGAGCAGCGCGAGGTCGTCGGCAAGATGGTCGAGGAGGTGCTGCGGCACGACCCCCTGTACGCCTCCGTCCTCCAGGACCCGCTGCCGCTCGAGGAGACGCCGGAATGGGCCGCGTTCCAGAGCCTCCCCCGGACGCGCTCGGCCGGCCGCGAGTTCCGCGACGAGTTCGACCGCGAGCTCGGCGGCCGCGTGTCGCGGCTCGTCGACTGGAAGGCCAACAACGAGGAGGTCCTCGCGTCGGCGGTGCGCGAGATCCTCGGCGTGCCGCGGGCCGCGCTCTCCGACGACGACGCGATCCGCCGGGTGCTCGACCCGTCGCAGAACCGCATCCTCGGCGAGACGCTGACGCTGACCACCCTCGACAAGCTCTCGCGGGCGCTCTTCCACCCGGGGTACACGTTCCGCAAGAGGATCTCGCACACGGCCGACAGCCAGGACCAGCGGCACCGCATGACGCCGGCGTCGCGGCCCGCGCTCCCGGCGTACCTCTCGGAGGAGCCCGACTTCGTCCGGCCGATGCTCGTCGCGGACGTGCCCGAGGCGGACGACCTCTATCGCGCGACGATGGAGGAGACGTGGTCGGCGATCGGCGAGCTGCGCGCGCGGGGCGTCGCGGACGAGTTCGCCGCCTACCTCCTGCCGAACGCCGTCGCGATCCGCTTCACGGAATCGGCGGATCTCCTGAACCTCCATCACAAGTTCGCGATGCGCCTCTGCTACAACGCGCAGGAGGAGATCTGGCGCGCCTCCCTCGACGAGGCGCTGCAGATCCGCGAGGTCAATCCCCGGATCGGGCCGTGGCTGTTGCCGCCGTGCACGCTGCGCCACCACGCGGGCGTGCGCCCCGTCTGCCCCGAGGGCGATCGGTTCTGCGGCGTCACGGTCTGGAGACAGGAACCGAAGGATTACGTTCGAGCGCTCTGAGAGCGCTTCCCACGGGGACGGGCGCACGCCGCTCGCGTCGCCTAAGGCGCCGCCTTCCGGGCGAGCTCCCGGCCGGGCGCGTTCTCGTCGGAGACGGCAACGGGCGCGCCCAGCACGCCCTCCCAGCGGGCGACGACGACCGACGCGACGCAGTTGCCCATCACGTTGATCGACGTCCGGGCCATGTCCATCAGCTCGTCGACGGCGAGGATCATCGCGACCCCCGCCTCGCCGGGGAGGCCGAACGACGCGCAGCCCGCCGCGATGATGACGAGCGAGGCGCGGGGCACGCCGGCGACGCCCTTCGAAGTCATCAGGAACGTCAGCATCATCACGAGCTCGGTCGAGAGCGGCAGCCGGATGCCGGCCGCCTGGGCGATCGTCAGCGACGCGAGCGAAATGTAGAGGGTCGAGCCGTCCAGGTTGAACGAGTATCCGGCGGGAATGACGAAGCCCGCCACCGATTCGGGCACGCCGAACTCGACCATTTTCTCGAGCGCGCGCGGGAGCGCCGCCTCCGAGGACGCCGTCGAGAACGCGAGCAGGAACGGCTCGCGGATCTTCCGGAAGAAGAGCCGGACGTTCGCCCGCGCGATCGTGAGCGCGGGCACGAGCACGAGGAGAGCGAAGAGCAGCAGCGCGCCGTAGAGCGAGGCGACGAGCTTCGCGTACGAGCCGAGCACCGCGAGACCGTGGTGGGCCACCGAGCCCGCCATCGCGCCGAAGACGCCGAGCGGCGTCAGCGCCATGACGTAATCGGTCAGCTGAAACATCACGGCGACGACCGAGTTCATGACCTTCAGAAAAGGCTCCGACTTCGCCCCGATGTGCGCCGCGGCCACGCCGACGAGCGTCGCGAAGACGACGACCTGCAGCACGTCCTGCTTCGCCATCGCGTCGACGACGTTCGAGGGGAAGAGGTGGAGCAGGGTTTCGACGAGCGTCTTCGGCTTCGACAGCGCCTCGCCGGACGGCGGCAGCCTCAGCCCCTCGCCCGGCCGGACGACGTGCGCGATCGTCAGCCCCAAAGCGAGCGCCGCCGTCGTCGCGATCTCGAAGTAGACGATCGCCTTGACGCCCATGCGGCCGACGGCCTTGATGTCCCCCGTCTTGCCGATGCCGACGACGATCGTCGAGAAGATGAGCGGCACGATCAGGAGCTTGATCAGGCTGATGAAGGCGCGCGAGAGGAACCGGAAGGTCTCGTAGGCGGCGGGGTGCGTCTCGGCCGGGAAGGCGAAGCCGCACGCGACGCCAAGGACGAGGGCGTAGAAGATGAGGGCCGTCGAGGACAGCCAGGCCGGCCGGCTCGAACGTCTCATGAGGAGCGTTCCGTCACTGCCGCGGAAGTCTAACCTCCCGCGCCGCGACGGGCCTCGCTGGACGACGAGCGATTACCGTGCCGCGCGGTGCCGCTTCGGGCTCATCGCGCGCGAGGCGCGAGCGAAGGCGGATTGATCCTCGCGCCGACCGCATGGCGGACGGCGACGATGCGGTTGATCTCCTCGACGAGTGCCTCGAGGTTCTCGAGGAACTCGAACACCATGCCGTTCCCGTCCACCGTGCGGCACGAGAACCGCACCGCCGAGTGGGCCGGGTCCATCTCGTAGCGGCGGTGCGCGGGTGTCTCCGCCTGCCGGCCCCGAAACTCCGCGAGCCACTCGTCCCCGGGCGCTTCCTCGAGCCCGACGGTGTAGCGCGTGCTCGTGGCGAGCGACTCCCCGTGAAGGCGGGAGAGGTCCAGCTTCACGTCCGCCGGAGGGCCCGTGATCCACAGATCTTTCATGGCTGTCCTGTCCCTCTCCATCGCAAACCCGACGCCAGACCCTCAAGTGATTGAAAAAGGGGGGTTTCGGATCTGGCCCTCGCCGAAGGGGCGCCGAAATCGTCACCATCGGTAACAGTGCCCTGTCCGATGGGACAGGAATCGCGAGCCCGCGGCTCTAGTCGCGCCGTTTGAGCGACAGCGTCAGGACGAACTCCGCCACGGGCTCCGCGGCGGAATCGCCCGGCACGCGCGCGACGATGGCGACGGGAAGCTCCTCGCGCTCGCCGCTCTCGATCGCGCGCGAGACCAGCCGCGCGACCGCCGCGCCGTCCTCGCAGGCGAAGAGGACGTCCCCCTCCGCGCGCCGGAGGAAGTGCGCGCGCACGTCCTTGAAGATCAGCGAAACGCGCCGGCCGCTGGCCTCGATCCGGCGCATCGCGGTCAGCGCGCCGGCGAGATCCGCGCCCGCGCAGAGCGCGCCGAAGTACATCGAGCCCAAGTGATTGCGGGAGCGGCGCGTCAGCGGGATGCGGACGACCGTGCGCTCCGGCGAGGCCTCGACGACCGACGGGCGCAGGAAGAAGAGCAGGGGAATGCGGAAGAGGGTCCAGAGCCGCAGCCGCATCGTCTCGGTCATCGGAGGGCCGGCGGCGACGCTATCACCTGTCCTTCGCCCGCGTTTTCCCGTTTCGTCGCGGCGCACCTGCCCGAACGGACGGCTGACATCGTCCGAAAAGGGCGCGAAAATGGGGGGTGCCCCTCTCGACAAGAAGGAGTCTCGTAATGAGCCTGCGGTCCCTCTCCGCCACGGTCCTTCTCTGCCTCGCCGCCGTGCCGGCGGCCGAGGCGACGGTGCGCTGCGTCCAGCCGGTCCCGAGCGGCACCGGGTGCTGGGCGCCCGGAACCGCGTTCACGGATCTGCAGCCGGCGCTCGCCGCCTCGGGCTCGGGCGACGAGATCTGGGTCGCCGCGGCGACGTACAAGCCGACCGCGACCTCGGATCGGACGATCAGCTTCGCGCTGAAGAACGGCGTCGGCGTCTACGGCGGCTTCGTCGGCAACGAGACGCAGCGCAGCCAGCGCAAACCCGAGGTCAACGTGACGATCCTCTCCGGCGACATCGGAACGCCCGGTTCCGCCGCCGACAACAGCTACCACGTCGTCACGACGGACGCCTCCGTCACGTCGTCCGGGGTCCTCGACGGGTTCACGATCACGCTGGGCCAGGCCGACGGGAATCCCGCCTCCAACCAGGACCGCGGCGCGGGCGTCTGGGTCAACGGCGGCAGCCCGTCGCTCTCCCAGCTCGTCATCGCGTCGAACTTCGCGTCCGGGCAGGGCGCGGGCATCCGCGTCACGTCGGCGTCGCCGACGATCCTCAACTCGTCCTTTCTCACCAACTCCGTGAGCTTCGGCGGCGCCGGCGCAGGCCTCTACTCGGGCGGCGGCAGCACCGTGTATCTCCAGAACTGCGTGTTTCGCTCCAACCAGATCTCGGGCGCTTCGACGGGCGGCGGCGGCATCGACACGTCCGGCAACACCACGCTCGTCAACTGCGTCGTCGCTCAGAACAGCCCCAACGGCATCCAGACGAACGTCGCGGGCGGCAACAACAACACGATCAAGGACTCGACGTTCACGGCCAACAGCCCGGGGTATGGCCTGGCGCTGTTCAACAGCACGGGCAACGTGGTGCAGAACTCGATCTTCTGGGGCGACGCGTCGGGCGAGATCTTCAACGACGGGCTCTCGTCGTTTTCCGCGGAGTACTCGGACTTCCAGGGCGGCGGCGTCGCGGGAACGGGCAACATCGGCGCCGACCCGCTCTTTCTCTCTCCCCCGGCCGACCTGCGGCTCGGCCCCGGCTCGCCGGCCGTCGATGCCGGCAAGAACCTCGACGTGCCGGGCGGCGTGACCCTCGATCTCGCGGGGCTGCCGCGCTTCTTCGACGACCCGAGCGTCCCGGACACGGGCGCCGGAATCCCCCCGATCGTCGACATGGGCGCGTACGAGCGCATCCCGATCACGGTCACGGCGCCGGGCGACCTCACGGTCTGCGCGGGCGCTCCGGCGGTCTTCAGCGTCACGGCGACGGGCCAGCCGACCCTGACGTATCAGTGGCGCAAGAACGGCACCCCGTTGTCCGACGGCGGCTCGATCTCCGGCTCGACGACCGACACGCTGACCATCAACCCGACGGTGACCGGCGACTCGGGCACGTACGACGTCGTGGTCACCGACGGGTTCGGACAGAACCTCACGTCCGCCTCGGCGCAGCTGACCGTCAACGCGCGGCCGATGGCGGCCGCTTCCGGATCGGCCACCGTGTGCGCCGGCACCTCGACGCCGCTGTCGGGCTCGGGCGGCATCTCCTGCTCGTGGACGCCGGCGAGCGGCCTCGACGACGCCTCGAGCTGCGCGCCGAACGCGACGCCGGGCATCACCACGGTCTACACGCTCACGGTCACCGCGGCGAACTCCTGTCCGTCGACGAACAACCCGACGGTCACGGTCACGGTCAATCCGGTGCCCCCGCTGCCCCAGATCGCCTCGCCGCTGTCCGTTCCCGTCGGGGCATCCGGAGCCTCCGCCAGCGCGCCGAACCACACGGGCTCGACGTACCAGTGGACGCTCTCGGGCGGCACGATCACGGCCGGCCAGACGACCCATCAGATCGTGTTCGATGCGGGCTCGCCCGGTACGACCATGGTGTGCACGGTCGTCGAGACGAATGCGGGATGCGCCTCGCCGATGGCGGCGAAGAACATCCAGGTGGACTTCCTCGACGTGCCGCCCTCGAACACGTTCCACGACTACGTCGACGCCGTCGCGCGCAACGGCGTCACGGCCGGCTGCGGCGGCGGGAACTACTGCGGCACCAACCAGGTCACCCGCGCGCAGATGGCGGTCTTCCTGCTGAAGGCCGAGCACGGCTCGACGTTCGTCCCGCCCTCGTGCGCCGGCATCTTCACCGACGTGGCCTGCCCCGGCGGCTTCGCCGTCGACTGGATCGAGCAGCTCTTCAACGAGGGGATCACCGGCGGATGCGGCACCGGCACTTACTGCCCCAGCGCCCCCGTCCGGCGCGACCAGATGTCCGTCTTCCTGCTGAAGACTTCTCAGGGATCCTCCTACGTCCCGCCGCCGGCGACCGGCACGGTCTTCGCCGACGTTCCGGTGTCGGCGTTCGCGGCCGCCTGGATCGAGGACCTCTATGCGCGCAACGTCACCGGAGGCTGCCTCACCAATCCGCTGCGCTACTGCCCGACCAACACGAACAACCGGCAACAGATGGCGGTGTTCCTCACGAAGATGTTCGGGTTGCAGTAGGAGCCGTCCGGTCCGCTGGCTTCATTCGAGTAAACGCCGAGCGACGCGGCCTGCCGTCCGCGCCGGCTCGACGTTGCCTACTGCCGGGGGTCTTCCTCTGGTGGTCGGCTCCTCACGAAGATGTTCGGGTTGCAGTAGCGGCTCGGTCTGCCCTCTCGGTTCGAGAACGACGCCGGCGAGCGCCGGCGTTCTTCTTTGGGGCAATCGGGGCATAATCGCCCGACTCCCCCGATAAGGAGACGACATCCATGCGGTCGCGCCCCGGGTTGCCCCTGTCGCTCGCCCTCGGCCTCGTCCTCGCCGCCGTCACGGCCGTCGCATCCGAATCGCATCCGAAGGTCGATCCCTGGGTCCTCGACACCGCGGCGCGCGGCGACACGGAGTTCCTCGTGATGCTGCGCGAGCAGGCGGATCTCCGCGGCGCGAAGGCGCTGCGGACGAAGACCGAGAAGGGCGCCTTCGTCGCCGACGCGCTCGCTGCCGTCGCCGCCCGTTCCCAGGCGCCGATCCTCCGTCTCCTCGAGGCGCGCGGCACGCCGCACCGCGCGTACTGGGTCGCGAACGCGATCTGGGTGCGCGGGGGTCTCGCCCTCGTCGAGGAGCTCGCTTCGCGGGACGACGTCGTGCGGGTCGATGCCAATCCGGAAGTTCGCCTGAGCCTTCCTCCCGCCCCCACCGGTCCGGCGCAGCCCGACGCCATCGAGTGGAACGTCTCGCAGGTGCATGCGCCCCAGATGTGGGCCCTCGGCTACAACGGCTCCGGAGTCGTCGTCTCCGGCGGGGACACCGGCTATCAGTGGGACCATCCGGCGTTGAAGCCGCACTACCGCGGCTGGAACGGCTCGGTCGCCGACCACAATTACAACTGGCACGACGCCATTCACGACTCCAGCAATCCCTGCGGCGCCGATTCGCCGTTTCCCTGCGACGACTTCGGCCACGGAACCCACACCATGGGCACCATGGCGGGCAGCGACGGCGGGGCGAACCAGATCGGCGTGGCGCCGGGAGCCAAATGGATCGGCTGCCGCAACATGGAAAACGGCAACGGAACGCCGGCGCGCTACACGGAGTGCTTCCAGTGGTTCATCGCGCCGACGGACCTCTCCGGCCAGAACCCGGACCCCACCAAGGCGCCCGACGTGATCAACAACTCGTGGACGTGCCCGAGCTCCGAGGGTTGCACGGACCCGACGATCCTCCAGTCGGTCGTCGAGAGCGTGAGGGCTGCCGGCATCGAGGTCGTCGCCTCGGCGGGCAACAGCGGGCCGGCCTGCAGCACCGTCTCCGACCCGCCCGCCATCTATGCGGCCGCCTTCAGCGTCGGCGCGACCGACTCGTCCGACAACATCGCGGATTTCTCGAGCCGCGGTCCCGTGACGTCCGACGGCAGCGGCCGCCTGAAACCCGACATCTCGGGTCCGGGCGTCAACGTGCGCTCCTCGGTGCCGACCAACTCCTACGAGGCGCTGAGCGGCACGAGCATGGCGGGACCCCACGTCGTCGGTGTGTCGGCCCTCGCGATGTCGGCGCTCCCCGGACTCGTCGGCGACCCGGACGGCATCGAGGCGCTGCTGACCACGACGGCCCTCGCCCGCACGACCTCCGAGAGCTGCGGCGGCGTGCCGGGCGACACGATCCCCAACAACACCTACGGCTGGGGCCGCGCCGACGCGCTCTCGACGATCACGGGAGACGTCGCCGTCACCCAGACCGCCTCGCCCGATCCGAGCCTCGTCGGCGTTCCGGTGACCTACACGATCACGGTCACGAACCTCGGGCCCGGCATCCAGCCCGACGTCGCTGCGTCGGAAGGGCTGACGATCTCCGCCACCGTCGACTCCGCGACGCCGAGCCAGGGATCCTGCACGCTCCTCTCGCACGGAGCGAGCTGCGACCTCGGGGCGATGGCGACCGGCGCCGTGGCCACGGTCACGATCGTCGCCACCCCGACCGCCGTCGGCACGCTCACGAGCAACGCGCTCGCGTCGCCGAAGGGACCCGATCCGAACCCCGGCAACGACGCGGCGCCGATCCAGACCTCGGTGGCGGCCTGTCCCTTTCCCGCGCCGGCGATCTCCGTCGCGGTCTCCGTCCCGTCCGCGACCGGAAGCCTGACCGCGACCTCGTCCTCGGGCCCGGGCCACACCGACACGTGGACGCTCACGGGCGGATCGGTCGACACGGGACAGGGGACCAGCGCGATCTCGTTCACGTCGGGAGCTCCCGGCACGACGATGCGGCTCCAGCTCGTGGATTCGCTGTCCGGCTGCGAGGTTCCGGCGCCCGACGCGCTCGTCTCGGTCGACTTCCTCGACGTGCCGCCGGCGCAGATCTTCCACGACTTCGTCAACACCGTCGCGCGCAACGGAATCACGGCGGGATGCGGCGGCGGGAACTACTGTCCCGACGCCTCGGTCACGCGCGCCCAGATGGCCGTCTTCCTCCTCAAGAGCGAGCACGGCGCCGCGTATGCGCCGCCCGCGTGCGCCGGCGTCTTCGCCGACGTCCCGTGCCCGGCCGGATTCGCGGTCGACTGGATCGAGCAGCTGTATGCCGAGGGCGTCACCTCCGGTTGCGGCGGCGGCAACTACTGTCCCGATGCCCCGGTGACCCGCGCGCAGATGGCCGTCTTCCTGCTGAAAACCCTGCTCGGCGCCTCCTACGTGCCGCCCGCCGCCACCGGCGTGTTCGGCGACGTGCCGCCGGGCTCCTTCGCGGCCGACTGGATCGAGGACCTCCATGCCCGCGGAGTCACGGGCGGCTGCCAGGCGTCCCCGCTCCTCTACTGCCCCAACAACCCGAACACCCGCGGGCAGATGGGTGTCTTCCTCACGAAGACGTTCGGACTGCAATAGACCGTCGGCTCGCTGGCCCCATCTGGGTCTGAAATCTGCCCCCTGAATCCCGCGCCCCGAAGGTGTACGATGAGGCCTCGATGACGAAGAGCCTCCGCGCGGTCGCGCTTTCCGTCGGCCTGGTCCTCACGGGTTCGGTGCTCTGCGCCCAGACGCCGGCGTTCGGACCGAAGCTCCAGCCTCTCTGCGTCGCGGACGAGCACACGCTGTGCCTCGACTCGGGCCGCTTCTCCGTCACCGCCGATTATCGGCAGACGCCGGAGGGTCCCTCGGTCCCGGCGACCGCCGTGACGCTGACCGACGCCACCGGGTACTTCTGGTTCTTCGATTCCTCGAACGTCGAGCTGATCGTGAAGGTCTTGAACGGTTGCGCCATCAACAGCCACTACTGGGTGTTCGCCGCCGGGCTCACGAACGTGGGCGTGCACATGACCGTCACCGACTTGCGGACGGGGATGCAGCAGCCCTACGACAACCCCGTCGGCACTCCCTTCGCCCCCATCCAGGACACGACCGCGTTCGCGACCTGCCCGTAAGCTCGATCCCTGTGAGCCGGGTCACCGGCGATCGCGCACCCGTCCGCTAGCGTTGGGGCTCTGCGGCCCCCATGCTGACCGAGCTCGCTCCTCTTCTCCTCGCCCTCGTCCTTCAGGCGCCCGCGGTGACCGTGAGCGTCGCGGTGGATCCCTCCGCCAACCGCCACGCGATCAGTCCGCTGATCTACGGCGTCAGCTTCGGCGACGACGCGCAGGCCGCGGCGCTCCACTGGCCCTCGCGGCGCTGGGGCGGCAACTCGACGACGCGCTACTCGTGGCAGGACGACATCGCGAACCACGCGAGCGACTGGTTCTTCTACAACATCGAGTCGCAGCCCGACCCGGGAACGCTCCCCGACGGCTCGACCGCCGACCTCTTCGTCGACGCGACGAAGGCCGCGGGGGGCGAGACCGTGCTCACCGTGCCGATCATCGGCTGGACGCCGACCGACCGCGTGCGCCGCTGGGGCTTCTCGGTCGCGAAGTACGGCGCGCAGCAGCAGACCGAGTGCACGGTCACGGGCTACCCGTCGTGGTGCCAGCCGGACGCGGGCAACGGCCTTCACACGGACGGCTCGCCGATCACGGGCAACGATCCCCACGACACCTCGCGCGAGATCGGCCCCGACTTCGTGACCGGGTGGATGCAGCACCTCGAGGGCCGCGTCGGCGCCGCCGGCTCCGGCGGCGTGCGCTTCTTCGCCCTCGACAACGAGCCGGACCTCTGGAACTCGACGCACCGCGACGTCCATCCGGCGCCGCTCTCCTACGACGAGATCTGGCAGCGCACCGTCGACTACGCCTCGGCCATCAAGACGCAGGACCCGAACGCGCTCGTGCTCGGCCCGGTGCCGTGGGGCTGGTGCGCATACTTCTGGTCCGCGCTCGACGGCTGCGGAGACGGCGGTCCCGACCTCGCGGCGCACGGCGGCGTGCACTACCTCGAGTGGTACCTGCAGCAGGCGCACGATCACGAGACGGCGAACGGCGTTCGGCTCGTGGACTATCTCGACATTCACTACTACCCGCAGGCGAACGGCGTCGCGCTCACCGACGACGAGAGCGTCGCGGCGCTGCGGCTTCGGACGCTCAAGAGCCTGTACGATCCGGATTACATCGACGAGTCCTGGATCGGCACGTGCTGCGGCCCGACCGCGGTGAACCTCATCCCGCGGATGAAGGGCTGGATCGCGGCGCGCTATCCCGGAACGAAGCTCGCGATCTCCGAATACAACTGGGGCGGCGACACCGGCATCAGCTCGGCGCTCGCCCAGGCCGAGGTGCTCGCGATCTTCGGACGCGAGGGCGTCGACCTCGCGACGCGGTGGGTCGCTCCCGACCCCGGCAGCCGCGTCGAGGACGCGTTCCGCCTCTACCTCGACTACGACGGCGCGGGAGCGGCGGTCTCCGGCGACAGCGTGGAGGCGGTCAGCGACAACGTCGACGACGTGGGCGCCTACGCGGTCGCCGGCGCGGGCACGCGCCTCTTCCTCCTTCTCTTCAACAAGGCCACCGGCGACCGCGACGCGGCCGTGGCGCTGCCGGCGCCCCTCCACTGGCGCGCGCGCCTGTGGCGCTTCGACGGCGCGAATTCCCTCGGCGGCGCCGGCGCCGTCGAGCCCGCGGCCGGCGCGTTGACGCTCCCCCTGCCGGCGCGCTCGGCGACGCTCGCGGCGACCCTCCTCGACTTCGGCGACGTTCCCCTCGCGCATCCGTTCTACGACTTCGTGATGACGATCGCGGACGACGGCGTGACGGCCGGCTGCAGCGGCGGGAACTACTGCCCCGACGCGCCCGCCACGCGCGCGCAGATGGCGGTGTTCCTCCTCAAGAGCCGGTATGGCGCGTCCTACGCGCCTCCGCCGGCGACCGGGACCGTCTTCGCCGACGTCCCCGCGGGCTCGTTCGCGGCCGACTGGATCGAGGACCTCGCCGGGCTCGGCGTCACGGGAGGCTGCGGCGGCGCGAATTATTGTCCCGGCGCGCCGGTCACTCGGGCGCAGATGGCCGTCTTCCTGCTGAAGACGCTGCTCGGCGCCTCGTACGTGCCACCCGCCGCGACGGGCATCTTCGGCGACGTGCCCGTGGGCGCGTTCGCGGCCGACTGGATCGAGGACCTCTACGGACGCGGCATCACGGGCGGCTGCCAGGCGTCCCCGCTCCTCTACTGCCCGGACAACCCCAATACCCGCGGCCAGATGGGTGTTTTTCTCACGAAGACGTTCGGACTGCCGTAGATCGGCCGGCCCGCTGGCCTGATCCGAGTTTGCGACCGGAGGTCAGGGCGTGAACCCCGTCGCCCGATAGACCTCCTTTCCGTCGAGCAGCGTCCAGAGGACCTTCGCCTCGTGGATCTGCGACGGCGGGATCTCGAAGAGGTTGCGGTCGAGGACGACGAGGTCGGCCGCCTTGCCGACCTCGATCGATCCGGTCTCCCTCTCGGTGAAGTCGAGGTACGCGCCGCGGATCGTGTAGCCGGCGATCGCGTCGGGCAGCGTGATCCGCTCCTCGGGAAGCCAGGCGGGACCCGGTCCCTTCGACGGCTCGCGGTGCGTGATGGCGACCTCGATGCCGTCCAGGGGATTCATCGACGAGACGTTCCAATCGCTGCCGAACGCCGTCACTCCTCCCGCAGCCTCGACGCTCGCGATCGGATAGATCCACCTCGAACGCGCCGGGCCGAGCTCGGGCTCGGTCATCTTCGTGATGTATTCGTCGCCGTTGGCCCAGAACGGCTGGAAGTTCGCGATGACGCCGAGGGTTCGGAAGCGCGGGATGTCGGCCGGATCGACGAGCTCGAGATGCGCGATGTGGTGGCGCGAGTCGCGGACGCCGTTCGTCTTCTGCGCTGCCTCGAGGGCGTCCAGCGTGTCGCGAACGGCACGATCCCCGATGGCGTGTACGTGGATTTGGAAGCCCTCGTGGTCGAGGGCCGTCGCGAGCGCGCGGAAGTCGGCCGGGTCGAGGTTCGTCTTTCCGCGTTCGGTCCCGTAGCCGATGTAGGGCTCGATCACCGCGGCAGTTCGCGTCTCGAGGACGCCGTCGGCGAAGATCTTCACGGCGTCGGCGTGGAAGCGCTTGCCCCGATACCGCGCGCGCAGGTCGCGAATTCGCGGCAGGTCGGCGAGGGCCTGGTCTGTATGGGCGGTGATCGCCGCCGAAACGCGCGCGGTCAGAGTTCCCGCAGCGTCGAGCGCCGCATAGGCGGTCAGATCTCCCTCCGACGCGCTCGCCTCCTGCAGGGACGTCAGGCCGAATCCGTTCGCGACCGTGAGCCCCTGACGCAGCCCGTCTTCCCGATCCTTCGCGGTGCTCTTCGGCACGACACGCGCGACGAGCCCGACCGCCTCCTCGCGCAACGCTCCCGACGGCTCGCCCGACGCGTCGCGCTCGATGCGTCCGTGGGCCGGGTCCTGCGTGGCCCTCGTTATGCCCGCGATCGCGAGCGCCTTCGAGTTGGCCCACGCCGAGTGACCGTCGCTCGCATCGAGCAACGCCGGTCGGTCGGGCACGACGGAATCGAGGAGCTTCTTCGACGGATTGGCGTTCGGGAAGAGCGGCAGGTCCCATCCGCCGCCTACGATCCACTTCGCATCAGGGTGCTTCGCGGCATACGTCCGGATCGCGGAGAGCACGCTGTCGGCCGAGTCGAGTCCGTGGAGATCGCACTGCAGCGCCTCGATGCCGCCCGAGACCGGGTGCACGTGCGAATCGTGGAAAGCGGGCAGCAGCATCTTTCCCGCGAGACCGACGACCCTCGTGGCGGTGCCGATCCAGGGCTTCGCATTCGCCGCCGTTCCGACGAACACGATGCGTCCGCCGGAGACCGCGACCGCCTCGGCCCAGCTCCGCGCGCCGTCCACGGTGTAGACCGCACCTCCGGTCAGCACCAGGTCCGCCGGCGCGGGACCGCCCTCGCCGCCCGCGCCCCGCGAGGCGAACGCGATGACGAGCGCCGCGGCGGCGACGAACAGGCGGCGCGTCACGGCTTCTTCCTTCCCGCCGGCACCCGCTCGTACTCCTCGATGCGCTTCTTGAACTCGTCGGTCAGCGCGTTCGGAATCGGGATCGACAGGTTGTACTGCGCGATCCTCCAGCCGTCCTTCGTCGCGACGAGGACCCCCGAGCCGCGGCACGGCCCGAGGTTCGGCGTGTCGAGCGACTCGTCGAACCAGGCGACGGTGTGGTCCGGCGCGAGCGTGATCCGTCGCGACGTCGCCCTGAAGCTCCAGGCCTTCCCCTTCGCGAAGTGGGGATGCGCCCATGCGCGGAACTCGTCCCGGGTCCAGCGCTCGCCCGGATCGGTGCCGAGAAAGACGGCGTCGGGCGCGAAGTAGGAGAAGTACCTCTCCTCGTCGGCGGCCGCGGCCGCCGCGTGCCACGCGTCGAGGACGCCGGCGACCGCGCCCGTCGCGAGGGCGCCGTCAACCTGCGCACGGGTCGCGGCCGAGAGGACCGAGAGGCCCAGCGCGAGCAGGATCCTTTTCATGGCCGCCCTCCCTCCGGAATCCGAGCCGGCGCGCATCATAGCCGCCATCGCGGCCTCATCGGTGCGCGCAGAGCGCGAGGCGTTCCCTCGCGACGGCGAGCTGCTCCCGCCGCTTCGACGGGAGCCCGCCGGCCGCCGCGATCGGTTCGAAGAGGCGGACGGCCCCCGCGTACAGCGCGCACGCCTCCTCGCGATCCTCCGATCGCTCGAGCTCCGCGATCTGGACGTAGAGGGAACCGAGCATCCCCGCCGCCCACGCGCCGGACGGCGACGCGGCCACGACCGGCTCGTAAGCGGCGCGCGCGCGGCCGTACTCCTGGAGCGCCTCGGCGGGCCGCGCCAGCCGGGCGAGCACCGAGCCGCAGTTGTGATGGCTCATGGCCACGCCGAGCGCCGCGTCGGTGCTCTTGCGGTCCGCGGCCGCCATCGCCTCGAAGGTGGCGAGGGCCTGGCGATGCGCGTCGAGGGCCGCCCCGAAGTCGGCGAGCGCCTCCTCGGTGTTGCCGATCGCCATGTAGGAATACGCGAGGTCGCGGTGAAACGTCACGCTGGAGGAATCCTCGCGGAGGAGCGCCTCCTGCATCCCGGCGGCGGAGCGGTAGCGCTCGAGCGCTCCGGCGAGATCCTGCGCGTTGCTCGAGGCGTCGCCCGTCAGGTAGAGGTTCTGCGCGAGGCTCCGGCGGACCACCCGGTCGTCCGGACGGGCGCGGCTCTGCTCCTCCAGGATCGCCGCCTGACTCGCCAGCGCCGCCCGGGCCTCGACGTTCTTCCCCGCCGCCGTCGCATCGAAGGCGACGTACTGCCATGCCTGCGCGAGATCCATCTGCCGCTCGGGCGTCGGGCTCTCCGCGGAGAGCCGCGCCCGGAGCGCGAGTCCCCGCTTCGCTTCGGCGAGCGCCTCCGGCGCCTTCCCGCGAATGAGGGAAAGCCCGGAGTCGACGAGGTACGTCGTCGCGAGCGCGGTCCGCTCCGCATCGGTCGCGCCCGGCGAGGAGACCGCCGGCTCGAGCAGGCGGATCGACTTGCGGTAGCTCGCGGCGGCGCCGTCGACGTCGCCGAGGTTCGCGGTGAAGGCGTGGCCCTGCACGTCGCCGACGCGGCGATACGCCTCGGCGAGCTCGCGGCGCAGGGCGCGGTCGCCGCTCGACTCGGCGGCGAGCGAGTCGAGGTATTCGAGCGCGCGGCGCACGACCAGGGCGCGAGCGGCGGTCGCCCCCGGGAGGTCCTGGATCGCGTCGTGAAACTCGAAGAGAAACGAGTTCGCGAGCTTGCGCACGTCGTTGAATCGACGCTCGGCGCGGGCCTCCGCGGCGCGGGCGCGGCGCGCCTCCAGGAGCGTCGCGAGGATCCCGCCGGCGAGCGCGACGAGAACGAGGGCGGTCGCCGCCGCACCGACGCGGTGCCGCCGCACGAACTTGCGCGCGCGGTAGGCGGTCGATCCGCGGCGCGCCTCCACCGGCTGGCCGTCCAGATAGCGGCCCACGTCCTCCGACAGGGCCGCCGCCGACGCATACCGCCGCTCCGGCTCCTTGCGCATCGCCTTGAGAACGATCGCGTCGAGATCGCTCGAAATGCCGGCGGTCCGGGTGCTCGGACGGTCCGGATCCTGCTCGCAGACGAGACGCAGGAGATCCGCCGGGTCGCCGGTCTCGATCCGATAGGGCTTCTCGTCCGCGATCAGCTCGTACAGGATCACGCCGAGCGAGTACACGTCGCTCGCCGTCGTCACCGGCTGTCCGCGGACCTGCTCGGGGCTCGCGTACTCGGGTGTCAGCATCCGCTCGAGCGTGGCGGTCGGCTCCGCAGTTTCCGCCCCGTCTCCCTGGGAGAGGAGCTTCGCGATGCCGAAGTCGAGGAGGCGCACCGAACCCTCCGGCGTCACGAGAATGTTGCCGGGCTTCAGATCGCGGTGGACCACCAGGTGCTGGTGCGCGTACTGGACCGTGCCGCAGATCTCCCGGAAGAGGCCGAGGCGCTGCGGCAGCGATACGCCGTTCGCGCGGCAGTGCTCGAGGAGCGGCCGTCCCTCGACGTACTCCATGACGAAGTAGGGCTCCCCCGCCGCGCCCGTGCCGCCGTCGAGCAGACGCGCGATGTTCGGGTGGTCGAGCGCCGCGACGATCTGACGCTCGCTGCGGAAGCGCCGCACGTCGAGCTCGGTGAAGAGACCGGAGCGCATCAGCTTGATCGCCACGTTCTTCTGGAACTCGTCGTCGGCACGGCGCGCGAGGTAGACGACCCCCATGCCGCCGCGGGCGATCTCGGCGACGAGCTCGTAGGCGCCCACGCGCTCGCCCGCCCGGGTCGGGGCCTCCGGAACCTCGACGCCTCCGGCGACGGCGTTCGTCGCGTCGAGGAGCCCGGCGTCGCCCTCCGCGGCCCGCACGAGCGACTCGACGCTCTCGCGGAGCGCGGCGTCGCCGCCGCAGGCCGCCGCCACGAAGTCCGGGCGCTCGCTCGCCGGCCGCTCGAGCGCGGCGTCGAGGATCTCCTTGACGCGCCGCCACTCCTCCGGCGTCATGCTCGGGCCGCGCTCAGGCCCACGGCGCGGCGTCGAGCCCGATCTCGTGCCGCAGGAACGCGCGCGCCGTTCTCCACTCGCGCTTGACCGTGGCGGTCGAGACGCCCGCCACCTCGGCCGTCTCCTCGACCGAGAGGCCGGCGAAGAAGCGCAGCTCGACCACGCGCGCCTGGCGCGGGTCGAGCCGCTCGAGCTCGGTCAGGGCCCGGTCGAGCGCCAGCAGCTCCGGCGCCCGGTCTGGGGCGGCGGCGGTCTCCTCGCCGAGGTCGATGCGCAGGGTCCCCGGCGAGCGCTTGGCCGCGAGGCGCCGGCGGGCGTGATCGACCAGGACCCGCCGCATCATCTGGGCCGCGATCCCGAAGAAGTGCGCCCGGTTCGCCCACGAGACGGATCTCTGGCCGACGAGGCGCAGGTAGGCTTCGTGGACGAGGGCCGTCGGCTGCAGGGTGTGGTCGCCGCGCTCCGAGCGCAGGTGGGATGCCGCCAGCTTTCGCAGCTCCCCGTAAACGAGCGGCATGAGGCGCTCGAGGGCGCCGCGATCCCCGGCGCTCCACTCGCGCAGGAGAGCCGTAACTTCCTGTCCCGAGGGCTTTTCCATGAATGTCCCGGGTCGGCGGCGATTAAACCACAGCTGAGGGAGGATGATCCCGGAGCGCGGGGGTTCCCGCGTATGGAGAGGAGGCCGACCCTCATGACAAACCGTATCGTTCGCCGTGCCCTCGCTCTGATCGCCGCGTTCCTCGCCCCGGGCGTCGTGACCGCCACCCTCACGGTCACGAACACGAACGACTCCGGCGGCGGCTCGCTGCGCCAGGCGATCCTGGACGCCAACGCCGGCGCGGGAAGCGACACGATCGTGTTCAACATCGCCGGCGGCGGCCCGTACGTGATCCTGCCGCTCGCGCCCGGGCTCCCGGCGGTCCTCAAGCCGACGACGATCGACGGCACGACGCAGCCCGGGTACGCGGGCACGCCGATCATCGAGATCGCCAACTTCAGCGGAAGCGGCTTGAAGCTCCAGGGCGGCGGGAGCACGGTCCGCGGGCTCGTCGTCCGTGGATTCAACACCGGCATCTCGATGGAGAGCAGCAATAACGTCGTCGAGGGTTGCTACGTCGGGACCGACGTGACGGGCACGATCGCGGCCCTCAATGGCACGGGGATCGTCGTCCAGTCCGGCAGCGTCGGCAACGTGATCGGCGGCTCCACCGCGGCCCAGCGGAATCTGATCAGCGGCAACACCGTGGGCATCGCACTCATCAATGCCTCGAACGCGGTCATCCAGGGCAACTACATCGGCACGACCGCCGACGGCGCGGCCCCGCTCGGCAACGCCCAGGGCGTCAAGGCCACCGCCACGACGAACCTCGTCTTCGGCGGATCGGGCGCGGGCGAGGGGAACGTCGTCGCCGCGAGCGCGCAGGAGGGGATCTTCTTCACGGGCGGGAGCGGCGCGCTCCTCCAGGGTAACCGGATCGGGACGAACGCGGCCGGGTCCGAAGCCCTCGGCAACGACGTCGGCGTGAGCGCGTCCAACCATACCGGACTCATTCTCGGCGGCAACTTCAACGCGGGCGAAGGCAACCTGATCTCCGGCAACACGCTGCAGGCGGTCCTGCTGTCGAGCGTCGGCGCGATCGTCAAGGGCAACACGATCGGCCTGGATGTCACGGGCCAGCTGCTCCTCGGCAACGGGACGGGCATCCAGATGAACGTCACCGCGACCGACTGCGTCATCGGCAGCATCACCAACGGAGAGGGCAACGCGATCGCCTGGAACGGCGTCGGGATCTACAACTACGGAGTGCGCAACTCGATCCGCGGCAATCCGATCTTCTTCAACGGCTCGATCGGCATCGACAACGACCCGCCCGGCGTCACGCCGAACGATCCCCTGGACGCCGACTCGGGCGCGAACATGCTGCAGAACTTCCCGTTCGTCTCGTCCGTCGACTATGGAACCACCTCGCTCACCGTGCACGGCATCCTGCAGTCCACCCCCAACGTGACCTTCGACCTCGACTTCTACGAGAGCCCCTCCTGCACGCCGCACCCGCGGGACCTGCTCCAGAGCGCGTACTACATCGGATCGACGCAGGTCACCACGGACGGCTCGGGCAACGTCAACTTCGACACGCTCCTGAGCGACCCCAACGCCGCGAGCATGCCGATCATCACGACCACCGCCACGGACCCGTCCGGGAACACCTCCGAGTTCTCGCAGGCCGTGATCTATGCCTCGAGCCCGCGCTCGGGGCCGCCCGCAGGCGGCGTGACGGTCACGCTGACCGGCGTGCACTTCGTCTCCGGTGCGGCGGTCACCTTCGGCGGCGTTCCCGGAACGAACGTCACGGTCACGAACGTGACGAGCATGACCGCGGACGCGCCCGCGCTCCCGGCGGCGACCGTCAACGACATCGTCGTGACGAACACGGACGGCACGGCGGGAACGCTCAAGAAGGCGTGGATCGTGGATTTCCTCGACGTGCCGCCCTCCCAGCAGTTCTACACGTGGGTCACGACGCTCGTGTCGAACGCGATCACGGTCGGCATCGGCGGCGGCAACTACGGGGTCGCGGATCCGACGCTGCGGCAGCAGATGGCGGTCTTCCTGCTGAAGGGCCGCCACGGCCTCTGCTACACGCCGCCGCCGTGCTCGGGCACCTTCGGCGACGTCCCCTGTCCCTCGACGTTCGCGAACTGGATCGAGGCCCTCGCGGCCGAAGGCATCACGGGCGGCTGCGGCGGCGGCAACTACTGCCCGACCAATCCGGTGCGCCGCGACCAGATGGCGGTCTTCCTGCTGAAGGCCGAGCACGGCTCGGCCTACGTCCCGCCGGCGTGCCTCGGGATTTTCGGCGACGTCCCGTGCCCGTCACAGTTCGCCAACTGGATCGAGCAGCTGAGCCACGAAGGCATCACCGGCGGCTGCGGCGGCGGCAACTACTGCCCGCAGAATCCGAACACCCGGGGCCAGATGGCGGTGTTCCTGGTGAAGACCTTCGGGCTGCAGTAGGCAGATCTTCCCTCGAGGGGAGAGGCACCCGCCTCTCCCCTCTTTTCTCGATCCCTCGTCCCGGCTTCCTGCGCGTGATGTTCAGAGGTACACGCCATGCGCAAGACCCTGGTCTCGCTCGCGGGTCTCCTCCTCCTCGCCGCGGCGGCTTCTGCCGCGCCGCCCTGCGCGCCCTCGACGACGTCGCTCTGCCTCTCCGGAGGCCGCTTCGAGGTATCGGTCGCCTGGAGCGCCCAGAACAAGACCGGGGACGGTCAGGCGGTATCGCTGACGGCCGACACGGGCTACTTCTGGTTCTTCAGCGACTCGAACGTCGAGCTGATCGTGAAGGTCCTCGATGCCACGGCGATCAACGGCAAGTTCTGGGTTTTCTTCGGCGCGCTCTCGAACGTCGAGTACACGCTGACGGTTCGGGACAGCGTGACGGGAACCAGGAAGCAGTACCAGAATCCTTCGGGCCAGTTCGCGTCGGTCGGCGACACGCAGGCGTTTTCGGGAAGCGTCGACGCGCCACCGACGTCGGAGCGAGTCGTCGCGCGCGGGACGGGCACGTCGCCCGAGTCGATCGGCGGAATCCAGGAATTCATCGACCGCTCGGCCACGCGAGCCTCAAGAAAGGCTGCCACCGATTTCACGCCCTGCAACGCCGGCCCGACGCAGCTCTTCCTGAGCGGCTGCCGCTTCAAGGTCGAGGCCACCTGGCAGGACTCGCAGGGACACTCGGGCTACGGACAGGCGGTCCAACTGACGAGCGACACCGGCTACCTCTGGTTCTTCAGCGCCACGAACGTCGAGCTGATGGTGAAGGTGCTCGACGCCCGTGCGATCAACGGGAACTTCTGGGTCTTCTTTGGAGCCCTTTCGAACGTTCAATATCGAATCACCGTGTACGACACTCTTTCCGGGGACGTGAAGGTATACACGAACGCCCAGGGGACGTTCGCGTCCCTCGGCGACACAGCCGCATTCCAACCCGGGCCTTCGGTGACGGTCTCCTGGGACGATGCTCATGCCGCCTCCGACCGTTTCGATGAGGCAGGCGGAACGCTGACGGCCACGGGCGGCGACGGCACACAGTTCGTCCTGACGATCCCGCCGGGGGCGATCGTCTTTCCCGTGCGCGTCACGATGACCCCGGTCTCCCAGATCACGGGCCTTCCCATCGGCGGACCTGTCGTCGGCGCGGTGCAGATCGAGCCCGACGGACTGCTTCTCATGGAGGCCGCGGACCTCAAGATCCTGCCGGCGACGGCTCCGAGCCTCGCTGGCCTCACGTATTTCCGTTACCGAGGACCCGGCGAGAGCTACACGCCGTATCCCGGCGTTCCGCAGTCAACGGAAATCGACATGCCGGTGACCTATCTCGGGGGGTATGGTGCGGCGAACGGCGCCCCGTCGGGGGCGCTCACTCGGAGGACAATACGGCCCAAGGCGGCCGGAGCCCTGGCCCCCTATATCGCCCGGGCCGCGGATCTATACCGTCAACATCTTGCGCAGCAGCTTTCGTACGAGGACTATCTCGCGCAGGTTTATCCCATCTGGTCGGATGCGTGGGGAGAGGTCGTCTCGCCGGCGCTGGAAGGGCTCTCTGACAGCTGCGACCTCAGTGTTCTCGAATCCGTCTTCCAGATGGCACTCGAGTTCCGCAACCTCGATCCCCAAACAGACCCGCACTGGATGACCTACAGTGACGGGATCTTCAGTGTTATGCATGAGAAGGTCCTGACCTGCATCGACGAGGCTTATCAACGTTGCAAGGCGAACAACGATCCATCCGAGGTCATGCTGATCGAGAAGCTCTCCACCCTGCTCCAACGCATCGGACTGATGACCGATGGGGATCAGGCGGCCATTCGAGACAAGATCGACCGCTGTCTGCGTTTCGAGCTGGACTTCGAGTCGGGACTGACCGTCGGATCATCGTTCGGCAGCGCTTCCCTCACGGAGCAATTGAAAGTCCGCGCGATCACCCCGCTTCAGCTGGAGGCGAGCGGTGCGGGATTCGTCCTCAGCGGGAGCTCCCAGATCTCCCACGAGTTCGTGAGCATCGTGGGCCCGCCCTGCACCTATTCGGTGGCGACGAAGCCCGACACCTTCGCCGTGTCGCGCCTGGACATCGGCCTGTTCACACAGGTCGATACCTGGCCTCTCAATCTGACTTTCGTGGTTCCCACTCCGAGGGATCAGATGTCGGTGGACATGATCTATTCGCCGGGCGATCCGCAGGAACAGATGACGCAGGCATGCCCTTATCCCGGCACCACCACCACGGGCCCTTTCCAGGGAGTCTTCGCTCCGATCTACGCCCTGCTCCACCAGAACGAGGCCGTCGCGCAAGGCGACTACATCGTCACCAAATGGGACCCGATCCGGTCGGGAAGCATCTTCGCGAAGCTCGAGTACAACAGAACGATGGGGCTGGCCGGGGTGAGCACCTCGGAGGACACGTTCATCACGCTCAAGCACACGCCCCAGTGAGGTCGCGGCGCGGCCGCCCTTACGACGCCGGGATCGCTTGCGCGGGCGCGACGGGCGAGACCCGCTGCGCCTCCTCGTGCTCCTTCAGGTACGCCTGCGCCTTCATCATGCGCTGCGTGCGGGCGAGGACGCGGGTGAGATACGGGATCTGCGACGGCTTGATCTGCCGCATCCAGTCGAGCCAGCTCTTCTCGCCCGAGGTGTTCAAGATCGAGCGCCGCCAGGTTTCGGCGTAGAGCTCGAAGAATCGCTTCGCGCCGAGGCGCGGCTCCCACAGCACGTGGTGCATGTCGTACTTCCACCACGGCTGGCCCTCGAGGACCGGCGCGAGCTTCTGGAAGAGCTCGGTGCCGGGCAAGGGCGTCAAGATCGTGTAGCCCGCGCGCTGGAACCCGTTCGCCGCGACGAAGTCCCAGAGCTCCCGGAAGCGCGCCTCGTCCCAGTCGGGGTCGACGAGGAAGTTGCCGGTGACGCCGTAGTGGAGCTCCCGCGCGATCCGCGCCGCCTCGAGCGACGCGAAGACGCCCGCGTCCTTGGTCACGCTCGCGAGGCCCGCGTCGGAGGCCGCCTCGAGGCCGAAGAAGATGTCGAAGTCCTTCGCGATCGGCCGCCATTCCGCGAGGAGATCCGCGTGCCGGCTGACGAGGTCCGTTCGCGTCTGCACGAGGATCCAGCGCTTGCGGATCCCCTTCGCGAGGAGGGCGCGCGCGAGCTCGCGGCTGCGCTCGGGATGGTTCCAGAAGAGGTCGTCCGCCACGAAGATCGCGTCGCCGACCCGCTCGAAGTCCTCGACGACCGCGCCGATCGAGCGCTCTCGGAACGAGCGGCCGTAGAGCTGCCAGACCGAACAGAAGCTGCACCGGAACGGACATCCCCGCGCGGTCTCGACCAGCCACACGGGCTTGAAGAGGAGACAGTGGTAGGAATTCCGATGGCGCTCGACGAGGTCGCGCGCCGGCAGCGGCACCGAGTCGAGACCGGTGCGGTCCTCGAAGGGCCGCGTCGCCGACCACGCCTCGCCGTCGCGGACGAGCAGCGCCGGCACGTCGCCGAGCCCGCGGCGCGCCGCGAGCGCGTCCGCCACGGCCGGGACGACCTCCTCGCCGTCGTCGACGCAGATGGCGTCGACCTCGGGAGCCTGGAGCGGGGAGGGGTACGCCGCCGCGGCGTGGCCGCCGACCAGGATCGTCGTCCCGGGGCTCGCCCGGCGGATCTCGCGCGCCGTCTCGAGCACGCGCCCGTACTCGAGCGCGTGCATGCACGAGATCCCGACGAGGGCCGGCCGCGTGCGCCGGACCCAGCGCGCCGCCGAGTCGCCGAAGCGCAGGTCGACGATCGTGGGCGCGTGGCCGCGCGCGCGCAGGGCCGCCGCGACGTACTCGAGGCCGAGCGGCTCGACCCGGAAAAAGGGCCCGAGCCCGAACCGCTCGTTGCCCGGATCGGGACGCAGGAGCAGGACGTTCATCGCGTGCAGGGCGGATTGTAGACTGGAGCGTCGCGATGGGAGAAGCCGAGGCGATCCACGGGTTTCGCAGCGAACCGCCGCCGGAACGGCGCGGTCGCAAGAAGTGGGTCAGCCACGGCCTCTCGAACCGCGTCGTCTACGGCGGGCTCCACTACGGCGCGCGCTGGCTGCCGATGGCGGCGCTGAACGCGATCAACGTCGTCGGCAACAGCCTCGCGGTCACGTTCCTCCGCCGGACGAAGGCCGGCATGCGCGACAACTTCCGATGCGCCCTCGGCGTCTCGGAGGAGGAGGCCGAGGCGCTCGCCCGCGCTCAGTTCTTCGAGTACGGGCGGCACACGATCGACGTGTGGCGCCTGCGGAGCGAGGCCTTCGTGCCGCGGGTGACGACGCTCGCCGAGGACGCCCGCGTCATCGCGGCGTCCCGCCGAAACGGGCGCGGCTTCCTGCTGGTCACCGGACACGTGGGGAACTGGGAGATGGGAGCGGTCACCCTGCGGCAGCACGATCTGGTCCCGGCCGTCGTGGGTCAGGCGGAGCTCGATCCGAACGTGCAGGAGATGCGCCAGCAGCTGCGCGCGCGCCTCGGCGTCGAGTCGATCGACATCGGCTCCTCGATGGCCACGGCGTTCAAGGTGCGCGCCGCCGTCGACCGCGGACGGGCAGTCGCGCTGCTCGTCGACCGCGCGTATCCGGAGGATCGCGTGGTCGTGCCCTTCTTCGGCAAACCGACGCCCTTCCTGCGCTCGCCGGCGCTGCTCGCGCGCTTCTGCGGATGCGACCTCCTGCCGGGCTTCTTCCTGCGCAACGGCGACGGCTCGTACTTCAACGTGTGGGGCGCGCCGCTGTCGGCCGACCCGTCGCTCGCCCCCGACGAGGACGCGGTGCGGATGATGTCCCGCGTCGCGGCCGATCTCGAGGACGTCGTGCGGCGGCACCCGACGCAGTGGTTCAACTTCTACAGGTTCTGGGACGTCTTACGCTCGTAGGGGCGGCCCTCGCGGCCGCCCGACTCGGGCAGGGCGGGGGCAAGCCCCGCCCCTACATGTTTCAAGTCGTCCCCGGCCGTTCCCACTTCCCGTACACGTAGCTCCCGCAGCAGCGCGCGCAGATCGGGAGCGGCTCCTTCGCGAGCTTCGCGCGGAATTTCTGCGCGCGCTCGCCCTTCCAGATCTCCGCGAACGGCTGCCGCCGCACGTTCCCGATGACGTAGTCGGGAAAGTCGCCGCAGAACGTGACGTCCCCGTCCGGCTCGATCTGCGCGAAGTACCACGCCACCGGGCAGAGCGAGTGGCCGAACGTCTCGCCGAAATTCGTGAAGTACTCCGGCACCCGCTCCGCGGGCACCTCGGGCACGAAGGACGTCCACGGCCGGCCGACCGACGAGTCGAGGAAGCGCCGGCGGCGGAGACCCTTGAGCATCTTGACGAGCTCGGCCATCTGCCGACCGCGCGTCGCGACGATCGAGCCGCCGTCGAAGTCGAAGCCCTTCCACGACGTCGCCGCGACGCCGAACTCCTCGCGCATCACGCGCTCGTATTCCGCGCCGACCGACGGCGGCACGAACCAGCGCAGCCCGACGTTGATCGTGTCGAGCGGCAGCTCGCGCAGCGCCTCGAGCGCGGGCCGGATCGCCTCGAGGTTCAGCTCGGTGACCGGCAGGATCGCCATCTGGAACGGGACGGCGGCACCGAGCTCCTTCTGCCACCGCGCGACCGCCCGGATTCCCGCGGCGGCCTTCTCGAAGCTGTCGGACCGCCCGCGGATCCGATTGTGAACCTCCGGCGGCCCGTCGATCGACACCGCGATCGAGTCGATGCCGGCCTCGACGAGGTCGCGCGCGAGTGACTCGAGGCGGCCGCCGTTGGTGATCACGGTGCAGGTCAGCCCGCGCGCCTTGATCTCGCGGATCAGCGGCAGGATGTCCGGGTAGAGGAACGGCTCGCCGCCGAAGAGGCTGACGATCGGCCGCGAAGGCGCGAGCTCGTCGAGCAGGCGCACGTAGTCGGCGAGCGCGAGCTGGCGCTTCGCGCCGATCAGCTCGACGATGCGCGCGCGCTCGAGCGCGCCGTCGCCCGCGTCCGCCGCCGACTGGGAGCGGAAGATCCCGGTGTCGCCCCACTGCCCGCACATCTTGCAGCGCAGGTTGCAAAGGTTCGTGACCCGCAGCTGCACGAACGTCGGCATGGGCAGCGTCTCGGGACGCGGGTCCGCGAGGTGTGCCTCGACGGCCGAGCGCCCCGCGCCCATGCGCCCCAGGTGCCGCCGGGCGAAGCCCGCGAGCCGAATTCCCCGGCGAAAGCTCATGGGCGACCGCTCAGCGCTTAATGGGAGTACAGATCGATCACGCCGGAGATCGCGCGCCGGCACACCGCGCAGAATGGGACCTCGTCCCGCGTGAACATGATGCAGTCTTCCTGCGGCCGGTAATAGCCGCGCGCTTCGTAGAGCGCGCCCTCGAATGCGCCGACCTTCCCCGAGTGCGCGTCGGTGCCGAGGAGCCGCGTCTCGAGCGCCTGCTCCTCGCGGAAGAGCGCGTCCATCTCGTCCTCGGGGCGGTTCTCCGCGCGGATCTTCTCGCGCTTGCCCTGCGCCTCGCGCGAGGCCTTCTCGAACTCTTCCTTCTTCCATGGCGTCGGCAGCGGCGTCCCCGCCGTGACGAGGTCCTTCCACTTGAGGTTCTGCGGATCGAGGAGCGCGGTCGCGTTCGGCTCCCACGGCTCGACGCGATTCTCCCCCGCCGGCGCGTAGGCGACCGGCGACGTGTAGTACTCGTCGGCGAGCGCCGCGAAGTGGTGGCCGAACTCGTGGACGAAGACGTACGGCGCCCAGAGGCTGTCGGCCGCCACGGTCGAGTACTGGCCGAAGATGCCCCCGCCGCCGTACGTCCGCGAGTTCGTGAGGATCTCGACGAACTCGTAGGGCGCGAACGAGGCGACCTCGCGGAACGAGCTGTTCTCGAACGTCAGGATGTAGCGTTCGACGCCGAACGCGTCGTAGGTCGCGCCGACCCGGGAGCTCCGGTGCTGCCCGATCGAGGGCCGCGAGATTCCGGAGGCGTCCGCGGGCGGGCAGAGCGCCCAGACGTTGAAGTCGCTCCGGCGCTCCTTGAAGGGCGACACCTTGAAGAGGAGATCGGCCAGGCGGCGCGCGTCCTTTTCGAACTTGCCGCGCTCGGCGGCCGTGTAGCCGTCGCCGAGAATGAGGAAGTCGACCTTGTCCGCAGGGTCGCCGGCCTTCTGGATCTCGACGAGCGGCCCCGGCGACGGCGGCGGCGCCGTGACGATGAAGCGGTCCTTCGGGTCCACTCCCACCCGCCAGACCTCGCGGAAGGCATTCGCGGCGTCGCGCTTCTTCACGATCACCTCGACCTTCGCGTCGGGCAGCGGGAAGCGCACCGACTCCGAGAACGTGCGCCGGAGCGTCTTGGCCTCGTCGGTCGTCTCCCACTCTCCGTACACCGAGGCGAAGCCCCGCGAGTAGAGGACCCGGCCGGACCCCGGGTCGACCACCTCGAAGAGGTACTTCCCGAGGTTCGTGCCGTCGATGGGCTTTCGGGGGTTTCCGGGCCATGGGAGGGGCTCCAGCACCAGCCGGTCGAAGCTGAAGACCTCGGCGGAGGCGTTCCCGGTGTGGTAGTAGTCGAGCCGCAGCGTGCGCGGCGCCGCGGCGGCGGTCCCGGATGCGAGCGCGATCGCGCCGAAGACGAACGCGATGGGCTTTTTGACCATGAACCCGTATCCTAACGCTCCCGTATGAGCGAAATGGGCCGTTGGAGGGGCCGTCCATGATCTACGAAAACATCCTCGGCACGATCGGCAACACTCCCGTCGTCAGGATCCACCGCCTCGCGCCCGCCGGCATCACGATGTACGTCAAGTGCGAGGCCTTCAACCCGCTGTCCTCGGTCAAGGACCGGCTCGCGATCGCGATCATCGAGGACGCCGAGCGCCGCGGCGAGCTGAAGCCCGGCCAGACCGTGATCGAGGCGACGTCCGGCAACACCGGCATCGCGCTCGCGATGGTCTGCGCGGTGAAGGGCTATCCCTTCGTGGCCCTGATGTCCGACAGCTTCTCGGTCGAGCGGCGCAAGCTCATGCGCATCCTCGGCGCGAAGGTCATCCTGCACCCGGCCGCGGATCGCGCGACGGGCATGGTCGCGAAGGCCGCGGAGCTCGCGAAGAAGAACGGCTGGTTCCTCGCGCGGCAGTTCGAGAACCCCGCCAATCCCGAGTACCACCGGCAGACGACGGGCCCGGAGATCCTGCGCGACTTCGCGGGCAAGCGGCTGGACTACTGGGTCTCGGGGTGGGGAACCGGCGGCACGCTGACCGGCGCCGGCGAGATGCTCAAGAAGGCACGGCCCGAGACGAAGATCGTCGCCGTCGAACCGGAGCAGGCGAACCTCCTCGCCGGAAAGGAATGGGCGCCGCACAAGATCCAGGGCTGGACGCCCAATTTCGTTCCCGCCGTACTCAATCGCGACGTGTTCGACGAGGTGGTCACGGTGACGGACGTCGAGGCGCGCGACGCGGCGCGGGACCTCGCCTCCAGGGAGGGCATCTTCTGCGGCGTCTCGTCCGGAGGCACCTTCGCCGGCGCGCGCAAGGTCGCGATGAAGGCGCCGAAGGGCTCCGTGATCCTGGCGATGCTGCCCGACACGGGCGAGCGCTACCTCTCGACGTTCCTCTTCGAGGGGATCAACGAGGGGACGGACGAGGTGGCAGGGGCCTAAAGAGCTCGGCGAAGTCGACCCCCTCACCCGCCCTCTCCCGGGGGGAGAGGGGGCAGGCTCACTTCAGCCGCTTGACGTCCTTGATCGTGCCGGGGCGGCCCTCGTACTGCTCGGCGCGGACGTGTCCCTCCTCGTCGATCGAGAGGGCCGCGCGCGGGTAGATCCGGCCGTCGCCCATGCCGAAGCCCGGCACGTTGACCACGAAGACCGAGAAGGGATGGGTCGTCGACGAGGAGCCCGCGTTGACCTCGTCGTAGCTCATCGCGCGGGTCGATACGACGTAATAGCGCACGCCGCCGCCGCTCGCGGGCTCGGCGACCACGAGGTCGATCGGATACTCGAACCCGCCGAGCTGGATCCTGCCGCGGCCGGCGCCGCGGATCGCGTTGGCGAGCGCGTGCTGGCCGCCCTTCGCGAGCACTTCCTTCAGGGGCTGCGCCTCCTCCATCGTCATCGGGCTCGCCACGACGAGGTTGAACGGCATGCTGCGGGTGCCGGCCTTCGTCTCGACGGTCGCGGTGGCCGAGAACTGCGCGGGCTTCGTCACGCCCGAAGCGAGGGCGGCCACGGCGACGAGACCCGCGCCGAGGAAAACGAGAGGACGTTTCATGGACGCAGGATACGCGCGCGGGCCGCGGGATGCGAGATCCGGAAGGCGGGACGCGGCGGCGCCGCGCCGCCGGCCGGCTCTGGAACGAGCGAGAACGTCTTCGACAGGAACGTCGCCATCTGGCCGCGGTTGACCGGGCTCGTCGGGCAGTAGAGCGGCGGCGACACCTGACACCCGCCGGTGATCCCCTCCGCGTAGAGCTGCTCGACCCAGTCGGTGAACGGCCCCGGACACGGGACGTCCTGGAACACGCCGGTGCACGCCGGCGGCGCGTAGGAGGATCCGTGCTCGGTCTTCAGCAGAAACACCGCCATCTGCTGGCGGGTCACCGCCGCGCTCGGACAGTAGTCGCCGCCGCCGCAGCCGGCCGTGATGCCTTCCGCCGCGAGCTGCTCGATCCAGTCGGTGAACGGCCCCGGGCACGGCACGTCGCCGAAGACGCCGTGACACGCGGGAGGCGCGTACGCCGAGCCGTGCTCGGCCTTCAGCAGGAACACGGCCATCTGCGCGCGCGTGACCGGCGAGGACGGGCAGTAGTTCCCCGCCCCGCATCCGGCCGTGATCCCGGCGCGGAAGATCTTCTCGACGTCGCCATGGAAGAGGTTGCCCTGCGGCACGTCCAGGAAGTCCGCGAACCACGCCGCCGGCAGCGTCGCGGAGAGCGTGCTGGGATTCACGACGGCCACGTCGTAGAGCGCTCCGGGCGGGACGGCCGGAGAGACCGCGTCCACCTCGCCGCCGCTCGCGACGAGCACCATCGAGGCCGGCGCGCTCCCGAAGCGCACGATCGCCGGGGACTGGAAGTTCGACCCGAAGATCGCGACCGGCGTCCCGCCGGCGGCCAGCCCCGACGTCGGCATCATGCCGGTCGCCTGCGGCGCCGGCACCGCGAAGCAGGCCGAGAACTCCGACGTGTCGTTCGCCGGGTCCGTCGCCGTGGCGGTGATCCACGGCCCGAGCGCCGGACCGTTGATCGTGGCGGCGAACGCGACGTGGCCGCCGCCGTCGGTCATGGCGTCCACGGCGCCGAGCGGCCTCTGGCCCTGGCCGTTCCCAGACGAGTCGCAGGCGAGCGACGCGAAGAGCTCGATCCGGAACGTGAGCGAGGCGAGGCTGTCGAGCGTGCCGTCGATCTCCGTCGAGGTCGGCGACAGCGCGACGGCGCTCAGCACCGGAAAGTTCTGGAGGAGGTTCGGCCCGACGTCGGGGTCGCCCGGGTCGTTCGGGGTGACGCCGATCGGGGCGAGGTCGATGCCGAGGGCGCCGTTGTACGAGATCGTGTTGCCGAGGATCGCGTTGCCGGTGCCGGACTCCACGAAGACGCCGCGCAGGGCGTTTCCCGCGATCACGTTCTTCGTGCCGGCGACGGTGCCGCCGATCGTGTTCTGGCTGGACCCCTGGATGTCGATCCCGTTGGCCGCGTTCGGCAGCGCCGCCGACGCGGTGGCGTTGGTGCCGATGAAATTGCTCTGGAGGACGTTGCCTTTCGTCGTGGCGTCGGCGAGGAGCACGCCGTTGTCGCCGTTGCCGGAGATGACGTTGCGATCCGCCAGCGCGCCGCCGATGGTGTTGTCGTGCGCGCCGTCGTTGATCTGCACGCCCTCGAGAGTGTTCGGGATGGCGATGGTGATGGCGGCGTCGGCCCCGATGACGTTGCCGCGCACCGTGTTGCCCGACGCGCTCGTCCGGATGCGCACCCCGTTCGTCCCGTTGCCGGAGATCACGTTGTTCGGGCCGACGGTGTTGCCGGTCGTGCCGTTGCCGGTCAGGAGGACTCCGTTCAGCGTGTTGCCGATCGCCGCCGTGCCCGCCGCGTTCGTGCCCACGAAGTTGCCGCCGATCGACGCCCCGGTCGACCCGTTGCCGGCGAGGATTCCGGACATCACGTTGCCCGACACGACGTTTCCCGGGCCCACGACCGTGCCGGAGGAGGCACCGCCGATGTCGACGCCCTGACCGCCGTTGCCGAGCGCGGCCGTCCCTGCCGCGTTGACGCCGACGTAGGCGTTGCGCACCGTGGTGCCCGAGGCGAAGCTGCTGATCGTGATCCCGTCCCCGAGGTTGCCCGAGACGAGCAGCTCGCCCGCCGTGTCCGTCCCCACGACGTTGTCGACGCCCCCGTTGAACGCGATGCCGCTCAAGCCGTTGGCGACGGCGGCGGTGCCCGCCGGGTTCGTCCCGATCCGGTTCTCCCCGATCGTGTTGCCCGTCGCGTTCGCGCCGGTCACGTGCACGCCGTTCTGGACGTTGCCCGAGACGACGTTCCGCACGCCCGTCGCGCCGGAGCGCCCGATCAGGTTGTCCGGCGAGCCGCTGATGAAGATTCCGTCTCCCTGGTTCGGCGCCGCCGCGGTGCCGGTCGCGTTGGTCCCGATGTAGCACGCGCGCACGGAGTTCCCGCCGCCGGTTTCGAGCAGAACGCCGTTGCCGCCCCCGCTGGGGAACTGGGCCGGGAATCGGTTGATCACGAAGCCCGCGACGACGCTCGATCCCGCGTCGATGCGTAAGCCGTTCGCGCCCGGACCGGCGCCCGAGCCGTCGAGCTCGATCAGCGGGGTGCCCGAGTAGCCGGGCTGCGTCGTCGCGTCGAGCGTGACCGGATCCGTGATCGTCGGCAGCGGCGACAGGAGTGCGATCGTCTTCGCGCCCGAGCCGATCGCGAAGTGGATGATGTCGGGACCCGGCGCCGCGTTCGCGGCCTCGATCGCCTCGCGGAGGGTGCAGTTGGCGGCATTGCAGACGCCATCGTCGGTGTCCGCGGTCGAGTTGACGGTGAAGGTCGCGCCTTCGGCGACGCCCGCACCGCCCGCGAGAACACCGAGAACCAGGGCGAGGCGCCGGAGCATGGCGGCAGTCTATTCGCAGGATGCGGCGTGGTCACCTGTTCCGAGGAACAGAGCCGCGGGTTCGGGACTCTAGCGGCGCGCGGCCCGGGGCGCCTCGGAGGCGCCTTCCCCGGTCTCGTCGGCGACCACCAGCGGCGCCATTCCCCGCTCCAGCCACAGGTGCTCGCCGTCGAGGACGCGCATGGCGGTCGCGTATTTCGCGACGTCGTCGTTCGACCGGATCGCGCGGAAGTGCTCTCCGATCCGCCGGCGCATCGTGCGGCAGAAGACGCGCGCGAGCTCGGCGGCGCGATCGGCCTCCGCGGCGCCGCGGCGGCGCAGCGCGGCCGCGCGCGACAGCGTCGCCGCCATCGCGAACAGGTCGGCGCCGACGTCGACGGCCCGGAAGAGAAGCGCCTGCCGCTTCTCGAGCTTCGGCCCGTGCACGAGCATCAGGTGAAAGAGCGTCCGCGAGAGCCGGCGCGTGGTGCGGTCCACCCAGCGGACCTCGCCCGCGAGCGGCCCGAAGTCCGAGAAGCGCGGCCAGCGACCCCAGCCCGCCCAGCGCGACGGGTACCACCAGCCGTAGTGCGCCGCCATCCGCGGCAGCGCCGCCCAGCGCTTCGACCGCGGAGCCTTCGGGTCCGCGAACGCGCCGGCGACCGCGAGGTGCCGGTCGACCGCCTCGCGCGCGATGAAGAGCCGCATGATCTCCGACGAGCCCTCGAAGATGAGGTTGATGCGGAAGTCGCGCATCATCCGCTCGACCGGAATCGGCGGCTCGCCGCGCGAGCGGAGCGAATCCGCGGTCTCGTAGCCGCGGCCGCCGCGGATCTGCATCGTGCGGTCGACGAGCCGCCAGCCCTCCTCCGAGTTCCACATCTTCGCGACGGCGGCCTCGAGCCGGATGTCGCGGTCGCCCATGTCGGCCATCGCGGACGCGAGGTCGGTGACCGCCTCCATGGCGAAGGTGGTCGCGGCCATCTCGGCGAGGAGCTGGGCGATCGCATCGTGCCGGCCCACCGGCTCTCCCCACTGCACGCGTTCGGCCGCCCACGTCCGCGCGATCTCGACGCAACGCTTGCCGACGACCGCGCAGGAGGCCGGCAGCGTGAGCCGCCCCGTGTTCAGCGTGATCAGGGCGAGCTTCAGCCCCTTGCCCTCGCCCCAGAGAAGGTTCTCCTTCGGCACCCGCACGTCGTGCAAGCGGATCACGCCGTTCTCGATCGCCTTCAGCCCCATGAAGTGGCAGCGCGTCGCGATCTCGACGCCGGGGAACGCCTTCTCGACGATGAAGGCGGAGATCTTCTTCGTGTCGGGATGGCGCGCCATGACGACGAAGAGGCTCGCCACCGTGCCGTTCGTGCACCAGAGCTTCTCGCCGCTTAAGACGTAGTCGCCCTCGGGGGTCCGGACGGCGGTCGTCGCGAGGCTCGACGGGTCGGAGCCGACCTGCGGTTCCGTCAGCGCGAAGGCGGAGATCTCCCCCTTCGCCAGACGCGGCAGGTACTTCTTCTTCTGCTCCGGAGTGCCGAACGTCTTCAGGGGCTGGGGAACTCCGATCGACTGGTGGGCCGAGAGGAGCACGACGAGGTTGCCGTCCCGGCTCGTGATCAGCTTCATCGCCTCGCCGTACTCGCGCTGCGTGAAGCCGAGGCCGCCGTACTCCTTCGGGATCTTCATGCCGAACGCGCCGAGCTCGGCCAGGCGCTGCACGACGCGGGACGGAATCTTGCCGTCGCGGTCGATCGCGTCGGGATCCACCTCGTCGACCAGGAACCGCTCGAGGCGGCCCATGAACTCGCGGAACTCCGGCCGCTCCGGGGGCGGCTCGGGGTACGGGTGGATCAGGTCGAGACGCAGGTTGCCGAGGAAGATCTGCTTGAGGAACGACGGCGCCTTCCACTCGGCCTCCCGCGCCTCCTCGGCGACCCGGCGCGACTCGGCGGCGCGGGCGGCTCCCTGTTTCGTCTCGGCCATGAACTCTCAAGCGTACAACAGGCGACTTCGCGGCGGGGGAACGCCGCGTCGAAGCCGGAGCCGAACGGAGCGAGGGCCCGGCTTCGAAGAGGGATCGCGGCGGGGGAACGCCGCGTCGAAGCCGGAGCCGAGCGGAGCGAGGGCCCGGCTTCGAAGAGGGATCGCATCGGGGGGCGCCCCGACGGGGATTCGCGGCTCCCTCGGGCGCCCGTCCTATAGTGGAATCGGTGGACAACAAGTACCTGTCGCACGGGCCGGATCGGGCCTCCCGCGTGCGCGAGATGTTCTCGCGCGTCGCGTGGCGGTACGACCTCGTCAACGACGTCATGAGCTTCGGGCTCCACCGCGGCTGGAAGCGGCAGACGGTGGACATCGCGCTCGCCGGCACCGCGGGAAAGAGTCCCCGCGTGCTCGACCTCTGCTGCGGCAGCGGCGATCTCTGTTTTCTCGAGGAGAGGCGCGGGGCCGGGACGGTGGTCGGCACCGATTTCACGATGCCCATGCTCGCGGTGGCGCGGCGGCGCCAGCGCGAAAGCGCGAGCCGCTCATCCGGCCGCGAAGACGGCCGGCGGGGACCGCAACCCGGGCGCGAAGGCGGCCGGCGGGGACCGCAGTTCGTTCAGGCGGACGCGCTCTCGCTGCCCTTCCCCGACGCGTCGTTCGACGCGATCACGATCTCGTACGGGCTCCGCAACATTGCCGACCTGCCGGTGGCGCTCGCCGAGATGCGACGCGTGCTCGCGCCGGGGGGTCGTGCGGTCGTGCTCGACTTCGGCAAACCCGACAACTGGGTCGTCGCCGCGCTCTACCGGGCGTTCCTGCGCGCGACGATGCCGGTCATCGGCTGGCTCTTTCATGGCGACCCGGAGACCTACCTCTACATTCCCGCGTCGCTCCAGCAGTTCCCGGCGCAGCGCGGCGTGAAGGCGCTGATGCGGGAGGCCGGCTTCTCGCGCGTGCGCTACGAGAACCGGCTGCTCGGCACGATGGGCATCAACGTCGGGGAGGCCGGCTCCTGATGTAGACTGCGCGGCTCTTTATGGCACACCAGTACATCTACACGATGGTCAACCTCCGCAAGGTCGTCCCGCCGCAGCGGGAGATCCTGAAGGGGATCTATCTGTCGTTCCTGCCGGGCGCGAAGATCGGGGTCCTCGGCTTGAACGGCGCCGGCAAATCGACGCTCCTGAGGATCATGGCCGGCGTCGAGAAGGACTTCGCCGGCGAGGCCTTCCCGGCCGAAGGCACGCGCGTCGGGTTTCTCCCGCAGGACCCGCGCCTCGACCCGAAGAAGGACGTCCTCGGCAACGTCGAGGAGGGGGTCGCGAAGACGCGCGCGCTGCTCAAGCGCTTCGAGGAGCTCAACGAGAGGCTCGCCGAGGAGCTCTCCGACGCCGAGAGCGACAAGGTGATGGCCGAGTACCAGAGGGTGCAGGACGCGATCGAGGCTTCGAACGCCTGGGAGCTCGACCGGCAGCTCGAGCTCGCGATGGACGCGCTCCGCCTCCCGCCTCCCGACGCGGACGTGACGAAGATCTCCGGCGGCGAGAAACGGCGCGTCGCCCTGTGCAAGATCCTCCTCGAGAAGCCGGACCTGCTCCTCCTCGACGAGCCGACGAACCACCTCGACGCCGAGTCGGTGGCGTGGCTCGAGCGGCACCTCGCCGAATACCCGGGCACCGTCGTGGCCGTCACTCACGACCGGTACTTCCTCGACAACGTCGCGGGCTGGATCCTCGAGCTCGACCGCGGCGCCGGGATCCCCTGGAAGGGCAACTACTCGAGCTGGCTCGAGCAGAAGGAGCAGCGCCTCGAGCTCGAGGAGAAGGCGGAGTCGGCCAAGCGGCGGACGCTCCAGCGCGAGCTCGAGTGGATCAAGATGTCGCCGCGCGCCCGGCACGCGAAGAGCCGCGCGCGCATCGACCGGTACGAGGCGCTGCTGGCCGATCAGGGCCCGGAGAGCCGCGGCGAGACGCAGGAGCTGTTCATCCCGGCCGGCCCGCGGCTCGGGGACGTCGTCGTGCGGGCCGAGGGCGTGCGCAAGGCGTATGGCGACCGTCTCCTCATGGAGGACCTCTCCTTCGATCTGCCGCGCGGCGGCATCGTCGGCGTCATCGGTCCGAACGGCGCGGGCAAGACGACGCTCTTCAAGATGATCGTCGGCAAGGAGAAGCCGGACGCGGGCAAGCTCGTCGTCGGCGACACCGTCGTGCCGTCGTACGTCGACCAGGACCGCGACCGGCCGGATCCGTCGAAAACCGTCCACGACGAGATCTCCGGAGGCCAGGACAAGATCGTCCTCGGCAAGCGCGAGATCCCGTCCCGCGCCTACGTCTCGATGTTCAACTTCAAGGGGCAGGACCAGCAGAAGCGGATCGGCGACCTGTCGGGCGGCGAGATGAACCGGCTGCACCTCGCGCGGACGCTCAAGAAGTGCGGGAACCTGCTCCTCCTCGACGAGCCGACCAACGACCTCGACGTCGACACGCTGCGCGCGCTCGAACAGGCGCTCCTCGACTTCGGCGGGTGCGCGGTCGTCATCAGCCACGATCGCTGGTTCCTCGACCGCATCGCGACGCACATCCTCGCGTTCGAGGGCGAGAGCCGGACGGTCTGGTTCGAGGGCAACTACCAGGAGTACGAGGCGGACCGGAAGCGGCGGCTCGGCATGGACGCGGACCAGCCTCACCGGATCAAGTACAAGAAGCTGGCGGTGGGGTAGGCGGCCGAAGTCCCCTCTCCCCCCAGCGGGGGGAGAGGGCAAGGGTGAGGGGGGCGCTACTCCCTCGTCAGCAGCGCGATCCCGACTCCGGCGATCCCGAGGACGAGAAGGAGCTTGCCCCAGCCGAACCGGCGGCGAGGCCGGGTGCGCTCCATCCAGTCGTCGGCCACCTTCGATCCGCGATCGGCCAGGTCCTCCAGGAACTCCGCGCCCTTCTTGCGCAGGTCGTCGTAGAGGTCGGTGCCGCGGTCGCTCAACTCGTCTTTCAGGTCCTCGAGCTGCGGCCGGCTCTTCTTGTACCCGTCGGCCAGGCTCTCCCGGGCCTCCTTGTAGAAGCGGTCGGAATCGAACTTGCCGCGCCGCAGGCTCTCGATCGCGATGGGGATCGCGACCTTGGTCACCAGGGGCACGACGAGGGGGCCGATGGCCTCGGCGGTGGTCCGGGAAAGGCTCTTGCGGGACATTTTTTCCTCCGAATCGTCAGTCTACAGTAGAGCCGTGCTCGCGTTCCTCTCGCTCGCCCTCGCGCTCGCAATCTCCGTGCCGCCGCCTCCGGCCGCCTCTGCCGCCGTCCCCGAGGCAATCGTGCTCGGCATCGCGCAGGACGGCGGCGTGCCGCACGCCGGCTGCCGCCAGCCCGTCTGCGTCGCCGCGCGGTCGGACCCGTCGCGCCGCCGGCTCGTCGCCGCGCTCGGCCTCGTCGATCCGGCGGCCGGCAAGCGCTTCCTGATCGACGCGACGCCCGACTTCCCCGCGCAGATGGAGGCCCTCGGGGGACTGCCCGACGCCATCCTGCTGACCCACGCGCACGTCGGGCACTACCTCGGTCTCGCGGAGCTCGGCCGCGAGGTCCTCGACACGCACGGCGTGCCGGTCTACGCGACGCCCTCGATGGCACGGTTCCTGCGCGGAAACCGTCCCTGGAGCCGTCTCGTGGCGTTCGGAAACATCGACGTGCGGGAGATTTCGGGCGAGGTCGCGCTGACGCCGGCGCTGTCGGTGTCCGCGATTCCCGTGCCGCACCGCGACGAGGACTCCGACACGGTCGCCTACCTCGTCCGCGGTCCCACGCGAAGGATTCTCTGGCTGCCCGACATCGACAAGTGGCAGAAGTGGGACCGCGACCTCGCGGAGTTCCTGCGCGATCCGGCGCTGACGGCCTTCGTCGACGGGACCTTCTACGACGCGGACGAGATCCCGGGCCGATCGATCGCCGACATTCCGCACCCGCTGGTTCCCGAGACGATGGCGCGCGTCGAGGCGATGACGCCGCCCGCGCGCGGACGCGTCGTGTTCGTCCATCTCAACCACACGAACCGCCTGCTCCGCGACGCCGACGCGGTCGCCGCGCTCGAGCGGCGCGGCTTCGCGGTCGCGCGCGAGGGACAGCGCATCCCGCTCGCCGGATCCGCCGGCGCGGCGGGGGACCGCCGCGTCGCCGTTCGGGCCGCGCGAAGCGAGGGCCGGACGGCGAAGAAGAGAATCGCGGCGGGGGAACGCCGCGTCGAAGACGGGGCCGAGCGAAGCGAGGGCCCGGCTTCGAAAAGAATTGTCGCGGAGTAAGATCGAATTCCCATGTCGTCGCCCGCTCCGGATCCTCCTCCCGTTCTCCCCTGGCGCGGCTCGACGGCGCGGCGCCACTCGGGATGGCCGGCCGGATACTGGCGGGTCGTGGTGCTGCGGGGGCTGCGGCTGCGCTGCCCGGTGTGCGGACGCGGACGACTCTTCGCGACGTACTTCCGCATGAACGCGAGCTGCTCGTGCTGCGGCGTCGGCTTCGCGCGCGAGCACGGGCAGTGGGTGGGATCTCTCGACATCAACACGTTCGTCGTCGCCTTCGGCCTGATGATCGCGTCGGCCTTCGCACCCGACTGGCCGCTCCCGATCACGCTCGTCGTGTGGGGCGCGGCCGCGATCCTTGTGCCGCTCGTGACGTTTCGTTTTTCGCGCGGTCTCTGGACCGCGATCGTGTACCTTTCGGGTGGGGTGTACTAACCCGCGGCGGGGAAACGCCGCGAAGAAGAGAAGCGCGGCGAGAGAGAGCCGCGAAAAAGAGCAGCGCTCCGCGCGGAATGGCCGCGACGAGGAACGTGTTCGAACCCCGGGGAGACCTGATGACGAAGAAGAAGACGACGGGATCGCACGCTCACGACCACGGCAAAACGGCTTCCCGTCAGGACCGCAGAACCACGGAGGACCGTCGCGCCGACGACCGTCGTGCCCATGCCCGTTTCTCGCCGGCGGAGGCGCGCACGGACCGGCGTCAGGGCGAGCGCCGGGGCCCGCGAACCTAGCTCCCCCACCGCGCCGCGTCGAACGCCGGCGAGGCGCCGGGGTATCCTACGCGGTCGACATGCCGCTGACCCGCCGCCGCTGGATGACCGCCACCGGGGCTGCCGCCGCGGCTCTTGCCGCGCCGCGCGCGGCCGGCGGGGCCTCGGCGCCGCCGCCTTCTCCGCTGCCGCCGCCGCTCCCCGCGGACGCGTTCCGCGAGCGCCAGGCGCGCCTCCGGGCCGCCGCGCGGACCGCCGGCCTCGCCGCCCTCTTCGCGACACCGTCGACGAATCTGACCTATGCGACCAACCTCTCGATCGGCCGCAGCGAGCGCCTGACGGCCCTGCTGCTCTTCACCGACGGACCCGCCGTTCTCGTGACGCCCTTCTTCGAGGAGGAGAACCACCGCCGGGACGTCGTCGCCGACGACGTCGTCACCTGGAAGGAAGACGAGGATCCGATGCCGGTCGTCGCGCGGCTCCTCGGGAGCGGCCCCGTCGGCATCGAGGGCTCGACCGCGTACGACACGGTCGCGCGCCTGTCGGCCGCCGCCTCGGTCGGCCCGCGCGACGCGAGCGACGTCTTCGAAGGCCTGCGCCGCGTCAAGAGTCCGCAGGAGCAGGCGTTCATCCGGGAGGCGGCGCGGCGCACGATCCTCGCGATCGAGGCCACGCACCGGAGCCTCGCCGCCGGCAAGACCGAGGGCGAGATCGCGCGGGCGCTCGAGGCGGCATTCCAGGCGCAGGGCGTCTCCGGCGGCGGTCTCGTCCAGTTCGGTCCGTCCGCGGCGTATCCGCACGGCGGCCCGGGCGAGCGGCGTCTCGCGAAGGGCGACGTCGTACTGATCGACGCGGGCTGCAAGGTGCGCGGTTACACGTCGGACGTCACGCGCACCGTCGCCTTCGGCCCGCCGTCCGACGACGTGCGGCGCGTCTACGCCGCCGTGGACCGCGGCCAGCGGGCGGGCATCGACGCGCTCCGGGCCGGCGCGACCGGCGCCGAGGTCGATCGGGCCGCGCGCCAGGTGATCGCGGAGGCCGGATGGGGCGACGCCTTCACGCACCGGCTCGGCCAAGGCCTCGGTCTCGACGGTCACGAATCGCCGTACCTCGTCCGTGGGAACGCCACGCCGCTCGCCGCCGGCAACACGGTCACGGTCGAGCCCGGCATCTACCTGCCCGGGAAGTTCGGGGTCCGCATCGAAGACGATTACGCCGTGCGCGACGCGGCGCCGGCGGCCGGGCTCTCGGTCCGGCCGGCGGAGCTCGTCGTTCTGCGCGCCTGATGCTTTAGGAGAACGACCGCATGCTGCACGCCGCGTTGACGGCGCTTCTCGCCCTCCAGTCCGCATCGGGCTCGCCGAACGTCGCGCCGCCGTCGAGCTCGGGCGCCGGCGCCACCCAGACGAATCCTCCGTCGAGCTCCGGGAGCGGTGGCGTCACCTACGCGAATCCGCCGTCGAGCGGGTCCGCTCCCCCGGCCGAGGCGCCCCCCGCGGCGCCCGAGACCACGGCAGGCGACACGGCCGCTCCCGGGCCCGCGCCGACACCCCCCCCGCCGCCGACTCCCACCCCGTCGCCGCGCCGCGCCGCGCCGGCGCCGGCCCAGCGCGGAGGCGCCGACGGTCTCCTGGTCGTGAACAAGACGGACTCGACCGTCTCGATCCTCGATCCGTTCTCGGGAAAGGCGCGCGCGACCCTTCAGGTCGATCCCGGGGCGCACGAGGTCGAAATGCTCGCCGACGGGCAGGTGGCCGCGGTCGCGAGCTACGGCACGAAGACCGAGCCCGGCCGCTACGTGTCGATGATCGACGTCTCCGCCGGCAAGGTGATCTCACGCATCGATCTCGGCGAGGGCACGCGCCCGCACGGCCTCGCCGCCCTGCGCAACGGGCACCTCCTCGTCACGGCCGAGGGAAAGCGCGAGCTCGTCGTCGTCGACCCGCGCGCGGGCAAGGTCCTCGCACGCATCCCGACCGGCAAGGACGTGTCGCACATGGTCGCGGCGACGCCCGACGGCAAGCGCGCATTCGTGACGTCGCTCACGGGCGGGTCCGTGACGGCCATCGACCTCGCGACCAACAAGGTCTTGAAGGACATTCCGACCGGCAAGGGCGCCGAGGGCCTCGACGTGACGCCGGACGGCCGGGAGGTCTGGGTGGCCAACCGCGAGGCGAACACGATCGTCGTCATCGACATCGCGACGCTCGCGCCGGTGTTCACGATCCAGGCGCCGGGCTTCCCGATCCGCGTGAAGATCACCCCGGACGGCCGCCGCGCGCTCGCGACCTTCACGGGCGCCGGCGAGGTCCGCGTCTTCGACACCGCGACGCGCGTCGAGACGGGACGCATTCCCCTCGGGCGCGACGCCGTCGCGGGGAGCGAGAACCGCGTCTTCCAGAAGCGCTTCGGGACGAGCCCCGCTCCCGTCGGACTCCTCATCACGCCGGACGGCAAGCGCGCCTTCGTGGCGGCGAGCCACGCCGACGTCGTGACGGTGATCGACCTCGAGAAGAACCGCGTCGACGACGCCTGGACGGCCGGCCGCGAGCCGGACGGGCTCGCGGGTCACTTCGTGCCGAAGCAGCCCACTCCCGCTCCGACGGCGCCGCGCACGGCGCCGGCCCCCCGCGGGATGAACCCGCTGCGGAAGCCCCCCGGTTAGGAAGTGGCGGCGGAAGCACCGCCTCCCGCGGCCGCCTCGTCGAGGTCCTCGAGCGTCCGATCGCCGCGCGACCGCTTTGCCGTCCCGGCGCCGTCCGACCGCGGCGGCCGTCTCGAATCGGTCGACGTCCTTCGGGGCATCACGATCGCGGGAATGATCGTCGTCAACGACCCGGGCACGTGGGCGGCCGTGTATCCGCCGCTGCGGCACGCCGAGTGGCACGGCTGGACGTACACGGACACGATCTTCCCGTTCTTCCTCTTCCTCGCGGGCGTGTCGATGGCGCTCTCGTTTTCCCGTCGACGCGACGCGGGGGCGTCGCCGCGCGACCTCGCGCGGCACGCGCTCGTCCGCGGCGCGCTCGTCGCGGCGATCGGCCTGGCTCTGAACGTTCTGTCGTATCTGCTCCTCCACGGCGAGCGCCTCCGCTTCCCCGGAGTCCTGCAGCGGATCGGCGTCTGCATCGCGATCGCGGGCCCGATCGTCGCGGCGGGGCGGGCGCGGGCGGCGGCGCTCGCGGCCGCGGTCCTCCTCGGCGGCTACGCGGCCATCCTCTCGTTCGGTCCGCTCGATCCGGGCGGCAGCATTCCGGCGCGGGTCGATCGCGCGGTGTTCGGTTCGCACACCTGGAAGCCGGAGTTCGACCCCGAGGGCCTCCTCTCGACGCTTCCCGCGGCGGCCACGACGCTCCTCGGCGCGATCGCGGGCGAGCGCCTGCGCCGCGTCGCGGGAGGAGTCAACGGGAACCGGAGCCTCCTCCCGCGAGCAGACGTCTCGACGGGACGTGCGGCGCGCGAGCTCGCGGCTGCCGGCGCCGCGGCGGCGGCCGCCGGATGGGCGTGGGGACTCGCGTTGCCGGTCAACAAGAGCCTGTGGACGCCGTCGTACGCGCTGCTCACCGCCGGCCTCGCCGCGCTCGCGCTCGCCGCGGCGATCGGCGTCGTGGACCTCCTCGGCGCGCGGCGCTGGGCGGCGCCCTTCCTCTGGCTCGGCCGCAACGCGATCGCGGCGTTCGTCTTATCGACCCTCGGCGCCATCCTCCTCCTCGCCGTGAAGATCGACGGCGGCGGCGGACGGCGGCGGAGCCTGTGGAATGCGATCTACCGCGGCGGCTTCGACCACTTCGCCGACCCGCGCCTCGCCTCGCTTTTCTTCGCCCTGGCCTACCTCGCGGTGTGGATCGCGGCCTGCGGCGTCCTCTACCGGCGCCGCATCTTCATCAAGATCTGACACCGTTCGCGCCGACGTGGGCCGAGAACGCCGACGCTACGCCGGCTGAAAGATCGAGAAGCTCGCGCCCTGCGGGTCCTGGATCACCGCGAACCGGCCGACCTTCTCGATGTCCTTCGGGCCGAAGAGGACCGCGCCGCCGAGGGACTTCGCCCTGTCGGCCGACGCGTCGCAGCTCGTGACCATGAAGTAGACGCTCCAGTGCGGCGGGACGCCCCGCATCTCGGGCGGCATGGTCATGATGCCGCCGATCGGGGTGCCGCCTCGGGTGATCTCGCTGTACTCGGGGTCCGGCTTGAGCCCCCAGTCGAAGACGCCCGTGTAGAAGCGGCCGGCCTTCTCGGCGTCGTTGGTCGAGAGCTCGAGCCAGCAGATCGCGCCCGGCTCGCCGACGCGCTCGGCGCCGCTGTGCGTGCCCGGCTGCCAGACGGCGAGGGTCGCGCCGGTCGGGTCCTGCAGGATCGCCATCCGGCCGTAGTCCATGACGTCGAACGGATCGGCGCAGACCTTGCCGCCGAGGTCGCGCGTCCGCTTCGCGGCCTCGTCCGCGTTCGCGACCGTCACGTAGGCGAGCCAGAACGGCGGCGCGCCCTGGGCGCGCTGCTCCTGCATCATCGGGTAGAGCGCGCCGACGTCCTTTCCGCCGAGCTGCAGGCGCGTGTAGATGTCCTCGGGTCCGGGCCCCATGGGTCCGTCGACGAACGTCCACCCGAACAGTGCCGTGTAGAAGGCCTTGGCTGCCTTCGTGTCGGTCGAAGCGAGCTCGGCCCACGAGAAGGACCCGGGCGGATGCCGCGTCACCTCGGTCATGAAGCCTCCCTGGAACGGCGGAGAGCCCGCCCCTTCCCGTGTATTCGTAACACGGGCGGCCGAGGTTTTGCATGCAGGGCGCTGCTGGAGGAAGGCCTGAGTCGGCGCCGATGCTAGGATCGCGCGCCTCATGGAGGGAGGAGCCTTGAAACTGCATCCTCGATTGATCGTGATCGCGCTCCTGGCGGCCCCGTTGACCGCCCTGGCCCAAACCGCGGACTGTCCCTGCCCGGTCCCGCCGGGCCCTCCGCCGATCTGGTTCGGGAATGCGAACCTGTCCTTCCTCTCCACCTCGGGCAACACCGACACGACGTCGATCGGCGGCGGCCTCGAGTTGAACTACAACCCCAAGCCCTGGCTCTTCACGCTCAAGGGCGCGGCGCTGCACGCCGCCACCGACGGCGTCACGACCGCGGAGACGTTCACCGCATCGTTCAGGGCCTCGCGCGACCTGACCGAGCACATCGATGTCTTCGCCGGAGGCGGTTGGCTGCGCAACCAGTTCTCGGGCATCAATAACATCTGGAACTTCGACGGCGGCGCGGGCTACAAGATCCTGAACTCGGACACGCAATTCCTGCGTCTCGAGGGCGGCGTCGGGTATACCAGCGAGCAGGACATCGTCCTCGGACTCATCGCTCCCTACCGCAATTACGCGAACCTCCGAGCCGGCCTCGGCTACAAGTGGACCATCACCAAGACGGCGACGTTCACGAACGACTTCTCTTATCTTTACGACCTGTCGGATTCGAAGAACTGGTTCATCACCGACAAGGCCGCCGTCACCGTATCGATCTCGAAGATCTTCGCGCTCCAGGCGTCCTGGACGCTGCTCTTCCGCAACGAGCCGCCCTTCAAGGATCCGGGGCCGCCCCCGGTGCGTTACGACCACACGGACACGGCGACCGCGGTGGGGCTCGTGGCGAAGTTCTAGCGACTCGACGCGGAGCGCGCCGATCGCGGCGCGAGGCGCCGGAAGCGGCGGCGCAGTGGCGAACCCGTCCGCCCAAACGGGTCAATCGCATCATGTCGCCGGAAGTCTCCCGGCCCTAGAATCAGCCGCCCCAACACCCCGGGCCCTCGAACGGGGCGAGACGACAGCGGACAACGTGGCTCTCGAAGTCGAGCAGGAGTTCCGCGGGACGGAGCGCTTCAAGATCGAGCGCCGTCTGGGTGCGGGGGGCTTCGGCGTCGTCTATCGCGCCTTCGACCGGCAGACCAGCCGTCCCGTCGCGCTCAAGACGCTGCGCGACGGAAACGTCGAGGCGCTCTACCGCCTCAAGCGCGAATTTCGGGCACTCGCGGACATCTCGCACCCGAACCTGGTCGCGCTCTACGAGCTCCTGGTGCACGAGGACCAGTGGTTCTTCACCATGGAGCTCGTCGAAGGCGTCAATTTTCTCGACTACGTCCGGGGCGCTGAGCATCCGAGACCGGACTCTTCCGAGCGCACCGAAGCCGTCTCGCCGGAGGCCCGGGAGCCGTATCCCTGGCCGGACGCCGACGCGTGCGCCTCGTCCGACCCGCCGCGGATTCACCGGGTCTCGGCGACAGCGGTAGCGACCGCCGCGCCGTCGCTCGACCTCGACCGTCTGCGTTGCGCCCTGCGGCAGGCCGTCGCCGGCATCCAGGCTCTCCATCGCGCCGGACGGCTGCACCGCGACATCAAGCCCTCCAACGTTCTCGTCACGAGCGACCATCGCCTCGTCCTGCTCGATTTCGGCATGGTGACCGACGTGGCTCTCATGGAGGCGAGGCGCAGTCTCTCGGTCGTCGGCACCCCGGGCTACATGTCGCCCGAGCAGGGCTCGGGCGAGCCCCTCTCGGAAGCGACGGACTGGTACAGCCTGGGCGTCATGCTGTTCGAGGCCCTGACCGGACAGTGGCCGTACACCGGCAGCTTCATCGACATGATGTGGGAGAAACGACACAAGAACCCGCCGGCGCCGAGGGAGCTGGTGGCCGACGTGCCGGAGGACCTCAATACGCTCTGTGTCGACCTCCTCCGCCGCGAGCCCGAGCAACGGCCGAACGGAGACGAGATCCTCGCCCGACTCGGCGAGGTGCAGGCCGCGACGTATCGTCCCGCCGAGCCCGTTCCGGCCGATGAACCGCCCGCGCCTTTCGTCGGCCGGGAGCGGCATCTCGCGGCCCTCCGAGCCGCTTTCGAGACGGCGAAGGCGGGAAGCGCGGTCGTCGTGCGCCTGAACGGCCTGTCGGGCACGGGAAAGACGCTGCTCGCACGCCGCTTCCTGAAGGAGGCCCGCCGCTCCGGAGCCGTCGTGCTCACGGGCAGGTGCTACGAGAGGGAATCCGTCCCGTACAAGGCCCTCGACAGTCTCGTCGACGCCCTGAGCGAGTTCTTGAAGAAGCTCCCCGCTTCCCAGGCCAACGAGATCCTGCCCCGCGACGTGCTGGCCCTCGCCCGACTCTTCCCGATCCTGCGCCGGGTCGAATCGGTGGCCGGAGCCCGACGCCGCGTCCTGGAGATCCCGGACTCGCACGAACTGCGCCGGCGCGCCTTCGGCGCGCTGCGGGAGCTGCTGGCGCGCCTGGCGGAGCAGCAGGACCTGGTCCTCTTCATCGACGACCTCCAGTGGGGAGACGTGGACAGCGCCGTCCTCCTCGCCGAGCTGCTGAGGCCCCCGCGGGCCCCATCGCTCCTGTTCATCGCGAGCTACCGCACCGAGGCGATCGAGTCGAGCTCGTTCCTGAAGAAGTTTCTGGAGCCGGGCTCCGGAGAGGACACGCCCGACGTGCGCGACCTGCCGGTGGGCGCGCTCACCGAAGACGAGTCGAACTACCTGACGCTGGCCCTGCTCGGCGAGGAGGGCGAGGCGGAGCCCGCGCGCGCCCTGGAGATCGCCCGCGAGTCCGGAGGCAATCCGCTGTTTCTCTCGGAGCTGGTTCGCTACGCCCAGGCCGGCATCGAACCGGCCGAGGCGCGTCTGGCCGCGAAGCCATCCTCCCCCGGCCTCCCGGCCGCCGAGAAGACCCTCGACGACATGATCCGCTCCCGCATCCGGCGCCTGCCCACGGCCGCCCGGAGGCTCCTCGAGCTGCTGGCGGTCGCGGGTCAGCCCCTGACCCCGGCGGTGGCACGCGAGGCCGCCGAGCTCGGGGAAGGGGACGGCGCCCTCGGCCTCCTCGTCGCGGGTCACCTCGTCCGCCTGAGGCAGTGGCGCGACCGGGACGAGATCGAGCCGTACCACGACCGCATCCGGGAGGCCGTCGTCGCCCGGCTGTCGGCCGAGGATCTGCGCCGACACCATGGACGCCTCGCGGCCGCGCTCGAGGGATCGGGCGCGACCGATCCCGAGACCCTCGCCCTGCATTTTCAGGAGGCGGGCGAGCGCGAGCGCGCGGCCGAGTACTGCGCGGCCGCCGCCGACCGCGCCGCGGAGGCCCTGGCCTTCGACCGGGCCGCCCGGCTCTATCGCCTCGCCCGCGAGCTTTATCCCGCGACCGACGCCGGGACGCGCCGGCTTCTCTGCGTCCGGCTCGGCGACGCCCTGGTCAACGCGGGCCGGGGCGCCGAGGCGGCGGAGTCGTATCTCGACTCCGTCGAGGGCGGAGACGCCGCCGAGGCGCTCGAGCTGCGGCGCCGCGCCGCCGAGCAGTACCTGATCAGCGGGCACATCGAGGAGGGACTCTCGGCGCTTCGGTCCGTGCTCTTCACGGTGGGCCTCCGCATGGCGGCATCGCCGCGCGCCGCGCTCGTTTCGGCGCTGCTCCGGAGAGCGTTCCTCAGGATCCGCGGAACCGGCTTCCGCGAGAGGGATCCGTCGCAGATCTCCGCCGAGGCGCTCACGCGCATCGACGTGTGCTGGTCGGCGGCGAAGGGCCTCTCCCTGCTCGACCCCATCGACGCCAACGACTTCCAGTCCCGTCACGCGCTCGCCGCCCTGAGGGCGGGCGAGCCGTATCGCGTGGCGCGCGCGCTCGCCATCGAGGGGGGTCATTCGGCGATGGGAGGCTGGAGGAGCCGGGTCCGGACGGCGCTGCTCCTGGACCAGGCGAGGACGCTCGGGGAACGCCTCGACCATCCGCACGCCATGGGGTTCACGCTCCAGGTCGAGGCAGTGGCGGCGAACCTCGAAGGACGATGGCGTGCTTCGAGGGAGCACGCGGACCGATCGGCCGTCCTTCTCCAGGAGCGGTGCCGGGGCGTCGCCTGGGAACTCGACAACGTTCACTATTACTCGCTTCTCGCGCTCTTCTACCTGGGCGAGCTCCGTCTTCTCGCCGAGACCCTGCCCGTCGTGGTGAAGGAGGCCCGCGATCGGGGCGACCTCTACCAGGTCACGAGCATTCGCACGCGGCTCGAGTACGCCGCGCGGCTCATCAGGGACGAGCCGGAACGCGCCCGGGAGGAGCTCCGGGAGGCGATCGCGATCTGGCCGTCGGCCAATTTCCTCCTCCAGCACTTTTACGAGACGATGGGACAGGTCGAGTGCCTTCTGTACGCCGGCGACGCGGCGGGGGCCGTGAGTCTCGCTTCCGAACGCTGGCCGCGGCTCGAGCGCTCGTACCTGCTCCGCGTGCAGTCGGTCCTGATCAATTCGCTCTACTTCCGGGCCCGCGCCGTCATCGCGCTCGCGGCCGCCGGAGGCGCGGACCCCGATGCCCTCGACCGCGCGGAGAAGGACGCGCGGCGGATCGAACGGCAGCGAGCGCCCTGGGGCGGGAGCCTGGCGCGGCTGCTGCGCGCCGGTCTCGCGTCGGTGCGCGGACGAACCGAGGAAGCGATCGGACACCTCGTGCATGGCGAAGCCGAGCTCCGCCAGCTGGACATGGCGCTCCACGCCGAGGTTGCCCGGCGGCGGCGGGGCGAGCTGACGGGCGGGGAGGCGGGCCGTGATCTCATCGCCGCCGCCGACCGCTGGATGTCGAACCAGGGGGTTTGCAATCCCGAGAGGATGACGGCGATGCTCGCGCCCGGCATCCGGAGCCTTCCGGTGGCGGGAGGCGCCGCGAATCAGGCCTTGCGGTAGACCTCGGCCCCTTCCTGCCGGAACTGCTCGGCCTTCTCGGCCAGGCCGACCTCGAGCGCCTTCTCCTCGGCAACCCCCTGCGCCGCCGCGTAGTCGCGCACGTCCTGCGTGATCTTCATCGAGCAGAAGTGCGGGCCGCACATCGAGCAGAAGTGCGCGAGCTTGGCGCCCTCGGCCGGCAGCGTCTCGTCGTGGAACTCGCGCGCCGTCTCGGGGTCGAGAGCGAGGTGGAACTGGTCCTCCCACCGGAACTCGAAGCGCGCCTTCGACAGCGTGTCGTCCCACTCCCGCGCGCCGGGGTGCCCCTTCGCGAGGTCGGCCGCGTGCGCCGCGATCTTGTACGCGATGACGCCGTCCTTGACGTCCCTGCGGTTCGGCAGTCCGAGGTGCTCCTTCGGCGTGACGTAGCAGAGCATCGCGGTGCCGAACCAGCCGATCATCGCGGCGCCGATCGCCGAGGTGATGTGGTCGTAGCCCGGCGCGACGTCGGTCGTCAGCGGCCCGAGCGTGTAGAACGGCGCCTCGTGGCAGACCGCGAGCTGCCGGTCCATGTTCTCGCGGATGAGGTGCATCGGCACGTGGCCCGGACCCTCGATCATCGCCTGGCAGTCCTGGGCCCACGCCTTCGTGGTGAGCTCGCCGAGCGTGTCGAGCTCGGCGAACTGCGCCTCGTCGTTCGCGTCGGCGGTCGAGCCCGGGCGCAGGCCGTCGCCCAGCGAGAACGACACGTCGTAGGCCTTCATGATCTCGCAGATCTCGTCGAAGCGCGTGTAGAGAAAGCTCTCGACGTGGTGCGCGAGACACCACTTCGCCCTGATCGAGCCGCCGCGCGAGACGATGCCCGTGACGCGCCGCGCGGTCAGGGGCACGTAGGCGAGGCGCACGCCGGCGTGGATCGTGAAGTAGTCGACGCCCTGCTCCGCCTGCTCGATCAGCGTGTCGCGGAAGACGTCCCAGGTCAGCTCCTCGGCCTTCCCGCCGACCTTCTCGAGCGCCTGATAGATCGGCACCGTCCCGATCGGCACGGGCGCGTTGCGCAGGATCCACTCGCGCGTCTCGTGGATGTTCCGGCCGGTCGAGAGGTCCATGACCGTGTCGGCGCCCCAGCGGATCGCCCACGTCATCTTCTCCACCTCCTCCTCGATCGAGGAGCCCACGGCGGAGTTGCCGATGTTCGCGTTGATCTTGACGAGGAATTTCCGGCCGATGATCATCGGCTCCGACTCGGGATGGTTGACGTTGGCGGGGATGATCGCGCGGCCGCGCGCCACCTCCGACATCACGAGCTCGACGGGCAGGCTCTCGCGGATCGCGATGTACTCCATCTCGGGCGTCGCCTCGCCGCGACGCGCGAAGTGCATCTGGGTGACGTTGCCGCGGCCCCGGAGGACCTCGCGCGGGCGCGTCATCGCGAGGCCCGGCGCGTTGACGCGCCGCGGCGCCGAACGGTCGTATTCGCCGCGCGCGAGGATCCACGGGCGGCGGAGCTCGGGCAGCCCGCGGTACAGGTCGATGTCCGCCTCCGGGTCCGTGTAGGGACCCGACGTGTCGTAGACGCGGAACGGCGGATGCAACTCGACGTCGCCGCGCAGGCCGCGGGTCGGCGTCAGCGCGATCTCCCGGAACGGCACGCGCATGTCGTGCGGTCCGGAGACGTAGACCTTGCGCGACCCGGGCAGGGGCTCTCGGCGGGCGGCGGCTTCCGACGGAAGCGCCTCGGGGCGTCGGCTCATCTCAATCTCCCTACGGCGGCATTACCCGCATCAGGTTCGCGGGGTCTCCGGCGCCCTCGACGGATCGTCGGACTCTCAGCCGTCCGCGCGACACCGCGCGGAGTGGGCTCCCCCGTTTGCCACCGGGAGTCTACTCCCCTTCCGCACGGACGAGGTTTGTCCGGCGATTGGGATAACAATTCGGGGCGATTCATGCGACGGAAAAACGACCAGCCGCTGCTGCCGTTCGGCGAACCGCTCGACACGCGTCCGCCGGATCTCGACCTGCCGCCGCCCGACGGCTCGCCGCTGATCGGCGCGCTGGCCCGCGCCTGCGCGCGCGCTCCCCTGACGGAGAAGATCCTCGTCGCACCGTCTCTCTTCGTCGGCCACGCCCTCGTCGAGCGCCTGGCGCGCGAGGGGCATCCCTGGATGAACCTGCGGGTCGAGACGATCCGCTCCCTCGCCCTGCGTCTCGTGGAGGGAGACCTCGCCCGCGAGGGCCTCCGCGTGCTCTCCCGCGCCCAGGCGCTCGCGCTCGTCGAGCAGGCCTGCGGCGAGTTCCTGAAGGCGGACGGTTACTTCGCCGCGCTGCGCGACCGACCCGGGTTCCATCGGGCGCTCCAGCGCACCTTCGATGAGCTCCGCGACGCCGGGATTCCGGCCGCGAACCTTCCCGCGAAGGCCTTTTCCGATCGGCGCAAGCGCGAGGAGCTTCGCGGGATCCTCGCGCGATACGAAGAGGCGCTCGCCGCGTCTTCGTGGATCGATCGGGCGGACGTGGCCCGGCGCGCCCTCGAGGCCTCCCGCTCGGGGCGCCGCCTTCCGGGCGAGGCCCTGTACCTCGCGCCCCGCGGACTCGAGCACTCCGCGGTCGAGAGCGCCCTGCTCGCGGAGCTGTCCGGCGGCCGGCTCGAGACCCTCGAGACCGAGCCGGCGGACTCCTGGATCGCGAAGGCCGCGGGCGCTTCGCTCTTCCGCGCGACCGGAGAGGAGAACGAGATTCGCGAGGTGTTCCGGCGCGTGCTCTCGAGCCGGATCCCCTTAGACGAGGTCGAGATCGTCGCGACGGACTCGCGGCTCTACGCGGCCCTCGCATGGGAGCTCTCGCGCGAGCACGGCCTCCCCTGCACGTTCTCGGACGGCGTCGGCGCCGCGTTCACGCGCCCTGGTCAGTCGGCCCTCGCCTTCCTCGACTGGATCGCCGACGGTTTCGGCGCGGACTCGCTCCGTCGGGTCCTCGCCTCGGGAGCCCTGACGCTCGCTCGCCTGCCCGGCGGCGGCCCCGACGCGCCCGGCGCCCGCGCCGCCGGCCGCGCCCTCCGTGAGGCGCGCATCGGCTGGGGCGCCGCGCGGC
>DAHUXD010000008.1 GCA_027307335.1 Acidobacteriota bacterium
GCATCTCCGGGCTGCGGGCGTCGACCGACTCGTTCGAGATCCTGCGCGGCGTCGACCTCGAGCTCGCGTCGGGCGAGGTCCACGCGATCATGGGGCCGAACGGCTCCGGCAAGTCGACGCTCGCCGGCGTCCTTGCCGGCCGGCCCGGCTACGAGGTGACGGACGGCAGCGCGACATATCTCGGCCGCGATCTGCTGGCGCTCGGCCCGGACGAGCGCGCGCGCGAGGGCGTCTTTCTCGCCTTTCAATACCCCGTCGAGATCCCCGGCGTGAACAACATGTATTTTCTGCGCGCTGCGCTCAACGCGGTCCGGCGCCAGCGCGGCGAGCCGGAGCTCGATGCCGGGCAGTTCCTCAAAGCCGTGCGCGCTAAGCTCAAAGAGCTCGAGATCGGTGATGATCTCCTCCAGCGTGGCGTCAATGTGGGATTTTCGGGCGGCGAGAAGAAGCGCAACGAGATCTTCCAGATGGCGATGCTCGACCCGTCGCTCGCGATCCTCGACGAGACCGACTCGGGCCTCGACATCGACGCGCTGCGGATCGTCGCCGGCGGCGTCAACCAGCTCCGCTCGCCGGAGCGCTCGATGCTCGTCGTCACGCACTACCAGCGCCTGCTGAACTACATCGTCCCCGACTTCCTCCACGTGCTCGTCGAAGGCCGCATCGTCCTCTCGGGCGGCAAGGAGCTCGCGCTCGAGCTCGAGGAGAAGGGCTACGGCTGGCTCGAGAAGGAGCCGCCGCCGGTCGCGGCCGCGCGATGATCGAGACCGCCGCCGCCGAGAAGACGTTCGCGCCCCGGCCGCCCGCGCGTTCCGGCGAGAGGCCGTGGCTCGCGGCGCTCCGCCGCCGCGCGTTCGATCACTTCGAGGCGGCCGGCTTCCCGACGGCGCACGACGAGGAGTGGCGCTTCACGGGTCTTCAGCCGATCACGAGCACCGCCTGGACTCCGGCGGCGGGGCGCATGAGTCTCTCTTCCCTGCCGGACGGCGTGCGCCGTCTGTCGGCGGGCGATTCCGAGGTCGAGGCCGCCCTGGCGCGGCTCGTGTTGCCCGAGAAGAGCGCCTTCGCGGCGCTCAACACCGCCTCCTTCGACGACGCGGTCGTCCTGGAGATCGCGCGCGGCGCGGTGGTTCGCGAACCCCTCGCCGTGACCTTCACGGCGCCCGAGGGGGGAGGGGGCGTGCACTATCCGCGGCTCCTCGTGCTCGCCGGCGAGCGGTCGCAGGCGTCGCTCGTGCAGACCTTCACGGGAACCGGCTGGAGCTTCACGGACGCGGTCACGGAGATCGTGCTTTCGGACGGCGCGGTCCTCGAGCACACACTGGTGCAGCGGGAGGGCGAGGAGGCGCGCCACGTGCACGCCGTCGGCGCCCGCGTCGGCCGCGGCGCCGTCTACACGTCGCACAACGTCGCGCTCGGCGCCGCCCTCGCGCGCACGGACCTCGACGTCGTGCTCGCCGCGGAGGGCGCGGAGTGCGCCCTCTACGGTCTCTTCGTGGGCCGCGGCTCTCAGCACCTCGACACGCACACGACGATCGACCACGCGAAGCCGCACGGCCGGAGCCGGGAGCTCTACAAGGGCATCCTCGACGGATCCGCCCGGGGCGTTTTCCACGGCAAAATCCTCGTGCGGCCCGACGCGCAGAAGACCGACGCGATCCAGACCAACAAGAACCTGCTCCTCTCGCGCGACGCGCTCGTCAACTCGACGCCGGCGCTCGAGATCCTCGCCGACGACGTCAAGTGCAAGCACGGCTCGACGACCGGCCAGCTCGACGCGGCCGCGCTGTTCTACCTGCAGTCCCGGGGCATCGGCGCCGAGGAGGCGCGCGCGCTCCTGACGTGGGCCTTCGCGGCCGACGTCGCCGAGCGCATTCCGATTCCGTCGGTGCGCGCGGACGTCGAGCGGGAGCTCGGCCGGCGTCTCTCCCGGCCCGGGGAGGAGGCGGCTTGAGCACCGTGGCCCGCCCCGCTCCCGCGGCGACTCCGGTGCCCGCGTACGACGTCGCCGCGATCCGCCGCGACTTCCCGATCCTGGCGACGCGGGTGTACGGGAAACCTCTCGTCTACCTCGACAACGCCGCTTCGGCGCAGAAGCCGAGCGCCGTGATCGACGCGGAGCGCGACGTCTACGAGAAGTGTTACGCCAACATCCATCGCGGCGTCCACTGGCTGTCGGTTCACGCGACCGACGCCTACGACGCGGCGCGCGAGAAGACGCGCCGCTTCTTGAACGCCGCCGAGGCACGGGAGATCGTCTTCGTCCGCGGCACGACCGAGGCCGTCAACCTCGTCGCTCAGACGTACGGCCGCACTCACGTGGGCCCGGGCGACGAAGTGCTGATCACCGGACTCGAGCACCACTCGAACATCGTGCCGTGGCAGATGCTCTGCGAGGAGAGGAAGGCCCGCCTCGCGGTCGCGCCGATCAACGACGCGGGCGAGGTGGACGTCGACGTCTTCGCGCGTCTGCTGACGCCCCGGACGCGGATCGTCTCGGTCGCGCATCTCTCGAACGCGCTCGGCACGGTGCTGCCGGTGCGCCGCATGGCCGAGCTGGCGCACGAGCGCGGCATACCGATCTTCGTCGACGGCGCGCAGGCGACGCCGCGGATGCCGGTCGACGTCCGCGAGCTCGGCGCCGACTTCTACGCGTTCTCGAGCCACAAGACATACGGACCGACCGGCGTCGGCGTCCTCTACGGACGGGCCGAGCTGCTCGAGAAGATGCCACCCTACCAGGGCGGCGGCGACATGATCCGCTCGGTCACGTTCGACAAGACGACGTACAACAAGCTGCCCCACAAGTTCGAGGCCGGCACGCCCAACATCGCCGGCGGCATCGCCTTCGGCGCCGCGCTCGACTACGTGACCGGCATCGGCCTCGAGCGGATCGCGGCCCATGAGCACGATCTCCTCGTGGATGCGACGGAGAAGCTGCAGGCCGTCGACGGCCTGCGCGTCGTCGGGACTGCGCGCGAGAAGGCGGGCGTCCTTTCGTTCGTCATCGACGGCGTCCATCCCCACGACATCGGGACGGTCCTCGACCGCCACGGCGTCGCGATCCGCACCGGCCACCACTGCGCGCAGCCCGTCATGGACCGGTACGGCCTCCCGGCGACGGCGCGCGCGTCCTTCGGCCTGTACAACACGCGCGACGAGGTGGATGCCCTCGTCGGGGCGATCCACGAAGCCATCCGGATGTTCCGCTGATGTCCGACGATCTGCGCGACCTCTACCAGGAGGTCATCCTCGACCACAGCAAGCGGCCGCGGAATTTTCACGCGATGCCCGGGGCCGATCGCAAGGCGGAGGGCTACAACCCGCTCTGCGGCGATCGCGAGACCGTTTTTCTCGACCTCGACGGCGACGTGCTCAAGGACGTCAGCTTCCAGGGCGCCGGGTGCGCGATCTCGACCGCCTCCGCCTCGATGATGACGGAAAGCGTCAAGGGGAAGACGCGCGCGGAGGCCGACGCGCTCTTCGCGCGCTTCCACGCCCTGATCACGGGCGAGGGCGACGGCGGCGATCCCGAGCTCGGCAAGCTCGCGGTTTTCTCGGGCGTGCGCGAGTATCCCGTGCGGGTCAAGTGCGCGACCCTCCCGTGGCACACGCTCAAGGCGGCGCTCTCCGGAGAGGCCGCGCCGGTTTCGACGGAGTCGGAGGGACCCGCCGCGGAGAGCGGAGGAGCTCAGTGACATGCAGATGAGAAAGGAAGCGACCGTCTCGCGCGACGTCGCCGCCCGGGAGATCCCGAGCGGCACGCCGATCACGCTGCGCGCCGGCGATCCGGTCGTGATCACGCAGTCGCTCGGCGGAAGCTACACCGTCATGACGCCCGTCGGATTCCTCGCGCGGGTGGACGGCAAGGACGCGGACGCGATCGGCGAACCGATCGTCGAGGCGAGCGCCGCCGCGACCGAGGGCCGCTCGACCGACGACCTCGTCTGGGACCAGCTCCGCACCTGCTACGACCCCGAGATCCCGGTCAACATCGTGGACCTCGGCCTCGTCTACGACTGCTCGGTGACGGACCTCCCGGACGGCGGCAAGAAGGCCGAGGTCAAGTTCACGCTGACCGCGCCCGGCTGCGGCATGGGCGACGTCCTCCGCGAGGACATCCGGGGCAAGCTCCTGACGGTGCCGGGCGTGAAGGACGCCGACGTGCAGGTGGTCTTCGACCCGCCGTGGAGCCTCCAGATGATGTCGGACGTGGCGAAGCTGCAGCTCGGGATGATGTAGGCGCCGCGATGAAGCTCACGTCGCAGGAGGAATACGGGCTGCGTTGCCTGCTCCGCGTCGGCCGGTCGGGAGAGGGCGGCAGCGCGACGATCCCGGAGCTGGCGCGCGCCGAGGGGATCTCGGAGCCGAACGTCGCCAAGATGATGCGCATCCTGCGCCGCGGCGGATTCGTGAGGTCCACCCGCGGCCAGTCGGGCGGCTATTCCCTCGCGCGGCCGGCCGACCAGATCGCCGTCGGCCACGTGGTCGCGGCGCTCGGCGGGCGGCTCTACGAGCCCGCGTTCTGCGAGGGACACGCCGGCGTCGCGCTCTCCTGCACGCACATGCCCGATTGCTCGATCCGATCGGTCTGGGGAATGGTCCAGCAGGCGATCGACCAGGTCCTCGGCAAGATCACGCTCAAGGACCTTCTTCGCACCGAGCCCGAGATGGACGCCTGGAGCCGAGGCCGCACGCCGACGCTCCCGACCTACTCGCCGAAGGACCGACCCGCGGACCGCCTCTAGACTCCTTCGGGCATGCTCCCGAGCATCCGCAGCGCCTCGGCCCGCTTGCGGCGGGCGAGGGCCAGCTGCTCGCGGTACTCCCTCCAGCTCCGGCGTCCCTTCTCGCGGGCCTCCGCCCACAGGACGGCGGCGCGTTCGAGCGCGTGGTGAGCGGCATCGAGGTGATGCCGGACCGCCTCGATCGGGTGAGCGGCGCCGGCGCCCGCGCGGCTCTCGGCGCGGGCCCGGGCCGTCTCGAGCCGGGAGCGCTCGATGACGAGCGCCGGCGTCGAGCGAAGGCCGCGGGCGAGCCCGAGGACGCGCAGACCCCGGATCCACCACTTGCTCGGATCCCACTGGTACCACCGGATGCCGTTGCGGAAGTCGGCCGGAAAGCGATGGTGGAAGTTGTGGTACCCCTCGCCGTTGGTCAGCAGCGCCACCCAGGCGTTGTCGCGCGCCGAGTTCGCCTCCGTGTAGGGACGGCTGCCGTAGAGGTGCGCGATCGAATTCACGAAGAAAGTGGTGTGGTGAACGACGACGATGCGCAGGAACCCGCCCCACAGCAGGCCGCCGAGCGCACTGCCCATGGCCCAGCCGATCAGCGTCGGAAGCCCCAGGCCGCCCACGATTCCGATCAGGCTCGCGTGCCGGTGCTGCCATTGCACGAGTCGGTTGCGCTTCAGGTCGGGGACGTCGTCGAAGGTCCGGTCGGCCGGGCCCTTGTAGAAGATCCAGAGGATGTGCGCCCAGAGGCCGCCGCGCTGGATGTTGTACGGGTCCCAGTCCCGGTCCACGTAGCGGTGGTGGATGCGGTGGTCCGAGCCCCAGGCCAGGATGGAGTTCTGCAGTGCCATCGCGCCGAAGAACAGGTAGAAGGCCTGCACGGCCGGGTGACACTCGTAGCTGCGGTGCGCGAAGAGCCGGTGGTAGCCCGCCGTCACCGAGACGCCGACGAGGGCGTAGAGCGCCAGGAAGAGCGCGGGTTCCCACCATCGGAAGCCGAAGCGCCAGGCATGGGCCGCGGTCCCCACCGTGCCGATCAGGGGCGTCAGCACGAAGAAGGCGATCCGCGTCCAGTCCTTCTTCTGAGTCTCGAGCGTCCCGGGGCTCAAGCGTTCGCCTCCGGGCGGCGCCGCGACAGGACTTCCATCGCCTCCTCGGTCACCTCGACCCCGATCTCGGCCGTCCGGCGGCCGCGCAGCTGCTCGATCAGGATGCAGATCGCCGGCACCGCCGCGCCCAGGTCCTCGAGGAACACGGCGAGGTCCCCCGCGCCATAGAGGTAGCTCACCTCCAGCGCGCCGGGCTCGGCGGTGCCCTTGAGGAGCATCGTCGCCTTGAACTGGTACGGCGTCTGGTCCGAGGGCTGAATCCGGACCTTCCAATCCTGGTTCATGGCGTACCACCCTTCTGGCCGATCGAGAGATCCATGAAAGCGTCCTTTCGACACGTCGGAGTCTGATGCCTCGGCGATGCGTGGACGTGGCGCGCGCCGCGAGCGCTCTCACGCCTTCTCGCTGTGGCCGTTCGGACTCCTGGCAGGGCGGACCTGGAAGGGGGCGAGCGGACGAGAACGCCACAAGGATATCACCCCGGCGAGGGGCTTCCGGCCCGGCCGAAGCCGCGTGCGGAATAATCAGCCGATGCGGATCCTGATGCTCGCGGCGGAGGCCGCTCCCCTGGCCAAGGTGGGCGGTCTCGCCGACGTCGTCGGGTCGCTGCCCAAAGCGCTCCAGAAGCTCGGCCACGACGTGCGCGTCGTCCTGCCGGGCTACGGCGCGATCGACTGGGTCCGCTGGGCGCCCGAGCGCCGCACCGCGTTTCCCGTGTACACGACGTGGGGGGCGCCGCAGGCGGAAGTCTGGGAGACCGACGTCGACGGCATCCCGCACTTCCTCGTCACCGGCGCGCCGATCCCGATGGAGCGCTGGATCTACGGCCGCACGATCGACGAGGACGGGCCCAAGTTCGTGTTCTTCTCGCTCGCCGCTCTCTGGTCGACGGAGGCGCTCGCGTGGAAGCCGGACGTCGTGCACGCCCACGACTCGCACACCGGCGCCGCCGCGTGGTGGCTCGGCACCGACGGGCGGCACAACCCGTTCTTTCGCGACATCGCGTCCGTCTTCACGATTCACAACCTGCCGTACGCCGCGCAGGGCGCCGGCAAGGCGCTCGGCGAGTACAAGCTCTCGCGCGACGCGAGGCTCCTCGCGCTGCCGGAGTCGTACCGCGACTCGCTGATGGGGCTCGGGATCGTCGGCGCCGACTGGCTCACGACGGTCAGCCCGACCTACGCGCGGGAGATCCTGGAGCCCGAGGGCGGGCGCGGCCTCGACGGCGTGCTGCGGCTGCGCTCGGACCGACTCGCCGGGATCCTGAACGGGATCGACACGGACGACTGGAACCCCGCGACCGACAAGGAGCTGATCGCGAACTTCGACGCGGGCGGGCTCGCGAAGCGCGCGCGCAACAAGACCGAGCTCCAGCGCGAGGCGGGGCTCGAGGCGGATCCGAGGATGCCGCTCCTCGCGGTCGTCTCGCGGCTGGTCAAGGAGAAGGGCTACGACATCGCCGCGCCCGCGATCCGGCGCTGGATCGAGAGGGGCGGCCAGTTCGTCCTCCTCGGCACCGGCGACCCGACGCTCGAGCACGAGTACGCGCAGTTCGAGCTCCGCTATCCCCACCGGGCGAGCGTGCGCCTGCGCTTCGACGCCCGCTACGCGCGCCGGGTCTACGGAGGCGCCGACGCCATCCTCCTCCCCTCCCGCTACGAACCGTGCGGATTGGCTCAGATGATCGCGATGCACTACGGCTGCGTGCCGGTCGCCCGGCGCACCGGCGGACTGGCCGACACCGTCGTCGACGCCGGCGATCCGGGCGGCACCGGCCTGATGTTCGACGAGTTCAATCCATGGGCGCTGTGGGACGCTCTCGACCGGACGCTCAAGGTGTACGCTCAGCCCGCCCAATGGACCGAGCTGCAGCGCCACGGCATGACGCACGACTTCTCCTGGTCGCGCTCCGCGCGGGAGTACGCCGCGCTCTACGAGGAAGCCGTGGCCGCGCGCACGCGCGTTTAGGGACCGCCGTATGAGGGCCCGGGCCGTCATCCTCGCGGGCGGCGAGGGCTCGCGTCTCGGGGTGCTCACCGAGAAGCGCGCGAAGCCCGCCGTGCCGTTCGCCGGGAAGTACCGGATCATCGACTTCACGCTCTCGAACTGCGTCAACTCGGGGATCTCGGACGTGATGATCCTGACGCAGTACCGGCCGCACTCGCTGAACGAGCACATCGCGTCGGGCCGGCCCTGGGATCTCGACCGCACCTTCACGGGCGGCATCCAGATCTACCAGCCGTTCCGCGGCCGCGCGGCGACGGACTGGTACAAGGGCACGGCCGACGCGATCACGCAGAACCTCTCGTTCGTCGAGCGCGGCGCTCCCGACCTCGTGCTCGTCCTCTCCGGCGACCACATCTACAAGATGAACTACGGCTGGCTGATCGCGTTCCACATCGAGAAGCAGGCCGACGTCACGATCGCGACGCTCAACGTCACGCGCGAGGAGGCGACCCGCATGGGCATCCTCGCGACCGACGCGGATCAGAAGGTGACGCAGTTCGTCGAAAAGCCGGCCGACCCGCCGGGCACGCTCGCGTCGATGGGGATCTACGTGTTCGGCCGCGCGATGCTGTCGCAGGTGCTCGAGGAGGACTCGCGGCGCCGCGACTCGTCGCACGACTTCGGGAAGGACATCATTCCGCGGATGGTGACCGGCGGCATGCGCGTCTTCGCATATCCCTTCCAGGGCTACTGGGTGGACGTGGGGACCGTCGAGGCGTACTGGCAGTCGCAGATGGACCTCCTCGCGACGCCGCCGCCGCTCGACTTGAACGACCGTGCCTGGATCGTGCACACGCGCTCCGAGGAGCGGCCGCCGGTCCAGATCGTCAAGGGCGCCACCGTGCAGGACAGCCTGATCACGGACGGCTGCGTCGTCTCCGCGGGCTCCCGGGTCGAGCGGAGCATCCTCTCGCCGGGCGTCTTCGTCGGACCCGACGCGGTCGTGCGCGACTCCGTGATCCTGACGGACACGACGATCGAGTCGGGCGCGCGCGTCGAGCGCTCGATCGTGGACAAGTCGGTGAAGATCGGAAAGCGCGCGCGAATCGGCGCCCGGGTCGCGAAGGAGGACGGGAAGACCGAGGCGCCGGAGAACTCCGGCATCACGATGATCGGCAAGAACGCGCAGATTCCCGACGGCTCCGTCGTGCCGCGGGGCTCGATCATCCATACCGACGTGACCGCGGACTCCTTCGCGCCGGCGCCCCGCAAGGCGACCTCCGGCCAGGCGACCGCCTAGACCACCCTCTCGCCGCGGGTGGCGCGCCGTTTGCGGGGCGGTCAGCCGCTCCCCGGTTCTTTTTTGTCCTCGTCGAGGCGTCGCGCGAGCCAGGCGACGGCGAGCGTCTCCGCCCAGTAGACGGCCCGCCAGGGCGCGGCGCCGGAGACGAATCCGATGTGCCCGCCGCGCGGCACGAGGCGGAACTCGACCGACGGACTCGCGACGGCCCGCGCGCGCTCGAACGCCTCCGCGGGCAGGAAGGGGTCGTCCGCCGCGGACAGACACAGCGTCGGCGTCGTGATCTTCGGAAGAAAGGCGAGGGAGCTCGAGCGGCGGTAATAGTCGTCCGCGCCCGCGAAACCGTGCAGCGGCGCCGTCGCTGCCTCGTCGAACTCCCAGAACGACCGCGCCCGCTCCGCGCGGGCGACGTCGATCCCCGCGGCCGCCTCGGGGAAGCGCGCCGCGACCGCGCGCGCCTTCGGAGCGAGGGTCGCGACGAAGCTGCGGACGTAGACGCGGCCGACCGGCGTCTCGAGATGCCGCGCGCTCGCCGCGAGATCGAAGGGGGCCGACAGCGCCGCGGCCGAAGCCACGGCGGTCTGGCCCGGATGCTCCCCGAGCCACTTGAGCAGCACGTTGCCCCCGAGCGAGACGCCGACGACAGCGAGGGGGACGCCGGGCTCGCGGTCGGCGAGAGTCCGCACCACGAAGTCGAGGTCCTCCGTCTCGCCGGAGTGATAGAGCCGCGGGCGCCGGTTCGGGAGCATCCGGGAGAGGTCCGCGGGGTCCCGCGCGCAGGAACGGAAGTTCAGCACCGAGCCGCGGAATCCGAGCCGCCGGCCCGCCGCGAGAAGGCCCTGGACGTAGACGGAGTTCGAGCTCCCCTCCAGGCCGTGGAGCACGAGCAGGCGGGCCCCCAGCGAGCCCGCGGCGTGGTCGAGGAGAAGCTCGTCCCCATCGACCGTCTCGAGGACCTCGCGCCGGAGGGGGACCAGGCGCCGCGGCCGGGCGAGGCGGCCCCAGAGCGTCTGGAGGTGCGCGCCGGGCAGCCACCAGGCGGGGCGGAAGGCCCCCTCTCCGCTCAACGGCGTCTCGGGCCCGGGACGAGGCGACCCCCGGCGAGGACGAGTGGAAACATTCGGGCCTTCATGCCGTAGATTCAATCGTTTGCCATGAGGAGGATCCCATGAAACGCGTCCCGCGCCTGCGCTCCCTCGCGGCAGCCGCTCTGCTCCTCGCGAGCGCGGCGGCGGCCTCGGCGGCGCCGGCCTCCGGAAACGCCTCGGCGTTTCAGATTCCGGTCGAGTATCGCAAGCTTCCGAACGGCCTGAAGGTCGTGCTTTCGCGCGACACGACGGCCCCGGTCGCGGTCGTCGCGGTCTATTACAACATCGGCTTCCGGATCGAGCCGAAGGACCGCACCGGCTTCGCCCATCTCTTCGAGCACATGATGTTCCAGGGCTCGCAGAACCTCGGCAAGATGGAGTTCATCAAGCTGGTCCAGTCGAACGGCGGCATCCTCAACGGCTCGACCCGATTCGACTTCACGAACTACTTCGAGGTGGTCCCGGCGCACGCGCTCGAGACCGCGCTCTGGGCCGAGGCCGACCGCATGAAGGGTCTCGCGATCACGGCCGACAACCTGAAGAACCAGCAGGAGGTCGTCAAGAACGAGGTCCGCGTCAACGTCCTGAACCGTCCCTACGGCGGCTTCCCCTGGCTCGACCTGCCGCAGTACGCCAACACGAACTGGTACAACGCCCACAACTTCTACGGCGACCTGAAGGACCTCGACGCCGCCACGCTCGAGGACGTCTCCCAGTTCTTCAAGACGTTCTACGCGCCGAACAACGCCGCGCTCGTCGTCGTCGGCGACTTCGATCCGGCCGCGACGAACGCGTGGATCGACAAGTACTTCTCGGCGATCCCGTCCTCGAAGCTGCCCGCGAAGGCCGACCTGACCGAGCCGCGGCAGGAGAAGGAGAAGCGCGCGACGAAGCCGGACCTCCTGGCGACGCGGCCGGCGATCGCGATCGGCTACCACGCGCCGCCGCGCGCCACCCCCGAGTACCACGCCATGCGGCTGCTCGACGAGATCCTGGTCCAGGGCAAGGACAGCCTCCTCTACCAGGCGCTCGTCCAGAAGGCCGGCCTGACCGGCGAGGTCGACGGCGGGATCAACTCGGGTCTCGGCGACATGTACAACATCAACGGCCCGACGCTCTGGGACGTCTCGATGTTCTACGACAAGGACAAGACCCCCGAGCAGATCCTCGCGGTCTTCGACGCCGTCATCGAGAGCGTGCGGTCGAAGCCCGTGGACCAGGCGACGCTCGACCGCGCTCTCGTGAAGGTCCGCTCCGATTTCTACGACAAGATCGAGCAGCTGAACGGTTTCGGCAAGGCCGACTTGCTCGCGTCCTTCGCGCTCTTCGACGACGATCCGGCGCGCATCAATCAGGTCGAGGCCTCGTTCCGAAAGGTCACGCCGGAGCTGATCCAGAAGACCGCGCAGGAGTACCTGCGCAAGGACAACCGCACGATCCTGATCATCGAGCCGAAGGCCGGCGCCCAGAGCGGTTCGTAGGAGGAAGGCCATGAAACATCGCAACGCGCTCCTCTCGGCAGCCCTCGTCCTCGCGCTCGCGCCGGCCGCGCGCGCCGACAAGCAGTCCCCGCCGCCGCCCGCGCAGCCGAAGGGGTTCTCGCTCCCGAAGCCGAAGACCTTCACGCTCGACAACGGGATGGCGGTCACGCTCGTCCACTACGGCACGGTCCCGAAGGTCTCGGTAAGGCTCGCGATCCTGACCGGCAACGTCAACGAGGGCGCGAAGCAGGTCTGGCTCGCCGATCTCACCGGGGACTTGCTGCAGGAGGGCACCGCCACCCGGACCGCCTCCCGGATCGCCGAGGACGTGGCGAAGATGGGCGGCGCGCTCGAGGTCACCGTCGGCGAGAACCGGACCGAGATCGGCGGCGACGTGCTCTCGGAGTCCGGGCCGGAGATGGTCGCGCTCGTCGCGGACGTCGTCCGTCATCCGAAGTTTCCGGAGTCCGAGCTCGCGCGCCTCAAGGGCGACCGCGAGCGCCAGCTCTCGATCGCGCTCAGCCAACCGCAGCCGATGGCGCAGCAGAAATTCCGGGCGGTGCTCTACGGCGATTCCCCGTACGGCCGCCTGTTCCCGACCGAGGCGATGCTCCAGTCCTACACGATCGCCGACGTGCGCGGCTTCTACGACAGGAACTACGGCGCGGCGCGCGCGCACCTCTACGTGGTGGGCCGATTCGAGGACGCGGCCATGGAGGCCGCGATCCGAAAGGCGTTCTCCGACTGGAAGAAGGGCGCGCCGCCCGAGCTGTCGCAGCCGGCGCCGCACACGGAACGCGCCGTGTATCTCGTCGACCGGCCGGGCGCGGTGCAGTCCACGATCAACCTCGGCATGCCGGTGATCGATCCGTCGAAGCCGGACTGGGACACGCTGTTTCTCATGAACGTCCTTCTCGGCGGATCCTTCGGGTCGCGGATCACGTCGAACATCCGGGAGCAGAAGGGCTACACCTATTCGCCCCGGTCCCAGCTCTCGAATCGCTATCGCGACGCGTACTGGATCGAGATCGCCGACGTGACCACGAACGTCACGGGCCCCGCGATCAAGGAGGTCCTCGGCGAGATCGAGCGGCTGCAGGCCGAGCCGCCGTCGGACAAGGAGCTGAAGGGCTTCCAGAACTATCAGGCGGGCGTCTTCATCCTCCAGAACTCCTCGCGGCCCGGCATCATCGGCCAGCTCGAGTTCGTGGACCTGCACCATCTTCCGGCCGACTACCTCAACGGGTACGTCGCGCGCGTCTATTCGGTGACGCCGCAGCAGGTCCAGGAGACGGCGAAGAAGTACCTCCAGGACGACAAGGCCACGATCGTCGTCGTCGGCGACAAGAAGGTCATCGAGGAGCAGCTGAAAGGGTTTGGTCCGGTTCACTGATCGGACGACCGTTCACGTCATCGTCGTAGGGGCGGGGCTCGTCCCCGCCCGAACCCGGGCGGCCGCGAGGGCCGCCCCTACAGGCGTTTCTTGGCCCAGGCCGGCTTCTTCTTCAGCGCCTTCCGGTAAATCGGACAGCTCCGATCGTGGGCGCCGGGCAGGTACCCGATGCTCATCAGGAACGCCTGGACGATTTTCCCGCCCGTGAAGACGAACGTCTCCTTGAAGAGCTTCTCCCACTCCTTCGGCGAGCGCGGATGGTGCGCGTCGAGCCACTTCGCGAAGGAGCCGTGCGACTCCCGGATCGCGAGAAGGCGCCGCCCGTTCTCCGCGACCGCCCTTATCTTCAGCCGGTTGCGGATGATCCCGGGATCCTTCAGCAGACGCGCGTACTGGCGCTCTCCGAAGCGCGCGACCTTCTCCGGATCGAAGCCCGCGTAGGCCTTCCGGAACCCCGCGCGCTTCTGGAGCATGGTCAGCCAGGACAGCCCCGCCTGGTTGATCTCCAGCGCGAGCCGCTCGAGGAGCGCGGCGTCGCCGCGGATCGGAAACCCGTACTCGCGATCGTGATACGGCTGATGCCAGGGGTGTCCCCGGGAGAACCTGCAGTACGACATGGCGGCTTTCTACCTCAGTGCGGAGGCAATTCCGTGCGAAACTGTCTGGCGACCGCCGAGCGATCCCCCATGAAGCGCCTTCTCACCCTCCTTATTGTCGCGGGCGTGATCGCCTGGCTGGTGAAGACGTACGCGCCGCACGGCGTCTCCGGAGGCGCCTCGCCCGAGGATCCCATCCGCCGCGCCCGGGCCGCCGCCGCGGCCAACGACGCGCGGGTCAGCGAGGCCGCCGCGACCTCGCGGGAATCAGACCAGTCCGCCGCCGGCGTGACCGAGAACATGACGCCCGACCAGGTCCGCGCGCTCCTCGGCGCGCCCGACGACGTCCAGACCGAGACGCTCGACTCCGGCATGCGCCGCGAAACCTGGAGCTACCGGAGCGTCGGAAAGACCGTCGTCTTCGAGAACGGCGTCGCCGTCTCCATCCGCTAGGACTCGGACTCAGCCGATCGTCTTGTGGAAGGCGCGCGTCGACGCGCCCACGAGCACGGCCGCGATCACGATCAGGGCCGCCACGCTGCGCCACAGGTCCGGGAAGGTCGCGCCGCGGATGATGATGCCGCGCGCGATCGCGATGAAGTGCGTCGCCGGCAGGAGCTGCCCGATCCACCGGAGCGGCGTCGGCAGCGCCGACATCGGGAAGAAGTACCCGGACAGCATGATCGAGGGCAGCAGGAAGCCCTGCGCCGCCTGGATCGCCTCCATCTGCGTCCGCGCCCGCGACGAGACGAGCAGCCCGAGCGAGAGGAGCGCGAAGAGGTAGATCGTCGAGAGCCCGAGCAGCAGCGGAAGGCTCCCGTGGATCGGAACCTTGAACACGACCACCATCAGGAAGAGGACGAACAGGAGCTGGACGAACGCGAGCACGAGGTACGGCAGGAGCTTGCCGAGGATGACCGCGATCGGCGACGCCGGCGTGACCATCAGCTGCTCGAGCGTGCCCCGCTCGCGCTCGCGCACGATCGCGAAGGCGGCGAGCAGCGTCCCGGAGAACGTCAGCAGGATCGCGACGAGCCCCGGGATCAGCAGGTTCGCCGTGCGGGAATCGGGGTTGAACAACAGCAGCGGGTGCGGCCGGATCGGGATGTCCTTCGTGCCGGCGCGCTGGGCGAGCTCGTTGACGGAGCGCGAGAGCGCGACGCCGTTGGCGGCCGCGAGCGCCTGACCCGAGATCGTCGAGTCCGAGCCGTCGATGAGCACGAGGAAGTCGGCCGGCTGCTCGTTCAGCCGCCGCCGCGCGTAGTCCGGCGGGACCTCGACGCCCACGGACGCGCGTCCGGCGACGATGTACTCGCGGAGGGCCTCGTGCGAGCCCACCTCCGCCACGATGTCGAAGTAGCTCGTATTCACGAAGTCGTTCAGCAGCTCGCGGCTCTGCGCGGTCCGGCTCTGGTCGTAGACCACCGTGCGCACGTGCCGGACGTTCATGTCGATCAGGCCGAACAGGATCAGCTGGAAGGCCGGCGTGAGCAGCGCGAACCGGAGAGAGCCCCGGTCGCGGATCATCTGGACCATCTCCTTGCGGAAGACCGGCCAGAATCCCCTCACGACTTCGCCCCCGCGGCCGCCGGCACCTCGCCGCGCTGCTCGATCTGGAGGCGCGTCAGCCGCACGAACACGTCCTCGAGCGAGGCCTCGATCGGACGGATCGCGACCGGCGCGCGCGCCGCCTCCTCGAGGTCGCGCGCGATGCGCTCCTCCGGGACGTCGGAGAGGACGAGGAGGTGCAGCGAGTTCCCGAAGATCGTGACGTCCACGACGTACGGCAGCGCGCGCGCCGCGCTCATGAACGCCGCGACGCCCTGGGCGCAGGCGGCCTCGACGCGGCGGGTGCCCTCCGGCGTGACCTCGGGCAGCCGCGTCAGCTCGTCCGGCGAGCCCTCGACGAGCATCTTCGAGAGATAGAGATACGACACGCGGCTGCAACGCTCGGCCTCGTCCATGTAGTGCGTCGTGACGAAGAGCGTGACGCCCTCGGCGGCGAGCGTGAAGAGGAGGTTCCAGAGCTCGCGGCGCGCGACCGGGTCGATGCCCGCCGTCGGCTCGTCGAGGAAGAGGACGCGCGGGTGGTGCATGAGCGCGGCGGCGAGGGCCAGCCGCTGCTTCCATCCGCCCGAGAGCTGAGCCGCGAGCCGCGGACGGTACGGGTCGATCGAGGTCAGGCGGATGGCCCACTCCCGCCGCTCGACCCGCTCGGCGCCCTTCAGCCCGTACACGGAGGCGAAGAAGTCGAGGTTCTCGAGGACGGTCAGGTCCTCGTAGAGGGAGAACTTCTGCGGCACGTAGCCGATGCGCCGCCGGATCTCCTCGCCGTTCGAGACGACGTCGAGCCCGTCGACGCGCGCGCGTCCCTCCGTCGGCGCGAGGAGGCCGCAGAGAATCCGGATGAGCGTCGACTTGCCCGAGCCGTTGGGTCCGAGCAGCCCGTAGATCTCGCCGCGAGGGACACGGAGCGAGACCCTGTCGAGCGCGCGCACCTTCCCGAAGTCCCGGGACACGCCCTCGACCTCGATGCCGTACTCGCGCTCCGTCCCGGGCATCAGGGCTCGACGAGGCGCACGCTGGCGGCCATGCCCGGCTTCAGCTCCGGCGCGGGATCGACCCCCACCTTCACGCCGAAGACCTGGTCCATCCGCTGGTCGAGCGTCTGGACGTTGCGCGGGGTGTACTCGGACTGCGTGCGGATCTCGATGACCTTGCCGGGGAACTCCCGCTTCGGGAACGTGTCGACGGTCAGCATCGCCGCCTGGCCGACCCTCACGCGTCCGAGCTCCGGCTCGGGCACGAACACGCGGACCCAGAGCTGGCTCGGCTCGAGCATCTTGGCCACCGGCTGGTTCGCGCCGACGAGGTCGCCGGGCCGCAGGTCCATCGACTCGATGACGCCGTCCGCCGGCGCGTTGACCGTCGACTCCTGGCGCTGGCGGTGCAGGTAACCGAGCTGCTTCTCGTCGGCGTTCAGCGCCGCCCGCGCCGCCTCGATGTCCTCCGGGCGGGTTCCGGTCTCGAGCTCGCGCAGCATCTGCGCCGAGGTCTCTTCCGCCGTGGCGGCCGCGTCGTACGACTGGCGTCCGACGATGCCCGAGTCGAGCATCGCCTTCTGCCGGACCCGCTCGCGCTCGTCGTTCTGGTGCTGCGCCCGGGCCCGCGCGATCTCCTCCGAGCGCGGCCCCCGCAGCGCCTTCGCGAGCGCCGCCTTCGACTGCGCGACGCGCGCCTCCTGCTGCGCGATCTGCAGGTCGATCAGGTCCGTCTCGAATTCGACGATGGGCTGGCCGGCCTTGAGGGTCGCGCCCTCGTCGACGAGGACGCGGAGAATCCGCCCGCCCATGAGCGAGCCGATCTCCACGTCCCGCGCCTCGATCGACCCGGAGAGGACGAGGGGCTTGACCCGATTCGCTCGCCGCGTCGCCCAGACCGCGCCTCCCGCCGCGAACGCGGCGACCACCGCGAGAATCAACCAGCGCTTCTTCACCGCCCGCCTCCCGAGCGAGCCGCCCTGGTCTTTCTTCCGCGCACCGCGATCGCGCCGCGCATCCATACCTCGAGGACGGAGTCCAGGTACTCGGAAAGCGGGAGCGGCTTCTCGAGCACGTGCATCACTTCCTGCATGAAGACGTAGGAGTGGATGGTCGCGAGAAAAGACAGGGCGGCGGCGCGGGGATTCGAGACCCGCAGGCGCCCATGGCGCACGGCGCGACGGAAGTAGGACTCGAGAAGCCCGAGATTCCGCTGCGGGGGCGTGGGCCGCACCTCCGGGTCGAACGGCAGCGGGATCCTGCCGACGCCGGCCACCGCCTTGAAGTAGACGAACCGGGCCACCGTGGCGCGCAGCTTCTCCTTCAGGAACGGCACCATCGTCTCGGCGACGCGGCGCAGCACGGGAGCGGGGTCTTCCGCGCCCGACTCCTGGTCGAGAAAGCCGAGCGGGAGCAGGTCGTCGCGCTCCGGCCCCATGCAGGCGAGGAAGAGGTCCCGCTTCGTGCGCGCGTGCCGCAGCAGCGCGGCGGGCGAGACGCCGATCTTCGCGGCGATCGCCGCGAGCGTCGCGCCCTCGAAGCCCCGGTCCACGAAGGTCTCGCGGGCGGCGTCGAGCACCTGATCCCGGCTCACGCGTGCGGTGCGTCCCATAAGTAAATAACTAAATACTAATTTACTAACGGCTGTCAAGATGCGGGGGTCAGGTCTCTCAAAGAGCGATCCCGCCGCTCCGGAAGATCACCCTTGAGAGACCTGCACGGCGGGGCCGCGAGGCGGACCGCCCCAGTTCAGAGCTTCGCGAAGAACTGGAAGTAGTCCTCGGGAGTGTCCGCGAGGGACATCGAGAAGCCGCTCGGCACGATGCGCGCGAGCTCCGCGGGAACCCGATGGGAGCGCACGACGCGTCCCCGGACCGCGATGCGCTTCCCGGCCGACAGGTGGAGGTTGGCCGTGAGATAGGTGCCGGGGGACGGGAGCCGGATCGAGCGCACGAAGATCCCCGTCGGCGACATGTCGTACGTGAATCCGGTGCAGTTCGACCCCTGGAAGTGAAACTCGACGAGGAACCGGCGCTTCTTTCGGGCGAAACCGCGTCTCTCCGCCATCCGCCTTTCGGGACGACCTACGCCGCGCGCCGCCCGGGAACTCCCAGATTGTGAGCCCCATCACAATCCCGTTGCAAGCGGGAAATCGGCCGCGTCGGCGACCCCTACATAGGGACCTTCCGAAACGCGATGCCCCGGACCCGTCCCTCGTTCACCGTGAAGCCGGTGACCTTGCCGACCGAGTCCTTCTGGAATGCCAGCACCATCCCGCGAACGACGAAGACCCCGTCCACGGTGGGGCGGAGCGGATCCTCGGGAAGGCCGCGGTGCCGTATGAAGAGCCGGTCGCCGTCGACGGTCAGGGTCCAGGTCGTATCGACCTCCTCGCTCGTGTACCGGCCCGCGAAGCTCGCGAGCTCGGCCGCATTCGGCGACCAGAGGGTCACGGGCTCGAACGTCTCCGTCACGAGGAAAAGACCGTCGTCGAGGTACGACAGACGCAGGGCGGGACGGGCCCCCGGCTTTCCGCCAGCCACCTCCACATCCCTGGTTGCGTCGGAAAGGCCTTCCAACCGATATCGGCCGGGAGCCGTCGGGACCAGTCGGATCGTCCGCCGCCCCCACTTTCCTTCGAGTTGACCCTGCCTGACGTCGAGGGTGAAGACCTCGAACGATGAAGGCTCTCGGTACGCACCGGCCAGGCGCTGCAGGTCCGAGGCGGAAACCTTGACCGAGGCCGCCTTCGGGGCGGGCTTCGGCGCCTCCAGGGCCTTCAACAGCGCCGCCAGATAGACGTCGGCGACGCCGTGCGCGAGTGTGGTCGGGTTGGCCTCGGCCAGATTGCACAGGCAGGCGATGGTGAAGCGCTGCTCGGGAAAGCGGAGCAGCTGAGCTCGATAGCCGACCCAGGCGCCGCCGTGGGAGACCGTCGGCAGTCCTCGATAGGTCCCGGGGGCGAGCGCGGAGGCGTACGCGATCTTCTTGCCGTTGTTCAAAACGCCGACCGTGAGCATCTCGTCGAGGAGAGCACGGTCTCCGACCCTCGGCTGATAAAAATTCTGGTCCCAAAGCTGCAGGTCTTCCACCGTCGTCTGCAGTCCCCCGTCGCCGTTCTGCTCCCAATTCCCCATGTCGATCTCGAACCCGCCGCCCTCCGCCCTGGAGTAGCCCGTGGCCCGATTCGGAATGATCCGGGAGTGAGATTCGTCGAACTGGGTGTGATGCATACCGAGGGGACCGAAGATCCGGTCCTGCGCGAAATCGCGGAGCGACTGGCCGCTCACGCGCCGGACGACGACGGACAACAGAAAGTAGCCGGTGTTCGAGTAGAGGTACTCCTCGCCCGGAGCGAAGTTGAGGGCCTTCTGCCGCGCGATCGCGGCGAGCGCTTCCTCGTCCGTCGTCCAGTCCGCCTCCTGCACACCTTGAAGCGACATCGTCTCGATGTAATCGCGGAGCCCGCTCGTGTGGTGCAACAGGTGTCGGATGGTGATGGTCTTGCCGTAGCTCGGGATCTCGGGCACCCACTTTCGGATGTCGTCGTCGAGCGAGAGCTTGCCCTCGCGGGCGAGCAGGTGGATCGAGAAGGCCGTGAACTGCTTGGCCGTCGAGCCGATGTCGAAGACGGTCTGCGGCGCGTTCGCGACGCCGAGCTCGAGATTGGCCATGCCATAGCCGCGCTCGTAGACGATCTTCCCGTCGCGATAGACGCCGAGGGCGCAGCCCGGCGAGTCGGACCGATCGTACTCACGGAAGACCGCGTCGACGCGCGACTTCGCGTCGGCCGCCGCCGGCGAGGCGCTCGCCGCGGCGAGGGTCAGGAGGGCGGCCGGAACCAGGTGCATCTGTTTCTCCTGCGGAAATCGTTCGGGGAGTCTAACTCCCGGCCGTCGCCTCGAAGGCCTCGATCTCGCGCCGGCGCTCGTCCGAGAGCGGCTTCGACGAGCGCGTGTCCCAGTCGTAGCAGACCTGCGTCGTGGTCGCCTCGGCGAGGACCGCGCCGCCCGCCCCGGTGACGCGGTACGAGAAGTCGAACGAGGAGCGTCCCATCCGGGACACGTGGATCTCGATCTCGACGACGTCGCCCATGTGCGCCGAAGCACGGTAGTCGATCTCGGCGCGAGCGACGACGAAGTCGATCGACCAGAAATCGGTCGTCCGCCGCATCGCGAGCCAGTACTTCTGCCGCGCCCACTCGAGGTAGCGCAGGTACGCGACGTTGTTCAGGTGGCCCATGGCGTCGATGTCGCCGTAGGGCACCTCGAGCGCGAGCTTCACTTCGCGGCGCGCCGGAAGGAGAAGCCGCCCGCCTTCCTGTTCCCGCCGGAGTCGTCGACCCAGCGGCCCGCGAGCCAGCCGAAATCGGAGAGCGTCGCCGTCGGAGCCGCGAGCGCCGCGACGGGCGCGGCGACGAGGAACACGGCGAGGGTCGCCGAACGGGTTCGCTTCATGCCGGAGCCTCCCGAGGCGGAACGATAGCCCGATGCCGGTCGATCCAGTAGCCCCAGGGGACGAAGAGCCACATCGCGACGCCGCTCGCCTCGACCACGCGCTCGCTCGGAGGCGGCGGCCCGAGGACGCTTCCCGTCCAGACCGCGACGAGAAATCCGACGAGCGCCCAGAGCGCCCACGTACCCACGCGGTCGCGGGCGCGCGTCGACTTCAAGTAGACGAGCAGCCCACCGCCGAACACCGCCGCCTCGGCCGCGATCGTCAGCGGCCACGAGTTCCAGAGCCCGAGGCCGACGTAGGGACCGCGCGGGAGCATCGGCATGTCGGGCCGGTGGACGAACGCGTCGAGGAACCAGTGGCTGAGGACGCCGAGCCCGAAGAGCAGCGCGGCAGCGGCCTTCCGCCGCGCGAGGAGGTAGACGGCGCCGAAGAGGAGGCCCCATCCGGCGAGCGCCACGAGGCCGTGGCTCCACGGATAGTCGTAGAACTCCATCGGCGTGACGACGGTGTCGCCCGGGTGGATGCGGAAGTGCTCGACACCCGCGAGGCAGAGCGGAAAGAAGAGCATGTCCGCCCACTGGACGGCGAGAAAGAGCGCGCCGAGCGAGAGCGCCGGCGCGAGCCGCTTGCCGGCGAAGCCGAGGCCGAAGTGTCCGAGGAACATCGCAACCGCCTGTGGGGCGGGAGTTTCCAATCGCGGGCGCCCGGACGTCAAGGACTCGTTCGCGGCGCCCGCCCCGGAAAGTCCCGATCTTGCGCGGAGGGGCCGGGCAGGTCTACGCTTTTTGTCGAGATTTCGACGCGCATCGACCTTTCCCTCGCATCCCGAACGAGGTGTGCCATGAAGCGACAGCTTCTCGCGGTCCTCCTGTGGTCGCTGACCGCTCGGGTCGCCCACGCCGCAACCTGCAGCCAGACGACGTTCGCCAACGCGTCGCTCTTCCCGGCGGCCGCGAATGCGGGCCAGACCATCGTGGCCGATTTCAACGGAGATACCTTCCTCGACGTCGCCGTGACCGGAGGCAACCCGAATTCGATCGCCGTGCTCCTGAACGACGGCAACGGCAACCTGGGGCCCGCGATCGTCACGCCGATGACCGAGTTCCCCGTTCAGCTCGCCGCGGCCGATCTGCGCGGCAACGGCACCACCGATCTCGTGGCGGCGGTCTACGACGGCATCGAGGTGCTGCTCGGAAACGGCGACGGTACGTTCGCGGCGCCCGTCTTCTATCCCTCCAACGAATACAACGGCGCCTATCTTCTGATCGGCAAGTTCGACGCGAACGACTCCCCGGATGTCGTCCTCACCGACTACTACGGAAACAACGTGATGTTCTTCCCCGGCCAGGGGAACGGCACGTTCGGGACGGCGGTACCGCTCGGCATCACGAACGCGACGGGAATCGCCTCGGGAGACTTCAACGGCGACTCGAAGCTCGACCTCGTCGCCTCCAATTACAACGCCAATACGGTCTCGCTATACCTCGGCCACGGGGACGGCACGTTCGGACCGCCGACGACGTTTGTCGCGGGAACGGAGCCATCGGCACTGGCGGTCGGAGACGTCGACGGGGACGGCCACGCGGATCTCGCGGTGGCGACGTCCGGGTACGTCTCCGTACTCCTGGGGAACGGAGACGGGACCTTTCAGGCGGCGCTGCAGTATCCGGCGACCTCGACCCCCGCGTCGATCGCGCTCGCCGACTTCGACCTGGACGGCCGGCTGGACGTCGCCGTCTCGGACAACCAGCTGGACGCCGTCTTCGTCCTGCTCGGAACCGGGGGGGGCGCCCTCTCCGCCCCGCAGGGCTACATGCTGGCGAATCAGACTTTCGGACTGTCCGTTGGTGATCTCGACGGCAACGGCGCCCCGGACCTCGTCGCCGCGGACTACCTGGACTCCGCGGTCGCGGTTCTGAGGAACGCGGGGAACGGAGACTTCCTCGGCGTCACGCTGTCCGTTCCACCGAATCCGCCCTATCAGTACAACCTGGGTCCCCAGATCGCCGTGGGCGATTGGAACGGCGACGGCCGTCAGGATCTGGCCTGGACCAACAACGTGGGGCTATCCCTGATCGCCAGCCTGGGCGGGGGCCACTTCGCGCAGACCTCGACGCTCGTGGCCAATCCCGGAAACCCGCAGTTGTTCGGTCTGGCGAGCGGCGACCTGAACGGAGACGGCAGAGCGGATCTCGTCACGGACGACTACTCGAGCGTGTACCTCTTCGCCGGCAACGGCGATGGGAGCTTCGCTCCTCCCGTCACGATCTTCGGCATCCCGAGCCCCACCGCTCTCGCCGTCGCCGACTTCACGGGAGACGGGAAGGCGGACGTCGCGGTGGTGGGAATCTGCTGCAGCGCGAACCTCGTGTTGCTGCCGGGGAACGGAGACGGCACGTTCCAGGATCCCGTCGTCACTCCGTCTTCGATCAGCGCGAGCGTCGTCCTGGCGGCGGATCTGAACGGGGACGGGAAAGCCGACCTCGTCGAGAGCGTCAACAACTCGGTGTACGTCCAGATCTCCAACGGCGATGGGACGTTCCAGCCGCCGGTGACGATCGTCTCCAACGGCGGATGCTGCGGCGCCACCTCGATCGCCGTGGGAGCGTTCACGGGCGGTCCTCTGGACCTCCTCGTTTCGAACGGGAATGCGAGCGTCTCGCTCTACCCGGGCAACGGGGACGGAACCTTCGGCGCTCCGGTCTTCGTCGCCCTCTCGGGAAGCTCGGCCGGCGTGACGGCGGGAGACTTCGACGGAGACGGACACGTCGACTTCGCGGTCTACACCAACGGTCGCGGAATCCTGGTCTTCCTGGGTCTCGGCAATCGTCATTTCCAGAGCCCTCTGGCCTACCCCGCAACCGGGACGTACTCGCTCGTCACGGCCCGCTTCGCCGGCGGCGGCGGACCGGACATCGTCGCCGTCGGTCAGGTGATCTCGGCGCTGACCAATACGCGCCTCGGCGCGACCGTGCCGTCCGTCTCCGTCGTCACGGGTTCCCCAGCGATGCTGACGGCCACCGCCGGCGGCTACGGTTCGATCGCCTACCAGTGGCGCCGGAACGGCACGCCGCTCGTCGACGGCGGATCCGTCTCGGGCGCGACCACGGCGACGCTGACGATCGATCCGGCGACGTTCGTCGACGCCGGCTCCTACGACGTGCTCGTCACCGACTCCTGCACGTCCACCGCTTCGAACGCGGCGGCCCTCTCGGTCGAGTTCGGCGACGTGCCGACGACGAACATCTTCCACGACGACATCATCACGATCGCGACGGAGGGCATCACCGCGGGGTGCGGCGGGGCTAACTACTGCCCCGCCTCCATCGTGACCCGGGCACAGATGTCCGTGTTCCTGCTGAAGTCCGAGCACGGCTCCGGCTACTCGCCGCCGGCCTGTACCGGCATGTTCGCCGACGTGGCGTGCCCGAGCCCCTTCGCCGACTGGATCGAGCAGCTGGCGAACGAGCAGGTCACGGCCGGATGCGGCGGCAACGATTACTGCCCGGACAACTCCGTCACCCGGGCTCAGATGGCCGTCTTCCTGCTGAAGACGAAGCAGGGATCCTCCTACGTTCCTCCGCCGGCGGTCGGCATCTTCGGCGACGTCCCGGTCGGCTCTTTCGCCGCCGACTGGATCGAGGACCTCTACAACCGCGGCATTGCCGGCGGCTGCAGCGCTTCACCGCTCCTCTACTGCCCCGGCAACCCGGTCAATCGGGCGCAGATGGCGGCGTTCCTCGTCCGCACCTTCTTCTGATGCCCGGGCGACTCAACGGAGGCCGTGCGCGATGCGTGCGGCCTCCGGGAGGCGCCGCAGGCGGAGCATCGCGACGACGCCGAGCGCCGGCCCCGGCGCGAGGACCGCGAACGCGCGCGTCCAGCCGAGCGCCGGCTGCACCCGGGCGACGAGCTCGATCGAGGCGGTCGTCAGCAGGAACCCAACGCACGTCTGGATCGTGAGCGCCGTGCCCATGTAAGCCGGATCCGAGAGCTCGGTCACGCAGGCCGAGAACTGCGCCGAGTCCGCGACGACCGACGCGCCCCACACCGCGCTGACGGCGAGGAGCGCCGCGGGCGGCGCGCCGTAGAGGAAGCCGATCGCGACGCAGCAGGCCCCCGAGATCGCCATCGCCCACGACGTCACCGCGGTGCGCCCGACGCGGTCCGCGAGGAGGCCGCCGGCGACGCAGCCGACCGCGCCGCTGCCGATCACGAGGAAGGACGCCGCCTCGGCGAGCCGCGCGGGCGCGGCCTGGACCGCCAGGCTCGCCCGCAGGAAGACGGGGATCCAGGTCCACATCGCGTAGAGCTCCCACATGTGGCCCAGATAGCCGAAGTTCGCCAGGCGCACCCCGCGGTTTGTAAAGACCTGACCCACCTGGCGGATGTCGAA
>DAHUXD010000013.1 GCA_027307335.1 Acidobacteriota bacterium
CGCCGCCGCGGCACGCCGCCGGGCCTCCCCGTCGCGGAGGAGCCCGCCGAGCGCGCGGGCGAGCGCCGCGGGATCCGCGGCGCACTCGACGGCCCCTCCCGCGGCCGCGAGCTCGCGGACGATCGTTCCGCCGTGGACGGCGACGGACGGCACGCCGCCCCACGCCGCATCGAGCACGCGCGTGCGGTACGCGAGCTCGGTCTCGAGCCCCGGCGAGGCGATCGAGACCGCGACGTCGGCCGCGGCATAGAGGTCCGCCCGCGCCGCGTAGGGCTGCCAGGGCGAGAAGAAGATCGACCGCCCGTCCGGGTCGATCTCCCCCGCCCGCCTCCGCGCGCCGGCGAAGGCCCGCTGGGGCGTCGACTCGGGATTGGGGTTTTCGAAGAAGACGAGGCGCGCGTCGGGGTGCTCGCGGGAGAGCGAGGGCCATGCCTCGAGCAGCGGACCGGGGTCGTACCAGTCGTAGATGCCTCCGAAGAGGACGAGCGGGCCCGAATCCGGCACGCCGAGGGCGCGCCGGCCGCGCGCGCGATCCCCATCCGCGGGCGCCTCCGGAACGCCGAACGGCACGATCCCGAGGAGGCCGGCGAGCGAGGGATCGCCCGGGAAGTTGCCGCCGCCGATCCGGCCGGCCGCGAAGAGCGCGCCCGCGTAGAAGAGCCGCTGCTCCGGCGAGGCGCACAGGAAGAAGTCCGCCCGCGCCAGAGCCAGCGCCAGGCTCTCGCGATCGTGCCGCGCCGTCGCCTCGCCGAGGAGGGCCGCGTAGTGGAGGTTCTCGACCGGATACGGATCGTAGAGGTCGCAGGCGACCGGCACGTCGGGCACCTGGTGGAACCACGAGTTCGCGGCGTGACCGGACACGACGGCCGCGCGCGCGCCGCGCGCCGCGCTGCCCACCGACTCCGCCGCGGCGCGAACGATTTCGAGGCCCCCGGCGACCTCGCTCGCCTCGGCGGGGTCGTTCGGGACGAGGAGCCGCACCGGAGACTCGGCGGCGAGCGCGCGGGCGAGCTCCATCGCGCGAATTCCCATGCCCGCCATCCGCGGCCGGATCGGCTCGGGCGCGAGGACCGCGACCGGTCCGCTCACCGCCGGCCGCGCAGGCGTTCCAGGAGGAGGTGCAGCTTCCAGGTGCGGGACCGGTAGATGCGATCGAGGGTGGCGCGCCAGACCTGGGCCTCCTCGAGCTGGCGCTCGGTCTCCGCGGCGCGTTCGTGGAGGAGCTCGTTCTCCGTCCGGAGGCGGCCCGTCTCGCTCGCCCGCTCGCGCTCGGATCGAGCGAGCGACTCCGTCGCGCGGCGCAGGTTCTCGCGCAGCTGCTTGAGCTCGCCCTGGGAGAGGCCGTCGCGGTCGTACCAAGCCGCGACCTGCGCGCGCATGCGGTCGAGCACGCGGCCGAGCCCCGCGTCCGTGCGCCGCGCCGCATAGCGCTCGAAGATCTTGCGCCGCGCGTCCTGGAAAGCGCCGGAGCCGGCCGCCGCATGGCCCGGATCGCTCGCGAGCGGCTCGAACACGCGGTACTCGCACGTCACCGCGCGGACGTGGCGCAGCGGCGCCTCGGCCGAGAGGCGGATGAGGAAGTCCCAGTCCTCGGAGTACTCCAGGCTCTCCTCGAAACCGCCGACCTTCCGATAGAGCTCGCGCGGCAGCAGCAGCGTGTGGATCGGAATGTAGTTGGCGTAGAGCAGGTAGTCCGGGTCGTAGTCGAGCGAGTACTGGAGCGCCCGGACGCGCGGCACCCAGCCGCCCTCGCCGGGGCCGTAGACGACCGTGACAGCGTCGGAGTAGACGGCCGGCTCCGGCCCCTCCCGCTGCGCGCGCGCGAGGATCGCGAGGTGATCGGGAAAGCAGACGTCGTCGTCGTCGAGGAACGCGACGAGGCCCTCCGTCGCGAGCGCGACGCCGCGATTCGCGGCCGCCGAGCGCCCCTGCCGCTGCTTCGGCTCCTCGAGGACGAGAACGAACGATTCGCGGAAGGCGTCCGTCACCTCGCGCGGCGAGGCGCCGCCGTCGTTGACGACCACGACCTGCCGCGGGCGCGCGGTCTGCGTGCGCAGGCTCTCGAGCGCCTCGCGCAGGAGCGCGGGGCGATTGCGGGTCCGGATCACGACGGAGACCGGCGCGGGACCGCGCTCGCCCCCCTCGATCGCCGAAGGGCCGATCGCGCGGCGGAAGTCCTCGAGCGACGTCGTCGACGCCTCCGCGTAGGTCACGACGCGGAACGCCTCGACCGGTCCGCGGCCGTCGAGCGTGAGGCGCCGGTATGCGTTCAGGCCCTGGACCGCGCTGGCGTAGTCGCGGACGGCCTGCTGGGAGGCGAACGCGACGAGCGCGTCCTCCTTCTTCCGCGCCTCGGCCGAGATGTCGACCAGGACGTTCGGCAGGAGCGGGTGGGACAGCTCGTAGAACGCGAGGCGGAGGAAGCGGAAGCGGTCGTGGTCGGGATCGCCCGCGCGGGAGGCGGCGACGAGGGCGTAGAGCGCGTCGGCGAGCGCGCGGTGATCGGGGTGGATCTCGACCGGCGACGGCGCGAGGACGAGGTCGGGCGAGAACGCCTCGAGCTCCGCCGCGAGGGCCGCGCGCAGGGCGTCCGTCTCCTCGGCGAGGCTCCGGTCACCGAGCCCGCCGAAGCGCGGCGGCTCGGTCAGGCCCAGCGCGGCGGCGGCCCGCACGGCCTCGTCCCGCCGGCGCGCGGCGTAGGCGGCGAGGTCGCCGGGGCCGACGCCCTCCTGCGACGTGCCGTCGGTCGCGATCCAGATGCGGATCGCCTGGGCCTTCCCCGCGCTCTTGGCGATCGTGCCGCCCGCCCCGAGGGACTCGTCGTCGGGGTGCGCGGCCAGGACGAGGATGCGGGCGCCGGTCAGATCGGAAGCCGCGTAGGGAATCAGGGCGTCTTCGCGTTGAATCAACCCGGGGAGTTTACCAAGGTGGACGCGAGCTGATCTTTTTCGGAATCGCGGCCCGGACGCTGTCCGGACCGCGACTTCCGACGCGGCGTTCTCTCGCCGCGGGTCAGGTCAGGTCGTAGAGCGAGGGCACGAGGTGCACGCGCTCGCCGAAGCGGCGGACGGCCTCCTCGTCGTGGACGCGGACGATCACGGGAAACCCCGCGTCGGCGCGCTCGCCGGGGAGCGCCGCGATCGGAGCGCGCCCGGGTCCCCCGGGCGTCTCCCAGAAGACGAGCGCGGCGGCGCCGAGGCGGCGCGCCTCGTCGGCGGCGGCGGCGAAGAGCGGCGGCAGGTCGCCGCCGTCCGGTTCCCGCCCGAGGTAGTCGGCCACCGTCGCCTCCCGCCCGAAGACCGAGAGGACCGCCCAGGAGACGAGCTCCCGGCCCTGACGGCGCCAGACCATCCGGTAGTAGCGCGTGGGGCGGGCGTGGAAGCGCCAGTTGACGCGCACCCGGTCGCGCACGGCGGCGTGCGTGAACGCGCGCCGCGCGGCCGCCCAGAGGGGGTCGAACGACTCGTCCACGAAGTCGCCCGACTCGGCGTCGGCGGGGGGCGCGCCGAAGGCCTCGACGGGCGTCTTCCGGAGCACGACGGGCAGGAGCGTCCTCGACCCCACGATCCGCTCGCTCACCTGCTTGTGCCGCTCCCCGGGAAAGCCGAAACAGAACGGGACGTCGGGAAAGACGCGGGCGTAGAACGCCTCGGCCATCGCCCGGAACACGCTCCGACGGCCGCCGAGCGCGCGCACGGTCGGCTCGGTCGCCACGTCGCCCACGGCATAGAGCAGACGCTCGCGCCCGTCGACGAGGAAGCGCATCCCCCAGCCCGCGTAGTTGCCGACGACGCGCCCGTCGACGACCGCCACGACGCCGTACCAGCCGTCGGGATCGCGCTCGAACTTCCACGACCACTCCTCCTCGGAGAGCGGCGTCCGGAACACCCGTTCGAAGAGCAGCCGGATCCCGGGCGCGTCGGCGGCGGTCGCCGTCCGGATCTCGAAGCTCACGCCTTCCGCCACACGAAGGTCTCGAGGGGCCGTCCGTCCGCCTCGCGGAAGACCCGCAGCCAGACGAGCCCCGGCGGAAGGGACGCGAGGACGTCGTCGGGCAGCCGGAAGTCCCGGTCGAGGGCCGCGCCCGCGAACGGGACGAACGAAGGATTGGTCGACACGGCGAGCCACGCGCCGGCGCGGGCCGGAATCGCGGGCTCGGCGAGGGACGTCGCCGCCGGCACTCGCGGCGACCGCGCGGCCGCCCGGTCGAGCAGGAGGCGTCCGAGCCTTCCCCACCGGCGTTCGCGGTAGAGCCGGCGGGAGACGGCGCGGCGCCGCTCGGTGTCGGGATTGCGGCCGGCGCTGCGCGCGTAGAGGTGGCGCACGCGCGCTTCGGGGACGAAGCGGAGCCGCAGGCCGGCCCCGCGCACGCGGTCCTCCCACTCGGTCTCCTCGTACTCGAAGAGGAAGCGCTCGTCGAAGCGGCCGATGCGGTCGAAGACGTCGCGGCGCGCCGCGAGGACCGCGCCCGGCAGGTGGTTCGCGTCGCCGCCGCTTCGCCACAGCGCGAGCGTGCGCCGCGCGAACGGCGCGAAGTGGAGCTGGCCGAGCTCGCCGAAGAAGCCGGAGGCCGGGTCGGCCGGCAGGCGCAGGCGCTCGCCTTCGTCCCACAGGCAGAGCGGCGCGGCCGCGCCGACGCGCCGGTCCTCGAGCGCCGCGAGGAGCGCCGTCAGCGCGCCCGGCAGGAACACGACGTCGGCGTTCGAGACGACGAGGCGGTCCGCCCGGGCGCGCGCGAGGCCCGCGTTGGCGCCGCCCGAGTAGCCGCGGTTCTCATCGAGGAACACCTCGGCGTCGGCGGCGATGGCGCGGAGCGCGCGGACCTCGTCGTCACCCGAGGCGCAGTCGACGAGCACGAGCTCGCCCGCGATCGCCTCGCGGGTGAACGCCGCGCGCAGCGACTCCGCGCACGCCGCCGCCTCGGCGGCGCTGCGGTGGTTGACGACGACGACCGAGACGCGCGGCGTCACGCGGCCCTCCCCGGCGGCGTCACGCCGCCCTTCCGGAAAGCGCCTCGGCAAACGCCGCCTCGAGCCGCTCGGCCACGCGCGACGCGTCGTGGCGCGACGCCTCGGCCGGACCCGCGACGCGCGCGCGGGCGCGCGCCTCGGAAGCGAGCAGGGCCGGCAGCGTGGCCGCGAGGCTCTCCGCATCGCCGTCTTCGAAGTACCAGGCGGCGTCGCCGCCGAGCGCGCGGTGCCGCGGCGTGTCGGAGAGCAGCGTCGGCACGCCGCAGGAGAGAGCCTCGAGTGACGGCAGGTCGAAGCCCTCGACGGCGCGCGAGGGGCCCACGTACAGGTCGGCGGCGCGGTACGCGAAGGGCATCCGCCCGGGGGGAAGACCGTGGTGGTACTCGTCGGTCAGCCCGCGCCGCCGCTCGGCGTCCGTCGGCGGCGTCGCCGAAACGCGCCGCAGCCGGAAGCGGCCGCCCCGCTCGCGCCAGAGGGCGAGCCCGTCCAGCGCGATCGGGATGCCCTTGGTCGGACCCTCGTAGGGGCCCACGAGCAGCACGACCGGCGGGTCCGCGGCAGCGCGCTCGGGGCCCGGCGAGAACTCGCGCGCGTCGAAGACCTGTCCGACGTCCACGACGGGCCCGAACCCGCGCTCCGCGAGGCGCTCCGCGAGGGGCGCGGACACGGCGAGCTTGCGCGTCGGCAACCGGTACGCGGCCTCGATCGCGGGCCACGCGTCGCGGTAGAAGTCGAACTCGCCCTCGAATCCCTGGCAGAGGTGGAACACGGGCCCCCGCGCGCCCTCGACCGCCAGAGCGGCCGTCGTCCAGAAGGTCGCGACGCGCACGTCGGCGTCCGCGAGCGCCGGGGATCGATCGAACGCCGCGCGCTCGAAGCGGGCCCACCGCAGCGGATGCCACGCGGGCGGCGCGTCCGGCGAGACGACGGTCACCCGATGGCCGCGGCGCGCGAGCGCCTCCGCTTGCCCGAGGGCGACCTTCACGCCGCCGCAGAGCTCCGTCGAGGCGAGGAGGTAGGCGACTCTCATGCCTCGTTCGCCGCCGTCGCGATCCACTGGTAGGTGGCCAGGCTCTCGACGTCGCGGCCGGGCCAGCCCTCGGTCGCCGCGAGAAATCCGCCGGCGTCGGGCGGCGGCGCGCCGCGCTCGCTCTCGATCGACACGGCGCGCCAGCCCGCCTCGGCGATCGTCTCGGCGAGGAAAGGCCGGGTGAACCAGCGGAGATGGCCGGCGTCGGTCAGCCCCGCGGGGAGGAGATCGAATCGGCCGGCGACGAGGTCGCGGACGAGAGAGAGATGGCCGGCGTTCGGCACGCTGACGAGGAGGAGCGCGCCCGGCGCGGCCACGCGGCGGGCGGCCGCGAGCGCCGCGTCGGGATCCTCGAGGTGCTCGAGCACGTCGGCGAAGACGAGCGCGTCGAACCGCTCGCCGGCCCGCTCGAGCTCGGGCAGCACGCGCCGCAGGTCGCCCTCGAGGATGCGCGCGCATCGCCCCCGCGCCCGCCGCGCGAGCTCCGGATCCGCCTCGATGCCCGTCACGCGCCAGCCCGGCCGCCGGACCGCGGCCGACGCGATGGCGCCGCCCGCGCCGCAGCCGGCGTCGAGAATCGCGAGCGGCCCTTCCGGCAGCCGCGACGTCAGCTCCGGGCGCTCGGCCCCGCCGGGAGCGGAAAACGGCGCGGCGGCGAGCCGCGCGTCCTCGAGCGAGGCCCCCTCGCGCCCGCGGAGCCGCTCGATCCATGCGGCGACGGACTCCGCCGGCGCCGGAGGGAAATCCGACGGCCGGAAGAGGAGGGCCGCGGGCTCGGCGGCGGGGCGCCGCGCGAGACGGGCGTGCTCGAGCTCGCGGAGCGTGTGCACGGGAGGCGGGCCGTCGGGCGACGCCTCCGCGGCGGCGACGACGCGGCCCGGGATCGCCGACGGCGGCTCGGCCGAAGGCACCGGCAGCGCGGTCGGGTCCAGGACGACGAGCCACTCGGCGGCGCCGGTGAGCCCACGGCCGGCGAGGTCCCCCGGCTTCCAGGACGACGCGGAGGCCGCGCCGGCGAGGCGCCGCCACCGGAGCCGCTGGAGGCGCGCGCCGTAACCGGGCGGCGCGCCGGCCTCGAGGAAGGCGACGGCGAGGCTCAAGACGAGGCGGCGACGCCTCCGGCCGCGGGGAGCGCCTCGGGAGCGTCGTCGGCCTCGGCGAGCGTCCATTGGTGGCGCGGGGCGACGACGCCGACGACGTATTCCGGCGCCGCCACCGTGAATCCCGGCCTCAGGATGCGGACGTCGTGCACGTGCAGCGCCTTCTCGTCGCCGACGTAGGCGTACACCTCGAAGTCTCCCTGCGCGAGCGGCAGCTCCGGCAGGACGAGACGGACGCGATAGCGGCGGCGGCCCGAGAGCGGCGCCCACGCCTCGTCGCGCGTGTCGACCGCGAAGGCCTGCATGCCGTCGTCCCGGTCGACGCCGACGCGCACGTGGAAAGCGAGGGCCGGATCGTCCGTTTCGAACGCGACGTCGACCGCGAGCGCCTCGCCCGCCGCGAACTCGGTCCGCGGATACCCCGAGCCGTCGTGAACGACGACGTCCGTCAGCCGCGCGGGCTTCCGGCCGTCGGTCGCCGCGGGGCGCGCCGTCTCGAACTCCCGCGCCGGCTCCTTCTTGCGCAGAAACGACTCGTATTCGCGCACGACCGGGAGCGCCCTCCCCTGCGCGGCGACCGAGCCGTTCTTCAGCCAGACCGCCGAGTCGCAGAGGAGCGCGACGTAATACATCGCGTGCGAGCAGAAGAGGAGCGTTCCCCCGCGGCGGTGAAACTCGGTGATCCGGTCGACCGACTTCTTCTGGAAATAGCCGTCCCCGACGGAGAGCGCCTCGTCGACGATGAGGACCTCCGCATCGCCATGGGTCGCCACGGCGAACGCGAGCCGCAGCACCATCCCGGACGAGTAGGTGCGCACGGGGCGGTCGAAGAAGTCTCCGAGCTCGGCGAAGTCGGCGATCTCCGGGATGCGGCGCCGGATCTCGGACGGGCCGAGGCCCAGGATCGCCGCGTTCAGGCGCGCGTTTTCCCGGCCGGTGAACTCCGGGTGGAATCCCATGCCGAGCTCGAGGATCGAGGCGACCGTCCCCCGGCGCTCGACGGTGCCCGACGTCGCGCGGGTGGTTCCCGCCACGATCTTCAGCAGCGTGGACTTGCCGGCTCCGTTCTCGCCGATCAGGCCGAGCGCGCGGCCGCGCGGCAGCTCGAACGAGACGTCCGACAGCGCGCGGAACTCCTGGTGCCGCGGACGACGGAAGATCAGCTCCCTCAGCCGGTCGGCGCCGGACGCGTACACGCGATACGTCTTCGACACGCGGTCGGCGCGAACGGCGAGCTCGCTCACTAGTCTCCCAGCGCGAACTCGCAGCGGCGGCAGAGGAAGTCCGCCGGCGCCTCCTCGACGCCGTAGGTCCAGCGGCGCAGCCGCGCCATCGTGTCGCCGGCGAGGAGCCCGGCCACGGTCTCCTGCTTCAGGTCGCCGACCGTGAGGTGCTCGTAGTAGTCCTGGCAGCAGAGGACCGCCTTCGCCGTCGCGGTGACGTGCAGGTGCTCGAACGGCCGCGAGCCCATCAGCTCGCACCCGCGCAGCCGCTTCTTCGGCGGCGGCTCCGGCAGGTACGTGCCGCTCGAGGGGCGGCTGCGGATCTTGAACGGCTTGACGTCCCAGCCCTTCGGGCCGAAGCGCTCGCGGATCGCGGCGACGTCGCGGCGGTGCGCCTCGTCTTCGTCTCCGAGGACCACGATGGCCGTCTCCTCGGCCAGCCGGCGCGCGCGCAGCGCGTCGACGTTGGCGACGACGCGCGCGAGGTCCTTCGTTCCGTGCAGCTTCTCGTACCGGTCGGGGTCTAAGGTCGGCAGGTTGATCCCGACGTAGCGGAAGCGCCCCATCGCCTCGATCCGCGCGGCGCGCTCGGCGTCCAAATGAGAGGCGTTCGTCAGGATCGAGACCGGAAGGCCGTGGTCGAACAGGACGCGGCACCGCTCCTCGAAGAGGGGGTCGACGGTCGGCTCGTTGTAGTTGGAAAGGAAAACGACGACGTCGCGGCCGGCCGCGGCGACGACCTGGTCGACCAGCGAGGTGAAGAGTTCCTGGCTCATGACCTCCTTGTCGCGCGGATCCACGGACACCGGGCAGAACGGGCAGCGGTGGTTGCAGCTCGTGCAGGTTTCGAGCGACACGTAGAGCAGGTGGGTGCGGCGCGCCTCCGCGAAGACGTCCTCGATCAGGAACCGCGCCGAGCGCAGGTGCGCCAGCAGGGCCGGGTCCGCGACCGCGGCCGGGTCTTCCCCGGCCTCGATCCGCCGGAGGGCTGCGTAGGCCGGGCCGTCCTTCGAGAGCGAAGCCCCCGTCGACGGGTTGTACACCTCCGTCCCGCGATCGTGCAGGAAGGGGGTGGGCCGCTCCGCCGCGAGCACCGCGGCGCCCCGAGCGCCCTTCGAGGGGCCACTGTCGCTCATCCGAATGATCTTACCGCCGACGCTCGGGCTCGAGGGCCGAGCCGAGGATCCCCTCCCCCCGGTGTTCCGGAGGGAGGGGAAGGAGTCACGGTCTCTAGGGGCTCCCGCAGACGAACGTGCCGAAGTCCTGCACGGGCGCGAAGGGCGTCCCGTCCGTATTGACGTAGGCCTTGCTCGCGCCCTTCAGCGTGTCGGTCACGGTCAGGTTGACGCCCAGGTTCGTCAGGCCGCTGGCGAACACCCAGAAGTGGCCGCCGATCGAGCAGGCGTCGAGGACCTTGACGATGACCTCGGTGTTCGACGAGCTGAAGAACCAGAAGTAGCCGGTATCGGAGGTCAGGCTCGTGGCGGTGCCGTGGCCGCTCGTGGCCGACGCGCCGGAGCCGGTGGCCCAGTCGGCCGTGACGGTGAACCGGTTGTTCGTCAGGTGCAGCGTGTAGGGATCGGTGACCGTCAGGCGAATCGTGGCGGTGGCGCTGCCCGAAGTGGTCGTGCCGTCGCCGACGACCGTGAGCTTGACGCTGACGCTGGCGTTCGCCGTGTACGTGTGCGTCACGGTCGCTCCGGTGTCGCTCGAGCCGTCGCCGAAGTCCCACGTGTACGACTGCGCGTGCGTCTCGAGCGCCGTGAACGTCACCGGCACGTTGACGGCGGCGATCCAGGGCGACGACGGCGACGTCCGCGTCGCGCCGCTCGTAATCGAGTAGGCGACGGACGGCGGCGGCGGTCCGGTTGAGGCGCCCACGGTGAAGCTGACGTCGGCGCTCGCCGACTGGCTGCCCGAGGTCGCCACGACGGTCACGATCTGCGTGCCGGCCGTGGTGAAGACGTGCGTGTTGGTGCCGTCGGCGGGACCTGGAGTCGGCGGGCATCCGAAGCTGATGCAGCCGTCGAAATCCCAGGCGTAGGAAACCGTGCCGCCGAAGCCCGACGCCGTCGCGACGAAGCTGACGGTGTCCCCCACTGCCGGGTTGGACGGGCTCGGCGTCGCGAGCGCCACCGACGGAGCCGTCGTCGCCCGCGACTGGGCATTCAGAACCTCGCCGGCGGTGCAGGCTTCGTACTGCACGTCCTGAATCGGCCGGAAGGCCGTGCCCTCGGAGTTGTCGTAGGTCTTGGTGACGTTGGTCTGCGTGTCGAGGACCGTGAGCTGGACCTCGAGGTTCGTCAGGCCGCCCGCGAACACCCAGTGGAAACCGTTGACGTTGCAGGCGTCGAGGACCTTGACGACGAGTTCGAGATTGTCGGGGTTGAAGAACCAGAAGTAGCCCGAGTCCGGCGTCAGCACGACCGCCGTGCCGGTGCCGCTCGTGCCCTGCGAGGAGCTCGCCCACGCGGCCTTGACCTGGTAGCGGCCGCTCGGACCGAGCGAGAGGACTCCGGGATCGAACACCGAGAAGCTCGCGGCGCCCGTGGTGGTGCCGACCGTGTTGGTTCCGTCGCCCGTAACCGTGAGCGTCACGTTGGGCGAACCCACGGCGGTGAACGTGTGCGTGACCGTCGCCCCGCTGTCGGTCGTGCCGTCGCCGAAGCTCCAATCCCACGACGTCGCGTGCGTCTCCGCCGCGGTGAACGTGATCGGGACGCCGACGGGGGCCTGCCAGGCGTTGTTCGAGAAGGAAGCGCCGGAGACCGTGAAGCCGCCGGAGGGCGCGGGAGTTCCGCCGATCGTGATCGAGGTGGTCGCCGTCTTGACGGTCGAGCCGTTGGAGGCCGTCACCGTGACGGTGTGCGTGCCGGGGTTGACGTAGGTGTAGGTGTTCGGGTTCGGCCCCGACACGGCGGCCTTCGGGGCCGCGGAGGCCCTCGCCGCCGGGACGGTCGAGCAGACGCGAACCACCCCGCATCCATCACCGCCGCCGCCCCCGCTTCCGCCGCTGCCGCCGCCCGAGCCGGCCGCGACGTCGCCGAAGTCCCACATGAACTGCGTCGGAGAGAAGCCCTGCGCGGTCGCCGTGAAGGTCACGGGCGCGCCGACCGCCGCGGTCGTCGGGGTGCCGGTGACGGACAGCGTGGCGCCGCCACCGCCGCATTGAGGCGGCTGGCACCCGCCGGCGCTCACCACGTACGCGGCGACGCCGAGACTGGTGGCGCCAGGGACCAGGGCCTTGAAGTAGCCGCTCGACTGGCTCGACGCCGCGAACGTCACCGGCCCGGTGCTGGTGGAGCTGCCGATGAGCGTGTCATTCGAGATCGAGGCCGGGCTAGTGTCGCCATTCGCGCTCCTGTAGAAGGTCACTCCGGGATACACGACGCCGGCGGGAACGCTCTCGTCGTCGAACAGGTAATACGTGTGGCCCTGCGTCATCTGGTACCCGGAGGGAGGGACGTAGTTGACGTCGCCCGAGTGGCTGGAGCTCGTGTACGCACCGACCGCAGGATTCGGCGAAAAGTCGATGACCGTCAGCGGCAGCGAGACCTGGGACGAGCGCGCCTGGCCCGTGTGGTCGACATAGTTGTAGGTCAGCTGAACCGTGTACGAACCGGCCGACGCGGGCGCCGTGGTCGGCGCGGTGCCGCCGGCCGCCAGGAACGACGTCGGCATGTTCCCGGAGAGGCCGCCCGGGGTGAGGAGATAGGTCACGGAGTTGAGCGTCGCGGCCGTCGCCTTCTGCATGAGGTTCTTCAGCGTCAGCGTCGCGCCCTTCAGCACCGGGTTCGGCGTCATCGAGAAGTTCGGCACGAGGTCGACCTGGGCGACGGCCTTGTTGAGGATCGAAACGGTGTAACCGCCCTTGTAGGTCGCCGTGAGCGAGAAGCCGGTCGCGGTCGTCGGCACCGTGACGACGGGCCCGCTCGCCGAGCCGGACGGCTGGAACGTCCAGGCGAACGTCGCCTCCGCCACGTTGCCCTGGGACCCGCTCGCGTCGCCGTTGTTCGCGTTGCCGGCGAGGACCTGCAGCGTCGCCCCGTCGAAGCCCGCGATCGAGACCGCCGGCGGAACGATCGTGATGCCGGGAGAAACCCACGGCGGAACGCCGTTCCCGTTGACGTTGTGCGTCTGGTCGCCGACGTAGAACGTTCCACCGCTCGCGGGCGAGCCGACGCTCGCGTAGCAGTTTGCGCCGGTGGAGGGATTACCGGCGGAGGCGGCGGCAGGGTCGCAGGGAAGGTAGATCGGTGAGAGGGTATTCAAGGGCTGCCCGCTGCTGCCGTACGCACCACTGAACGCGGCGTCCGGCGCGAAGTTGGCCACGACGCCGCCCGGAAGGTTGATGTCCCAGCTGATCGTGTCGATCGGCGCGTACGACACTGATTGGTCGGACAGCGAGAACTTGTCGCCGTAGTAATACGTCGTGCGGCCCTGCGCCTGCGCCGTCAGGTCGGTGATGGCGGCGCTGTTGACCGGAGGCGCGTTCGGATCCGCGTCGATGCACGAGATGTCGAACGTGTCGGTCCGCATGGGACTCTCGACGGTGGGAAGACCGGGCGGCGGCGGAACCAGCTCGCGATAGAGATACGCGGTCAGCGTCGATCCGGACGCCTGTACCAGCGCCTCGAACCCGTAGTTGATGTAGTGGGCGCCGTCGCTCGAACCGAATCCCGGAATCGAGCGAGCATGCAGCGGCGAGCCGCCCTGGGTCAGCCACTTCGTGTCGTAGACGTCGATCGACGACGCGGACGCGTCGCCGCTGTGGATGAACAGGCCGGGGAACGGCTGCGGACCCCGCACGATCGCGCGGCGCGCGTTGCCCGAAAACAGGTGGACCTGGCTGACCGTGCCGGCCACCGGATCGTACTTGAGCACCTGGGTGCCCGCGGCGCCCTCTGCCGCGAAGATGAAGATCTGTCCGTTCACCGTCGCGATGTCCATCTGCTGCGGGTTCGCGATGGCGGCGCCCGACGCGACCTCGGTCAGCGCGCCGGTGGCCGCGTTGATCTCGGCCACGTGCATCACCAGATCGGGCGTCGTGCCGACGAGGATGTATGCGTCGTAGTTCGGAATGCTGACGTGCTCGGCGCGAAGACGCACGGCGGTCTGGCCGCTCTGCCAGCTGATCGCGAGCGACGTGTCGATCGGGTTGTGGTAGTCGGGCAGACCGCTTGGACTCGACAGATCCGCGAGATAGACGCCGTCACTGTCGATGGGCAGATAGGCGAAATACTTGCCATTGCCCGTGTAGACGACCGTCGACCGGCCGCCCGGCGGCACTCGGTTCGGGAGGTCGACCTGCTGACCGAAACCCGGAGCGCCGGCGCCGGTGGCCATCGTCGCCTGCGCGGGAAGCCCCGAGAAGTTGCCGTTCGGATCGTTCGGGGGCGGGGGGCCGCCCTGGGTCCACGGGATCCAGTCCTCGATCATCCGGGCCGTGCCGCTGCCGTCCGAGTTCTCGGCGACATCGAAGAACTGCGAACCCTGGTGGCAGTCGCAGAGGATCGGGATGATTCCGACGCTCGAACCGCCTTCGCGTCCGACGATGACCGAGTTGTAGCCGGTCGGATTGCCGGGGTTGTTCGCGAGCGAGACCCGGGAGATTCCCCACTGTGTCAGGACGTAGAGGTAGTCCCCGTTGACGCCGAGGGCCATGTCGCCCGACGGCGGAATCGTGCCGCTCCCCGAGGGCAGCGGTGTCTGTGCCACCACGGGCGGCGTCTGATCACAGACCTGGGCGAGGGCGGGCGACGCCAGGGCCAGGAGCCCGAGAGCCACACCGAGAGCCAGGGGTTTCCTGAGCATGAGGAGCCTCCGGACGGGGTTCGGCGATACTCGAGGCCGACGTAATCCACGATCCGATTTCACTTTTCCTCCGTAGCCTCCACGTGGGCTGCAGGGGGAAAACCGAAATCGGACCATTCGGGATCGGGCTGGAAGCAGCGAACCACCATGAAAAAGAAAGGTGGGCGGGGCGCATGCCCCGCCCACCGAAGAGATTCGATTAGATACCGATGCCGGTCGGGATCGCCGGAACTGCCGGAGTGATCGTGAACGTCGACGTCTCGGTGCCGAGCGGGTTGCAGGTCGACGGATCGAGCTGCGTGCCCGGGACGAGGATCGACTCGAGAGCGATGTTGCCCTCGAACGTGTAGTTGACCCACGCCTGATCGAAGATGCTTCCCTGAACGGTGTTCAGGAAGTTCATGCTGACCCAGCCCGCCGCCGCCGACGGATGACCGAAGGCGCTGATGTTGGTCTGCTGGGTTTCCAGCGGGAAGTTGTCGACGGTCGTGGAGCAGGGCGAAATGCATCCGCCCTGGGTGATCGTGTTCTCGTCCTCGTCGAAGAACGTGAGAACGACGGTCGGGCCGTTCACGTCGCAGCTCGCGCCGTTGTACGGTCCGCGCCAAACCTGGAAGTTCGAGGTCAGGATCTCGAGACCCGACGTCGTGTCGGCCAGGTCGAACCAGCGGGCGCCGTAGCGCAGGCCGAGGGGCTCGCGCATGTCGCCGTAGCCGATGTTCCAGGGCGAGGAGAGGTTGAGGTCGGTCGTCGGATTGCCGGAGCCGCAGTTGGCGCACGTCGGGCCGCCCGTGACCGTGCCGGTGATACCGCTGTTGTCGCCGGCGTTCCAGTAACGCGCGTAGAACGTGCGCACCGGAGTCGCCGAGCTCTGCGCCGCGAGGCCGAACGCGGAGTCGGCCTCGAGGTTGACCGTCGACAGGCCGTAGGTGGGGAGACCGAGACCCGAGGTGAAGATGATTTCACCGAACAGGTTGTTCTCCATGCCCGCGGCGTTGTTCTGCCAGTAGGCCGGATCCGACGGGTTCGACAGGTTGCAGTAGTTGGCCATGTCGATCGTCATGTAGCCCTGGGCGAGACCCAGCGAGCTCCCACCGGCGCAGTCGTTGGTCAGCGAGGTGATGAGGCCATTCGAGAAGGCGGGGCCGAACGCCGGGCTCGGGTAGTCCGAGATCGCGCGGCTGTTGTCGAGACCCGTCGCCGGGGAGGGCGGATTCACGCGCAGGAAGCCGGCCGGGTAAACCCCGCCGCCCTCGTGCTGGCAAACGCCGCCGCCGACCGTGGAACCCGCGCTCGGCAGGTTTCCGGCCAGGATGTCCGACATGCGCATCGCCTGAACGTCAAAGCCCGTCAGCGCGACGTTGAAGTCGAGAAGGAACGACGAATTCCGGTCGTACACGCTGACGTGAGCGACCATCGGCGCCGCCGAAGCGTTGGCGATGGTGACGATCGTGTCGCGCGCGCCGACGCCGGTGGAGACCAGGGCGGGCGTCGCACCGGTCATGTCGTAGCTGACCTGGAAATAGGGGACGAGCAGCGTCGCAGCCGGGTGCTGGTCGCTGGTGCACGTCACGGCGGACGCCGAGTTCGCGAACGCGAACACCGCGGCGACAGCCAGACACGCGATGAGAACTTTCTTCATTGAGATCTCCTCGTTACGGTTAACTCTTCGAAAACACACGATCGAGATTTCCTTCCCTCGAACGATCCCATCACCTCCCACACTTCGATTTATTACACCCGGAAAATTTTGAATTCACGCTCCTGGCGGGCCTTCCGACCCGTGTATGGATCGGATGATGGGCTTCGTCCTGCCGCCTGTCAAGCAGAAAAACCCCTTTTTATGCTCCGGGGTCATAAAAGCCGGCTCAACCCCTTCTGGCCGCCCTACTTCCTCCGGTTGAGATACACGTCGAAACCGCCTTTTTCCGTGGGATTCGAGGCGACGACGGTGCGCGACACGATCACGTCGAGACGGCCGTCCCGGTCGAGGTCGGCGAGCCGGACGCACTGGCCCGGCGAGGTCAACTTGGGCTCGTCCGCTTCGTCCGCCTCCGCGAACGACCCGTCGGACTGCTGGTACAAAATCCGGACGCGGCGAGCATCGCTGTCGAGAAATACGACATCGTCGAGGCCGTCCCCGTCGAGGTCTCCCATCGCGAGCCCGAAAGTGGTGGACCGGGGATTCTTCGCGCGCCAGAGCCGATGGGCCGTCCACGCGCCGGAGTCGAACGCGTACAGCGTCACTCCCTGCGCCCGGGGAGGATCCTTCACGCCGAGGGCCATCACGGCGAAGGACGCGGCGAAAGCGGGCCGGCGCGCCTTGCCCCAGGTGCCGGGCGCGGTGGCGTAGGTGTACGAAAATCCCTGGACTTCGGGAAAGTAGGCCGATCGGAAGGTGCCGTCGCCCTCGTTGTTCCAAAGGAGGCCGAGCCCGCCGTAGTTGTGACTCGCGGTCAGGAGGTCCTTTCGGCCGTCGCCGTCGTAGTCCCAGGCGGTCAGGCAATTGGAGTAGTTCGCGTTCTGGATGCCGTCCTTCCGGAACTCCCAGCCCTTGTCCCGTCCGCGGAAGAGATAGAGACGCACCTGCGCCTTGTCGAGCGTGCGCTCGTCCGCCTGCGGGGCGTCGCGCGAGGCGAGCACGTCGAGCTTGCCGTCGCCGTCGGCATCGATCAGCGCGACGGCCTGGCTCGAGAAGTCCCGGCCCGGAAGCCCCGCGCGGACGACCTCGAAGCCGCCCTTGCCGTCGCCGAAGAACGAGACGAGGCCGGTGCCGTGGGACGCCGACATGACGTCGGCATGGCCGTCGCCGTCGATGTCGCCGACCGCGACGCCGCCGTAGTCGATGGGCGCTCGCGTCAAGGGCTTGCCGCCCTCCGTGAAGTGGAGGGGCCAGTCGGTGAACCGGCCCTTGCCGTCGCCGATCCAGACGTGCAGGCGCGCGTCGCCCAGGCGCGCGGGCGGCGCGACGATGTCCGGGATGCCGTCGCCGTTGACGTCCGCCACGACGAACGACGCCCGCCACATGCCGCCGTCCGGCAGCGACGTGTTCGCGACGGGCTCGAGGCGGACGCGCCCCGGAATGCGGGGCGGCGTGACCGCCTCGAACTCCGAGGGGGGAAGCGCCTTGCCCCCCGAGGGCGGCTCGTTTGGCGGCGGCGCCGCGGCGTGCTCGGCCTCGGCCGCCGCGCGGCGCTGCCGCTCGGCCTCGATCTCCTCGGGCAGCGCCTTGCCGACGCGGACGTAGTAGTACTGGTCGTCCTCCTTGTAGAACTCGATCGGCTGCTCGATCATCGGGTTCTTCACGTGCGACGCGTCCACCCTGATGTAGTCCTTCTTCGGCAGGCGCTCGACGTAGTACGTGTCGGTCTCCTCGACGACGTTCGGATTGATGCGCGCGAGGATGCTCGGCGTCGGCGAGGGCGCGGGAGCGCTGGCGGGCGGGGGCGCCATGGGCTTCTGACTCGAGCTCGAGCAGCACACGGTGGCCAGGGCGAGCAGGAGCGCCGTCCGTCTCATCGAACCTCCTTCGGGGGAAAGCCATCGGAAAGCCGGTCGATGGCGCTGCAGGAAACTCGCTCGCCCGGCCGTTTATTCGCGCTCTTTCTCACAGCAGATCGGCGAAATGCGGGCGGGCCCGCGAAAACAGCGCGGCGCCCGCCAGGGCCGCCAGGGCGCTCGCGGCCGCGAGTCCCGCGAGCGGCGCGGCCGGCGGCGGCGCGTGGAGCGTGAACGCGCGCCGGTACAGGTCGACGAGAGCGCTCACGGGATTCGCGTCGATCCAGGGGCGAAACCGCGCCGGCACGAGCGACGCGGGGTACACGATCGGCGTCGCATAGAACGCGACCGTCAGCGCGATCCCGATCGCGTGCGCGGTGTCGCGGAGAAACACGGTCAGCGTGGCGGCGATGCAGCCGAGGCCGAAGGTCAGGAGCCCCTGCAGGACGAGCGCCGGCCCGACGAGCCAGAGCCAGGCCGGCGATAAGTGGCCGAGGAGCGCCACGTACACGCCGTACACCGCGAGGGCGATGACCTCGTTGACCATCGCGGCGAGGACGACCGACAGCACGAGCATCTCGAGCGGGAAGACGGTCTTCTTCACCATAGGGGCGTTGTCGATGAGGCAGGAGGACGACCGCGAGATTCCCTCCGAGATCGCCATCCACGGCAGGAGCCCCGCCATGAGAAACTCGGGGAAGCTCGCGTAAGCGGGATCGACGGGGACCCGGAGCACCAGGCCGAAGACGCCCGTATAGAGCAGCATCCAGAGGATCGGCATCGCGAACGCCCAGAGGATGCCGAGGCCGGAGCCGGCATAGCGCGCCCGCACGTCGCGCGTGACCATCTCCTTGAGCAGGAAGAGCTTGGAAGCGAAGGGGCTCGCGTGTTCCGGCATGGGCCTCGAGGCGGCCGATTATATTTCGATGCCGACCTATGGTCTAATAGCATTTCCGGAAAAACACATGTCTTCCCACTCGCCCCGCAAGATCGCTCTCGTCGGATCCCGAATTCGCGAACTGCGGAAGGGACGTCACCTCACGCAGACCGAGCTCTCGGAGAAGATCGGCGTCGCCCAGTCGGATCTCTCGCGGATGGAGCAGGGCGAATACAAGGTCGGCCTCGACACTCTCTTCAAGATCCTGCAGGTCTTCGATCTGAAGATGGGCGAGTTCTTCGGCGAGACCGAGTCGCCCGCGGAGCGCGAATCGCGCGAGCTCGTCACGGAATTTCAGATGCTGTCGGAGGAGGCCCGCCAGGAAGTGCGCGACTTCGTCCGCTTCAAGAAGCTCCAGGAGACGACCGAGGAATCGTCGAGTGACACGGCGCACGTCAACGAGCGGGACGAGGAATAAAAGCCTTGAGTTGGAGACCTCAGAGCCTAGAATGACCGGATGGGGCTCCGGGCCGGAGGACATGAGCGACCGGCGTAAACACCTCGAGTTTCTGCGCAAGACCGCCCGCGACGCGATCTGGAGCGGAGACTACGAGCGCGCGTTGACTCTCTACGAGGACGGGCTCGCGCTCGCCCGCTCGTGGAAGGACCGCGAGCTCGAGGACCTCTTCACCTGCAACCGCGCGACGACTCTCCTCGAGATGGACCGGCAGGACTTCGACCTGTCCCGGCTGAAGGAGATCGTCCTGCGCAGCCCCCGCAGCCCGAACGCCGTGCTCGCGGGCTACGCCGCGGCCCACGCGCACGAGGTGCGCGGGGAATACGGGAAGGCGTCCTTCTACGCCCAGGGCGCGCTCCAGAAGAGCCGGGAGCTCGGCCTCGAGGAGTGGACCGCGGCGTCGCTCAACCTGCTCGCGAATCTCGAGCTCCACGAGAGCCGGTTCGAGCAGGCGCGCGGCCTCTTCCAGGAGGCGCTCGACCGCTTCGAATCGGAAGGCCGCGCCGAGTGCGCCGAGGCGGCCGTCGTCGCGGACAACCTGGGGTACTGCCACATCGCGCTCGACGCGGTTCCCGTCGGCCTGCCGCTCGTCGAGCGCTCGCTGCGGCTCCTTGAGGGGCTCGGCTCGCGCCAGGCGATGGACTATCCGTGCCTCGACCTGTGCTTCGCGTCGCTGAAGCTGTCGAAGATCGACGCGGCGGAGACGTGGGGCACGCGCGCCCTCGAGCTCGGACGCGAGTTCGGCCGCAACGACGTCGTGAAGAACGCGCACTACCTGCTCGCCGAGACCTACGGCGAGATGGGACGCGAGAGCGCGGCCGACGAGCACTACGAGGCGCTCGCGTCGTACTACCCGGATTTCCCGGCCTTGAAGAACTACCTCCATCAGATCAGCCTCATGGGGCTGATCAACCTGAGAGCCTGATGCGGCGCGCGCGTTTTCTCCCGCTCTTCGCCGCGCTGGCGCTCCTCCTCCCGGCGGGCGCCGCGCGCGCGCTCGAGGAGGTGTCGCTCCTGACGACCGACGGGACGCTGCACGACCTGCGCGCGGGCACGGCGATCGAGCTCGGCGTGGACGGTCCCGGCATCCGCCCCGATTCGAATCTGATCGAGTGGGCCGCGAAGGCGCAGGATGGCACGGTGTCCCTCGCCATCCTTCCGGACACCGTCTCCTCCGCGGTCAAGCACGACCTGCAGCTCGCCTTCGACGACCAGACGGCGACCCTGCTTCTCCTGTGGACGGAAGATGGGCCGTACTCGCAGGTGCGCGTGGGAACGCTCAATGCCGGCGTCTGGACCAACGCGGGACTGCTGCCGAGCCAGGGTCTCTCGCATGCGTACAACGCGCGCATGCTCGTCACCCACCAGCCGGTCTTCTGGCTCGACGAGACCGGCACGCCCCAGTCGAAGACGACCTCGATCCTCTCGATCGTGTGGTGGGAGGAGGCGCTCGTCGGCCAGGCGCGCCTGGCGACGGTGTTCCTCGACGAGCAGAGCTTCGATCCCGCGAACGTGACCGTCTACGACCTGCCGGCGATGACGGGCGGCGGCGGCCCGGTGTCCTACGACGGCATCCCCGACGGCGCCTATCTCTATCCGGCCGTGCAGGCCGACGGCCTGTCGGGCGCCGTGCTCGCGAGCTTCGCCGACTTGAACGCCCAGAAGGAGCGCGTGCTCCGCCTCCAGTTCCCGAACAACTGGGGCAAGCCCTCGGACCCGGACCCGAACTCGCCGAACAGCGTCAACTGGAAGCGCCGCCACATCCCGATCGTCGGCATCGCGAGCGAGGGACCGGTCAACCGCATGGCGCCGCAGGTGGCCGACACGCGCGACGGCGTGCGGACGACCATCGGCCGCGGCTACGCGCCGACGCTGTCGTGGGGCAACTCGGCGTCCTCCTCCGTCAACTACACGCGCTGGAACGGCGCGGACTGGGATCCGATCCGCTCGATCGCCATCGACGACACGATGACCTACGAGCACGCGCTCGATCTCGTGTCCGGCATGGCGCAGCGCAACTAGCTCGGATTCTGAGCGGCCGCTTCGCGGCCAACCGGACAGAGAGGGAACGTCTCTTCCGGACTCTCTTCCACGAATCAAGATCAAACCGTTAGAATCCGCCTCCTTCAGCAGGGAGGCGAGATGGCTCTTCTCGAGGTCGGCGACAAGGCTCCCGCATTCCGGGCGAAGGATCAGGAAGGCGAGACGGTCTCGCTCTCGGATTTCAAGGGAAAGAAGCTCGTTCTCTACTTCTACCCGAAGGACGACACGCCGGGCTGCACGAAGGAAGCGTGCTCGTTCCGGGACGGCTGGTTGAAGTTCCGCAAGCGCGGCATCGCCGTCCTCGGCGTCTCGACCGACGACGAGAAGTCGCACCGGAAGTTCGCCGACAAGTTCTCGCTGCCGTTCCCGCTCCTCGCCGACCCGGAGAAGAAGATCGTGACCGACTACGGCGTCTGGGGCGAGAAGAGCATGTACGGGCGGAAGTACATGGGCACGCACCGCGTCACGTACGTCATCGACGAGAAGGGAAAGATCGCCGCGGTGTGGCCGAAGGTGAAGCCGGACGGCCACGCGGACGAGATCCTCGAGGCGATCTCTTCGACGTAGGGGCGGGGCTTGCCCCCGCCCGCGGGCGGCCGCGAGGGCCGCCCCTACAGTCCCTTCGGCAGGTCGGCTCGCACGTCGGCGTCGTAGAGCGAGTCGAGCAGGGTCGCGGCGTCGGAGCCCGCGGGCGTCACGGTCTTCGGCACCATCACGCGCACCGTGTAGATGTGGTCCCCGAGCTGCCCGGTCCGCGGGTCCTTCGCTCCGCGGCCGCGCAGACGGAACTTCTGGCGGCTCTGGGTCGACGGCGGCACCTTTGCGCGCATCGTGCCGTGGATCGTCGGCACGTCGATCTCGGCGCCGGCATACGCCTCCTTCACGGTGACCGGCACGATGCCGTGGATGTCGTTGCCGTGGCGCTCGAAGTACGGATGAGGCGTGACGCGCACGGTGACGTAGAGGTCTCCCGCCGATCCGCCGGAGGCGCCCGACTCCCCCTTGCCCGGGATGCGGATCACGCCGCCGTCCTCGGTGCCCTCGGGGATCCGCACGCGGATGCGCTCGGACTCCGCCACGATGCCGGCGCCGCGGCACGTCGGACACGGGCCCTTCCCCTGGCGTCCGGTTCCGCCGCACGTCGGACACGCGGTCTCTCGCCGGAGCATCAGCGTCTGCGTGCCACCGAGGACCGCGTCCCGAAACGGCACTTCGATCTCGGCCTGCTTGTCGCCGCCGGGCTGAGGGCCGGCGGGCCGGCCGCCCCGCCGCCCGCCGAAGAGATTGCCGAAGATGTCGCCGAGGTCGCCCGACTCGAAGTGAAACGTCTCGAACGGCGAGCCCTGCCCGGCCCCGGCTCCCCCGAACCCTCCGCCGAACCCGCCTCCCGGCGCCCGGGGGTCGAATCCGGCGCCGCCGAACCCCGGCCCGGCGCCCGGCCCGGCATGACCGAACCGGTCGTAGGCCCGGCGCTTCTCCTCGTCCTTGAGGACCTCGTAGGCCTCCTGGACCTCCTGGAAGCGCTTCTGGGCGGCTTTGTCGCCTGGATTGACGTCCGGGTGGAGCTTCCGGGCCAGCCGGCGGTAGGCCTTCTTGATGTCGGCCTCCGAGGCCCCCCGGGCGACCCCCAGGACCTCGTAGTAGTCCCGCTTCGCCATGCCCTTGAAGGGATTATAGAAGAGCCCAAATTAGGCCATTGACAGCCTGCGGAAGGCTAATATTATTAGTCGTAACCTTCGAAGTATCTAATCTTATAAGGCTGAGTTTTAGACGCCGCCATGAGCATCGACGAGATCGACCTGCGGATTCTGGACATGCTCCAGCGCAACGGGAAGCTCTCGCAGGCCCGGATCGCGGGGGCCGTGGGCCTGACCACTCCGTCTGTCAACGAACGGATCAAGAAGATGGAGCGCCACGGCATGATCCGTGGATTCGTCGCGCTCCTCGATCACGAGAAGATGGGCCTGCCCCTGACGGCCTACGTGGACGTCAGCCTCGAGCACCCCCGGTTCGAGAAGGGATTCGTCGACGATCTCGAGAAGCTCCTCGCCGTTCAGGAGTGTCATTACCTGGCCGGCGAATTCGGATACCGGCTGAAGGTCAAGGCGGCCGACCCCGCGGCGCTCGCGGATTTCCTCCAGCGGCGGGTGATGGGGATCAAGGGTGTGACGCGGATCCAGGCCCAGATCTCGCTGTCCTCGAAGAAGGATTCGACCCTGCTGCCGCTGATCCCCGAGAAGCCCGAGGCGAAGGACGTCAAGGAGCCGAAGGAACCGAAGTAACTCCTCCCGATCCCGGTTCCGTCCCGCCTAGAACCTCGCCACCAGTCCCGCATCCGCGTTGAAGAACTGCCGTCGCGGATCGGCGGAGATGTTGTGGTACGTCAGCCGCAGGACGATCTCGAGGTGCTTCATCACCCGGAACGTGCCGTCGACTCCCAGGTTGAAGCCGAAGTACTTCTTGTTCGGGTCCTGGTAGGCCTCGAAGCCCTCCGGCATCGGATCGGGACTGTACTGGTATCCCCCGATCCCGCCGAAGATGCCTCCCGTGTAGAAGTCCTCGCCGAAGAGGTAGGACGCGTCGGCCGTGACGTAGTTCACATGCTCCTTCGCCGACGGGACGAACACCCCGTTGATCGTCTGACCGACGAGCGCCTGCTGCGTCCACATCGAGCCGTACGTGAAGCGCAGTAGCGCCTCGTGCTCGAAGTGGTAGTCGAAGAAGACCGTGTACTCGCTCGGCTTGAATCCGGAGAGGTTGAAGGAATGGCTGATGTCGTTGACGGATCCGTAGGTGGCGCCGATCCCGAACAGCTGCACCTGCGCCCGCGCCGGCATCGCGAGCACGAACCCCGCGAGCACGCCGAGCCCCCATCGTTTCCAGGTCCCCACATCGCCTCCTCGTGTCGCCGCGATTCGATGTCGTCTCACTCTAACGGATAAACGCGCCGCCGCGAGCGGATACAATCGCGCCGCTTTCCAGTTGTACGGAGGCCGCCACGCCAACGCCGGGGACAACGTTGCTCGCCCCGCTCGCGCGCCGCGCGGCGAGCTTCCTTTTTCCCTCCCGCTGTCTCGCGTGCGACGCGGGCTTCGTCGAACGCCTCTGGCAGGGCGGCGTGTGCGACGCCTGCTGGAGCGCGATCCCGCCGCTCGCGGCCCCGCGTTGCGCCCGCTGCGACGAAGCGCTCCCGGGAGCGGAGGCGGACGCGCGCTGCGGCCGCTGCCTGCTCGACCCGCCGGCCTTCGACGCGCTGCGCGCCGCGGCCCCGTACGCGGGCTCCGCCCGCCGGATCCTCCTCGCGTTCAAGTTCCGGGGCGCCGACTATCTCGCCGAGCGTCTCGCCGGAGCGATGTCGGCCCGGCTGCCCTCCCCCGATGCAGACGAGGTCGTTGCCGTGCCCGCGACCGCGCGGAGGCGCCGGGAGCGCGGCTACCATCCGGCCGCCCTCCTCGCAGCCGCCCTGGCGCGGCACCTCGATCGGCCACATCGATCCGCGCGGCTCCGCAAGGTCCGCGAGACCGAGCGGCAGAGCCTGGTCCCCGCGGCCCGCCGGACCGCCAACGTTCGCCGGGCCTTCGCGGTGGAGGGAACGCCGGCCTCGCGCGTGCTCCTCGTCGACGACGTCGCGACGTCCGGCGCGACGGCCCGGGAGTGCGCGGCGCGCCTGCGGGCCGCCGGCGCGGAGCGGGTCGTCGTGTGGTGTTTCGCCCGCGCCTCGCGAACGGACGTCTTCGACCCGGAGACCGGGCCATGAATCCGCTCCACCGGCTCATCGTCCGCTCGCTGCCGCTCGTGCCGCGCTCGGTCGTGCGCAACGTCGCGTCGCGCTACGTCGCTGGCGAGACGATCGACGACGCGCTCTCGACCGTGCGCTCGCTCAACGCCGGGGGCTGCATGGCGACGCTCGACGTGCTCGGCGAGGACATCACCCGGCTCGACGAGACCGAGCCGACCGTGCTCGAGTACCAGCGGGCGCTCTCCGAGATCGCCGCGCGCCGCGTCGACTCGAACATCTCCGTGAAGCTGACCGCGCTCGGGCTGAAGCTCGACCCGGACCACTGCCGCCGCGAGTTCGCGCGCATCGTCGAGGCGGCCCGCGCCCACGGCATCTTCGTCCGCATCGACATGGAGGACTCGTCGGTCACGGAGATCACGCTCCAGATCTTCTTCGAGTTCCTGCGGCGGTACGAGAAGGTCGGCATCGTGCTGCAGGCGTACCTCCGCCGCAGCGCCGCCGACGCGCGCCGAGTCGCCGAGGCGGGCGGCAACGTGCGCGTGTGCAAGGGCATCTACGTCGAGCCGCCGTCGATCGCCTTCCAGGACCGCGAGGAGATCCGCGGCAGCTACATGGCGCTCGTCGAGTCGCTCCTGTCGGCCGGCCGGCACGTGGGCATCGCCACGCACGATCCCGAGCTCGTCGACCGCTCGCTCGCGCTCATCGCCCGCCGGAAGCTCGATCGGAAGGTCTACGAGTTCCAGATGCTGCTCGGCGTGGCGCGAGCGCTCCGCGAGCGGCTCGTCGCCGACGGGCACCCGCTGCGGGTGTACGTCCCCTACGGGCACGCCTGGTACGCCTACTCGGTGCGCCGCCTGAAGGAGAATCCCGCGATCGCGGGCAACGTCCTGAAGGGCCTGTTTCGTCCTCGGGAAAGGGCACCTCGTCCCTGAGACGCGGCCGCCGCCGGGAAATCCGGACTTCCGGACGATTCGGACCCTGTCAGGCCTCCTGAGGGCCTTGGCATTTGACTTTGGAGAAATCTATACTCCGTCCTGGACCCTCGGGGCCCGGTATATGAAACGGCACGGCACCGTCCTCGCCGCCTCGGCCCTCTTCCTCGCTCTCGGAGCGGGCGAGGCTTTTGCGGGTCCGCCCGCGCCCCCGATCTCCGGTGTCGTGCGTCACGCCGCGCCGAGCGATGCGCCGATCCCCGGGGTGCTCGTGATCTTCGTCAACATCGGCGACAACTCCCTCACGCGTCTGCGGACGGCGAGCGACGGCACGTTCGTCCTGCCCTCCGCTCCCGCGGGCGTGTACGACCTCGTCGCCTACAAGAAGGGCTTCGAGCCCGCGCTGCAGCGGCTCTGGCACCAGGCCGGGATGGCGCAGGTTTCGTCCGTCTCGATCGCGCTCAAGCCGAAGGATCAGCGCGCGCCGAGCGACCCCGAGCCCCAGACGATCTGGGACATGCGCGAGCGCCTGCCGACCGACGTGCTCCGCGAGATCGCGATCGAGGAGGTCGCGGACCAGCAGACGACGCCGACTCAGCGCGTGCAGCTGAACAAGCTGCTCGCCGGACAGGTCAGCACGATGACCGAGACCGCGAACTCGAATGCCGCGCTCTCGCGGGCCGCCGTCGGCCTCCAGGGCGGACTCCCCAATGGATGGCAGTACGGCATCTCGGGCGATTACGCGCGGCTCGGCAACATGGACGTGCCGGGCGAGGTGACGACCGGCAACGCCGCCGGCGTGGCGCTTTCCGTCGCGCCGTCCTCCGACGAGCACGTGCAGGTCTCGACGCGGCACAACAACCTGTCGTTCTCCGACAGCCCCGCATCCCTCCAGACGAACTCCGTCAGCTGGAGCCGCGGCGAGGAGCAGGGCCGCGTCGAATCGGTCGCCGCGCGCTACATCGAGGAGACGAATCTCTATCGCGAGACGTCCCTCGGCGGCACGATCTTCCCGCTCGCGTCGAGGACCTGGGTCGTCGACGCGCAGTACGGGAGGCCGGCCTCCGTCGATGCGGCGGGCGTGTCCGTCGGAATGACGTATCGCCACTGGGAGGCGAGCGTCGGGCCGTCCGGCATCGGCGCCGACGGCGGGTTCGTGCAGGCGGCTCCGGACGCGGACCTTTCGGCCTCGACCTCCTTCAAGGTCACCGATCACGCGGTGGTCGAGGGCGGCGTGGTCGCCCGCTATCTCGGCGCCGCGCCGGGCGCGTACGGCATCGCGCCGGTCGCGACGGTGCGCTACGACATCGGACCCGCCACCCTCTACGCGCGCGGCTTGTATCGGGTCCTCGGCTCGACGTCGCAGGCGACCTCGGTGATGCCGCGCATCGCCTCGGTCGAAGAGAGCCTCGACCCCGCGGCGACCCGCGCGCTCTCGGTCGGACTGCAGCGCAAGGTCGGCGCCGACTCTGAGATCGCCTTCGAGGCGTCCGAGGCCCGCATCGGCGAGATCGTCCGCACCTTCTTCCAGGGCGACTTCCTGACCGACTTCGACAGCGTGTACCTGCTCGACGGCAACTCCGTCCGTCAGGTCAAGGGCTCGGTGACGCAGCGGCTCTCGAACAAGCTGTCCGCCAACGTCTCGGTGCGTTACGGGTCGATCGACGGACGCGTGAACGCGCCGAGCGCCGAGGCCTACGGCATCTCGTCGAACGCCGGCCGCTTCTGGACCGCCAGCGCCTCCGTGCAGGTCCTCCCGACGCAGACCGGCATCGCGGTGCTCGTGCGCAACATCCGCCAGGAGGTGGGGACCCCCGCCGCCCTCCTCGAGAACAACTCCGACAAGCTGGCGCTTCAGGTGTCGCAGGACCTCTCGATCCTCGGCATCACGCCCTTCGGCGCCGGCGTGAAGCTCCTCGTCGCGATCGAAAACGCGAAGGGAACCGGCATCGCCGAGCACAAGGACGAGTCGGTCACCGCCAACCGCCTGCTCGCGGGAGTCGGCGTAGCTTTTTGAGCGGCGCGCCCCGCGCCGGAGAGAGAGGGAAAGTCTCTCCCGGGCCCTCTCCCAGAAAGACCTAGGCCGCTCAGCGCACCCCGGGAGGCCCGTCTACTCGGGGGTCACGGACTTTTTTGGACTATATTCAATAAGTTGATTCGCCCGGGAAACCGGACTAAATGGCTTGCGTGTCAACTGCTGAAATGCAAGGGTTTACATCGGAAAATTCGGCCACTTTGGATGGCATTCGGATTGCTGAATCCGAGCGCGTGCCCAGGCTCGTCAAGCCCGCGATCGTTGCGCTGCTGTCGGCGCTGACGCTTTCGACCGTCGCGATCGGCTTCGTCTCCTTCGCGCGCAAAGTCGACAGCTTCACCGCTCCCGGGTTCTCGACGTTGCGCGACGGCGGCTCCCTCGTGATCCGCTCGATCGAGCCGGACGGCGCCGCGGCGCGCGCGGGACTCTCGGCCGGAGACCGCATTCTTCTCGCCGACGGCCAGACCGCCGGATCCCTCGATGCGCCCGATCGGCTGCTCGCACGCAAGCCGTTTCCGCACGCGCTCGTCGTCCTCTCGCCCGCGGGCGAAGTCCGGGGCGTCTCGCTCGGCGCGCCGACGGTCCGTTTCGACACGACGTATCTGTTCCTCGCGTTCGTCGGGATCCTCTATCTGCTCATCGGCGTCTTCACGATCGCGCGGGACCGCAGCGGCCCGGCGATGCTCTTCTGGGGCCTTTGCCTTTCGTCCTTCGCGATCTACCTGATCACGCCCGCCGGTCCGCGCGACGCGATGTGGCGGGTCTCCTGGCTGGTCGAGGACTTCTACCGCGCGTTCCTTCCGGCGATCCTGCTGCACTTCTTCCTGCTGTTCCCGCGCCCGATCCGGCACCGGCGCGTCGTGCCGCTCCTGTACGCTCCGGCCGCCGTCTACCTGATCGCCGAGTTCTCGGTGCTCGGCGCCCGCGCCACGCCGGCCGCCGCCGCGTACCTCGAGGCCTGCGAGCGCTTCTGGTTCGTCTATTTCGTCGTCTACGTGTGCGGCGTCCTCGCCCGGCTGCTCGATCTCATGCGGCGGCGGCGCGACGATGCCGAGGCCGAGAAGCAGGTGCGCTGGATCGCGCTCGGCGTGATCGTCGGACTCGCGCCCTTCCTCCTCCTCTCGGCGCTGCCCCGCGCCTTCGGCCTCGAGTCGCCGCTCCTCTCGAGCGTGGCCGTCGTGCCCCTCGTGCTGATCCCGCTCGCGTTCGCGTACGCGATCCTCAAGTGGCGCCTCTGGGACGTCGAGATCTTCGTCCGGGAGGCGATCGGCACCACGGGCGCCGTGCTCCTCGGCGGGCTCGCGTTCGTGCTGCTGAACTCGCTGCTCGACCGCACGCTCGTCGGCATGGCGGCGGCCGGGAAGAACGTCGTCGCTTTTTCCTCGGGCATCGTCCTCGCGTCGCTGCTCGTGCCGGTGAAGAAGCGCATCACCGACGTGCTCGAGCGGATCCAGTACCACGACACGTACCGAGCGCGGCGCGCGCTCCTCGACATCGCTCGCGACTTCGCGACGCCGCGTCCGCGCGAGGAGCTCGTGCAGACGATCGTGCGCCGCGTCGAGGAGGCGCTCCGCGTGGTGCCCTGCTCGCTGTTCCTGTTCGAGGGGCCGGACCGCGCGCCGGACGCGGCCGCGCTCGCCGAGGCGCTCGCGCGGGACGAGCGCCTGCGCCTGCGCGGCGCCGCGCTCGGGCCCACGCCGCCCGCGGCGCTGCTGCGCCTCCACGCCCTCGGCTACCGCGCGTTCTTCGCGATGCGCTGCGGCGGCGAGCTCGTGGGCGCCCTCGGTGTCGGCCACAAGGACGGCCGCATCCCGCTCTCCTCGGAGGACGAGGCGCTCCTGACCGCGGTGCTCGCGCAGGCGAGCCTCGCCTACGAGAACGCGCGGCTCTACGGCGCGCTCGCCGAACGGCTGGCCGAGATCCGGACGCTCCAGGAGTACCAGGAGAGCGTGATCCGCTCGTCGTCCTCCGGCATCGTCGTGCTCGACGCCGACGGACGCATCCACACGGCCAACCCGGCCTTCGCGCAGCTGGTGGGACGTGCCGAGGCCGATCTCGAGGGGGTCGCCCTCTCGGAGGCCCTCCCGGGCGTCTCGCTCGGCGAGCCCCCCACGGACGGCGAGGAGTGGCGGTTCCAGGCCCATCTGGACGGCCCGGACGGCCAGGAACGCGACCTGCAGCTGTCGGTGTCGGCCTTCCGCGGCGCGCCGGACCGGCGCGTCGTCGTCGTCGAGGACATGACCGACCGCATCCGCTCGGAGCGCGCGCTCGCCGAGCGCGAGCGCCTGGCCTCGCTCGGCGTCCTCGCGGCGGGCGTCGCGCACGAGGTCAACACGCCGATCGCCGGCCTCTCCTCGTACGCCCAGCTGCTGCTGTCCGAGACCGGCCCCGAGGACCCCCGCTACCCGATCCTGAAGAAGATGGAGCGGCAGACATTCCGGGCCGCCCATCTCGTCAACAACCTCCTCGAGTTCGCGCGGCCCCGGCCGCGCACGCCGGTCGAGACGGACCTCCGCGGCGTGCTCGTGAACGCGGCCGAGTCCGTCGAGACCGCCTTCGCCGGCCGCCGCCTCGAGATCGAGACGGATCCGGCCGGTCCGCCCGCCCGCGTGATCGGCGATCCGCGCGATCTCGAGCAGGTCTTCGTCAACCTCCTCGCGAACGCGCGCGATGCCTCGCCCGAAGGCGGCGTCGTGGACTGCCGGCTCGAGCGGGTCAACGGCGCCGTGCGCGTCACCGTTGCCGACCGCGGGCCCGGCCTGTCCGCCGCGGCGGCCGAGCGCGCGTTCCAGCCCTTCTACACGACCAAGAAGTCGGGCGGCACCGGCCTCGGCCTCGCGATCTCGCGCGACATCGTGCAGAAGCACGGCGGCACGATCGTCCTCTCGCCGCGCGCCGGCGGCGGCACCGAGGCCCTCGTCGAGCTGCCGCTCGTGCCGGAAGGGAGGCCGTCGTGAGGGTGCTCGTCGTCGACGACGAGGAGGTCATCCGCGACGTCCTCGGCACGCTGCTGACCCGGGAGGGCTATCAGGTCGCCGCGGCGGCCTCGGCCGGGGAGGCGGTCTCGCTGTTCGAATCCGAGCCGTACGACGTCGTGCTGCTCGACCTGATGCTGCCCGATCGGCCCGGCCTCGACGTGCTGCGCGACGTCCTCCGCCGCGATCCCGACGCGGTGGTCGTGATCGTGACCGCGTATTCGTCGATCGAGGGCGCGATCGAGGCGATGCGGCTCGGCGCCTTCCACTACATCCCCAAGCCGTTCCAGAACGAGGAGGTGCTGCTGACGCTCCGCAAGGGAGCGGAGGCGCGCCGCCTGACCGAGGAGAACCGGCGGCTCCGGGAGGAGCTGTCGCAGCGCTACGGCCTCGGCCGCATCGTGGGCAAGTCCGACAGCATGAGGAAGGTCTTCGAGCTCGTCCGGCTCGCCGGCCCGTCCCGCTCGACGATCCTCGTCGAGGGCGAGAGCGGCACCGGCAAGGAGCTCGTGGCCCGCGCGATCCACACGCACTCGCTGCGCTCGAGCGCGCCCTTCGTGACGGTCAACTCCGGCTCGATGCCGGCCGACCTCCTCGAGTCGAACCTCTTCGGCCACGTCAAGGGCGCGTTCACCGGCGCGATCGCGAACAAGAAGGGCCTGTTCGAGGCGGCCGACGGCGGGTCCATCTTCTTCGACGAGATCGGCACGGTCAGCCTGGAGACCCAGGCGAAGCTGCTGCGCGTGATCCAGGAGAAGGAGTTCATGCGCGTCGGCAGCGTCGAGACGCAGAAGGTCGACGTCCGCATCATCGCGGCGACGAACGTGGACCTGAAGAAGATGGTGGCGGAGGGCCGCTTCCGCGACGACCTCTACTACCGGCTCTGCGTCATCACGATCTCGATTCCGCCCCTGCGCGACCGGCGCGAGGACATCCCGCTCCTCGCGGAGCACTTCATGCGGATCTACGCCTCCGAGAACGCGAAGCCGATCTCAGGCATCGATCCCGAGGCGTATCGCGCGCTGATCGACCACGACTGGCCGGGCAACGTGCGCGAGCTCGAGAACGCGATCGAGCGGGCCGTCGTGCTCTGCCCTCCCGGCGGCCAGATCGGCCTCGCGCTGCTGCCCGAGACCGTGCTGACCCCCGACCGCGGCGAGCTCCCGGTGCGATTGCCCGAGAACGGCGCGACGTACAAGCAGCTCGTCGAGGACTACGAGCGGCGCCTGATCCGCACGGCGCTGCGGCGCACGGGAGGCGTCCAGAAGCGCGCGGCCGAGCTTCTGAAGATCAAGCCGACCACCCTGCACGAGATCATCAAGAGGCTGGAGATCAAGGAGGCCAACGGGACGCGTGACACGGGCTCCGTGAGCCGGGCCGAGACGGGTTAAACGGGCAGTCTCCGCACCATCACCAGCGTCCGGTCGTCCGCGTAGGGCTCGCCCTTCGCGTGCTCCTCGAGCGCCTCGCCGAGCGCCTTCTCGACGTCCCCGGCCGACTTGCCGAGCTGCACACCGAGAAACTCCTTCAGGCGCGGCATGCCGAACTCGTTGCCCTCGGGATCGTTCGCCTCCGTGACTCCGTCCGTGTACAGCAGGAGCAGGTCGGTCGGCGCGAGCGTCAACTTCGACGAGCCGTACGGCTTGCCGGGGAAGAGCGCGAGGGGCAGGCCGTGGGAGCCGAGCTCCTCGATCGCACCGCCGCCGCGAAGCAGGAGCCCGGGGTTGTGGCCCGCGTTCGTGTACTCGATCTCCCCCGTCGCCGGATCGAGAAGCAGCAGGAAGAACGTGATGAAGCGGTCGGGTCCGGTGCGCCGCGAGATCGCTTCCGAGAGCCGCCCGGTCATCTCCGCGACCGGAACGCCCTCGTCGGCCCAGGCGTGGAACGAGGCCTGGAGCGAAGCCATCAGCAGCGCCGGGCCGACGCCCTTGCCGCAGACGTCCGCGATCGTCGCGTAGATCTTCCCGTCGGGCCTCGGGCGGAAGTCGAAGTAGTCGCCGGAGACCTGGCGCGACGCGACGTTCGAGCCGTGCAGCTCGTACCCGGCGAGCGGCGGCGGGTCCTCGGGGAGGAGCCGCTGCTGAATCTCGCGCGCCAGCGCGAACTCGCGGTCCATCTGCCGCTTCTCGGCGTTCTCCTCCTGGAGGCGCGCGTTCTGGATCTTGGCCGCGGCGACGTTCGCGAGCGAGGTCAGGAGGCGCAGGTCCGCCTCCTCGAAGGAGCGGTGCCCGACGCGGCAGTCGACGTAGATCAGGCCGACGACCTCGCCCGCGTTCTCGAGCGGCGCCGCGAGGACGGATTTGATGCCGGAGAGCCGGATGGAGTCGGCGAGCGACACGCCCGATCCGGTCATCGTGTCCATCAGGAGCAGGCCGTTGCGCTTCTCGACGACCGCGGCGACCAGCGTCTTCGACAGACGGATGTCCTCGGCCGAGATGCCCTCGGCGACCCGGACGACGGCCGGCACGAGCTCGCCGGTGGCGCGGGACTTCAGCAGGACCAGCCCGCGGTCGGGCTTGAGCGTCTCGAACACCTTGTCCATGAGGAAGCCGAGCAGCTCGTCGACCGAGATGTCGCGGAGGAGCTCGACCGTGAGCTCGTTGACGACGCGCAGCGACTCGATGAGCTTGCCCATCTGCTCGGCGGGCAGGCGCGGGTCGGTCTCGGTCGCGTGAGCCCTCAGGAGCTCGGCGGACGCCTTCAGGATCGTGTTGTCGAGCGGGTCCTCCCCGCCGCCCTCGATGCGGACGCGGGTCGTGGACTCCGACTCCACCTTCAGCGTGACGCCGCCGACGGTGATCCGGTCGCCGGGCTTCAAGACCTGAACGGTCGTCAGGCGCTCGCCGTTCAAGAACGTGCCGTTGCGGGAGCCCAGGTCCTCGACGGTGAAGCCGCCGTCGCTCGTCCGCACGATGCGCGAGTGCTGCCGGGAGAGCATCTTGTCGGAGATCGGCAGGTCGTTCATCGAGGACCGGCCGATGGTGGTCACCGGCCGGTCCAGAGAGACCTTGCGCGCAGCCATGCCGGGAGCGGTGACGTACAGGTAAAACACGGTCGAACTTGAGGTTGCGATTCTACATTCTCCGGAAAACGGCCCAAGAAGGCCGAATCGCCCTAGAACCGGGGGGGTTGCGCCGGTCGGCTCGAGTGCGTAGAATCCGCCGTCCCATGAAAGAGAAGATCCACCCCGAGCTGCACACGGTCCTCGTCCACTGCGCCTGCGGCGAGACCTGGACGACGCGCTCCACGAAGAAGGAGCTGCGCATCGAGATCTGCAGCAAGTGCCATCCGTTCTTCACGGGCAAGCAGAAGCTCGTCGACTCCGCGGGCCGCGTCGAACGGTTCCGGCAGCGCTACGAGAAGAAGAAGGCGGCCGGGTCCCCGGCCTCTTAGCTGCCCGACCGCGGGGATGCGCCCCACCGGACCCCGGCCCCTGCTCTCCGACGCCCTTTAGCGCCGACAATGGAAGTCCGTTCCGCTGACGGCCCGGCGCCGCCAGCCTGAGGGCCGCCCATGTTCGAGAAGCTCGAAGACATCCGCCGCAAGTACGAGGAGGTTCGAAACCGCCTCGCGGACCCGGACTTCGTGCAGGACCACCGGGCGGTGCGTGACGCTCAAAAAACCCTGACGGAGCTCGAGCCGGTCGTCGCGAAGATCGCCGAGCAGCGCCAGGTCCAGAAGGAGCTCGAAGGCGCCCGCGAGATGGTCGAGTCCCTCGCCCCGGGCGACGAGCTCTACCAGATGGCGGCGGCCGAGCGCGCCACGCTGACCGAGCGCCTGGCGGCGATCGACCAGGAGCTGAAGGTGCTGCTCCTGCCGAGGGACCCGAACGACGCCCGCAACGTCTTCCTCGAGATCCGGGCCGGCACCGGCGGCGAGGAGGCGGCGTTGTTCGCCGCGGAGCTCTTCCGCATGTACCAGCGCTACGCGGAGCGCATGCGCTGGAAGGTCGAGATCGTGGACCGCGAGGACACGGGCATCGGCGGCCTGAAGAACGTCACCGCGATCGTCGAGGGAGAGGGCGCCTACTCGCGGCTCAAGTACGAGGGCGGCGTCCACCGCGTGCAGCGCGTGCCGGCGACCGAGGCCTCGGGCCGCATCCACACGTCCGCGGCGACCGTGGCCGTTCTGCCGGAGGCCGAGGACGTGGACGTCAAGGTCGACGACAAGGACATCCGCGTCGACCGCTTCTGCGCGTCGGGCCCGGGCGGTCAGGGCGTCAACACGACCTACTCCGCCGTGCGTCTCACTCATCTGCCGACGGGCCTCGTCGTGCAGTGCCAGGACGAGCGCAGCCAGATCAAGAACAAGGCGAAGGCGATGCGCGTGCTGAAGGCTCGCCTGCTCGAGATCGAGCAGGCGAAGCAGGAGGGCGCGATCGCAGCCGAGCGCAAGAAGATGGTGGGCTCGGGAGACCGCTCGGAGAAGATCCGCACGTACAACTTCCCCCAGTCGCGGATCACGGACCACCGCATCGGCTTCACGACGCACCGCATGCAGGACGTGCTCGACGGCAATCTCGACGAGCTCGTCGAACCGATCTCCGCCCACTTCCAGGCCGAGCGCCTGAAGGAAGAGCTGGCGAAGGCGTAAGGCCCCACCCGGTCCATGACCATCGGAGAGCTCCTCAAGGAAGCGGCCGAGCGCGCGGCGAAGGCCGGCGCGGACGGGAGCCTGTGGGACGCGCGCCTGCTCCTCGCCCACGTCCTCGGGGGCGTGCCTCCCCTCGCCCTCGATCCGAGGCAGACCCTCGACGAGGCGATCGTCGTCCGGTTCCGCTCGTTCTGGGAGCGGCGGCTCGGCGGCGCCCCCGTCCAGCACCTGATCGGCGAGTGGGACTTCTACGGCCGGACGTTCCGGGTGGACGGGCGCGCGCTCGTCCCGAGGCCGGAGACCGAGATCCTGGTCCAGCTCGCGCTGAAGGAGGCGCCCGACGCGAAGCGGCTCCTCGATGCAGGCACGGGCAGCGGCATCATCGCGATCACGTGCCTGCTCGAGCGGCCCGAGGCGCGGGCGGTCGCGCTCGACATCTCGCTCGACGCGCTCGCGCTCGCCCGGCAGAACGGGGCGCTCCACGCGGTCCTCCCCCGCCTCTCGCTGCTCGCGTCCGACTGGCTGACGGCGCTCGCGCCGGCGCCGTTCGACGTCATCCTCTCCAACCCGCCCTATCTCGCGATCGGGGAGTCGCCGCACCTGCCGCCGACCGTGCGCGACCACGACCCCCGCCGGGCCCTCTTCGCGGGCGAGGACGGCCTCGCGGCGATCCGGCAGCTCCTCGCGACGGCCGCCCCCTACCTCGCGCCCGGAGGCCTCCTCGTCTTCGAGATCGGTTTCGGCCAGGGCGAGGCGGTGCGCTCGGAGATCCTCGCGCGGCCGGCCTGGCGCTTCCTGAAGATCGAGCCCGATCTCGAGGGCATTCCCCGCATCTGCCTCGCCCGCCTCGAGTCCGCGGCGGAGCGAGTCAGTAGAATCCGCAAGCCGTGGACCGGTTCGTAATCGAGGGCCCCGTCCGTCTCGCCGGCGAGGTGACGGTCTCGGGCGCGAAGAACGCCGCCCTGCCCTGCCTCGCCGCCGCGCTGCTGACCGCGGACGCCGTGCGTCTCGAGAACCTGCCCGACGTCGCCGACATCCGGACCCTCGGCAAGCTCCTCCAGCAAGTCGGCGCCGAGGTCGTGCGCGACCGGCGCTGCGCGGCGATCGAGGCGCGCACGATCGGATCCGCCGACGCGCCGTACGACCTCGTCAAGACCATGCGGGCTTCGGTGCTCGTCCTCGGGCCGCTCCTCGCCCGGGTCGGCGAGGTGCGGGTGTCGCTGCCGGGCGGCTGCGCGATCGGCGTGCGGCCCATCAACCTGCATCTGGCCGCGTTCGAAAAGCTCGGCGCCGAGGTGCGCCTCGAGCACGGCTACGTCGAGGCGCGGGCGGCGCGCCTGAAGGGCGCCGACGTCGCGTTCGACACGGTGACCGTCACCGGCACCGAGAACGTGATGCTCGCGGCGACGCTCGCCCGCGGCACGACGCGCCTCCGGAACGCGGCGCGCGAGCCCGAGGTCGTGGATCTCGCGCGGCTCCTGATCGCGATGGGCGCCCGGATCGAGGGTGCGGGCACCGACACGATCGTCATCGAGGGCGTCGAAACGCTGCACGGCGCGGATCACGCCGTCATCCCCGACCGGATCGAGGCCGGGACCTACGCGGTCGCGGCCGCGGCGACTCGGGGAGACGTGCGCATCGCCCGCTGCGCCCCGGAGCACCTCGGGGCGCTCGTGGCCCGCCTGCGGGCGACCGGCGCGAGCGTCGAGAGCGAGGGCGACGTGCTGCGGGTGCGCGCGGACGGGCCGCTCCTGTCGCACGACGTCGCGACGGCGCCCTATCCCGGCTTCCCCACCGACCTGCAGGCGCAGTGGATGGCGCTCGCGACCGGGCTCGACGGCATCGCGACGATCACCGAGACCATCTTCGAGAACCGCTTCCAGCACGTCGCCGAGCTCGTTCGCATGGGGGCGAACATCCGCCTCGAGGGCCGGTGGGCGGTCGTCGAGGGCCCGTCCCGGCTGACCGGCGCGCGCGTGATGGCGAGCGACCTGCGCGCCTCGGCCGCGCTCGTCCTCGCGGCGCTCGCGGCCGAGGGCGAGACGACGATCGAGCGCGTCTATCATCTCGACCGGGGTTACCAGCGCATGGAGGAGAAGCTCCGCGCCCTCGGGGCGCGCGTGCGGAGGGTGTCATGAGCGACTGCCTGTTCTGCAAGATCGTCGCGGGCGAGATTCCGTCGAGGAAGGTGTACGCCGACGACCGGATCTACGCCTTTCACGACATCGCGCCGAAGGCTCCGACCCACGTGCTCGTCGTGCCCCGCCGCCACATCGGCCGGCTCGCCGACGCGGGCGCCGCCGACCGGGAGCTCCTCGGGGACGTCGTCGCGGGCGCGGCGTCGGTCGCCCGCGACCTCGGCCTCGAGCACTACCGTCTCGTCATCAACAACGGCGAGGGAGCGGGCCAGACGGTCTTCCACCTCCACGTGCACCTGCTGGGAGGGAGACCGATGGCGTGGCCGCCGGGGTAAAAACCCCCCTCTCCCTCCGGGAGCCGCCCACCGAAGGCAGACCCTCGGCAGTAGGCAACGCCGGCCGTCGAGGCCGGCGGTATCGGGCCGGGGTGAGGGGATGACTGGCGCCGACCCCGTCCCTAGAAGCTCTCCAGCCACTGCTCCGCCGAGGCGACGTCGCGGAAGGTCTTGAGCGCGGCGAAGTACGGCCGGGCGAAGACCTCGAACATCCGCGCCATGCCGAACATCGACTCGCTGTTGGTCACGATGGCGCAGGCGCCGAAGACGAGACCCTCCATGAGACTGACGCGATCGGCGACCGCCTGCAGCTGCGGCGCCTCCGGCGGCGCCGCCATGTCCCGCAGATCGAGCAGGACGTCCAGGCGATCGGGCCGGTTCGGGTCCCGCTGCAGCACGTCGAAGTGCGCGATGACGTCGGGCAGCCGCACGGGGCCGGAGCAGGTCGTGCGGATGAGGCTCCGGGTGGGGTCGATCTCGTAGGTGATCGGCATGGGGAGGGAACGCCCCTCCGATTATCGCCGAATCGCGTCAGCGAGCGGAATCGCGGACGAGCGGGAGCACCAGGCGGGACGGGTGGGCGGCGTCGTGGTGGATCGTGAGCCGGGCCGGCCGCGTCTGTGCCGAAATCGTCTCGGAGAGCCCCGTCTGCGGGTTCCGCGAGAAGTGCGGCATGAAGCTGCCGCAGAGCACGACACGGACGCGGTGCCCTTTCCCGAACAGGTTGCCGGTACGCAGATTCGGGAAGCGCAGGAGCACGGGCTCGCCGGAAACGAGCATCCGGGGTGGCCCGGCCTCGCGCTCGCTCGCCCGCAGGACGTCGGTGCCGGGGCTCGAGAGGTTCCACGCCGTGCCGTCCGGCGCGACGTCCTCGAGCAGCGCCCAGAGGTCCGCGTCCGGCGCGTCCGCCGAGAGCCAGATCTCGACGCCGATCGGCCCGAGGACGCGCAGGTCTTCTGTCAGCGGCGGCGTCTCGAAGACGGCGACGTCCTGGCGCTGCGCGAGCGCGCGGTAGTCGTGCGCTCCCTCGCGGGTGCCGTACGGGTCCACGACGGGATGCGCGGGGTCGGACTCGAAGGCGCTGCTCGAGGCCTCCGCCCCGGGCGCCGCCTCGACCAGGCGGCCGCCTCCCGCGAGGTACAGCGCCTTTTCGCGCGTGTCGGGCAGCGGCATGGTTTCGCCGGTCCGCCACGCGTTCTCGCCCATGACGAAGGCCTTGACGCGCGGATCGCGGTTGGCGCCGTTGTCGATCCCGCGCACGTAACGGTCCATGAACCGAAGGATCATTCCGGCGTAGTCGATCGGCGCCTTCGGGCCGAACCGGCGATCGCCGGAGTGGTCCGCGTCCTCGCCCCCGTGGGTCCAGGGTCCGAGCACCAGCTGCGTCCGCGGGTCCGCGTCGCCGCGCCGCGCCGCGAGGAGGCCGAGGAAGTTCGTGATCGCCCCCTCCGGCCCGTACGCCTCGTCGTGCCAGCCCGAGAAGTTGAGGACGGCCGCGCCGACCTTCCCGTACCGGCCGCGCAGCTCCGCCCAGTCCCACCACGCGTCCCACGGACGGTGCGCGAGCCAGTCGAAGTAATACGGCGCGACGCCGCGGAGCTCCGGCAGATTCGTCAGCGGCAGCCGGTACGGCAGGACGTTCTGGAGATCCTTCCACTCCCTCCCCGCCTCGCGCCCCGTGCGCGGCCCGGGAAGGTTTTCGCGGGCGCGCTGGTCCGGCGCGATGTTGTCCCAGATCCAGGGGATCCACGAGAGGTCCCACGCGCCCCCCGCGTAGAAGAAGTTGCGCGGCGACGAGAACGTCATCGCCGGGACCATCGCCTTCAGGTGCGGCGGCGACTCGACCGCGGCGAGCCACTGCACGGCGCCCGGATAGGAGAGCCCGAACGTGCCGATCTCCCCCGTCGACCAGGGCTGCGCCGCGGCCCATTCGATCGTGTCGAAGCCGTCGCGCCCCTCGTTGACGTAGGGCGTGAAGGCGCCTTCCGAGCCGTAGCGGCCGCGCACGTCCTCGAGGACGACGGCGTAGCCGCGCGCGAGCGCCTGGACGAGGACCCCGTTGTCCTCCGAGCGCTTCCGGTCGTAGGGAGTTCGATACACGAGCGTCGGGTAGCGGCCCTCCTTCGCGGGGCGGTAGACGTCCGCCCGGAGCCGGACGCCGTCGCGCATCGGCACGGCGACGTCGCGGTCGACGGCGCGCTCGGCCGGCGCGGCGGCGAGCGTGCCCGCGGCGAGGACCGCGGCGAGGAGGAGAGGGCGGCGCCTCATCGCGGCGGGCTGACGGCCGGCGTCGGTGCCGCGAACAGCTCGACGGGAGCGCGATCGGAGGGCACCGCGACCGGCAGGCGGAAGATCGAGATGCGGGCCTTCTGGCGCAGGTCCTTCAGCCAGCGGGCAACCTGCTCGTCGAACGCGCGCACCGAGTAGCGGCGCCGCATCTCGGATGCGACCTGGTCGTACGGCGCCGGCGTGCGGCCCGCCGCCTTCTCGTCCGGCACGTAGCGCTTCTCGTACTCTTCCCTGGCCTGCTCCTCGTCGGCGTAGGAGACCGGCGCGAAGCGCTCGCGCACGTACGCCGCGATGACGAGCTGACGCTCGATCGACGCGCGCACCTCGTCGACGCTCAGGCCGGCCGCCGCGAACTCGGCGTCGGGGTCCTTGCCGGAGGCCTTCAGCCGCTGCCGCAGGTTTTCCATCGCCTTGCCGATCTCGGCTGCGTCGGGCGGCGCCAGCCCGAACCGCTGCGCGTCGTCGTACTCCAGCCGCTCCTCGATCAGCGCGTCGAGCACGCGGGAGCGGTACGCATCCTCGCTCTCGCCGGGCAGCCGCTCCAGCGCGGACACGACCATGGCGCGGCGCAGCTCGCTCTCCGGGATCGCGGCGTCGTTGACCGTGGCGGCGATCCGGTCGACGACCTCGGCGGCGGCGGCCGCGCCGAGGAGCGCGAACACGATGGCGAGTCCGCGGCGCGGCGCTCTCATGGGCGGGCATGATACCCAACGCCTTTTCGCGGCGCTCAACGCCGCGTCGAAGCCGGGGCCGAGCGCAGCGAGGGCCCGGGGTCCAAAAGGTCCGTGCTATTTTCTGCGTCCCGGTGACGCACTCTCGAAATCGCGGACGGCTGCTCGTCGTCGGGACGCCGATCGGCAATCTGGACGATCTCTCCCCGCGCGGCCGCCGCGCGCTCGCCGAGGCCGACGCGCTGTTCTGCGAGGACACGCGCGTCACCGCGAAGCTCGCCGCCCGCTTCGGGTTGCGCGCGCCCCGCGTCGCGTGCCCGGCGCCCCGCGAGGCGTCCGGCGTGCGCGAGCTCCTCGAGCGGCTCGGCCGCGGCGAAACCGTGGCCCTCGTCTCCGACGCCGGAATGCCGACGCTGTCGGACCCGGGCGCCCGGCTCGTCGAGGCCGCGCGCGAGGCGGGCCACGACGTCGCCGTCGTTCCGGGGCCCTCGGCGCCCGCCGCCGCCCTCGCGCTGTCGGGACTCTCGGCGGTGCCGCACACGTTCCTCGGATTCCTGCCCGCTCGCGACGGCGAGCGCCGGCGATTCCTCGAGGGCCTGCGCGAGCGTCCGGAGACGCTCGTCTGGTTCGAGGCGCCCCACCGGCTCACCGCGTCGCTCGACGCCGCGGCCGCGGTCCTCGGCCCGCGCCGGGCGTGCGTGGCGCGCGAGCTGACCAAGGTGCACGAGGAGGCCCTCCGCGGGACGTTGCCGGAGCTGGCGAGCCTCTTTCGCGAGCGCGGCACCGTCCGCGGCGAGATCACCGTCGTCGTCGAGGGCGCGACCGCGCCGACGAAGACGTCCGAGGCGGAGGACCCCGGCAGCCTCGACGCGCTCATCCGCGCCGGGCTCGAGGCCGGCGAAACGGTCAAGGCGCTGTCCCGGCGGCTGGCGCCCGGGTCCGGCCGGAGCGCCCGGGCGATCTACGCCCGCGCGCTCGCGCTGCGCGACGGCTCCGACGGGACACGGCGAGCGCCGTGACGGAACCGATCGTCCGCGTCGAGCGCCTGACGAAGGTCTTCCGCTCGTACCGCCGGGAGGAGGGCCTGCGCGCCGCGCTCAAGTCGCTCGTGCGGCGAAAGAGCTCCGAGGTCGCCGCCGTCGCCGACGTGACCTTCACGATCGGCCGCGGCGAGATGGTCGGCTACATCGGCGCCAACGGCGCCGGCAAGTCCACGACGATCAAGATGCTCACCGGCATCCTCACGCCGACGTCGGGGGACGTCGTCGGCAACGGCTTCGTGCCCTGGCGCGATCGCACCCGTTACGTCGCGACGATCGGCGTGGTGTTCGGCCAGCGCACGCAGCTCTGGTGGGACATCGCGGTCGTCGAGTCGTTCCGGCTCCTCAAGGAGATCTACGGCCTCTCCGAGGCCGAGTACCGCGAGCGCATGGCGCTCTTCGACAAGGTCCTCGGCCTCGGCGCCTACCTCCACCAGCCGGTCCGGAAGCTCTCGCTCGGCGAGCGGATGCGCTGCGATCTCGCCGCCTCGCTGCTCCACCGGCCGCCGCTGCTCTTCCTCGACGAGCCCACGATCGGCCTCGACATCGTCGCGAAGGCGAACGTCCGCGAGTTCCTCGAGGAGATCAACCGGCAGGAGGGGACGACCGTCCTGCTCACGACCCACGACCTCGCTGACATCGAGACGCTCTGCAGGCGGGTCATCGTCATCGACCACGGGAAGCTCCTCTTCGACGGGGCGCTCGACGAGCTCCGCGACCGCATCCTGCCCATCACGTCGATCGTCTTCGACGTCAAGCGCGCGCCCGACGCGAGGGACCTCGAGTGGAACGGCCGCCCGATCCGGGAGGTCGGGCTCCACCGCTACCGGCTCGACCTCGACCGGCGCGAGGCGGCCCCGGCCACGGCCGTCAAGGAGATCGTCAACCGCTTCGACGTCTCGGACCTGAAGATCGAGGAGCCCGAGATCGAGGCGGTCGTCAAGCGCATCTACCAGGAGGGCATCTCGTGAGCGCCGTCCGCGGCGAGGGAACGCCGTGGCGCGCGGCGCTGCCGTTCGCGCGCATCGGCTTCCTCAACATGCTCGCGTTCCGCGCGCGCTACTACGTCGGCGTTCTGACCTATCTCTTCAACGTCGCCGTGTACTACTTCATCTGGCGCGCGGTCTTCCGGCAGGGCGGCTCCGTCGCGGGCATGACGCTCGAGGACATGGTCACGTACGTCGCCGTCGGCTGGGCGATCCGCTCCTTCTACTTCAACGAGATCGACCGCGAGCTCGGCACGCAGGTGCAGGAGGGCAAGCTCGCGATGAACCTGATCCGGCCGGTGGACTTCCAGACGGTCATGATCGCCGACGCCGCCGGGCAGTCGGCGTTCCGGGCCGTCCTGTTCACGATCCCGATCGCGATCGTTCTCGCGCTCGTCTTCCCGCTGAAGCCGCCCGCCTCGCCGCTCGCGGCCCTGCTCTTCCTCGTGTCGGCGACCCTGTCGTTCTTCCTCGTCGCCGCGCTCAACTTCCTCGTCGGCCTCGTCGCGATCCGCTCGAAGTCGATCCTCGGGATCCTGCGGGCGAAGTACCTCGTGTTCGAGCTCCTGTCGGGCCTCCTCATCCCGACGACGCTCTTCCCGCAGCCACTCCGCTCGATCCTCTTCGCCTCGCCGTTCCCGCACATCAACTTCACGCCGGCCGCGCTCTACCTGGGCCAGGCCGCCGGGACGCGGGCGCTCGGCCTGCTCGCGCTGCAGGCGGGGTGGACCGCGGGCCTCCTCGCCCTGGGCCAGTATGCGTGGCGCCGCTCGCGGCGGCGCATCACGATCCAGGGAGGCTGAGATCGTCGCGGCCTTCCGGCGCCACCTGCGGCTCTTCGTGCTGTACTTCTCGCAGTACGCGAAGGCACGGCTCGAGTACCGCCTGGATTTCTTCTCGAGCGTGTTCGCGTCCTTCCTCGGGACGGCGGCCGCCTTCGGATTCCTCCTGATCGTCTTCTCGCGGGTCCCGGCGGTGCACGGCTGGACCTTCGAGGAGATGGTGTTCCTCTACGGCTTCTCGCTCATCCCGCTCGGGATCTTCAACGTCCTGTCGTGGAACCTCTATCTCTTCTCCGACCGTTACTTGATCGAGGGCCGCTTCGACCGCGTGCTGGTGCGGCCGGTCAACTCGATCTTCCAGGTCCTCTTCGAGGCCTTCCGCCTGGAGTCGCTGCAGGAGAGCGTGACCGGGATCGCGGCGGTCGTCTGGGCGTCGCGAAAGATGGGGCTCTCGTTCTCCGCGCCCGACGTCGTCCTCTTCGTCCTGTGGACCTTCTGCGGCGCCGCCATCTACCTCGCGATCTTCATCGGGCTGACCGCGACCTCCTTCTGGATCGAGGACCGGATCGGCATCGTGCCGCCCGTCTTCAACCTGATGCAGTTCGGCCGCTATCCGCTCACGATCTACGACGGCTGGATCCGCTTCACGCTCTCCTTCGTGATCCCGTTCGCGTTCGCGTCCTTCTATCCGGTCGTGCACTTCCTGAAGCGGGGCGAGTTCGCGCGCGAGTTCTGGGCCGTCCCGCTGATCGCCGCCGCCTGCCTCGCGATCGCATGGACGATCTGGGACCGCGGGGTGCGCCGGTACCACTCGACGGGAAGCTAGCCGGTGTCTCGACGCGCGATCGGGGCTCTCCTCGTCACCGGCACCGCCGTCGCGGCCGCCGTTCTCCTCTTCGGCGCGGGGTACCCGACGCCGATCTACGACGGCTGGGGCTACTACCAGCTCTCGATGATCCTGCGCGCGCACGGCCTCGGAAGCTTTCCCGCCGGAATCCGGACCTACGGCTATCCGTTCTTCACGCTGATCGCCACGGGGTTCCGGCCTTTCTCGCCGGAGGGCTTTCGCCTCGTCGTGTTCCTGGCGCAGCTCGCGATCTACCTCGGCGCCTGTGCCCTCGCCGCCCGCCGCCTCGCGCGCCTGACCGGCTCGGCCGGGATCGGCCTCCTCGCGTACGCGCTCGCCGCCGTAAACCCCGCTCTGCTCGCGCAGGCGACCGAGCCGCTCACCGATCTCGTGTCGGCGGCGCTGATCCTCGCGGCGGCGGCGCTCGCCTGGCGCATGCCCGGCGCGCCGCGGCCCGGCGCGGCGTGGCGCGAGACCTTTCCGAGCTTTCTCTGCGCGGGCCTCGCGGTGGCCGTCCGCCCGGCCAACCTCGCCGCGGCGGCGGGGCTCGCGGTGGCCTGGGCGGTGCGCGCCGCGCGCTGGAGGGAGCCCCGGGTGCGCGGGCTCGCCGCCGCGCTCGTCGGGTTCGCCGTGCCGCTCGCTCCTCAGATGCTCGCCCGGCGCGCGCAGACCGGCGCGTTCCTGCCCCTCGTCGACTCCGGCCTCTACCGCGACCAGGCGGCCTGGGGCATGCGCGTGCTGAAGTACGGCACGCTCGTGGCCGACGGGCGCACCCCGTTCCTGGTGTGGGCGAACCCGCTCTACCGCGGCGCGGCGACGCCCGGGGCGTTCGCCGGCCGCGATCCGCTCGCCTACGCCGGCACGCTCCTCCTGCACGGCTTCGCGATGGTCGACCGGGATCTGCCGTTCACCTACGTCACGGACCTCCACGCCTGGTACGCGCGCCCGCTGGCGGTCGCCAATCTTCTCCTCCTCGCGTTCGCGCTCGTTCTTCTCGTCGCCGCCGGGACGCGCGTCGTGCGCCGCGGCCGGAGAACCTTCGACGAGCCGGCGTTCGCGGCCGTGGCGCTCCTGCTCGTGGGCGGCGCGTACGCGGCCGTCTATCTCCCGGTCGCGGTCGAGGCGCGGTTCGGCGCTCCCCTGCAGGCGCTCGCGCCGGCGGCGATCGCCCTCGGCATCGCGGAGCTGTGCGGCGCGCCCTCCCCCGGGACGCGGCGCGCCGTCTTCGCCGGAGCGGCGCTCCTCGCGGCGGGAGGCGTCGTCCTCTCCGCCTGGATCGACCGGCAGCGGAGCAACCCGCCGGATCTGCGCGGACTCTGGCCGGAGATCAGCGGGGCGTCGGCGAATCCGGCTCCGGGACCGGAGCCGGGGCAGACGCCGGCGGCGGGGGTGGGACGCTGAATCCTCCCGCGAGCGCCGGCTCCCGCGGCGGCGTCTCGCGCCGCCTTCCCGAGAACAGGACGAGGGCCGCCAGGCCGAGGAGCACCGCGGCGACGGCGCCGGCACCGCGGTCCGCGCCGGCCGGCTGATCGAGCAGCTCGAGCGCGACGCGCCCGCCGAACGCGAGGATGCCGAAGAGCGCCCAGGCGGCGGCATGGTCCCGCAGGAGCCCGAAGGCGCACACGGCCGCCCACGCGGCGAACAGGAGACCGGTGAGCAGCTCGAATCCGAACCCCGCGCCGGACCGCAGCTCCGACGGGAAGAGCGCGAGCACGATCGCGGCGGCGCCGAGGGCGCGGCCGGCGCGCGTGCGGAAGAACGCCGTCCGCCACGCGAGCGCCGCGGCCGCGGCGATCGACGCGGCGACGAAGGCTCCGCGCGCCGCGCTCCACACGGCGTCGATCCCGGGGACCGCCGTCGCGAGGCTGCCCGGGAGCGCGGGGTCCGGCTCGTACAGCGACGGCACGCGAAGCGCGATCACGTGGAACCACCGCGCGAGCCCCGCGGCGATCGCGACCGACAGGACGGCACGGACGAGCGCATCGCCGAACGAGCCGCGGCGGCGCAGCGCCGCCGGCCAGCCCGGCCGCGCGGCGCCGAGCAGGACGAACCCGAGGCACGCCACAACCAGGATCGCGGCGAGCGAGAGCGTCAGCGAGAGGACGAGCCCCAGGCGGAACAGCGTCATCGGCTTCTCGGTGTCGTACACGCGGAAGAGCGCCGGCCAGGTGTTGGCGAGCCCGGCACCGGCGACGAGCGCCGTCCAGGCGAGGGGGCGGAGGAGACGCCGCCAGCGGAAGTCGGGCTCGCGCACGCGGCGCAGGAAGAGCACCACCGCGACGCCGACGAGCGACCCGGCGGCGAGCACCCGCACCGCCGTGAGCACGACCTCCGCCGAAGTGCGCCGCCGCTGCTCGCGCAGGTAGTCCTCGGGGATGTCGATCGACGGGAGGAACGAAGCCAGGCGCGGACCGTGGAAGACCGCGGTCAGCCGCGGACGGGCGCGGCCGACGCCCGGCGGCCGCGATTCGAGCACCACGGTCGTGTCCACCCGCTTCGGGCGCGCCTCGGTGCCCACCTCGAGGACCGAGTACTCGCCGGCCGGGTACCCGAGGAGCCCGGCCGCCGCCGCCGCCCGCCGCCGCGCGTCGCCCTCGGGCACGGGCGGGCCTTCCGGCGCGTCCTCGCCGATCGGGTGCACGAACGCGACGACCCGTCCGCGCCGCGCGTCGAGCAGGACCTTCCACTCCTCCTTGCTCTCGGGCCGGTAGAAGCGCACCACCCAGTACGCGAGCGGCAGCTGGCGCTCCGCGAGTCGCCGGAACGCGGCGACGCCCCCCTGCTCGACGACGTAGCGGGCGGCCGCGTCCGAGAAGCCGGGGACGCCCGAGGCGTCCTGGGGCCGCGCCTCGCGGACGCTCTGGTCGTAGGGAAAGCCGGTTCCCGTGTAGACCGCGGTCGACCACCGGACGGGGTCCGCGCCGTTCGCCTTCAGGAAGCGGCCCGCGATCGCCTCGGCTTCGGCGCGGCTGGTCGCGTCCTCGACGAGCGGCCGGTCGCCGTCCGCCGGGACGAGGAAGGACGAGGCGAGCAGGAGGGCGGCGATGGCGGCGAACGCCAGCACGCTCCGCGACAGCGGGCGCACGTTCGCCGCCGCCTCGTCCATCAGCGCGGTGCGCGGCGGCTCGGGCACGAATCCGGCGTCGGCGTTGGTCAGCCCGGCGGTCGGAAGGAAGCCGCCGCGCCGGGCGGCGAGCACGATCGACACGATCAGCGGCAGCACGAGGATGAAGGCGGCCACCGCTCCCGAGACGACGTAGTAGGTGTTCGCGGAGCGCAGCAGCAGGAGCGCCGTGTACAGCGCGTCCACGGTGAAGTGCCAGACGAGCAGCGGCAGGACGCCGTAGCGCAGGAACACGAGGCCGATCACGACGCCGGCGCAGCCGACCTCGACGCCCCGGATGTAGAAGGGCTGATTGGGGTACGTCGAGTGGCCGAACCCCCAGATGAAGGCCGGCACGACCACCGCGACGAAGCGTCCCGCGCCGAGCCGGTCCAGGAACGAGATCGAGAACATCCGGCTGATGCCCTCCTCGGACACGGCCGGCAGGAATCCGATGAGCAGCACCTCGGCCCAGGGAAGCGCGGTGTTGAGCATGTCGCTGTACGGCACGTCGGCGGGGGCCCATGCGCCGAAATGGTCCGCGACCACGTAGAAGACCGCCTGGTAAGCGAAGAAGAACGCGACGAGCGCGTAGCCGAGCGCGACGCTCCGCAGGAACTCGCGCGTGCGGATGCCCGGCAGCGAGAACGCGCTCGAGAGCGACAGCGGCCTCGGAAACCGTTCGCGATAGATCGGCTCCGCCGATGCCACGACGATTGCGATGCCCGCGCCGGTCGCGACGGCGAGCAAAACGGCGACGACGATGCGGTTCGTCAGATACGCCGACAGCGGGCTCGCCGTGTCGTAGCCGTACAGCGCGAGCGGCAGCTCGTTGAGCTGCGACAGCAGCTGCAACAGCACGGCGACGCCGCCGAACGCGGCCACGAGACCCCAGCGCACGTCCTTGAGCACGATCTTCCGGACGAGCACCCCGAGCATCGCGAGCAGGGTCGCGAACAGGGCGACGGTCGCCACCTGCCCCGCCGCCTCGTTCTTCGAGCGGAGGCGCTGGTAGTCGCGCGTCCAGGCCTCGGGCACGTGGAGGAACTCCCCGTACGCCGTGACCCGGTCTCCGGAGACGGCCGCCTCGTAGCGCAGCGTCGCGTCGCCCCAGCGGACGCCCTTCTTCTCGAACACGAAATTCCAGTCCGAGCGGTTCGGCCGGGAGACCGGCGTCGCCTCGATCGGCGCGAGGGCGTCGGCCGCGAGCCCCCGGGCGGCGAGCTCGCGCAGGGCGAGCGCCCGGGCCTGACCCTCCGTCAGGCGCGGCCCCGGCGCGTCCTCGGGCAGGACCGAGCGATAGTCGACGAGCGCGCCGAGCGGCGAGACCGCGACGCGCTCCTCGGCCTTCACCCCCGAGCGGAACCAACGCATCCGCCACTGCCAGATCCTGACCTCGCGCCCGTAGATGCGGCTCGCGCGTTCGAGGCCGAGCACCCGCTCGAGATAGACCTTCGCGGCGTCGTCCACGTCGAACTCGCCCGCGAACCGCGCGCCCTTCACGTCGCGGCCGCGCTCGGCGAGGAGCCTCTCCCCCAGGGCGCGCGCCTGCGTCCGATTCACCCGGAATTCGATCGAGGCCTCGGGGAACGCGCGCCGGAAGAGGGCGCCCGTCACGAGCGCGCCGAGGACGATGGCCGCCGCGCAGGCCGCGAGAAAGCGGCGGTCCCGGCGGTCGAGCTTCTCCATGCGCTCCCGCCGGCGGGCGTCAGCCCGCGAGAACGCTCCCGCCGTTGACGTTGACCACCTCGCCCTGGAGGTGGCGCGCGAGATCGGACACGAGGAACAGCACCGGTCCCGCGATGTCCGCGGCGGAGGCGACCCGGCCGATCGGGATCAACTTCACGATCTGGGCGTACTCCGCCGGGTCCGCCAGCGAGGCGGCGGACATGTCGGTGTCCACCCAGCCGGGCGCGACGCAGTTGACGCGGATTCCGCGCGGCCCGAGCTCGGCGGCGAGGGACTTCGTGTAGGAGATCAGCGCGCCCTTCGAGGCAGCGTACGCCGAGTGCCGCGCCTCGCCGCGCTGGCCCGCCGTGGAGGAGACGAACACGACCGAGCCGCGAGTCTTCTCGAGGTGGGGCACGGCCGCGTCGGTCACGAGGAAGCAGCCGCGCACGTTGATCGCGTAGGTCCGGTCCCAGACGTCGAGGCGGCCCTCTCCCGCCGGGTCCTCCAGCCAGACGCCGGCGTTGTTGACGACGATGTCGAGGCGCTGCCATGCCGCCACGACGTCGCGCACGAGCTGTCGGGCGTCCTCCGGCTTCGAGACGTCGCCCGCGAGCGCCATCGCCTCGCCGCCGGCGGCGCGAATCTCGCGCACGGCCGCGTTCGCGGCGGCCTCGTCCCGGACGAAGTTCAAGGCGACCCGCGCTCCGGCGCGGGCGAGGAGGTCCGCGCAGGCGCGGCCGATCCCGCGCGAGCCGCCCGTGACGAGCGCGGTCCGGGACGAGAGGTCGATCGAGTACCCGTCGGCCACGAGCGCTCTTATATCCCAGACCCGGCGCCGCTACGCCCCGGCGACGTCCCGAGGAGCGCCGCGACGAGGGATCCCTCCGGCGCCGAAAGGGTCCCGACTTGCCGCGCCTACTTCCCCGCGACCAGTTCCCCCACGTAACGCGAGAACGTCTCGAGCACGGGCGCCGAAGACTTCAGCTCGACGTCCACGTCCGCGGCGCGGGCCAGCGCCCGGGCGAGCTCGGCGGTCGAATACGCGGAGCAGCGCTTCGCGCTCATGTACAGCGCGTACGGCTTCGGCGGCCGCGCGTACGGCGACCGCCCGAACGGGGCGATCGGGGCGATCAGGCTGGGGTAGAGCCGGGACTCGAAGGCGCGCGGCGACATCGCGGCGTCGAATCCGCCGACCTCGTCGAGCCGCGCGCGGAGCGTGAGCATGCGCCGGACCTCGCCGGTGATGATGCCGAGGAGCTGCTGCGGCCAGATCTCTTCGGCGACCTCCATCTCGTTCCTCCCCTGCCGGACCGCGCGCCGGTCGATCTCGAGGAGTCGTTCGATGCGCGTGAGCGCCGCGGCGGCGTCACGCCGCCCGAGCGCCTCGAAGAAGTCGTACACGTCCTCGGAAGACTCGTCGACGACGCTCGCGACGACATCGTCGGCGCGGATGCGGCCGCCCTTCCCGGCCCAGTCGAGGAGGCGCTCGAGCTCCGCGGCGAACAGCGCGGGATCGCCGTCGGCGTCGGTGCGCTGGATCAGCCGCTGGACGGCGCCGTTCTCGAGCGAGACCTCCCGCTCTTTCGCCTTCGACGCAGCGAGCCGCTGCAGCTCGGAGCCCGCGTTCTCCCCAACGCTCTTCTCGAGCACCAGTCCCCGGGCGGCGATCTCCTCGAGCAGGTCGACGCCCGCCGGCGGCGCGACGGCGGTCAGGACCGCGACGGTCCCGTCGTTCCCGCCCCGCTCGAGGAGGGCCCGGACGGCGCCGCGCAGGACCGCGATGCCGCCGCCCTTCTCCTCCGGCAGCTCCCGCAGAACCTCCGTCAGCGCGGCCGCCTCGCCCTTCTTGCGGGCCCGCCGGGCCGCCGCCTCGGCGTTCTCCGCGGGGTCGGCGGTCGGGGAGAGATCCAGCGCCGCCAGGAGCGCCCGCGCGTTCTTGAAGGCCTTCCGACGGCCGCCCCCCCCTCCCTCGGCCCAGCCCGCGAGCGCCGCCTCGAGCAGAGCGCCCGGAGTCTCCGTGCCGAGCAGGCGCGAGACGTCGAGCGACACGATCCGCCGCGCGGCGAAGAGCGAGCGGTTGAGCAGCGCGTCGGACACGGCCTCGGCCGGCGCGTCGTCGTCGAAGTGGATCACCTCGCTCTCTTCGTTCGCGAGCGCCGCGCGCACATGCGCCGCCGCCTCGTCGACGAAGAACTCCACCGGTCCGGCGACGAGAACGACGGCGGGCGCGTCGTCGAACGAAGGGATCGCATCCCGGTCAAACGCCTTCCTCATCGAGGCGTCAGTCTAGCGAAACGAAAAAGGCCCCCGCCGGCGAAACCGACGGGGGCCACGTGAGCAGAGGAACCGTGAAGGTTAGTTCTGGAGCATCCCTTTCTCGGAGAGCTCCTGGCAGTCGAGGCAGTACGGCGCCCAGGGCACCGCGTTCAGCCGCTTCTCGGTCATGAGCTGGCCGCAGTTCAAGCAGAGGCCGTAGTTGCCCTCGTCGATCCGCGCGAGCGCGTCGTCGATGTGCAGGAGCGTGTTGCGCTCGCCGTCGGTCAGCGAGTAGAGAAACTCGCGCGTGTACGAGGAGACCGCCTTGTCCGCGATGTCCTGCGTCGACTCCTCGGTCGTCTCTTCCTCCGCGCTGCGCGTCTTGGCGATCTCGGCCGAGAGCGACGACTTCTTGTCGTCCAGGAGCCGCCGGTACTTCTCCATCTCCTTCTTGGTCATTCGGGCGGCCTTGGTGGCTGTCGAAGGCATTCGTGGGTCTCCTTTTCTTACGGCCCCCACCCTCAGCAAAACCCGGGCCGTTTTCGGGATGCGAGATGATACAAGAATCCTTCGCGAAGTCCAGACGTCTCCGTGACTTAACGCACTTTTTGCGACTTCGCTCTTTCGCGTTCCCAGAGGAATTTTCGGGACACTCCGAGGCGTTTTGCGGCCAGCGAGCGGTTGCCGCCGGCGCGCCGCACTGTCTCCGCGATGAACGCATCGGTCAGCTGCTTGAGCGTCCAGCGGTCCTGGATCGCGGTCTCGAGCAGCGACTCCGGAGCGCCGAGCGCTCCGGCCGGCAGGTCCTCCGGTCCGATCTCCGCGCCGCCCGCGCCGAGCACCGCCTTCTCGACCACGTGCGCGAGCTCGCGAACGTTTCCCGGCCACGGATGCCGCGCGAGCGTCGCCTCGGCCTCCTCCGTGAAGCGGCGCGCCGGCCGCGCGTAGGCGCGCGCCGCCCGGCGCAGGAAGCCGCGCGCGAGCGGCAGGACGTCCTCGCGCCGGTCCCGGAGGCGAGGCAGCCGGATCGACACGACGTCGATGCGATAGAAAAAGTCGTCCCGGAAGGCCCCCTTCTCCACGAGCGTCGCCAGGTCCCGCCGCGACGACACGACGAGGCGAGCGCGGAACGGATGCGAGGCGACGCCGGCGAGCCTCCGGAAACTCTTCTCCTGCAGCACGCGCAGGAACTTCGCCTGCGCGGCCGGCGACAGCGACGACACCTCGTCGAGATAGACGGTGCCGGCCTCGGCGACTTCCAGGAGGCCCCGCTTGGACGCAATCGCGCCGGTGAAGGCTCCCCGCTCGTGGCCGAAGAGCTCGCTCTCGAAGAGCTCGTCCGAGAGGTTCGCCGCGTCGACCCGGACGAAGGGACTGGCCGAACGGTTCGAGACGTCGTGGAGCGCCCGGGCGAGGCGGTCCTTGCCGGTGCCGCTCTCGCCGAGGATCAGGATCGTCGAGGGCGAGTCGACGGCCCGGCCGAGCGCGTCGATCTCCCGCGCGAGGGCCTTGTTCCGGGTCGGGAAATGCGACCGGAGGGAAGAAGCCCTCTTTTCCGCCATGGATGCGGCTAATCCGGCCGCTGACTCACGTCCGGCGGCGTCGAGCCGCCGCTGCGAAAAACTCCGGTCTCGTTCGGGGCGTCGCCCCAGAGCCGCTCGAGCGCATAGAAGCGACGCGCCTCCTCCTGGAAGACGTGGAAGACGACGTCGCCGTAGTCCATCAGGATCCAGTTGGCCGTCCGCAGGCCCTCGACGGAGCTCGCGGGCCCGAGCTTCTCGGTGATGGCCTCGGCGATGGCGCGGGCCTGACGGTCGGAGCTCGCCGTCGACAGGACGAAATAGTCCGCCATCGTCGTCAGGTCGGTCAGGTTGAAGACGAGGACCGCGGCGGCTTTGCGGTCGAGCGCCGCGGTGAGACCTTCCCGGACCTTGTCCCGGGACGAGAGGCCGGGATTCAACGCTGGGACATCCCGGGCTTGTAGAGACCCTGCTTCGTCATGTACTCCGCGACCGGCCCCGGAACCTTTCCCCCGATGCTCCTGCCCTCCGCCAGCGCGTTCCGGACGTCCGTCGCGGAGATTTTAACCGATCCCGCGTCGAAAACGGACAGGCGATCGGCAAGTCCAGGGACGACCGGGACGCGGACGTTCGCGCCGGCGAACGGCTCGCGCTGGAAGGCGGCGATCCGCGCGATCGAGAGGATCGCCTCGGGCTCCCGCCACCGGTCGAAGCCCGCGAGGATGTCGGTGCCCATGAGGAGCCACAGTTCGTCGTCCGGGTGGCGGGCGGCGACCGCGCGCAGCGTGTCGATCGTGTAGGAGGGCGGCTCCCGGTCGAGCTCTTCGAGGTCGATCGACCAGTCGGGCCGGCCCTCGAGCGCGAGCGCGAGCATCGCGACGCGGTGCCGCGCGTCCGTGGGCTTCGTGTCTCCCTTGTGCGGCGAGAGCCGGGCGGGGACGTAGAAGACCCGCCGGAGCTGAAACTTCATGGCCGCCGCCTCGACGGGCAGCAGGTGACCGAAGTGGACCGGGTCGAAAGTTCCCCCGAAGACGCCGATGCGCATGCGGGAGGTTACTCCGCGCCGTCCCCGACAGGCTCGTCCGTCGCGATCGGGGCCGGCGCCGACGCCGCGAACTCGTGGAAGAGGAAGCCGACGAGCTCCTTCAATCCCGCCCCCGTCGCGGCCGAGATCTCGAGAAAAGGCCGTCCGCGCCGCTCGGCGGCGGCTCGGATCGAGGCGACCCGCTCGGGCGACGAGGCCGCGTCCATCTTCGACGCGACGACGACCCTGGGCCGGGCGGCGACCTCGGGCGAGAAGGCGGCGAGCTCCCGCTCGATCGACGCCACGTCCCGTTCGGCGTCCCCTTCCGCCGACGCGTCGACGAGGTGGCAGAGCAGGCGGCAGCGCTCGACGTGCTTGAGGAAGCGGATGCCGAGCCCCGCCCCGCGGTGCGCGCCCTCGATCAGCCCGGGGATGTCCGCGACGACGAGTGTGCGCGTGTCGTGATGGGACGTGACGACGCCGAGGTGCGGCACGAGGGTCGTGAACGGGTAGTCGGCGATCTTCGGCTTCGCCGCGGAGATCGCGGCGATGAGCGTGGACTTGCCGGCGTTCGGGAATCCGACGATCGCGACGTCCGCCAGGAGCTTCAGCTCGATCGAGAGACGCCGCTCCTCGCCCGGCAGGCCCGGCTTCGCGAAGCGCGGCGCCTGGCGCGTCGGCGTCGCGAAGTGCTGGTTGCCCCAGCCGCCGTTGCCGCCCTTCACGAGCTTCACGCGCTCCCCCGCGCGGACGAGATCGGCGAGCCGCTCGCCGCTGTCGGCGTCGGTGACGACCGAGCCGAGCGGCAGATGGACCTCGACGTCCTCTCCGGTCTTGCCGTGGCGGTTCGATCCCATGCCGTGCTCGCCCCGGCCGGCGCGGAAGCGGTTCTGGTGTCGAAGGTGGTAGAGCGTGTTGTAGGCGGGGTCCGCGACCGCCCAGACCGAGCCGCCGTGGCCGCCGTCGCCGCCCGAGGGTCCGCCCCGGGGAACGAATTTCTCCCGCCGGAAGGCGACGCAGCCGTTGCCGCCGTCGCCCGCCTTGACCTCGATTTCAGCCGAATCGATGAACATGGGACCGACGCTGTAGGGGCGGCGCTTGCCCCCGCGGGCGGCCGCGAGGGCCGCCCCTACGAGGCGAGGGGCTCGACGGAGATGTGGCGGCCGAGGCGTCCCTTGTCGTGGAAGCGGACGGTTCCCGTGACCTTGGCGAAGAGCGTGTCGTCCTTGCCGCGGCCGACGTTGACGCCCGGAAAGAACTTGGTGCCGCGCTGGCGGACGATGATCGAGCCGCCGGGGACGACCTGGCCGGAAAAGACCTTCACGCCGAGCCGCTGCGAGTTCGAGTCGCGGCCGTTGCGGGAGGAACCCTGACCTTTCTTGTGTGCCATCGGATCCTCCCTAGCCCTCGATCGCCTCGATCCGGACCTGGATCATGGTCTGCCGGTGGCCCTTCGTGCGGCGGTACTGCTTGGTCCGCTTCTTCTTGAAGACGAGGACCTTGCGCGTCCGGATCTCGCCGAGGACCTTCGCCTGGACGGTGACGCCCTTCAGCGCGTCGGCGCCCGTGCGCACGTTGCCGTCGCCGGAGACGAGGATGACGCTGCCGCCCGAGAGCGCGAGCGTCTCGCCCTTCTTGATCTTCTCGCCGGCGGGCCGCTCGATGCGGACGACATCCCCCGCGGCGACCTTCAGCTGCTTTCCGCCGGAGCGGACGATCGCGTACATAAGAGCCGCGAATCATAAGGGTTTTCGGCGCAAAGTCAAGCCCCAGCGGGCTCAGACACTTAGGTTCGGGCCGGGTCAGTCGTGGTCGATGGTGTCCGGGAGCTCGTTCTGGTCCTTCTTCCTCCGAGGGAAGTGGCGGGCGAGGACCGCGCCGACGCGCTCGACGCCCGCGATGACTCCCTCGGTCAGCTTCCCCTCCCGGAAGTGCGCCTCCATGGCGGCGGCCACCTCCTTCCAGAAGTCCTCGCCGCACTTCTCGTGGATCGCGGTGTCGCCGAGGATCCGGAACCGCCGCGCGCGCGGCGCGAGATAGATGAGGACCCCGTTGCGCTCGGCCGTCTTCGTCATGCCGAGGAGGTGGAAGCGCCGGACCGCCCGCATCTCGAGATCCTTCGGCACGCGGCGCGTCACGTGGACGCGGATCTCGCCGGACGTCTGCTTCTCGGCGGCCGCGATGGCGGCGACGATGCGGTCCGAGTCGAACTGCGCGAAGACCTTGGCCACGGACTTCCTCCAGGGCACGGTCCGGGCGATGCCCGCCCCGTGCTTCAGGCGCGGCGTTCCCTCGCCGCGCTCACCAGCTCCCCGAGGCGCCGCCGCCGCCGAAGGAGCCGCCGCCACCCGAGAACCCGCCCCCGCCGAATCCACCGCCGCCCCCGAAACCGCCGCCGCCAAATCCTCCGCCGATGAAGGGTCCGCCGAACCCGCCCCACCATCCGCCGCCGCCGTGCGTCCGGAAGCGGCTCCGCCGGAAGATCATGGGAAGAACGAAAAAGATCCCGAAGAAGATCGCCATCGTCAGGCACGAGCCGAACTGGTCGTTGTGCCGACGCTTCCCCTCGTCGACGGTGCGGCCCGTCCCCTTGTACTCGCCTTTGACGGCGGCCATCATCGCGCTCGCGCCGGCGACGATGCCACCCGGGAAATCGCCCGAGCGGAAGCGCGGGACGATCTCGTCCTGGATGATGCGATTGGCGATCGCGTCGGGGAGCGGTCCCTCGAGCCCGTAGCCGACCTCGATGCGGACCTTCCGGTCCTCGGTGAAGACGAAGAGGATCGCCCCGTTGTCTTCCTTCTTCTGCCCCGCTCCCCACTTCTGCGCCGCGCGGATCGTGAAGTCCTCGAGGGTGAAGCCCTCCGGGATCTTCCGGTCGACCCAGACGAGGAGCTGGTCGGAGGTGTCCCGCTCGAACTGCTCCAGTCGGGCGTTCAGCGCCTCGGCCTCGCCGGGACCGAAGACGCCGGCGCGGTCCGTGACGTACCGCTGCGGCTTCTCCGGGATGAGCGCGTCGTAGCGGTCGCCGAGCGCGGCGGCCGCGATGAGCGCGACCGCGAACGCCGCGAGAACGACCGCCCTGTGACGGGCCACGCGCGCTCGCCTGCCTCCCGCCTCTCCCGGCCCGCGCTACTTCGCGGGCGCCGGCGCCGCCGTCGGCGCCGCGTTGCCGAAGTTGAACTGGACCTTCGGCGCCTGCTCCGCGCCCGGAGTCGTCGCCTTGAAGTACGGCCGCTCCTTGAACCCGAACATCTGGCCGATGAAGTTCGTCGGGAAGCGCTTCAGGACGGTGTTGTACTGCTGCGCGGAGTCGTTGAACCGGCCGCGCGCGACCGTGATCCGGTTCTCGGTCCCCTCGAGCTGCGCCTGGAGGTCGCGGAAGTTCTGGTTGGCGCGGAGCTCGGGGTAACGCTCCGAGACGACGAGGAGCCGCTGCAGCGCGGAGCCCAGCTGGTCCTGCGCCGCCTGGTAGCGGGCGAGCGTCTCGGGATCCGTGGGCGCCTTGCCGGGGGTGACCGTGGCCCGACCGACCGACGCGCGCGCCTCGGTGACGGCGGTCAGCGTCTCCTTCTCGAAGTTCGCCGCGCCCTGCACCGTCTGCACGAGGTTGGGGATCAGGTCGGCGCGGCGCTGATACTGGTTCTCGACCTCGGACCACTGCTTGTCCACGTCCTGCCCGAGGGTCACGAGCTTGTTGTAGGTGCCGGCGAACGAGATCGCGCAGATCACGACGACGACCAGGAGAATCCCGAGGCACCCGAGTGCGAGCTTACCCATGCCAATCCTCCTTAGACGCGCGTGCGAAGCACGCTCCACCTTGAAACCCTCTCGCTCCGGGAGAGGGTAGGGTGAGGGGCGTCCCTTCGCCGGCTGTCATCGTTCGGGTGGAGTCTACAGGAGGATCGAAGGGTGACCGGGAGCTCAGTCCCCGCCCGAGGCGATCCGCGCGAGGACCCTGGGCGGCAGGAGCGCGCGCAGCGACCCTGGCCCCGAGCCGTCCCACTCGACGCGCGCGACCGCCGCCTTCTTCATCGGAATCGCGTGACCGCCCCGGCCGAGAACGAGCCGGCCGAGGAGGGCCCCCATGTGGGGCTCGTGGCCGACCAGGAGCACCGACTCGACGCGCTCCGCCCGAACCTCCTCGAGGATCTCGGCGGGATCGCGGTCGGGCTCGAGCGCGGCGGTCTCGCGGAGGCGTCCGGAGAGCTTCAGGGCGCGCGCCGCGGGCTCCGCCGTCTGACGCGCCCGCGCGTAGGGCGACGTGAGCACGAGTTCGATGCCCGGCTCGAGGGCGGCGAGACCGCGCGCCACTTCCCGAGCGCGCTTGTGCCCGTCCTCGGTCAGCGTCCGGTCGGCGTCGCGTCCCGACGAAGCCCGCTCCTCGGCGGCCGCATGGCGCAGGAGCCAGATCTCCACGGCCGCCCAGTTTAGCGCGCTCATGGGGTCAGGTCTCTCACGGAGTCGAGTCAACAAAAGATTCACCAATGAGAGACCTGACCCCGATATCCTTGACGAGTGGCGCTCTCGACGGGCGAACAGCTCGGGCCTTACGAGATCCTGGCGCCCCTCGGCAAGGGCGGGATGGGCGAGGTGTATCGCGCCCGCGACAACCGCCTGCGGCGCGAAGTCGCGCTGAAGCTCCTCCTCGACGCGGCCGCCAACGACCAGGACAGCCTCCGCCGCTTCGAGCGCGAGACGCGGGCGGTCGCGACCCTGAATCACCCGTCGATCCTGGCGATCCACGACACGGGCACCCACCGGGCCGTGCCCTACGCCGTCACCGAGCTCCTCCAGGGCGAGACGCTCGCGGAGCGCCTGCGCGGCGGTCCGGTCCACCCCGAAAAGGCCGTCGAGATCGCGTGCCAGGTCGCCGAGGGCCTCGCCGCCGCGCACGGGAAGGGGATCATTCACCGGGACATCAAGCCCGACAACATCTTCCTGACGAACGAGGGGCGAGCGAAGATCCTCGACTTCGGCATCGCGCGCATCGAGCAGCCGGCGCGGACCGCCGGGCTCTCGGGCGACACGATCACCGGCCGGCGCGGCTCGAGCTCGCAGTTCCTCGTCGGCACCGCGGGCTACATGTCGCCCGAGCAGGTGCGGGGCAAGGCGATCGACGCACGGACCGACGTGTTCTCCCTCGGCGCCACGTTCTTCGAGATGCTCACCGGACGCCGCGCGTTCTCCCGGGACAGCCCGGTCGAGACGCTCGGCTCCGTGCTGCGGGACGACCCGCGCAAGTTCCCGGAGGCGGAGAAGATCCCGGAGTCGATCCGCGTGTTCGTGTTCCGCTGCCTCGAGAAGGATCCGGCCGACCGCTACCAGTCCGCCTCGGACCTGGTCCTCGACCTGCGCGCGTACCAGGCCGAGCGGATCTCCCGCGCCGCCGAGCGCGTCACGTTCCGGTCCGAGCCGCCCTGGAAGCACCGCCGGACGCGCGTGCTCCTGCGCACGGTCGGCGCGATCGTGCTCACGATCGCCGCGTTCTGGGCCGGCTCCTGCTGGGAGCACGGACGGCACGGATCGATCACGGTGCGCGGGAACCCGTCCGCCCGCTGATCCCGGGAATCCGGCAAGCTTCTTGAATCTCCCGTTTGCCATGGCAAACGGCTTGCATCGACCCCTTGCATCGGCCGTGGCGACGCTCCTGTGCGCGTTCGCGGGCTCGGGCTGCTTCGTCATTTCCGCGGTCGTCGGCAACGAGAAGCGCGAGGTCTACAGGTTCGATCGCGACCTGCGGGTCACGTCCCCGGATTTCCGGAGGTCCGCCGAGGCCCTCGGAAACCCGATGGTCGGGGGAAATTCGGCGACCCTCCTCGAGAACGGGGACGAGATCTTCCCCGCCATGATCCGGGACATCCGCGCGGCGAAGAAGAGCGTCAACCTCGAGACCTACATCTTCCAGCCCGACAAGGCCGGCCGCATGATCGCGGACGCGTTGATCGACGCGTCCCGGCGGGGCGTCGAGGTTCGCCTGCTCGTCGATGCGTGGGGCAGCAAGTTCAAGGGGCTCGGACAGCAGCTCGAGGACGCGGGGGTGGACGCGAGAAAATATCGGCCGCTGCGCCTCTTCGCGATCCACAAGGTCGGCCGGCGCACGCACCGGAAAATCCTCGTCGTGGACGGCCGCATCGCGTACACGGGCGGCCTCGGGATCGACGACCGCTGGCTCGGCGACGCCCGCAATACGAAGGAGTGGCGCGACACGCAGGTGCGCGCCGAGGGCCCGGTCGCGGCGCAGATGCAGGCGATCTTCAGCGAGGACTGGACGTTCACGACCGGCGAGATCCTGACCGGCGAACGCTTCTATCCGAAGATCGAAGCCGACGGGGGCACGCTCGCCCAGGCGATCAAGTCCTCGCGCGGCGACTCGACGTCCCTCGCCAAGATGCTCTTCTACATCGCGATCGAGAGCGCGACGCACTCGATCTGGATCGAGAACGCCTACTTCCTCCCGGACAAGCAGGTGCGCGAGGCGCTGATCCAGGCGGAGCAGCGCGGGGTCGACGTCCAGATCATCGTGCCGGGCCGGAACATCGACTTGCCGATGGTCCGCTTCGCCTCCTGGAAGAGTTACGGCGCCATGCTGAAGGCGGGCGTGAAGATCTGGGAGTACCAGCCGACGATGATGCACAACAAGACGATGGTCGTGGACGGCATCTACTCCACGGTCGGCTCGATCAACTTCGAGGCGCGCTCGATGTCGATGAACGCCGAGGAGTGCCTGGCGTTCTACGACAAGGCGTTCGCGGCGAAGATGGAAGCGATGTTCGGTCAGGACCGGAAGCGCTCGCAGCAGATCACCTACGCGACCTGGAAGCATCGCGGGTTCCCGAAGAAGCTTTCCGAAACGGTGTTCTGGGCGTTCTCGCCGTATTACTGAAGACGACCTGTCATCCCGAGCGCAGCGAGGGATCCCTTTCTGGGAGGCGCTGCGGCTTCTGAAGGGAAGCCCTCGGGCCTCGGCCCTTGGGATGACAAACCAGCGAGTCAGGCGGAGGCAAGGCTCGAGTCGAGAGAAACGCCCAGAACCGGCAGTCCCATCGACGGCTTGGGCTCCGGAAGCGGGCCCGTGCAGCACGCCTCCGTGCAGGCATCGTAGAGAGTGCGCCGCTGGACGGGCGTGTAGCCCGCGTCGGCAATGACGCGGCGCATCTCCGGCTGCGTCATCCGATTCCGCGCGCCCGCGGCGTAGACGACGTTCTCCTCGATCATGATCGAGCCGAGGTCGTCGGCGCCGAAGGACAGCGACACCTGCCCGATCTTCGGCCCCTGCGTCACCCAGGATCCCTGGACGTGCCGGACGTTGTCCAGGAACAGCCGCGACACCGCGAGCGTCTTGAGGTACTCGAAGCCGCCCGCCTCGTCGACCTTCCCGTCGAGCTCGGTGTTCTCCTTCTGGAACGTCCACGGGATCCACGCCGTGAAGCCGCCCGTCCGGTCCTGGAGGTCGCGCACCACCCTCATGTGCTCGACGCGTTGCGCGAGCGTCTCCCCCACGCCGAACATCATGGTCGCGGTCGTGCGCATGCCGAGGCCGTGCGCCGCCTCGTGGACCTCGACCCACTTCCCGGTCGGCGCCTTGGTCAGCGACCAGATGCGCTTCCGCACGGAATCCTCGAGGATCTCCGCGCCGCCGCCCGGGATCGACTGCAGCCCCGCGTCCCTCAGCCGCGCGACCACGTCGCGCATCGGCTTCTTCGTCAGCTTCTGCAGGAAGTAGACCTCGGGGGCCGAGAGCGCGTGAAGGTGGATCGAGGGGAACGTCGCCCGGATGTACCGGAACATGTCCTCGTAGAACTCGAAGGGCAGCCCCGCGTGGACGCCGCCCTGGAGGAGGACGCCCGTGCCCCCGAGGTCGATCGTCTCCCGGATCTTCTCGCCGATCTGCTCGTGCGAGAGCACGTATGCCTCGGGATGCTCCGCCGAGGGGCGGTAGAAGGCGCAGAACTGGCAGCGGTAGACGCAGACGTTCGTGTAGTTGATGTTCCGGTCGACGATGTAGGTCGCGACCGCGGGGTCGTTGACGCGGTTCCGCACCGCGCTCGCGGCGCCCCCGCGCGCGAGGAGGTCTCCCTCCTGGAGGAGCGTCACGGCATCGTTCTCGGACAGGCGCTCGCCCGAGAGGGCGCGGTCGAGGATGGAGGCGGTGAGACCCACCGCCCGATTCTATCTTGGGCGAGCGGGGGCACCGGTCTTCGGGTCTCGCCGCTGCGCCATGTCGCGCAGCGTCAGGTTCTCGAACGCGAGCGCGACCTGGCGCGCGAGCGCGACGAGAGCGCGCGCATCCGGCGCGCCGGCGACCGCGGTGCGGCACACGAGGATGAGCGTCACCGCTCCGAGCACCGTCATCGGGATCATCAGCGCCGCGACGACGCCGCTCGCCCCCTTCGACGCGGGCACGAGGGCGCCCTCGGGCGTGCGGCGCACGAGCCCGGCGTAGGGCCGCTGCGACGTCCGCACCATCTCGAGGACGGGGACCTCCTCCTTGGCGAAAACCGTCTTCGCCGGTCCGTACGCGTCGGCGCCCCAGACGAGCGGCGAGCCGAACTGGCCGAGGACCTTGAAGCCTGCGGGCTGGCAGTGCACGAGCGCTCCGTCCGAGTAGAGCTCGCTCGCGTACCGGAGGAGCACGAGCCCCATCTCACCCCGGCCCTGGACCGAGAACAGCTCCTCCGAGAGCGACAGGAACTTGCGCGCCGCGCGGAACGCGTCCGGGTCCGCGGCGTCGGCGCCCTCCGGCGTCGACTTCTCGTTCAGCGAGAGCAGCAGCGCCTGGACCTCCTCCTCGGCCTGCTCCTCCTGCGTCTTCGGCGCCCGGCACACCAGCGGCGCGGTGTCGTCGGCATTCTGCCGCTCGGCGAGATCGACGATGATGCGCTGCGGCTCGACGCCCTCCTCGAGCAGGAAATCGCTCGGAGACGGCGCGTCCGCGCCCGGCCACAGCACGCCCACGCGGAACTCGAACTGCCCCTCGGTCCACGACATGAGGCTCTGCACCGTGTCGGCCATCATGGCCCGGACTTCCGCCTCCACGTGTCCCCGCGTCAGCGCTCCCTTCTCGACGAGCGCGTCGCCGAGACGCATGCCCGGGAAGGACGCCATGTAGGCGGACGCCTCGTCGAGCTGCGGCCTCGTGATCACGCCCCGCTGCTCGAGCCGCTCGCCGAGCGGCTGGTAGTTCGCGGCGCCGGTGACCTGCATCATGCGGCCGTTCCGGAATAGAACGACGGCGGAGCGCCCGTCGCCGTGCGTCAGGAAGAGCCCGCCCGTCTTGCCGCTCACCTGCAGGATCTGGAGGATGTCGCAGAGCGGCAGGTCCTCGAGGCGCCCCTCGAGGGCGCGCTCCGGCGGCGTGTCGGGAACGGCGGCGGGCTCGAGCGAGCTCATGCCTTCTTGATGAAGTCCATCACGCGCTGGACGGTCTTCAGCTTCCGGTCGATCGAGGCGAACGACTGCGACGAGACGAGCGCGACCGCCGCCTGTCCCGAGAGGAGCTCGAGGAGCTCGCGATCGAGCGGGGTGAATGCCGCCTTGTGCGACAGCAGCGCGTAAATCGAGAGGAGGCCAATCAGCCGGTCCTCGTGGAGGAGGGGCACGCAGCAGATCGGCCCCTCCTGCTCCTCGACGGCGAAGAGGGTGCGCCTCTCGACCACCGCGGCCTGTTCGAGCGGATAGACGGGCTCGGGCAGGTGCGTGATCTCGGGCGGCAGATCGCCCTCGCGGACCCTGAGTGCGAAGTCGCTCTTGCCCTCCTCGAGCAGGTAGAGCGCGAACTCCGCGCCGCCGATGAGATTGACCGTGATCTCGACGATGCAGTTGACGACCGCGCCGGGATCGAGCGTCGCGTGCAGCTGATAGGTCGCGGCATAGAGGTTCGCGAGATTGGCCGAGTGCTCCTCGAGCTGGACGCAGCGCCGCGCGAAGTCGCGGTTCTCGCGCTCGAGATCCGGGGCCGGGCGGGCGCCCGCCGGCGAGGGGCCGGCGGACGAGGGTCCGTGGCGGTCGCCGTTGCCGTTGCCCCCGGCGACCGTTCCCGCGAGCAGCGCCTCCGCCGCGCCGAGCTCCTGCTCGAGCTCCTTCGCGCGGCGCGCGAGCCTCTCCGTATGCTCGGCGAGGTCCGCCGACAACGCGCGGCTCTTCTCCGACAGCCCGCGCACCAGCGCCTCCAGGTTCGTCGCCCGCGCCTCGCTCACGCCCGTCCTCCCGCCGCCGCCGCGCGCGCCGCGCGCTTGAGGATGGCCGTCGGCAGGCGGTCGAGCGAGACGACCTCCTCGACCGCGCCGCGCGCGATCGCCTCGCGCGGCATGCCGAACACGACGCAGGACGCCTCGTCCTGGGCGAGCGTGGCGGCGCCGGCCTCGCGCATCTCGAGGAGTCCCCGCGCGCCGTCGTCCCCCATGCCCGTCATGAGCACGCCGATCGCGGACGCCCCGGCGGCCTGCGCGACGGAGCGGAAGAGAACGTCGACGCTCGGCCGGTGCCGCGAGACGAGCGGTCCGTCGGAGAGCTCGATGCGGTACTCCTCGCCGCGCCGGCGCACGAGCGCGTGGCGGTTCCCGGGTGCGATCAGCGCGCGGCCGGCCTGGACCCGGTCGCCCTCGGCGGCCTCGCGGACGTCCATGCGACACATCCCCCGGAGCCGGTCGGCGAACGCCGCCGTGAAGCCCTCGGGCATGTGGAGAACCGCGACCACGCCGGGGCCGTCCTCCGGCATCGCCTGCAGCAGCGCGGTCAGCGCCTCGGTGCCGCCGGTGGAGGCGCCGACGGCCACGATGCGGTCCCTCGGGGTCGCCGCCGTGGGGGCGGGGCGCGGCGGCAGGACCGCGTCCGCGGTGAGACGGGGCGAGGGGGCGGGCCGCCGCTTCGCGACGCGCGCCTGGGCCGCGCCGCGCACGGCATCGAGGAGCACGACCGCGGACTCGTGGAGAAACTCGCGGATCGCGATCCGCGGTTTCGTGACGACGGCGAGCGCTCCCTGCTCGAGGGCGCGCAGCGCGAGGTCGGTGCCCGCGCCGGTGAGCGCGGAGCAGACCACGACGGGGATCGGGTTCTCGTCCATGAGGCGCGCGAGGAAGTCGAGGCCGTGCATGCGGGGCAGCTCGAGGTCGAGCACGATCACGTCCGGCCGCTGCCGGGCGATCTTCTCCATCGCGATGATCGGGTCCGCCGCCGCGGTCGCCTCGATTCCCTCGAGCGCGAGGAGCTGCGTCAGGGTCTGGCGCACGACGGCCGAGTCGTCCACGACGAGCACGTGGATCGGCTTGTCGCCGCGCCGGGCCCCCGGGCCGGCGGGAACTCCCGACGACGCCGCGCGCCCGCTCATGCCGTCCTCGCCGATGCGGCGGTTGCCGGCCGCGGCGGGGCCGGCGCGTAGACGGTCGGCACGACCGTCGTGACGCGGTCGGTCACGCAGTTCAGGCTCTCGGCGTGTCCGAGGAAGAGCAGCCCGTCGGGCGCGAGCGCGTCCAGGAGCCGATGGATCACGCGGAGCTTCGTCTCCGCCTGGAAGTAGATGAGGACGTTGCGGCAGAAGACGAGGTGGAACGGCCCGCGCACGGGACACCGCTCGTCGTTCAGATTGACGCGCTCGAAGCGCACGAGCTCCCGGATCTCGGGCGCCGCCTTCATGCGGCCCTCCTGGGGTCCGGTCCCCCGCATCATGAACGCGCGCCGGTACGCCAGCGGGATCTCGCCGGCGCGGTCGATCGGCCACACCGCGGCCTCCGCCCGCGCGAGCGCCCGCGTGGAAATGTCGGTCGCGAGGATCTCGATCTCGCGTCCGCTCCCGGGCGGGAAGTGGTGGCGCAGGAGCATCGCGAGCGAGAACGGCTCCTCGCCCGTCGAGCAGCCCGCGCTCCAGATGCGGAGCGCGCGCGGGCCGCCCCGCTTCCAGGCCGGGATCACCTGACGCTCCAGGAACTCGAACTGCCGGGGCTCGCGGAAGAAGTGCGTCTCGTTCGTGCTGATGGAATCGAGCATCTCGATCCGCTCGGCCCTGTCGTCCTCGTCCACGATGCGGCGGTAGTACGCCTCGAACGTCGTCAGCCCGAGCGCCCGGAGCCGCTTCGAGAGCCGGCCGACGAGGAGGGCCTTCTTGGCGGGCGCGAGATAGATCCCGACCTCGCGCTGGATGAGCGCCTGGAACAGCGCGAACTCGCGCTCGGTGATCGCCTGGATGCGCTCGCCGGCCTCGAGCCCGGCGCGCCACCGCGGGAGAGCGACCGTCACGCGCGGCCCCCGGAGACCGCGGTCGCCGCCCCGGTCGGAGCCGCCGGAACCGTGGCGGCGGTCTCCGTCGGCGCGGAAGCAACGCTCGACAGCTCCTCGGTCGAGAGGACCCGGTCGGTGTCGAGGATGAGCACGAAGCCGCCCCCCAGCTTGCCGAGGCCCTTGAGGAAGTCGACCCGGACCGGCGCCCCGAAGGACGGCGGCGGCTCGATCTCCGCCTGGGCGAACTCGACGACCTGGTTCACGGCGTCGGCGAGGACGCCCATGACCACGCGCTCGCGCTCCGCGGCGGCCTCGACGATCACGATGCAGGTGCGCTTCGTGACCGGGTTCTCGGCCAGTCCGAACTTCCGGGCGAGATCGACGACCGGCACCACGCTGCCCCTCAGGTTGATGACGCCGCGGACGAATCCCGGCGTCGAAGGGACGCGGGTGACGGTCTCGTGCTCGATGATCTCTCGCACCGAGAGAACGGCGATCGCGTACTCGCCTCCCGACAGCGAGAACGTCAGGTACTGCGCTCGATCGGCGGCTTTGGCGGCGGCGGGCATCGGCATCATCGCGCGGCGTCTCCTCTCTAGAACCGCCGGAACTCGCGGTCCCGGAACTCGCCCGCGGGAGCGGGCCGGAGCGCCGGCGCGAACGCGACGGCGGGGACCTCGACCGGAGCGGCCGCCGCCTCGGAGTCCACGGGCGCGCCGGAGGACGGCGCCTTTCGCGCGTCTTCCTCGCGAACCGGAGTCTCCGCGGTAGGAGGGGCCGTCGCTTCGGTGCGGAAGAACGCGACGACGCGGTGCAGGCTCTCGGCGTGGCCCCGCACGTTCTCGGCCTGGGACCGCATCGCATCGGCCTGCGCGGCCATCTCCTCGGCCGTCGACGAGAGCTCCTCCGCCGACGAGGCGTTGCGCTGGGTGATCTGGTCCACGTTGCCGAGGGCGCGGTGGATCTGCGCGACGCCCGACGACTGCTCCGCCGACGCGGCCGCGACCTCCTGGACGAGCTCGGCCGTGCTGCGAATGGCCGGCACGAGCTCCGTCAGGAGCTGCCTCGACTTCTCGGCCACGCGGACGGAGGAGGCGGCGAGGCCGCCGATCTCCTTGGCCGCCGCCTGGCTCCGCTCGGCCAGCTTGCGCACCTCGGTGGCCACGACGGCGAAGCCGCGGCCGTGCTCCCCCGCCCGCGCCGCCTCGATGGCGGCGTTCAAGGCGAGCAGGTTCGTCTGGTAGGCGATCTCCTCGACGATCGAGATCTTCTCGGCGATCGACCGCATGGCCGTCACCGTGTCCTCGACCGACCGCGCGCTCTCGCCGCCGTTGCGGGCGCCCTCGAGCGCCATCTTCTCCATCGAGCGGCTGTTCTCCGCATTCTGCGTGATCGAGGCGCTCATCTGCTCGAGCGAGGACGTCGTCTCCTCGACGGAGGCCGCCTGCTCGCTCGTGCCCTGCGAGAGCGCCTGCGCCGAGGCCGATACCTGCGAGGACGCGGACGAGACTTGCCCGGCCACGCCGACGACCTGCCCCGACGTCCTCGAGAGCGCGTCGGCGCCGGCCCGGACCTCGCCGACGACTGTCCGCAATCGGTTCGCCATGCGTCCCATCGCGGCGAGGAGCTGACCCACCTCGTCGGGACGCGACGACGGCACGACGACCGCGAGGTCGCCGCGTGCGATCGCCTCGGTGACGGCGACCGCCTGGCGGATGGGCTCCGTCACTCCGCGCGCGAGGCGGGTGGACAGCAGGGCCCCGAGGACGACCGTCAGCAGCATGACCGCGGCCATGGCCCGCGCGGTCCAGGCCTTCAGGACCGCGAGGCCCTTCTCGCGCTCGCCCATCCGCTTGAAGTTCGCCGCGGCGACGTCCGCGGCGGCGGTCTCGAGCCGCTCGACGGACTCCCTGTAGGAGTTCATCTCGCGCGCGACGTCGGCCGTCGACTTCAGAGACCGCTGTCGCACGAGGCCGGCGACCCGGTAGAAGCCGCTCTCGTACGCGGCGAGATCCGAGCGCATCGCGCGGGCCATCTCGCGCTCCTCGGGCGCCTGCGTGTCGCGCTCGAGGACGGCGAGCCGCTCGTTCAAGCGGTAGCGCTGGTCGTTCCAGCGCGCGAGGTCCTCGGCCTCCTGGTCCGCATTGCCGACGTGGACGGCGAGCTCGCGCTCGAAGCGGCGCATCGCCTGAACGTCCGCACGGGCGGACGCCGAGACCGAGGCGAGGCTCGCCTCGTGCGCGAGCATGGACGCGGTCACGTCCGACACGCGCGCGATGCCGCTGTAGCCGAGCGCCGCGATGACGACGGACGTCGCGAGGCACAGGCCCATCGCGACCCCGAGCCGGGCGCCGATCTTCGCCGATCTCAGCATCCGGTCCTCAGGACTCCCACGTCCGCCGGAAGTCGCCGTCCGCCGTTCCCGGTCCGCCGTGGCCGCCGCCGTTGCCGCCGTGCACGCTGCCGTTGCCGCCGTGGCCGCCGTTGCCGCGCGCGGCGAGGAACGGCGCGAAGGCGGCGGCCTCGCTCGCCCGGGCGACCGCGTCCCACGCGTCGGGCGGCTCCGGCGAGGCCGGCGCCGCCGGGGTGGCCGCCGCGGCCGGAACGGCATCCGCGCCTCCGCCGATGCGGAAGAACGCCATCAGGCGGTGGAGGCTCTCGGCCTGCTGGAGCACGGCCTCGGCCTGGCGTCGCATCGCGTCCGCCTGGCTCGCCATCTCTTCCGCCGTCGACGAGAGCTCCTCCGCCGACGAGGCGTTGCGCTGCGTCACGTGATCGACCTGGCCCAGGGCGCGGTTGATCTGCGCGACGCCGGAGGACTGCTCCGCCGACGCAGCCGCGACCTCCTGGACGAGGTCCGTCGTCTTGCGGATCGCCGGCACGAGCTGCTCGAGAAGGACCTCGGAGCGCTCGGCGAGCCGGACGCACGAGCCCGCGAGGCCGCCGATCTCCTTGGCGGCGCCCTGGCTCCGCTCCGCCAGTTTCCGAACCTCGGTGGCGACGACCGCGAAGCCGCGCCCGTGCTCGCCCGCCCGCGCCGCCTCGATGGCGGCGTTCAGTGCGAGGAGGTTCGTCTGGTAGGCGATCTCCTCGACGATCGAAACCTTCTCGGCGATCGCCTGCATCGCGAGCATCGTCTCCTTCACGGAGGCCGCGCTCTCCTCGGCGTCCTTCGCGCCCTGCAGCGCCATCTGCTCCATCTGCCGGCTGTTCTCGGCGTTCTGCGTGATCGAGGCGCTCATCTGCTCGAGCGAGGACGTCGTCTCCTCGACCGACGCCGCCTGCTCGCTCGTGCCCTGCGACACGACCTGGGCCGACGCCGAGACCTGCCCCGACGCCGACAGGACCTGACCCGACACGCCGACGACGTGCGAGGAGGCGCTCGTCACGGCGCTCGCGCGGGTGCGCACGTCGCCGATGATCCCGGCGAGCCGCTCCACGAAACGGTTGAAGAGCGCGGCCATGTGTCCGATCTCGTCCCGCGTCGCGACGGGAATCCGGCGGGTCAGGTCTCCCCCGCCCTGGACCATCTGCTCGAGGTGGAAGGTCATCGCGGAGAGCGGCGCCGTCACCGCGCGCGTCACGACGAGCGCGACCGCGATCGAGGAGACCAGGCAGATCAGCGCGATCGCGGACATCGCCCCCCAGCGCCAGTGCTGGCTGGCGCGCGCCGCGGCGAAGGCGGCCTGCACGGCCTCGCGGTCGTGGCGGGTGCGGCCCTTGAGCGTCTCGGTGATCTGGTTGAACTGCGTCGTCATCGCGGTCAGGCTCGCGGTGAGATCCTCCCCGGACTTCGCGGAGATCATCCGGCGGCTGACGGTGCTGGAGAGCTCCCAGTAGGACTGGAAGGCGCGGACGAGCCTGTCGCGGTCCTCGCGGTCGATGACCGGGTTGTCCTTCTCGTCGTCGAGGCGCTTCAGGAACCGGTCCCGCAGCCCGGAAGCGGCCGTGAGCCCCTCCGCATCCTGAGCCGCCACCGCGTCCTGGAGCTGACGCTGCAACGCCGTCAGCGTTTCCTCGAGGTCGCGCGAGAGTTCGAGCGACGGCACGAAGCCCGACTCGATCTGGCGGAGCTGCTTCTCCTCGCTCCGGCCGAGCACGAAGTTCACCGCGAGGAGCAGCAGGAACCCCACCGCCGCGAAGCACGGCAGGAGGATCACCTTCCAGCGGAGCGTGAGGTTCTTGAACATGGCTTCTCCTTCGGCGCGCGCGCTCAGTCGACGATCGCCACGACCTTCACGCCCGACAGATCCGCTCCCGAGCCGACGTAGCCGATCCCGCCCGACGTCTCGCGGACGAACGCGACGATGTCGGCGTCGTTCGACCTCTCCGGCGGCGGCACGCCCTTGCCCGAGAAGATCATCTGCTGCCAGTACGCGGAGATCGCGATCACGGGCTTGCCGTAGGTCTCCTGGGTGAACCGCGCGCGCACCGGCGACTTGCCCGACGGCTCCATGGGCGATATCGGGATCCCGTCGGCCCACCGCGGCGCCTTCCGCAGGAAGATCTCGCCCAGTTTCAGCCGGCTCAGCTGAGTCGTCGGGTTCGCCGGATTGACGATCACCTTGTAGGCGCCGACGTCCTCGGCGCCGCTCGACGTCGTCGCGACGCCGAGAACCACGAACAGAAGAACGATTCCGATGCGTCTCATGGAAACTCCTCAGGCCGCCGGAGCGGCCGCGTTCGGGGAGAGCGTCTTCTCGAGAAGGCCGGGGACGTCGAGGATGAAGGCCACTCGGCCGTCCCCGAGGATCGTCGAGCCGCACAGGCCGCGCACGCCTTCGAAGATGCCGCCGAGCGGCTTGATGACCGCCTGGTCCTGGCCGTGCAGGGAATCGACCACGATGCCGGCGCGGGCGAGGTCGTGACGGACCACGACGACGCTCTCGCGCTCGGGCTCGCCGCCGCGGACGCCGAAGAGATTGCGCAGGCGGACGAACGGCAGCGCCTCGCCGCGCAGCTGCAGAATGCCCTGCCGCTCGCGCCGACCGGCCCGCGCCGGCAGCTCCATGCACTCGACGACGCGGTCGACGGGGATGACGTAGGTCTCGGCGCCGATCCCGACGCCGAAGCCCTCGATGATGGCGAGCGTCAGCGGCAGCCGGATCTTGATCGAGGTGCCGGCGTCCGGCCAGCTCTCGATCGCGATCGAGCCGCGCAGGGCGGCGATGCGGTCGCGCACCACGTCCATGCCCATGCCGCGGCCGGACCACTCGGTCACGCGCTCCGCCGTGGAGAAGCCCGGCTCGAACACGAGGCGATAGAGCTCCGCGTCCGGCAGGCGCTCCGGGTCGTCCGCCAGTCCGCGCCGGCGCGCCTCCTCGACGATGCGCTCCCGGTTGAAGCCGGCGCCGTCGTCGGCGAGCTCGATGACGATCGAGCCGGCCTCGCGCCACGCGGAAAGAGCGACCGCGCCGCAGGGGTCCTTTCCCTTCTCGCGCCGCACCTCGGGCGACTCGATGCCGTGGTGCAGAGCGTTGCGGATCATGTGCGTCAGCGGGTCCCGCAGGTGCTCGATGATCGTCGTGTCGACCTCGACGTCCTCGCCCTCGATCGCGAGCCGCGCCTGCTTGCCCTGCGCCGCCGCGAGGTCGCGGACCGTCCGCACGTACTGGCGGAGCGTGGGGCCGACCGGGACCATGCGGACCTGCATCACGAGGTCCTGGAGCTCGGCGTGGAGCTGGGCGGCGTCCTGATGGGCGGCGAGCGCGGCCGCGGCGGATCCGCCCTCGATCAGCTCGCGCACGCGGCCGCGCGAGATCGCGATCTCGCCGGCGAGCGTCATGAGGCGGTCGAGCTTTTCGATGCCGACTCGCAGCGTCCGGCCGGCCTCGGCCGCGAGCGCCGAACCCTCCGGCGTCCCGGCCGCCGGGGCCGCCGTCGCCGACGGGACGCCCGCCGCGACCGGGGGGGCCAGGGGCGGCCTCAGGGGCGACGCGCCCGCCGCGAGGCGCTTCAGGACCTCGCGGTGGTGCGGCGCGATCTCGTGGTTGCCCTCGACCGCGACCGGCAGCATCTCCCGCAGCGCATCCACCGCCTCGAGGAGCGCGGTCACGAGCTCCGGGCCCGGCGCCCGCTCGCGCTGGCGCAGCTTCTCGAGCTGTTCCTCGAGCGCGTGGGCGAACTCCGCGACTCCGGAGAAACCGAGCGACGCCGAGTTGCCCTTCAGGGTGTGGGCCATCCGGAAGACGAGCTGCAGCGTCTCGAGGTCGTCGGGCTTGCGCTCGAGCGACAGGAGCCCTTCCTCGATCGCGCGGAGGTTCTCCTCCGTCTCCGCGATGAAGGTGAGCAGCAGGGCCTCGGCGTCGAATTCCATGTCCGTCCTACAGGCGAGCGACCCAGGCGTGGCCGGTGTCGCTGTGGAAGATGAGCTTGCGGCCCGAGCGCCCGCCGACGTCGCGAGAGACGACGGGGATCCCGAGCTCCTCGAGGACCTTGAACGCGACGCTCGCGTTCTTCTCGCCGAGGTGGCCCTGGCGTGCCTGGAACGCCTCGAGCACGCACGCGCCGCCGAAGACCTTCGCCTGCAGCCGCCCGCGGAGGGCGCCCGCCGCCTGGAGCCGGTCGAGCAGCTGGGCGACCGCGACGTTGCCGAAGCGCGGCGTGCCCTTGCCCGCTCCCGCGAAGAACGGCAGCAGGTAATGGTTCATGCCGCCGACGGCGGCGACGGAATCCCAGAGGCAGATCGCGACGCAGGAGCCGAGCACCGTCGTGACGGCGCTCGGCTGCGCGGAGGCGTAGAGCTGTCCCGGCTGGAGGTACACGCGGATCAGGTCGCGCCCCTCGGCCGCCGGCGACGCCGGCGCCTCACGGTCCTCGACGACCTCGCCGGCCGCAGCCGACCGGGCCCGGTCCCCCGTCATCGCACCGCCCCGGCCACCCTCGCGACCCGCGACTGCAGGTCGGTGCAGTAGAGCGCCCGCGCCGCGTGGGTTGCGATCAACTCGAAGAGCTCGTGGTCGAGGGCGACGAGACCCGCCTTCTGCGGCAGCAGGCGAAAGATCGCCACCGCGCCGAGGAGTTGTCCCTCGAAGTGGAGCGGAATGCAGGCGGTCAGGTCCTGCTCCTCCGGCCGCCGGCCGGCGTCGTCGTCGCGGCCGGCGAGGTGCATCTGCCCGGTGCGTGCACAACGCCCGATCAGGCCGCGGCCGAGCGGGACGGTGCGGAACGGCGCGGGCTCGATGCCGAGCGAGACGGCGAGGGAGAGCGCCGATTCCGACGGGTCCGCCTCGAAGATCGCGATCTCCTCCGACCCGATCAGGTTGCAGATGATGTCCTGGACGATCGAGAGCGCCTCACCCCGGTCGAGCGTCGCGTGCAGGCGGTAGCTCGCCACGTACAGGCTCGCGAGATCAGTGTTCTGCTGCTCGACCTCGACGTACTGCTCGGAGAAGCGGCGGCTCTCGTCCTCGATCGAGGCGATCGACTTCTGCAGCCGATCGCGCTCGACCCAGTGGCTCTCGATGTCCTTCTGCAGGCTGGCGACCTGCTCGTTTAAGAACCGGTTCTCGCTCTCGAGGGACGCGGTCAGCACGCGCAGCTTGCCGTTCTCCTCGAGCAGCGCCTGGACGTAGCGCCGCGTGTCGTCCCGGACCTTCTCGACGTAGGACTCGGGAGACGGGTTCGCCGGCTTCATCGCCGCTCCTCGCCGAGATAGCTCTCGATCTTCGTCAGGAGCTCGAGGCTCGAGAAGGGCTTCGTGATGTAGTCGGAGCAGCCGCTCTGAAAGCCGTTTTCGACGTTCTCGCCCTCGCCGCGCGTCGTGACCATGATGATCGGCACGCCCTTCATGGCCTCGTCCTCGCGGATCTTCCGGCAGACCTCGAAGCCGTTCATGCGCGGCATGATCACGTCGAGCAGGATCAGGTCCGGGCGCTCGGCGAAGGCTCGCTCCACGGCCTCGGAGCCATCCTTGGCGGTCACGAGGTCGTAGGACCCCTTGTTTAGGATCATGCGCTCCATCATCAGGACCGTGCTGGAGTCGTCGACGAGCAGGATCTTCTTGCGCGACATCGTGTTCCTCACTCTCTCGGCTTCCTCGAAAGACTCACGCGCGGCCCATCAGGCCCGACGCGATCTGGGCGACTTCGGCGAGCGGTTTCGGCTTGTGCAGGAAGGCGTCGGCGCCGAGGCGTCTCGCCTCGGCCTCGATCTCGCGCGATCCGTACGCGGTCAGCAGAATGATCCGCGTCGCCGGCGAAATCGCCCGCACCGACGCGACGAGGTCGAGGCCCTCGGCGCCGGAGGTGCCGGAAAGCCGCAGGTCGAGGATCGTGACCGCGTACTCGTTGTGGGCGAGGAGCGACTCGGCCTCGGCGGTCTCGCGCGTGCAGTCGACGGAGAAACCGTGCGCGGCGAAGTACTCGCGCATCGCGAACAGGATCGGCTCCTCGTCGTCGACGATCAGAATGCGGGGCGTGGTGTCCGGAGAGATTGCAAGGCTGCGGCCAGGGCGGGCGCAGCCAGCCAACTGAAGCAGGGGCTGGACTTATCCGATTTTCGGGGTTCGGCGCCTGACGGGAATTGTCTGGGACTCAGACGATGTGGGTCCCAATTCTGAACTTCGGACGCGCGCCGGCGCTGACTTCAGCGGACCTTCGGCACGGCGATGCCGAACCGCTTGATCTTCTGGTACAGCGAGCTGCGCGGAATCCCGAGCCTCTTCGCCGCGGACTCGACGTGGCCGCCCTCGGCCCGCAGCACGCGCTCGATGTGCTGGCGCTCGACCTCGATCAGCGTGCGGTCGAGGTCGTAGGGGGCAGACGCCGCCTCCGCGGCATCGAAGCGCAGGTCCCGCCGCCGGACGACGCTCGCCCCCGAAAGAAGGACCGCGCGCTCGAGGACGTTGCGCAGCTCGCGGATGTTGCCGGGCCACGGGTACGCCGACAGCGCGGCCGCCGCGTCCGGCTCGAGCGCGAACCGCGCGTGCCCCCAGCGCGCCGCGAGGCCCTCGAGGATGCGTGCGGCGATCACCGGAACGTCGTCGGCCCGCTCGCGCAGCGCCGGGACGCGGAGCGGCACGGTCGAGATCCGGAAGAAGAGGTCGCTGCGGAAACGCTTCTCGCGCACGAGCTCCGCCAGGTTCTGATGCGTCGCCGTCAGCAGCCGGATGTCCACCCTCCGGTCGCGCACGTCGCCGATCCGGCGGAACTGCTTCTCCTCGACCACCTTCAGCAGCTTCGGCTGCACGGGCGCATCGACGTCGCCGATCTCGTCGAGGAAGACCGTGCCGCGGTGCGCGACCTCGAGGAGCCCCGGTTTCGCGGCGGTCGCCCCGGTGAAGGCGCCCTTCTCGTGGCCGAACAGCTCCGTCTCGAGGAACTCGCGCGAGAGCCCCGCGCAGTTCAAGTCGACGAACGCCTCCTCCGCGCGCGGACCGTGGTCGTGGAGCCAGCGCGCCAGCACGCCCTTGCCGGCGCCGGTCTCGCCCTGGATGAGGACGGGGCTGTCCGACGCGGCGACGCGGCGCGCCTCGCGCTCGAGCTCGCGGATGGCCGCGCTCTCCCCCAGGAAGGGTTCGCGCAACTCGCGCCCGTGCTGCGTGCGCCGCGCGAGCTGCTGCTGGCGGTTGCGCTGGTTCTCGATCAACCGCTCGAGGACGACCGTGAGGGCCTCGAGCTGCACCGGCTTCGTCAGGAACTGTTCGGCGCCTTCCTTGATCGCGCGGACCGCGAGATCGACGGACCCGTGGGCGGTCAGGAGCACGACGGGGACGGAGGGGTCGACCTCCTTCAGGCGCGGCAGGAGCTCCAGCGCGTTCCCGTCCGGGAGCGAGTAGTCGACGACCGCGACCGCGGGAGGCTCCCTGCGGAACGCCGCTTCGGCCTCGCGGCAGCTCCCCGCCTCCTCGACGGCGAAGCCGCGGCTCTTCAGGAAATCGGAGACGCCGAACCGCACCGCCGGCTCGTCGTCGACGAGGAGCACCCGGCGCGGCGCGAGCGCGGCCCCCGGGCGCGCGTCATCCACGGGCGGCGGCCTCGGGAGCGGCAGGCAGCCGGACCGTCATCACGGCGCCGCCCTCGGCACGGTTGGCGGCGAAAATCCGGCCGCCGTGGTCCTCGACGATCCGCTGCACGATCGAGAGGCCGAGCCCGGTCCCGCCGCGCCGCCGCGTGAAGAACGGCTCGAACACCCGCGGCAGGTCCTCCGGCTTGAACCCCTGTCCCTCGTCGCGGACGCGGCAGTCGATCCACGCCTCGCCCTCGACGCGGGAGCGCTCTGCCTCGACGGTCACGGCGCTCTTCGGCGGCGAGTGGCGCACGGCGTTGTCGAGCAGGTTCTGGAAGACCTGCAGCAGCCGCCGGCGGTCCATGCGCACCGGCGGGAGCGCCCCGTCGACCGCGTTGCGCACGGCCACCTGCGCCTTCTCGGCGAGCGGCCCGGCGGAGAGGACCGCCTCGGCGACCACCTCCGACAGGGGGCCCTCGGAGAACTCGAGCGTCGTGGGCTTGCCGTACTCGAGGAGGTCGCCCATCAGGTGCGAGAGCCGCGCGAGCTCGCCGCGCAGGACCGCCACGTACTGCTGGTACTCCGGGCGCTGCCCGAACCGCGCCTCGAACGCATCGAGCGTCGCCGAGATGCCGAACAGCGGGTTGCGGACCTCGTGCGCGACGCCCGCGACCAGCGAGCCCATCGCCGACATCGTGCGGCCGTGGTGCAGCTTCTCCTGCAGCCGCACGATGCCCGTCACTTCGCGGGCGACGAGGATGATCCGCTCCGACTCGCTCGACGCGGCCTTCAGCAGGCTCGCGCCGACGTCCCACGTCCGTCCCGTCGCGGAATCCCGCGCCTGACCCGAGAGCGCCGTGCCCCCGGCGCGGATCGCGTGCGCGAGCTCGGACGACTTCTGCCACGGCTCGCCGGGGCCGAGCGCCTCGATCGCGAGGCCGATCGTCTCCCGGTAGGTCTTCCCCGAGAGGACCTTGGCCGCGCGGTTGAGCCGGCGGATGCACGCGTTGCCGTCGAGCACGAGGACCGGCGACTCGATCGCGTCGAAGGTGCGCTGCCACTCGCGGGCGGCGTCCTGGATCGCGAACTGGAGGCGCGCCTGGTTCTCGTCCGCGGTCTTGCGCTCCGTGACGTCCCGAAGCTGGACGAGGAACCCGCCGACGCTCGGGTGGTGCGACAGGTCGCTGCCGACCGCCTCCATGTGCCGCCAGGAACCGTCGCGGTGACGGAACCGGAACTCGGCCGACGCCGATCCGGTGCCGTGGACCATCGCGGCGAACATGCGCCGCACCGTCTCCCCGTCGTCGGCGTGGATCGCGTCGAAGAGCGGCTCGGCGACGAGCTCCTGCGGCCGGTAGCCGAGGAGCCGCTCGAGCGACGGGCTTCCGTATCGGATCGTGCCGTCGGCCTCGACGATCATGATCACGTCCGCCGCGTTGTCGATCAGCGAGCGGAAGTACTCCTCGCTCTCGCGCAGGGCGTCGACCGCGCGGCGGCGGTCGGTGACGTCGATGAGCGTCCCCTCGATCACGGCCTCGGGAGGCCGGCCCTCCTCGATGAGACTGGCGCTCTCGAGGACCCAGACGGTGGCGCCGTCCGTCCGGCGCAGCCGCACCTCGACGCCGGTCAGCGCCCCCTCGCGGGAAAGCCGCGCGAGGAACGCGTCACGTTCCGAGGCGTCCGCCGAGAAATCGCGCAGGGAGCGGCCGCGCGCCTCCTCGCGCGAGGCGAAGCCGAGCATCCGCGCGAGCGCCGCGTTCGCGTCCAGGATGCGGCCGTCCGGCCGCGCGCGGTAGCCGCCGGCGAGGCTCCGCTCGAAGTGGTGGCGATACCGCGCCTCGGCGCTCCGGCGCGCCTCCTCGATCTCGCGCACTCCGGTGACGTCCGAGGCGATCCCGGTCGTGCCGAGCAGGTTGCCGCGCCCGTCCCGGATCGCGGTCGTCTTGAAGGCGAGGGTCACGAGCGTACCGTCGCGGCGGCGATGGCGGGTCTCGTGCTGGACGTAGCGCTCGCCCTCGAGGATCCGCTCGAGCGCCCGGAGGTCGCGCTCCGCGTCCGCGCCGACCATCCAGTCGGTCATCGGCCGCCCGATCATCTCCTCGGGAGCGCATCCGTAGATCCGCCGCGCCGCCGCGTTGACGAAGGTCCAGCGCCCGAACGCGTCGGCGGACCAGATGAGCTCGTTCGAGTTCTCGACGAGATCGCGGTAGCGCTCCTCGCTCGACCGGATCGCGTCGGGGGCTTCGCGGATTTCGATGGGACGATTTTAAGCCGGGTCTCAGCCCGCCGCGAGGAACGCCGCCGGCGCGAGCGCGGCCGCGGTGGCCACCGTCACCCAGCGGCGCTCCCCCGTCGCCCGAGAGAGCCCCAGGGCCGCGCCGGCCGAGAGGAACAGGGCGAGGTCGAGGTCGTGGCGCGTGCCGCCGTAGGGATAGACCGCGAGCAGTCCGCCGGCCGCCGCGAAGGCGGGAGGGAGGGCGAGCAGCAGCCACGCGGGCCGGCGCTCCCGCCCCAGCAGCACCACCGCCGCCGCATAGAGCGCGAGCGCGACCAGGCCCGGCCCGGTCGCCGAGAAGACGTAGTGGAGAAGCGAGAGCGTCTGCCGCGCCAGGAAGACCGCCGCCTCCCGGACGCCGCCGCCGCGAAAGTAGGCCTCGGCGAGCCACGTGGAGCGCACCTCGGCCTCGAGCGGTCCGCCCCGGAGCTTCGACGCGTGGGTGCCGAGAAGGAACGCGGCGACTCCGGCGAGCGCGGCGCAGGAGGCCGCCCACGCCGCGACGAGCCGCCGGCGGCGCGGCGCGAAGAACAGCCGCACCGCCGAGTAGGCGACCGCGGCGGCGGCGACGCGGAACGCCGCGTAATGGCTGAGCAGCGCGAGCACGCCGAAAACGCCGAAGCCCGCCAGGGACGCGGGGGACCCCTCGTCGAGCCCCCGCTCGAGCATCGCGAGCGCCGCCGCCGACGTGGCGAGGAGCAGCGCGTAGCCGCGCAGCTCGGACGACACGAGGACGATCGAGGGCAGCAGCGAGAGGAGCGCGAGCGCGAGGAGGCCCGCGTTTTCCCCGATCAGCCTTCGCGTCCACGACCAGGCCGCCACGAGGGCGAGAACGCCGAGGACCACCGGAAGGAGCCGCAGCGCCCAGTCGGTCCGGGCGATTTTCATCCACCCGTGCAGCAGGAGCACGAAGAGCGGCGGGTGCGCGTTGCCGAGCGACCCCCGGTAGACCTCCGCGAGGCTCGGGGCTCCGGCCATCTGCAGATGCAGGGCTTCGTCGGGGGCGAGGAAGGGCGCGTTCGCGGCGCGCAGGCGCGCCAGGGCTCCGAGGGCGATGAGGGCCGCGGCGACCGGCGCCGTCGAGTGCGGAACGCGGGATTCGTCCGCGCCCGGGTTCACGAGGCGGAGGAGAAGGCGAGGGGACGGGCCTCCCCGATCAGGCCGTCCTCCGCGGCGAGGCGATAGAAGAGCCTCAGCCCTTCGAGGTCCCCGGCCTCGAGATCGTAGTGGAGGGCGTGACGCAAATAGTCCTCGACCACCGCCGCGCCGAGGCCCGTAGCGGCCGCCTCCTCGCGGACGAGCGCGTCGAAGTGCTCGATCGCCGCCCCGTGCGAGGCCCGGAGCAGGGCATCCACCTCGGCCGTCGCCCGCTCGGCGCGCACGGCCCAGAACGCGAAGACGAAGGGATGCCCGCTGAAGGCGCGCCACTCGGCGGCGAGATCGAGAACGACATGGCCGTTCAAGCGGGTCTTCAGCGCCGGGTCGCCGATGATCAGGCGGGCGTCGGTCTCGCCATCCCGGTAGTCGGGAGCGAGCCCGTACACGCGCTTGAGCAGGATTCGCGTCAGCGCCGCCGAGGTGCGGCTCGCCGGATCGAGCGCGACCGAGCGGATCCGCTCGCGCGAGACCTCGGAGACGAGCAGGACGGAGCGGACCTCGGAGGAGGCCGCGATGCCGAGCCCGGGGACCACGCGGAGACCGGGGATGCGCTGGTACTCGATCGAGGGAATCAGGCCGACGTCCGCCTCCCCCGAGGCGAGCTTCGCGGCGCAGACCGACGGCACGTCGCGCGAGACCTCGACGCCCGGCGGCGGGGCGTGGAGCAGTCCCCAGGTGAGGGGCCGGGCGTTCAGAAAGTCGACGACCGAGACCCGGAGAGTTCTCGGCATCGCAGACGCGCCTGTCATCCCGAGCGGAGCGAGGGATCCCTTTGTAGTCTCAGTGTGGCGAAGAAAGGGATCCCTCGGCCCTGCGGACCTCGGGATGACAAGGGGGGTCTCACCCCTGACTCATCAGATTCAGGAACTCCCCGTTGGTCTTCGTCTTCTCGAGCTTCTCGGTCAGGAGCTCCATCGCCTCGACGGTCGAGAGCGGGTTCAAGACCTTCCGCAGCACCCACACGCGGTTGAGCTCCTGCTTGTCCATGAGGAGCTCTTCCTTCCGGGTGCCGGACTTGTTGATGTCGATCGCCGGGAAGACCCGCTTGTCGACGAGCTTCCGGTCGAGGTGGACCTCCATGTTGCCGGTCCCCTTGAACTCCTCGAAGATGACGTCGTCCATGCGCGATCCCGTGTCGATCAGCGCGGTCGCCATGATCGTGAGGGATCCGCCCTCCTCGACATTGCGCGCGGCGCCGAAGAACCGCTTCGGACGCTGCAGGGCGTTGGAATCCACGCCGCCCGACAGGACCTTGCCCGACGGCGGGACGATCGCGTTGTAGGCGCGGGCGAGACGCGTGATCGAGTCGAGGAGGATCACGACGTCGCGCTTGTGCTCGACGAGGCGCTTCGCCTTCTCGATGACCATCTCGGCCACCTGAACGTGGCGCGCCGCCGGCTCGTCGAAGGTCGAGGAGATGACCTCGCCCTTGACGGACCGCTGCATGTCGGTGACCTCTTCGGGACGCTCGTCGATCAAGAGCACGATGAGCGTGATCTCGGGGTGGTTCGTGGAGATCGAGTTCGCGAGCGACTGCAGCACCATCGTCTTGCCGGTGCGCGGCGCCGCGACGATCAGGCCGCGCTGTCCCTTGCCGACCGGCGCGACCAGGTCGAGCACGCGGGAGGTCATGTTCGGCGTCTCGAGCCGGATCCGGTCCTGGGGGTAGAGCGGCGTGAGGTTGTCGAAGAAGATCTTCTCGCGCGCCACGTCCGGATGCTCGAAGTTGACCGCCTCGACCTTGATGAGGGCGAAGTAGCGCTCCCCCTCCTTGGGCGGGCGGATCTGGCCGGAGACCGTGTCGCCGGTGCGCAGGTCGAACTTGCGGATCTGGGAGGGCGAGACGTAGATGTCGTCCGGCCCGGGCAGGTAGTTGTACTCGGGGGCGCGCAGGAATCCGAAGCCGTCGGGCAGGCACTCGAGCACGCCCTCGGAGAAGATCAGTCCCTTCTTCTCGGTCTGCGCCTGCAGAATCTTGAAGATCAAGTCCTGCTTGCGCATCCCGGTCGCGTTCTCGACCTCGAGGTCGCGCGCGATCTTCAGGAGCTGCGGGATCTTGATGTCGTGGAGCGCGCGGATGTCGAGGGTGTCGCCGTGCTCGACGGCCGCCTCCTCGCCCGTCGTGTCGGGAAGACCCTCCGTCGGGACCTCCAGCGTCTCGACGTCGGAGTCGGTGGATCCTTTTCGTCTGGCCATTGTCTCTGTCCTCTGCTTGTGATGCGTCGGCGGAAGCCGCCGGGTATGCGTTCAGGGATGAGGCTGAGGCCGCGGCGGCTCGGAGGGACGCCCCTTGGCGCCGCTCATTATTCCAGAATTCAAGGACCGGAGGGGGAATTCCTCAATTCGCGACGACGCCTCCCTCGGCGGGCTTCGGCTCGGGCTCGACCACGGCCGGGGTCGGCCGGGGGCCCTCCATCGCGATCTTGATGACCTCGTCCATCGTGTTGACGAGGTGGAAGTCCATCTCCCCGCGGATCTCGGCGGGGAGATCGTCCAGGTCCTTGTCGTTTTCGGCCGAGAGAATGATCGTGCGGATTCCGGCCCGATAGGCGGCGAGGATCTTGTCCTTGATCCCGCCGACCGGCAGCACCTTGCCGCGGAGCGTGATCTCGCCGGTCATCGCCACGTCCTTCAGCACCGGAATCTTGGTGACGGCCGAGAAGAGCGACACCGCCATCGTGATGCCGGCGGAGGGGCCGTCCTTCGGGATCGCGCCCTCCGGCACGTGGATGTGGATGTCGTACTTCTCGTGGAAGTTCGGGTCGGCGTCGTACATCTCCGCACGGCTGCGGACGTAGGACACCGCGGCCCGCGCGGACTCCTGCATGACGTCGCCGAGGGAGCCCGTGATCGTCAGGTTGCCCTTCCCCTTCAGGAGGCTCGTCTCGGTCATGAGGATCTCGCCGCCCGCTTCGGTCCAGGCGAGCCCGGTCGCGATCCCGACCTCGGAGACGTCGCCCTTCTGGCGCTTGCGGAAGCGGGGCTTGCCGAGGAAGTCCTTCAGGTTCTCCGGCGTGACCCGGACCGGCGTCTCGACCTTCTTCTGGACGATGCGGCGCGCGACCTTGCGGCAGATGCCTCCGATCTCGCGCTCGAGGTTCCGGACGCCGGCCTCGCGGGTGTAGTGCTCGATGACGCCCATGACCGCGTCGTCGCCGATCTCGAGCTGATCGGGCTTCAGGCCGTGGGATTCGCGCTGCTTCGGGACGAGGAACTGCCGGGCGATCGCCACCTTCTCGTTCGGCGTGTAGCCGGAGAGCGGGATCAGCTCCATGCGGTCCTTGAGCGCCGCCGGGATCGGGTCCGCGACGTTGGCCGTCGCGATGAACATGACCTTCGAGAGGTCGTACTCGACGTCGAGGTAGTGGTCGACGAAGGAGTGGTTCTGCTCCGGGTCGAGGACCTCGAGCATCGCGGACGCCGGATCGCCGCGGAAGTCCGAGGACATCTTGTCGACCTCGTCGAGCAGGAAGACGGGGTTGACGGTGCCCGCCTTCTTCATCATCTGGATGATCTGGCCGGGGAAGGCGCCGATGTAGGTGCGCCGGTGGCCGCGGATCTCGGCCTCGTCCCGGACGCCCCCGAGCGAGAGTCGGACGAACTGCCGGTTGAGCGAGCGGGCGATCGACTTCGCGAGCGAGGTCTTGCCCACGCCGGGCGGGCCGACGAAACAGATGATCGAGCCCTTCGTCTTCTGGACGAGCTGGCGGACCGCGAGGAACTCGAGGATGCGCTCCTTGACCTTCTCGAGCCCGAAGTGGTCGTCGTTCAAGATCTTCTCGGCGCGGACGAGGTCCTTCGACTCGCGGGAGGACTTCTTCCAGGGCACGCCCACGAGCCACTCGATGTAGTTGCGCGAGACGGTCGCCTCGGCCGAGACCGGCGGCATCGCCTCGAGGCGGCGCAGCTCCTGCTCGGCCTTCTCCCGGACCTCCTTCGGCATCCCGCACGACTCGATCTTCTTCTTGAGGTCCTCGACCTCGTCGGTGCGGTCGTCCTTCCGGCCCAGCTCCTGGTGGATCGCCTTGATCTTCTCGTTGAGGTAGTACTCCTTCTGGGCCTTCTCCATCTGCTTCTTGACCTTGTTGTTGATCCGGCGGTCGATGTTGACCTTGTCGATCTCGACCTCCAGCAGGTCCTGGAGCTTCTGGAGACGCTCGTACGGAGACTCGGCCTCGAGGAGGGTCTGTTTCTCGGCGGTCGCCACCGAGAGGTGGGCGGACAGCGTGTCGGCGAACCGCTCGGGGTCGTCGATCTTCAGCGATGCCGCGAGCCCCTCGAACGCGAGGTGGTGCGAGAGGCGCGCGTACTGCTCGAACAGCGACAGCACCTTCGCCATGTAGTCGCGGAGGCTGTCGGGGTCGGCCGTGCGGACGGCGATCGGCTCGACCGCCACCGCGAGGTGGTCCGGCCGGCGCTCGAAGGCCATGATCCGCCCGCGGCGGAGACCCTCGACCATCACCTTGATGTGCCCGTTCGGAAGCTTCAGCGACTGCGCGACCGTCGCGACGACGCCGACGTCGAAGATGTCCTCGGGACGCGGCTCGTCGAGCTGCGGGTCCTTCTGGGCGGCCAGGAAGAGCCGCTTGACCGGGGTCGCGAGCGCCGCCTCGAGGGCGCGGATCGAGGACTCGCGGCCCACCACGAACGGCTGCATCATGTGCGGAAAGACCACCATGTCCCGTAGCGGGACCAGCGGGAGGCTTTCCAGACCCCGCGCGGGGCTATCGGTTTTCATCTGATTTCACCATCCCTGAGAGTAAACCCGAAATCCGAATTTCGAAATCCGAATTTCGCCTTTACCCCGCTTTGCGGAGGATCGTGATCGGGTTGGTGTGGTGCTTGACCACGTCCCGCGTGATCACGCACTCCTCGATGTCGTCGTCCGACGGGATCTGGTACATCACGTCGAGCATGAGGTCTTCGATGATGATCTTGAGTCCCCGCGCCCCGACGTTGCGGGCGAGCGCCTCCTCGGCGATCGCCTCGATGGCGTCGTCCGTGAAGCGCAGCTGCACGTTCTCGAACTCGAGCATCGTCTGGTACTGCTTGACGAGCGAGTTCTTGGGCTCGCGCAGGATCTCGACGAGCGCGGACTGATCCAGCTCCGACAGCGTCGCCACCACCGGCAGGCGGCCGACGAACTCGGGGATCATGCCGAACTTGATCAGGTCCTCGGGGTGCACCTTCTCGAGCAGCGCGCTCGAGCGCTTCTCCTTCTTCGTCGCGATCTTTGCGCCGAAGCCCATCGTCTTCTCGGTCATGCGGCGATTGATGATGTCCTCGAGGCCCACGAAGGCGCCGCCGCACAGGAACAGGATGTTCGTCGTGTCGATCTGGATGAACTCCTGGTGCGGGTGCTTCCGGCCGCCCTGCGGCGGCACGTTCGCGACCGTGCCCTCGAGGATCTTCAGCAGCGCCTGCTGCACGCCCTCGCCGGAGACGTCGCGGGTGATCGACGGGTTCTCGCCCTTCCGGGCGATCTTGTCGACCTCGTCGATGTAGACGATCCCGCGCTCGGTCTTCTCCTTGTCGTTCCCCGCGGCCTGGTAGAGCTTCAGGATGATGTTTTCGACGTCCTCGCCGACGTAGCCGGCCTCGGTGAGCGTCGTGGCGTCCACGATCGTGAACGGCACCGAGAGGAGCTTCGCGAGGGTCTGCGCGAGGAGGGTCTTTCCCGTTCCGGTCGGTCCGATCAGGAGGATGTTGGACTTCTGGAGCTCGACGTCGAGTTTCCGGTTCTTCTCGAGGTAGTCGATCCGCTTGTAGTGGTTGTAGACCGCGACGGCGAGCTTCTTCTTCGCCTGGTCCTGGCCGATCACGTAGCCGTCGAGAAAATCCTTGATCTCCTTCGGCTTCGGAAGCTTGGTCTCGGGGGCCTGGGTCTCGAGAACGCGGTCCTCGGCGATGATGTCGAGACAGATGTCGACGCACTCATCGCAGATGTAGACCGTGGGCCCCGCGATGAGCTTCTTGACGTCCCGCTGGCTCTTGTTGCAGAAGGAGCAGCGGAGGACGTCACCGTTGCCGGTCTTTTTCGACATTCAGCCTCCGGAGGGATGAGAGAATTCTAGGGTCGCCCTTCCCTCCCCGTCAACCAGTCGCCCGAGAATTTAGCACACCCCAACGCTCGTAACGTGCTCGCGGACACGGGGTATTCCGCGGCAGGAGACAGTACGCCCGAGGCGTGAGGCGGGATTCAAAATTCCGCGCGCCGGCGGTCGGCCGAGTTCTCGAGTCGCGACCGACCGGCTAGCCGGCGGCCTTCAGAGCCAGGTCGTCGCGCCGGTGGTAGATCGCGTCCACGAGGCCGTACGCCTTCGCGTCCTCCGCCTCGAGGATGAAGTCGCGGTCGGTGTCCTTCGAGATCTTCTCGAGCGCCTGGCCCGTGTGGTTCGCCAGGATCTGGTTCAGACGCTCCTTCAGACGGATCAAATCGCGCGCATGGATCTCGATGTCGGTCGCCTGCCCCTGCATGCCGTAGGCGAGCGGCTGGTGGATCAGGAACCGGGCGTTCGGGAGGGAGTAGCGCTTGCCGGGCGCCCCGGCCGCCATCAGCACCGCCGCCATCGAGGCCGCCTGCCCGACGCAGATCGTCGTGACGTCGTTCTTGACGTACTGCATCGTGTCGTAGATCGCGAGCCCCGAGGTGATCGAGCCGCCCGGCGAGTTGATGTAGAAGGCGATGTCCTTCTCGGCGTTCTCCGACTCGAGGAAGAGCATCTGCGCGATGATCAGGTTGGCGATCGTGTCGTCGATCGGCTGGCCGAGGAAGATGATGTTGTCCTTCAGCAGGCGAGAGTAGATGTCGTACGCCCGCTCTCCCCGGCTCGTCTGCTCGATGACCATTGGAACCAGAACCATGCCGCCTCCCTCCCAGTCGTCTTCCATCGAACCCCGGGAACTCACTTGACTTCCACCGGCATTCCCGAGGGTAGCACCTTGGCGCTCGCAATCAAGAGGTCGGCGGCCTTCGCCAGCCGCATCTCGTCGCGCAGGGCCTCGATCCCGCCCGCCTTCGCCATCTGCTCACGGAGCACGGACGGCTCGACGCCGCGCTCGGCCGCCGCCCGCTTGAACTCGGCCTCGAGCTCGGTCTCCGAAATCTGGATGCCCTCGCGCTCGGCGATCGCGTCGAGCAGGAGGTACTCGCGGACGCGGCGCTCGGCGCCCGGACGCGCCTCCTCCTGGAGCTTCTGCCAGTCCTCCTTCTCGGGATCGACGCCGCTCTGGGCGAGATAGCGCGCGTAGTCGCGGAGCGCCGCGGTCGTCTCGGACTCGACCAGGATTTCCGGCGCCGGGATCTCGCGTTTCCCGACCAGCGCGTCGAGGATCGAGCGCCGGAACCGGCGGCGCCGCTCGATCTCCTTCTCTCTTTTCAGACGCGCGCGGACCTTCTCTCGCAGCGTCTCGACCGTGTCCCCTTCGGAGACCGCACGGGCGAACTCGTCGTCGAGCGCCGGCAGCCGCTTCTCCTTCAGCGCGGCGAGGGTCACGTCGTAGTCGACCGTCTTGCCGCGGAACTGGTCGTTCGGGAAGTCGTCCGGAAACGTCTTGCGGAACCGGCGCGTCTCGCCCGGACCCGCTCCCCGCAGCGCGTCGTTGATCTCCGGCATCGAGTCGGCGTGCCCGACCTCGAGCGTGATCTTCTCGTCGCGGAAGGTCCGCGGGCTCTGTCCCGGCTCGAGGATCTCGACGAAGGTGCCGCCGATGTCCGCCACCGCGAAGTCGCCCGGCGCCGCCGCGCGGCCCTCGATCGGGTGGAACTCCGCGTGTCCTTCGCGGATCCGGTCGAGGACCTTCCCGATCTCCTCGTCGGTGGGGTCGACGTCGACGTCGTTCACGACGACGCCCTTGTACTCGCCGGGGTCGACCGCGGGCTTCAGGTCGAGGCGGGCCGTGAAGCGCATCGGCCCCGGCGGCTCCCACTTCAGGTCGTCGACGTGCGGCCGCCCGAGGACCGACAGCTTGCGCTCCTCGATCGCGGCCGCGAGCGCGTCGGGCAGAAGGGCCTCGAGCACGTCGCCGCGGATGTCGTCGGCGAACCGCTTCGAGACCACGGACTCCGGCGCCCTGCCCTTGCGGAAACCCGGGAGCGCCGCGCGCCGGGCGTACGACCGCGTGACCGCGGCGTACGTCTTCTCGACGTCCTCGGCGGGAACCTCGATCTCGAGAACGGTGCGGGTGGAGGACTCTTCCTTCACGGCCAGAACGACCATAGGCGCGGGATGATATCCCGGCGAGGCCGGCGACCGGACTCTCTCCGGTGCACCGGCTCTAGGGGCGAGGGCGGAGAGGGCGCGGACCGGGCGGGAGAATTCTCAGGCGCACGAGGTCGTCGCGCTGCGTCGCGATCAGCGCGTACGTGCCCGCGACGTCGAGGCGGCCCCAGCCGAAGTAGGGGTTCGGCACGTCTTCGCCCGAGAGGCCGCCGCAGGACGCCGCGAGGCGCAGCGGGATGGCGCCGAGCTCGAGCAGCTGCTCCGTCCGGTCGATGTCGCCCTGAAGCTCCGGCGCCGCGGACCAGAGCAGCGCGATCGCGCCGGCGACCTGCGGGGCCGCGCCGGACGTGCCGCTGAACGCCGAGGTGTAGGCGCCGCCGGGCGCCGCCGTACGCAGCGAGACGCCGGGCGCCATGAGGTCCGGCTTGATGCGGGACGACCCGTCCGCGGCGACCGGTCCGACGCTCGAGAACGCCGCGAGCGTGTCGTCGATCGACGTGGCGCCCACGCTGAACGACGCTGCGTAGATCGCCGGCGCCTCGTTGACGGTGAAACAGAGCGGGCCTCCCGCCGCCATGTTGCCGTCGTTCCCGGCGGCGAAAACGAGCGCGACGCCCGCCGCGCGGACCGCCTCGACGACTCCCTTCAGGACCTCGGGATCGGTGCAGCCCTCGCTCGGCGGGCACGTCCACGAGTTGTTGATCACATCGGCGCCCAGGTCGAGCCGCGGGTTGTCGCCGCTCGAGTCGGTCGGCGCGAGCAGCCACTCGAAGCACTCGGTGTAGCGCGCGGGCGTGCCGTTGCCCTGATCCATGTTGCGGCAGCCGATCAGCGTGGCGCCGGGCGCCGCGCCGATGCCGCCCTCGCCGACCGCGAGCGCGGCGGTCCCGGTGCCATGGCCCTCGTCGTCGCACGGCTCCGGCGCGTCCGACCCGCAGCGGTTGCCCGGGACCGCGTCGTGCACGGCGTCGTGCCATGCATACGAGGGATCGCCGTTCGCGCCCCGATAGCGCCCCGCGAGCGCCGGGTGCGTCCACTCGAACCCGGTGTCCGCCACGCCGACGACGACTCCCTCGCCGGTGAAGCCGGCGGTCCAGAGCGAGGGCGCCCCGATCTTGACGATGTTGACGTCGGCCACGGCTCCCGCGTCGCGCGGCGACGCGCGCGGCGGCAGCGGCTCCGGGAGGCGCAGCGGCATGGCGACGTTGGCGACGATCCGCGACACGTCCTCGCGCGCCGAGAGGTCCCGGGCGAGCGAGGCGTCGCCCTCGACCTCGATCATGTCGACGAGCCAGTGCGACCGGTACGCGACGCCGGCCTCCTCGAGCCGCTTTCGCAGCGGCGCCTGCGCCGCCGCCGCCTGCGCGCGCAGGCTCTCGTACACGAAGCGCCGGCGCTCCGCGCGGTCCGCGATCGTCGGCGCGCTCGAGACGTCCGCGGCATCGCGCATCACGACGAGAAAGGACGCGCGCTCGCCTTCGCTCTTTCCGGCGAAGATGCGCGCGTCGACCGCGGCGGGCGCGACGGCGGCCTGCGCGGCGGCGAGGATCAACGGTGCGAGGGCCAGCACGGACCGCAGAGGATGCCAAGTCCATGCCAGACGGCGTGTGCCGGAACGCACAAAATTGCGACAGTTCCGGTTTCCGCAATCCGTGGAGCTAACATGGTTCGCCCCGCGAGAGTGGCGGAACTGGCAGACGCGCGGGACTTAGGATCCCGTGGGTAAAACCGTGAGGGTTCGAGTCCCTCCTCTCGCACTCGGACTCTCGGCGGTCGCTTCGCGACCGACCGACATGGGAGGGAACGTTCCTGTGTGCCCTCTCCCAAATGGGGATAAAGCCGCTCCATAAAATGAAAGAGGCGTTCCCGAAGGAACGCCTCTTTGCGACCGACTCGAGCCTGTCTTACTGCGGCTGCGTCTGCGCGTCGTGCTTCTGGTCGTAGATCCGGTTCGAGAGCTTGTTCTGCTGCTGATTGACGAGGGCCTTGTCGCCCGGCGTCAGCTTGCCGCCGTCGAGAGCGCGCATGTCGCGGGTCTCGTGATTCAGCGCCGACTCCTTGCCCTCGAGCCGCGCCGCCTCCCCCGCCGTGAGCTGCCCGCTCTGGATGCCCTGCCCGATGCGGTCCTGCTGGTTCTCCTTGCGCTGCGCGATCTCGCCCTTGCCCTGTCCCTGCGTCTCTGCGTCGTGCTTCTGGTTGTAGATCTGATTCGAGAGCCTGTTCTGCTGCTGGTTCACGACGGCGCGGTCCACCGCCGTCAGCTTGCCGCCGTCGAGCTTCCGCATGTCGCGGACCTCGTGATTCACCGCCGACTCCTTCCGCTCGAGCCGCGCGGTCTCGCCGGCCGTGAGCTGTCCGCTCTGGACGCCCTGCGCGATCCGGTCCTGCTGGTTCTCGGCGCGCTTCTTGATCCCGCCAGCCGAGGCCGAGCCCGGGATCGAGACGAGCACCGCGACCGCGACGGCCGCCACGTTTCCACCGATGTTCTTCAGTTTCATCCGTCACCTCCACTCCGGCTGACGAGCGGGGCGGCGGAGGGGTTTACGGCCGAGGCGATCCGCCGCCGGTTTCCGGCATCTCCATGCCCCAATAGAAACGGTTCATGAACGGCATCCAGTCTCTGCCCGTGCGCTCCTCCAGGAGCGCGGCGAAGCTCCGCGTCGAACCGAAGCTCCAGGCGTGGCTCGCCTGATAGGCCCGGAGCGCCTCGAGGAACGCCGCGTTGCCGATCTGACTCCGCAGCGCGTCGAGCACCAGCGGGCCCTTGCCGTAGAGGAGGCCGCGGCGGATCTCGGAGCGCCGGACGGCGTCGTTGGCGACGTAGACGCGGGTCGCCATCGGGATCGGCGCCGCGTCGGCGGCAAACGACGCGGCGCGGCGCCACTGGCTCGTCAGCGAGTCGTAGACGGACGCGCCGAACCGCTCCTTGAGGAACATCCCCGCGCAGTACTCCGCGAACGATTCCGCGAGCCACTGCTCGGAGTAGGCGGGAATGCGGACGGAGATGCCCCAGTACTGGTGGGCGATCTCGTGCGCGAAGGTGCGCGCGACGCTGCGGGACGAGATGCGGCTCATGTCGCCGAGGAGCGGGTCGAAGGCCTCGTTCGTGATGAACACGACGCCGGGCGGCGCCTGGCCGTAGCCGTAGTCGTTGATCTGGATGATCTCGAGCTCGTCGAACGGAAACGGACCGAGGAAACCGCGGTAGAAAGCGATCACGTCGGCCGCCACGCCCGCGAGCGCCTTCATCGAGCGCTCGTTCTCGAGCGCGTAGGTCGACACGCGGATCGCGACGCCGTCGCGGGTCTCCTCGCGCGTCTCGTAGACGCCCGCGAGGATGACGGCCGCCTGGATGGGATGGTCGACGCGCGTCTCGAGCACGTTCCGGCGGTCCTCGCTCGCGCGCCGGACGGTGGATCCCGAGGCGAACGGGACGAAGGGCTCCGGCACGCGCACGACGGAGTGGAACGTATATGCCTGCTCCGAGAGATACGGCTGCGGGAACCAGGAGGCGACGCCGAGCTCCCAGTAGTTGTCGCCGCCGGGACGAATCAGGAAGTCGCCCTCGATCTCGAACCGGAGGCGCACCGGCGCGTCGGGCGCGGCGGGCTCGGCGAGCTCGACGACGATCTCGTCGCCGCGGTGATCGAAGGCGAGGCGATTCCCGCGCTCGTCGAGGACGGCGGCCACCCTCTCCGCGCGCGGCGACAGATTGGATCCCGCGGTCGCGTACCAGATGTCGACGAGGTCGAGCCGCAGCGCGCGCATCGGAGCCCCCAGGGGGACGAGGGTCTCCTCGACGGCGAGCTTCGCGTCGTTGCCGGCGCTCGCGTCGAGCCGCACGTCCACCGCGGTGAGCAGGAACCGCGGCGGCGCGGGGTCGCGCGCGTCGCGGTCGATCGGCTGGTGCGACAGCGCCACGGGCCACAGGAACCGTCGCAGCTCGGGATCGCGCGACTCGCTCGCGTGGAGGAGCAGGAGCGCTTCGGACGGATGGTCCACGCGGTCGAGCTCGTAGACGAGGTCCTCGCGGCCGCCGTCGAGCTCCGCCCAGACGAGCGGCGCTTCGGGCGCGTTCAGCGCCTGCAGGGCGAAGTCGTGGGAGAGCGGAGCGCCGTGGGCGCGCGAGAACTTCGCGCGCTGCTTGCGGAAGGAGTCGGAGAGGCTCGGCGCGCTCCGTCCCTCGAGGCGCGGCACTGCGGCGCCGCGCGCGATCCAGAGCAGCCGCCGGAAGCCGTCGCGGACGACGACGCCACGCTCGGTCTTCTCGGCCTTCAGCGACGACCCCTTGCGGACGTCGAAGAGGACCAGCGGCGCCTCGACCGGGTCGGCCGACACGTACTCCATCGCGCCATCGCCCTCGAAGAAGATCCCGACGGCTTCCTCTCCGGCCCGCACCGTCCCCGCCCGGCCGGACGCGAGCCGGCACACGAAACGGCCCGCGGAGAGGGAGAGGTCGCGGACCTCGACGGCCTCGCCGACCTGGAGGTGGTCGAACCGGTCGACGAGCCGCGGGAGCGCCGGCCCGTCCGAGGCCGCCGCTCGCGCCGTCAGCCCGGCGAGCAGAACGAGGCTCGCGGCGGCGCGACCGGGCGTCACGTGTTCATTCTAAGTTCAGGGTGCAACCGCCATACAATGCGGCAGGCTCCCGTCATGACCCTTCAGCCGGGCTCCCGTCTCGGGACGTACGAAATTGTCGGCCTCCTCGGCGTGGGCGGCATGGGCGAGGTCTATCGCGCGAACGATCGCAAGCTCGGGCGCAGCGTCGCGATCAAGGTCCTCCCCGAGGAGTTCGCCCGCGATCCCGCCCGCGTCTCGCGGTTCGAGCGCGAGGCGCGCATGCTCGCCGCCGTCAATCATCCGACGATCGCGGCCATCTACGGCGCCGAGGAGGACGGCGCGACGCGCTACATCGTCATGGAGCTCGTCGAGGGCGAGACGCTCGCGCAGCGGATCGCCACCGGACCGCTCGCGGTCGCGGACGCGCTGCGCGTCGGTTCGCAGATCGCGGAGGCCCTCGAGATCGCGCACGAGAAGGGCGTCATCCATCGCGACCTGAAGCCGGCGAACATCAAGTTGACGCCCGAGGGCAAGGTCAAGGTCCTCGACTTCGGGCTCGCGAAGGCGATGGAGATCCCATTCGCCGGCGACATGTCGCGGTCGCCGACACTCGTGATGTCGGAGTCGCGCCCCGGCGAGATCGTCGGCACGCCCGAGTTCATGAGCCCCGAGCAGGCGCGCGGCAAGGAGACCGACCGCCGCACCGACATCTGGTCGTTCGGCTGCATCCTCTACGAGGCGCTCTCGGGCCATCGCGCGTTCAGCGGCGAGACGGTCCCCGACGCCATCGGCGCGATCCTGCACCTCGAGCCGGACTGGTCGAAGCTGCCCGCGCGCACGCCGGAGCGCGTGCGCGAGCTGCTGCGAATGTGCCTCGAGAAGGACCCGGGCCGGCGGCTGCGCGACGCGGGCGACGCGCGGCTCGAGATCGAGTCCGCGCTCGCGGGCATGTCGGGATCGGGAGCGGGCGCGATCGGTCCGTCTCACGCTCCCTTCGCCTGGCGCAGCGCGGCGACCGTGCTCGTGGCGGTCGCGGTCGTCGGCGGCGCCGCGCTCTGGCTCCGCGCACGGGCGGCGCACGTGGCGGTGGTGCGCGCGGCCACGCGGCAGCTCGCCGTCCTGCCGTTCCGCAACCTGACGAGCGCCGCCGAGGGCGACCTCTGGGGCGTCGCGCTCGCCGACACCGTGAGCGCGCGCCTTGCGAACGTCAACGGCCTCCAGGTCGTGACGCCCCGCGCCGCGATCGAGGCGGCGGACGGAAAAGCCACGATCGCGACCGTCGCTCGCCGGCTCGGCGCGAACACGCTCCTCGAGGGCTCGCTCCAGCGCGAGAACGATCGATACCGCATCACGTATCGGCTCGTGGACGCGAGCGGGGCGCAGATCGCCGCCAACGCGCTCGACGGCGCCGAGCTCTTCGCGCTCCAGGACCGGATCGCCGACAGCGTCGTCAAGGACCTGAGTCTGCGACGCCAGCCGCAGCGCACGCCGACGCCGTCCGGACTCGACACGCCGGCGCTGCAGGAGCGGTACCTCGAGGCGGTCGGGCTCCTCCAGCGCTACGACCGCCACGAAGGAGTCGAACGGGCGCTCGCGATCCTGCAGAAACTCGCCGAGGACAGGCCGAGCTCTCCCCTCGTTCAGGCGGCCCTGGCGCGCGCCGATCTCGCGATGTACCGAAACACGAGGGATCGTGCATGGGCGGACCGCGCGATCGCGGCGAGCGATGCCGCGCGCGCGCTCGACCCCGGTCTCGTCGAGGTGGACGTCACGACCGGCGAAGTCCTCCTCGCGACGGGACGCCCCAGGGAGGCGTCGACGGTTTTCGGCCGGGCGCTCTCGGCCCGTCCGGGCAACGTCAGCGCCCTGCTCGGCCTCGGCCGGGCCGAGGAAGCCGCCGGCGACGCGGCCGCCGCGGAGTCGGCCCTGCAGAGGGCCGTTTCGCTGGAGCCCTCCTTCGCCGCGTTCAACCAGCTGGCAGCCCTCTACTTCGACCTCGGCCGATATGGCGACGCGGCCGAGGTCTTTCGCCGGGCGAGCCAGGCGGCTCCGGACAGCTACAGCGCGCTCAGCAACCTCGGCGGGGCGGAGACCATGCGCTGCGACTTCCCCGCGGCCCTCGAGGCGTATCGGAAGGCCCTCGCCATTGACCCGAAGAACGGCGACGCCGCCGCCAATCTCGGCCTGACCGAGCTCTGGATGGGTCGGGAAGGCGAGGCGACGAAACATCTCGAGCTCGCCTCCGAGCTCTCGCCGAAAAACTGCACCGTCTGGGGAAATCTCGGCGACGCGTACCGGCGCGCGAAGGCGACGGACAAGGCGACCAGGGCCTTTCAGCAATCGATCGCCCTGGCGCGCGAGCAGCTCCGGGTCAATCCGGCGGACAGCGACGCCCTGGGCACCCTCGCCACGAGTCTGGCCAAGACGGGGCACGGTGCCGAGGCTGCGGAGCCCATCCAACGCTCGCTCGCCGCATCGAGCAAAAACCCGGTGGTGTACTCGGACGCGGCGACCGTCGCCGCGCTGACGGGACGCGATGCCGAAGCGCTCGCCCTCCTGCGCCAGGCCGTCGCCCTCGGCTACTGCAGGGAGATCCTCGCGCGTCAGCCCGAGTTCGAGCGCTTTCGCGACAATCCCGAGTTTCGCTCCGTCATCGCCGCGCCGCAGAAGGCGGCCGGCACTTAGGCAAGGAGGCGGTCATGGCATCCGAGACCCCACCCGCTCCCCGATGGATACCGATCCTCATCGCCCTCATCATCGGCATCCTCGTCGGCCACTTCGTCAGACCCCGTGAGGGCAGAGAGAACCGAACGTTCACCGTGAACCAGTCCGTGACGGTGGGTCCTCCCGTGGCAGCCGTCCATCCCGACCCGATCTATCTGCACCATGGCGATACGGCCGATTGGACCCTCATCGATCCGTCGGGGAACATCGACGCCCTTCGGGCTTTGTACATCGACGTCGACAGCCCCGACCTGTTCCCGAGCTCTACACCGGTTCCGAACTCCAATCCGCCCCGCTACCGCCTTCCCTGCAAGGGTCCGCATTGTTCATCGGGCGCCGTCCAGAGCGGGGCGACCATCGGGCGCACCTATAAGTACTGGCAGATGGCGCAAGGCGCTTCCGGAGAGCCGGTCATCGCCGACGGCCACATCATCATCGTCAAGCCCTGACCAGGCCCTCGGGTTCACGGCCGCGACATAGAACGCGTCACGGATTAGCCGAAGGAGGAAGCCATGGACAGGCGCCATTCCATCCTGATTGCCATCCTCATCGCGACGATCGGCTGCGGATCTCCCAAGAGGGAATCGTCGAGCAATACGGCGTCGAGCGATACGCCGCCCTCGAGCAGCTCGCCTACGGCGAGCGCGCCGTTGCCCACTCCTCCTGTAACGAATACCGCCGGGGGCGAGCCGCCCGTTCTCGCGGGTATGCCGCCCACATCGAGCCACACGATCTCTCTGAACGCGTCGACCGATCCCGGAAACTCGGGGAGTCCGTCGATCGTAACCTGCGTATCCGAGAGGGGAAGGGACACCATCACATGGGTTACCGCGAACGGAAGCACACTCGGTAACCCCGCGTTCCCCGCTGGCACTAACTTGGGACCCTACGCCATTCCCGCCTCCTGCAACGGAGCGACCCAATGCACCGTCACTTACAACATCGCTTTGTGCCCGGGAGGAACCTGTTACCCGAACACGTACTCGTATACGATCAACGTGGTCACGGGCGTTCTGAACGTTCCCATCTACGGACACATCATCATCAACAAGTGAGCACCGAATTGCTCGGAGACACGGTCCGGGATCGCCCCGACCGTGTCTCCGGTCCCTGTCGCGTCAGCCCGTCCCCAGCTTCAGCCCGAACCCGTTGGCGACGAGGAGGAGCGTGAGCAGGATCATGACGACCGTCGTGACCCAGGCGACGGCGTTGAAGGCGCGTCCGTTGACCTGATCCCCCATGAGCTCCTGACGGTTGACGAGGAGCAGCATGAAGACGAGCACGAGCGGCAGCGCGATGCCGTTGGCGACCTGCGACCAGAACATCACGCGGATCAGCGGGAAGCCCGGCCACAGCACCACGGCGGAGCCGAGCACGATCATCGCGGTGTAGATGCCGTAGAACGCGCGCGCCTCGCCGAACTTCTTGTCGACGCCCGCCTCCCAGCCGAAGGCCTCGCAGACGTAGTACACCGTCGAGAGCGGCAGGATCGCCGCCGAGAACATCGACGCGTTCAGGAGGCCGAAGGCGAAGAGCTGCGACGCATACTTCCCGGCGAGGGGCTCGAGCGAACGGGCCGCGTCGGCCGCGCTCTCGATCGCGACGCCGTGGGCGAAGAGCGTCGCCGCGCACGCCACGATGATGAAGAACGCCACCACGTCGGTCACGATGCAGCCCACGACGACGTCCCAGCGGGTCACCCAGTAGCGGTCCTTCCGGATGCCCTTCTCGACCACGCTCGACTGCAGGTAGAACTGCATCCACGGCGCGATCGTGGTGCCGACGAGGCCGACGAGCATGGCGACGTAGCCCGAGTCGAACGACACGCGCGCGGGGACGACCGTGTCGCGCAGCACGCTCGCCCAGTTCGGGTGCGCGAGGAACGCCGAGACCGGATAGACGAAGTAGAAGACGCACGCCACCAGGAAGACGCGCTCGACGAGCCGGTATGTGCCGCGGACGACCAGGAGCCAGATCGCCACCGCCACCACCGGCACGGAGATCCACTTCGGGACGCCGAAGAGCTCCATGCTCGCCGCCACGCCGGCGAACTCGGACACGGTATTGCCGTAGTTCGACGCGAGCAGCGCCAGCATGAGATAGAAGGTCAGCTTCACGCCGAAGTTCTCGCGGATCAGGTCGGCGAGCCCCTTTCCGGTCACGGCGCCCATGCGGGCGGCCATCTCCTGGACGACGACGAGGGCGATCGTGATGGGGATGAGCGTCCAGAGGAGGCGCGTCCCGAACTGCGCGCCGGCGAGCGAATACGTCGTGATGCCGCCGGCGTCGTTGTCGACGTTGGCCGTGATGATCCCCGGGCCGATCACGCCCAGGAACAGAACGACCTGCCGCCAGCGGCCGGGCCGCGCCAGATGGCGCGCCGTCAGAGTCGCAGCTTTTTCTTCCATGCCTCCGGCAGGACCTCGGTCAGGACGTCGTCGACGGTGATCTGGCCGACGAGCACGCCGTCGGCGTCCGTGACGGGCACGGCCGCCTGGTTGTACTTCTCGATGACCTCCGCCACGTAGGAGGCCGAGTCTTCCGGGTGGACCCGGATCGTCCACGGCGCCATGACGTCCTTCAGCGGCACCGTCTCCGCACCGAGGAACAGCCGGCGCGTGTTGACGATGCCGACGAGCCGGCGCCGCTCGTCCACGACGTAGAACTGGTAGAGGAACTCGACGTCGGGCGCGATCTCCCGGAGCCTCGCGAAGGCGTCGCCGATCGTCATGTCGCCGCGAAAGGTGACGAGGTCGGTCGTCATGAGGCCGCCCGCGGTGTCCTCCTCGTGTTCGAGGAGCTCCGTCACGGCCTTCGCGTCCTCCGGCTGCATCCGCTCGATGAGGTCCTGCGCGTCCTCCTCGGGCAGCTCGCCGAGCACGTCCGCAGCGGCGTCGGGCGGCATCTTCTCGAGGAGATCGGCGGCGCGCTCGGGGTCGCTCTCCGCCGGGAGGAGGTCCTGCTGGATCGTCGGGTCGACCTCGGGCAGGACGCGCGCGGCCGTCTGGAACTCGAGGGCGTCGAACACGGTCCGCCGCGAGCCGGCCGGCAGGTCCTCGAGAATCTCGGCGAGATCGGCCGGATGCAGACGCCCGATCGACTTCTGGGAAAACGCGAGGCGCAGGCCCGCGGGGTCGCCGAGGGTCGGCAGGACGTACTTCCAGCCGATGAGCCCGTCGTCCTTCGTGAGGTAGCGCGCGCGGGGACGCACGGCGCGGACGACGCTCTCGATCCCGCGCTCCCAGCCGAGGCGGCGCGCGAGGCCACGGAGGCCGACGTCGATGTGCGCGAGGATGAGCTGGCCCTCGCGCGCGATCAGGAAGTGCAGGTCGTTGACGCGCTCGACCTTCGCCCCCGAAACGTCGACGACCTGCTTGTCGAGCAGCGCCTCGCGCAGGAGGATCTCGGTCTTGTCCGTGCGGCGGCTCGGCCGCAGCTCGCGCACGCGGACGGCGAGCGCGATCCTTCGCTCGGCCCACGACCGGACCTGCGTGCCCTCGGCGACGAGCAGCAGGTCGGCCTGTCCGGGAGGACGGATCAGGATCTGCGTCACCGTCGGATAGGCCTCCGGAAGACGAATGGACAGGTCGAAGAGGCGGCCGATCGGCGCGCCATCCGCGTCGACCACCGGGCGCGCGAGGAGGTCCGAGAAGTAGACGAAGCTCGGCGCTTTCGTCCCCGCGGGCGGGCGCGTCGCCGTTTCCGTCGTCATTCCGACAGTGTGGGACGAGAGCGCCGCGGCGGGCAATCGCTTTTGCTGCGGAGTTTGACGAAACGGGACGAACCGCCCTGTCCGATCGGCGGGCCGTCCCGGGCGTGCCCCTGCGTGGCAGTCGGCGCAGTCCGCATGGACGTTTCTCGTCACTCGGGAGGGCGACGGCAAGCCCAAATCGCTGCAGGCAAATCGTTTAGGTCTTCTGGCTTCGCCCTTGCTCTCTCCCGGGCCCCGAGAGGCTTCGCATGTACAACGTCAGCGTGGACCGCAACGCGATGCGGCAGGAGATCCTCGGGCCGCTCTTTCAGCGTCACATCGTCAGCCTCGCCGGCACCGTCGACGAGCGGTGGCTCGATTCCTACGAGCAGGTCGCCCGCGACTCCGACTCGTTCCAGCGGTACCGCCTGGAGCCCGAGAAGGGACTCGTCTCCTTCACCTGCCGCGCGAGCGACGGGCCGAAGGTCGTCGATACGTTCATGGAGCGGCTCGCGCTCTTCGTCGAGATGGTGAACCTGCACGCGACCTGCTCGTCGGCGTCCGGTTCGCCCGCCTCCGCCGCCGAGCCTCCGCAGGCGCTGGGCTTCTAAGTCTCCGCCGCGGCGGTCGCTTCGACGGCTGCCGACGGCTTTCAAAGGAATCCCGCGCGGGGGATTGCCCTACCGAGATCCGGATCCGCCGCGATTCAGGGCGCGGGTGCCTCGTCGGTCGCGGCTCGACGGCGCGCCTCGTCCCCCTCGCCGGAGAGCAGCACCGGCGGATGCGTCTCCCACTCGTGGCCTCCGGCGGCCAGGTCGAAGGCCGTGCCAAACAGCGACTGCATGTAGGCCGTATCGAACTCCGTCGTGTGGGGCGTCTGGAAGCTCGCCGGAATGTACGCGAGCCGGTAGTCCACGTGATCGCGGCGCGCGATCGTGTAGATCCGGTAGAGATCACCGATCCCCTGGTACTGGATGAGGCAGGCGATCGCGCGCGTCGCGATCGGCAGCGCCCGCCGGTCCACCTGCGCCCACTCGGGATCGAGGCGGGCGTTCCGGATGATGTAGAGCGTCCTCGCGCGGACCGCGTCGTTCTCCTTGGACAGCTTCGCCAGATCCGACGCCGCCGGGTACACGAACACCTGGTTCGCCGTGCCGCCGTCGACGTGCATCTCCTGGTATCGCTTTCCGCCCTCTTCGACCTCGATCATCACCGGCGGGAACGTGCCCGGGATCGCCGCCGAAGCGAGGAGGATCTTGTGGACGAGCGCCAGGGCGTCGGACCGGTGCGTCGCGGCGATCTCGGTCACGTTCCAGATCACCGCCCGGCGCGCGTCCAGGTTGGTCGTCCCGATCAGCAGGATGCGGCCCTTCGCGTACTCGGCCGCGATGGCGTCGAGCATCTCCTGGGTCACGGACTTCTCGACGAGGCGATAGAGCGGCGTCGCGTCGGCGAGGGCGTCGCTGAAGAACGCCGACCAGATCGGCCGCTGTTCCGCGATGTCTTTCATCGAGATGCCCGTGTAGAGCGCCTTGAGCTTGTCGTCGTAGGCCGACCCGAGAAACGCGAACGGCGCGATGAGGGCGCCCGTGCTGACGCCGGTCACGAGCTTGAAGACCGGACGGTCGCCTACCTTCGTCCAGCCCGCGAGGAGTCCGGCCCCGAAGGCGCCGTTGTCGCCGCCGCCCGAGATGGCGAGATAGGCGGCCGGCGGCAGCGGTGCCCCCGGAGCGAGACCGAGCGCGGCCCGCTCCTTCGACCAGGACGCGACGAAGTCGTCCTCGAATTGGCGAACGTCCTCGAGGTCGCGCGGGTAATACCGGATGTCGTTCGCGTAACCGACGACGTCGGCCCGAGGCACCCGGCTCGCCGGCACCGCCGGCTGACGCGACGTCGACGAGCACGCAGCGAGGCCGAGGAGCGCCACGGCGCACAGCGCGATGGCGGCGCGGGAAACGGGCATTCGGCGGAACATCGGCGCCGAAATCATAGCGGGAACTCCGGGAGCGCGACGGCGGCTCCGATGTCGAGGGTCAGGCGTGGGCGGTCGCCGTGGCGGAGTCGGCGCAGGGCGGCGGCGGGGGGGCCTCCACGGGGGGACCGGTCACGGTGATCTCGAACGAGGGCGGATGCAGGAGGTGCTTCTTCACGCTGCACTGATCGACGGCGTGCACGATCGCCGTCCGGTACTTCTCGGGGAAATCGATCGGCAGCGAGACCTCGAGTCGGACGCGCACGACCTTCTTGCGTTCCGGGTCGCGCTCGGCCGTCAGGGTCAGCGCCAGCCCGTCGGTCCGGAGGCTGCGCTGCTGGCAGAAGCGGAGGGCGTAGAAACCCGCGCAGGTGCCGATCGAGGCCAGGAAGAGGTCGAACGGCGAGGGCGCCTTCCCTCCCCCGCCCTGGGGCACCGGCTGGTCCGTCCGGATCCAGAACCCCTGGTGGAGGGCCTCGACGCGCAAGCCGCCCGGAAAGCAAATGTCCACGTCCCCGAAGATAGGAGCGCGGGGGAAGCCCCGCCAGATACAAAAGCATCATGCCGGCGGAGGGCGCGGCGGGCCCATGAATCGAGTGACTTACGCGGAAAGGCTCACCGGGGGAACGCGGCGGCGTCGATCCCGGGGATCACCCGGAGGGCGTTCTGGAAATAGACCTTCTTCAGCACGTCGTCCGGGAGGGCGAGGCCGTACATCTTCCAGAAGGCGTGGCGCTTCCGGTAATAGTCGAAGTACTCGTCGTCGGTCTCGAGGACCCGGAAGTAGACGAGGTATTCGTCCGCCCCCCAGGCGTCCTTGCCGAACATCACCCGGTCCGCGTACCGGAGGAACCAGTCGTGGGCGAACCGGGGCTGCCGGCCGAGTTCCGCGAGCACGGCGCCGATCTCCGTGTAGACGTTCGGCAGCCGGTCGAACAGGGCGCCGAGGCGCGCGAGGTCGCCGCCGAGCCAGCCGAGGTGCGCGTCGATGAAGCGCGTCTTCGGGTGCTTCTCGAAGAGGTGGTGCTGCTCCTTGAGGATCTGCTCGAACGGCGGATACCGGTCCGGCGGCCGCGCGCGCTGCGGGAACTGTTTCAGCTCGAGCCAGCGTTCGTTCACCTTGTCGACCGGCTCGAAGAAGGACCGCGGCTCGCCCGAGTGGATGAGCACGGGGATTCCCAGCGCGGCGCACTTCTCCCAGACCGGGTCGATGCGGGGATCGTCCACGGGCACCCGCTTCCCGCTCGCGTCCACGACCGTGAGGCCGAGGTTCTTGAAGATCTTGAGTCCCCTCGCGCCGTGCCGGTAGTCCTCCTCGAGCTGCGCCGCCGCGCGCTCTCCCCAGCCGGGCTTCTCGATGCCGGAGAAGTCGAGGTTCGCGAACACGACGAAGCGCCCGGGATAGCGGCCGGGCAGGTTGCGGTAGCCCTTCTCGAACTCGGCGCCCTGGCTCCCCGAGAGGTTGACCATCACCCGCAGGTTGATCCGGTCCATGTCGGCCACGAGCTTCGCCGCCTCCGCCGCGGACATGTCGCGGTCCTGGTGGTTGTGCACGTCGACGAACGGAAACTTCGCACGCGCCGGCTTGTGCTCCGGGACGACGAGCGTCGACTTCGGGTCGTAGTCCTCGATCGACATCGTCTGGGCGCGCAGGGAGGCCGACGCCAGGACGGCGGCCAGGACCGGCAGGACGGCGCGCCGGAGGTCAGCGAGCCGCATGACGCCTCTTCTTCCTGCGGAGAATCGCGTCGATCTGGCGCGTGTGGTTGACGTCGTGGCCGGCGAGGAGGCGCGCGATGTCGGCGATCGAGAGGCCGCCGAACTGGGAGTGGCGCCCTCGCCGCGCCAGCGCCTTCGGGGGGAGCGCCGACAGGAGCGCGACGTTCGACCGCCGCAGCGCGGTGTAAAGGGCCAGGCTCTCCCGCGGATCCCGCCGCTCGTAGCGCCCGACGCGGGCCCAGACCTCCTGGTCCATCCCGACGATCTCGGGCTCGTCGCGCTCGAGCAGCGTGCGCACGCGGTAGCCCCACAGGAGCTCGATCTCCGAGAGGTGCGCGAGGATCTCGCCGACCGACCACTTGCCGGGCGCGGGTCGGGCCGTCAGCCGCCGGCGCGGCACGCCGGTCACCCGCCGGGCCAGGGCCCCGGGGGCTCTCGCGAGCATGTCGCGGGGATTCCGCCTCCCCACGTACGAGAAGATGCGGGCGGTGTACTCGTCGAAGGTTTCGTTCGTCATGGACCGGTCGCCGAAGAATACCTACGAAGAAACCCGGCCCGCGGCTCGAAGAGTTGCGGCCGGTCCGCCGCACCCCTGAAACCCGTCGCCCCGGGACGCGCTCTCGGCTAAACTGCGCGGCTCCGGCGGTCGCCGTCCCGGGAAGAGGACAGTTCGGGCGGGAGCGCGGAATCCCCGGGACGAGTTTCGGCTTATTTCGTACTTGAAGTGGTCGGGGAGCTCTCTTCCGCTACCCGTCGATCCCCAGAGGTCCCGATCGTCGTATGAAGGTGGAGGTCTGGTTCCGATGAAGAAACGGATGTTCCTGATGGTCGTGGCGATCGCCGCCTTTCTGACGGCGATCGGCGCCGTCAAATACGGGCAGATCAAGAAGGGCATGGCCCAGCAGGCGTCCTTCCAGCCGCCGCCCGAGGCCGTCACCACGGTGATCGCCAAAGCGGACCGCTGGCCGACGTCGGTGACGTCGATCGGAACGGTCGCGGCCGTCCAGGGCGTCACCGTCAGCGCCGACCAGCCCGGGATCGTGGACCGGATCGCGTTCGAGTCCGGCCAGCGCGTGAAGCAGGGCGACCTGCTGGTCCAGCTCGACGTGCGGCAGGAGAAGGCGCAGCTCGCCGCGGCCGAGGCCCAGCTCGAGTGGGCGAAGGTGTCGCTCGACCGCGCGAAGCGGCTCGTGGAGACGCAGATCGGCTCCCAGGAGAACCTCGACAACGCCGATTCCCAGTTCAAGGCCGCCGAAGCGAGGGTCGGCGAACTCAAGGCCACGATCGAGCGCAAGACGATCCGGGCCCCGTTCACCGGGGTCCTCGGCATTCGCCAGGTGAACGTCGGCCAGTACCTGCAGAGCGGCAGCCCCGTCGTGCCGCTGCAGGCGCTGCAGCCGATCTACGTCAACTTCTCGGTGCCGCAGCAGGAGATCGTCCGGGTCCGCGCCGGCGGCGAGGTCACCGTGACGAACGCGCAGACCGGCGTCACCGACACCGGCAGGATCACGGCGGTCGACTCGGTCATCGATCCCGCCACGCGGAACATCGCCGTCCAGGCGACCTTTCCGAACGTGGACGGCAAGCTCCACCCGGGCCAGTTCGTCGACACGAAGATGGTCGTGGGCAGCACGGACGACGTGGTCGCGATCCCCGCGTCCTCGATCAACCATGCCCCGTACGGCGATTCCGTGTACATCGTGTCCCAGCTGAAGGACCCGAAGTCGGGCAAGGAGTACAAGGGCGTGCGTCAGCAGTTCGTGAAGGTCGGACCCGGCCGCGGCGACCAGGTTGCGATCCTCTCCGGCATCAAGCCGGGCGAGGAGGTCGTCACCTCCGGCGTCTTCAAGCTCCGCAACGGCGCCTCGGTGCAGGTCAACAATCAGACGCAGCCCGGGAACGACCCCGCGCCGAAGCCCGAGGACAGCTAACCCATGAAGTTCACGGATCTCTTCATCCGGCGGCCGGTCCTCGCGATCGTCGTCAACCTCGTGATCCTCATCGCGGGGCTGCAGGCGATCCGCACCCTTTCCGTGCGGCAGTACCCGCGCAGCGACGTCGCGGTCGTGCAGGTCACGACCGTCTACGTCGGCGCCAACGCCGACCTCGTCCGCGGGTTCATCACGACGCCGCTCGAGCGGGTGATCGCCAGCGCCGACGGCATCGACTACATGGAGTCCTCGAGCGCGCAGGGCCTCTCGACGATCACCGTCCACCTCAGCCTGAATTACGACACCAACGCGGCGCTGACGCAGATCCAGGCGAAGGTCGCGCAGGTGCGCAACGACCTGCCGCCCGAATCGCAGGCGCCGATCATCGACCTTCAGACGGCCGACTCGCAGTTCGCCTCGATGTACCTCGGCTTCGGTTCGAACGAGCTCGACCAGAACCAGATCACCGACTACCTGACGCGCGTGGTCCAGCCGAAACTCTCGGCGATCAGCGGGGTGCAGCGCGCCGACATCCTGGGCAGCCGCGTGTTCGCAATGCGCGTTTGGCTGAAGCCCGACCGCATGGCCGCCCTCGGCATCTCTCCCTCGATGGTCCACGACGCGCTCGCGAACAACAACTACCTCTCCGCCCTCGGCGCGACCAAGGGCTCGATGGTCTCGGTCAACCTCGTCGCCAACACGAACCTCCAGACGACCGAGGAGTTCAAGAACCTCGTCGTCAAGGAGAGCAACGGGGTCGTCGTGCGGCTCGGCGAGATCGCCGACGTCGTCCTCGGCGCGGAGACCTACGACGACGACGTGCGCTTCAACGGCCAGACCGCGACGTTCATGGGCATCTGGGTGCTGCCGACCGCGAACTCGCTCGACGTCATCCAGCGCGTCCGCGCGGCCCTGCCCGAGATCCGGTCCCAGCTGCCTGCCGGCATGACGCTCGGGATTCCGTACGACGCGACGGCCTACATCCAGGACGCGATCCACGAGGTCCTCGACACGCTCGCCGAGACGCTCCTGATCGTCGTCGTCGTGATCTTCCTCTTCCTCGGCTCCTTCCGCGCGGTGATCATCCCGATCGTCGCGATCCCGCTGTCGCTCGTCGGCGCCGTGTTCCTGATGCTGATCGCGGGTTTCACGATCAACCTGCTGACGCTGCTCGCGATCGTGCTCTCGGTCGGTCTCGTCGTCGACGACGCCATCGTCATGGTCGAGAACGTCGAGCGGCACCTCCACCTCGGCGAGAAGCCCTTCGACGCCGCCATCCGCGCCGCGCGCGAGCTCGTCGGCCCGATCATCGCCATGACGATCACGCTCGCGGCGGTGTACGCGCCGATCGGCATCCAGGGCGGTCTGACCGGCGCCCTGTTCCGCGAGTTCGCGTTCACGCTCGCCGGCGCCGTGATCATCTCGGGCGTCGTCGCGCTGACCCTCTCGCCGATGATGGGCTCGAAGCTCCTTCGCGAGAAGGACAGCCAGCGCGGCTTCGCCGGCATGATCAACCGGCACTTCGAGAAGGTGCGCGCGCTCTACGGGCGCGTGCTCGTGGGCAGCCTGCGGTACCGCCCGGTGACGTTCGTCCTGTGGATCATCGTCGTCGCCCTGATCGTGCCGTTCTACATGTTCTCGGCCAAGGAGCTCGCGCCGCAGGAGGACCAGTCGGTCGTCTTCGGGGTCATCCAGGCGGCGCCCAACGCGACGCTCGACCAGACGAAGCTCTTCGCCGACAAGGTGTACGACGTGTACAAGGCGATGCCCGAGAACGAGAGCGTCTTCCAGATCACCAATCCGTCGGGCGGCTTCGGCGGCATGGTCACGAAGCCGTGGAGCGAACGGAAGAAGAAGACGACGCAGCTCCAGGTCGAGGCCTCCATCGGCCTCTCGAAGATCCCGGGCGTGCGCGTCATCTCGCTGATTCCTCCGGCGCTGCCGGGCGGCGGCAGCTTCCCGGTCGACTTCGTCATCGCGTCGACGGCCGAGCCGCAGCAGCTCGTCGACTTCGCAAACCAGCTGATCGGCAAGGCGTACCAGAGCGGGATGTTCATGTACGTCGACTCGGACCTGAAGTTCGACCAGCCGCAGGCGGAGGTCGTCTTCGACCGCGACAAGCTGCGCGCGCAGGGCGTGAGCCTGTCGGACGTGGGCAAGGACCTCTCGACGATGCTCAGCGGCAACTTCGTCAACCGTTTCTCGATCCAGGGGCGGAGCTACAAGGTCATCCCCCAGATCAAGCGGGCGGACCGGCTCACGCCGGACCAGCTCGAGAACATTTACGTCACGGGCGCGGGCGGCAAGCTGGTCCCGCTCTCGACGTTCGCGCATCTGAAGACGACGACCGAGCCGCGCGACCTCAAGCGCTTCCAGCAGCTGAACGCGGTGCGCATTCAGGGCGTCATCCCGCCGGGGGTGTCGCTCGACAAGGCCCTCTCGTTCCTCGAGACCAACGCGAAGGCGGTCCTGCCGCAGGGCTTCACGGTCGACTACGCGGGCGAGTCGCGGCAGCTGCGCACCGAGGGCGGCAAGTTCCTCTTCACGTTCATGCTCTCCGCGATCCTGATCTACCTCGTGCTCGCGGCGCAGTTCGAGAGCTTCCGCGACCCGTTCATCGTGCTCGCGGGCTCGGTGCCGCTGGCGCTGTCGGGCGCGCTCCTCTTTTCCTTCCTCGGACTGACCACGCTCAACATCTACAGCCAGGTCGGTCTGATCACCCTGGTCGGCCTCATCGCGAAGAACGGCATCCTGATCGTGGAGTTCGCCAACAGCGTGCAGGAGCGCGGCGCCTCCAAGCTCGAGGCGGTCGTCGAGGCGGCGCAGACGCGTCTCCGGCCGATCCTGATGACGACCGCGGCCACGGTCATGGGCCACATGCCGCTCGTCTTCGCGAGCGGGCCCGGCGCCGGCGCGCGCAACTCGATCGGCATCATGCTCGTGACGGGCATGATCATCGGCACCGCGTTCACGCTCTTCGTCGTGCCGGCGATCTACGTCCTCGTCGCGAAGACCCACCGGGCCGAGACCGCGGTGGCCGAGGAGCCCGGCCCGCACAAGATCGGAGAGCTGGAGGAAGCCGCGGTCTGAGGCGGGGCTAGACTTCGCGGGACATGCCGTCCCGCGCGCGAGAGCTCCTCCGGCGGCTCCGGCGCCGACGTTCCGGCGACTGGGCGGGGCCGGACGGCGCGCGCGAGGCGGCGCGGGCGGCCCTGCCCGTCGAGAGGGACGACGCCTTCGAGGTCGTGGTCCTCGCCGACGAGTTCCCGGCCGATGACCCCGTCGTCCGGTCCCTGACGGCGGCCGGGCATCGGGTGTTCCGCGCCGCCCTCGGATCCGGCGACCCGTTCGAGCCGCTCGACCGGCTCCGCCGCGAGAATCGGCTCGAGGCGACGATCCTCCTCGGCCGTGGCGAGCGCCGCCTCGACGGCGTCGCCGAGCGTCTCGGCTGGGTGGGTCTGCGGCTCGACGATGGCGGCCCTTCGGCGGAGACGATGCGCGCCGCGTTCCCGCTCGCCTCGATCGTGATCGTCACGCACGACAACCTGGACCTGAACCGCCTCTGCCTCGAGAGCCTCGTCGCGCGGACGGAATGGCCCCGCTATGAAGTGATCGTGTTGGACAACGGCTCGACGGACGGGACGCCCGAGATGCTCGCCCGCTTCGCGGCGGCGCATCCCCGCGTCCGCGTCTGCGCGTGGCGCGAGAACCGCGGCTTTCCCGCCGCGGTCAACGCGGGGATCGCCGAGGCGGCCGGCGACCCGGTGATCCTCCTCAACAACGACACGGTGCTGACACGCGGCTGGCTGACGGGTCTGCGGCGCCACCTCGCCGCCGATCCGGCGCTCGGCCTCGTGGGCCCAGTCACGAACGCGATCGCGAACGAGGCCCGGGTCGACGCCGGGTACGCGGACGTGCGCGGGCTGCCCGCGTGGGCCGCGGCCTGGTCCCGCGCGCACGACGGCGAGACCTTCGACATCTCGATGCTCGCCTTCTTCTGCGTGGCGATCCGGCGGAGGACGCTCGACGAGGTGGGCCCTCTCGACGAGCGATTCGGCCTCGGGCTCTTCGAGGACGGCGACTACAACCGCCGCGTGCGCGCCGCGGGCTGGCGGGTGCGCTGCGCGCGCGACGTCTTCGTCCATCACTGGCAGAACGCCTCGTTCCGGCGGCTCGGGAAGGACGCGTACTTCGCCCTCTACGAGGAGAACCGCCGCAAGTTCGAGGAGAAGTGGGGCGCCGCGCTCTCCCCTTCCCCTTAGCCGGTTCGCTCGAGCGCCCGCCGAATCGCCTCGCCGACCAGGTGCTCGTGGTCGAGGAGCAGGCGCGCGTGCGCGCCCGGCGCACGGACGATGACCGCGCGCGGTGCGACGCGGCTCCAAGCCTTCGCCTCGCCGCGCCGCGAGAACTCCTCGCTCTCGACCAGCAGGAGCGCGCCGTCGAAGGAGCCCGGCCGCTCGGCGAGCGCGGCGCCGACGTAGGCGTTCCGCTCGGCGCGGGCGCGCGCGCCCGGC